>JAGDZO010000004.1:0-392859 GCA_049115815.1 Cyclobacteriaceae bacterium | reverse complement strand
TAGGTAACAATAGAAACCATATTGAAATCATAGCCAAAGACAAATTTCTGCCTTCTCCAATCGAGTTCATTCGAATGCTTTCTACGTTTGGACTTACCGTAATCGCTTGGATATTTTTTAGAGCAGATAATATTGGTCATGCGATCAGTTATACTTCTGAAATATTTTCGAGTTCCCTATTTTCATTCCCTGAAATTCGTCCAAAATCAGTCATTCTTTTAATTATAGTTTTTATCCTAATAGAATGGTTTGGAAGAGAGGGTCAGTATGCCTTGGCTCATATAGGTAGTAAATGGAAACGGCCCTTCATGTATGCGCTGTATTATGTCATTATCATTGCAATTTTTTGGTTTAGTGGTGGGGAGCAACAATTCATCTATTTTCAGTTTTAATTTATGCAGCGATTCTTGAACAAAACAATTGTCTTTAAGTTAATCCCCACTTTATATTTTGGGGTAAATATTACAATTAACTACTTTTTATACACTCATCAATCTATTCCAATTAAAGAAAGTGAAGTTCTCATCGTGGGTGATTCGCATCCTATGATGAGTTTAAACCCTAAATATTTTCATGACTCACAAAACATATCTCAAACTGGTGAACCTTTTGTGTTGACCTATTGGAAATTGAAAAAAATATTTAACGTATACATCCCCGATACCATAATTATTGGATTTGCCCCTCATAATATTTCTCAGTTTAATGATTGGAAATTTTCACATGAAAAGTGGTCATATGAAATTTTTGAGAGAAGCTATCCAATTCAAGAATTCAACAAAATTTCAATAGACTTCCTAGCCTTCTACAAAACTTTATGGAAACAAATCGCTTTCTACCCTAAGAAAGATCACATTAATTATATCGGCGGTTACTCTAACAAAAATGGAAGTGACCTTAGTGATTCTATAGGATCGATAAAAAGGCATTATTATGAAAATGGAAACGAATTAGGGGTTTCAGAATTCGCAGTTAATTATTTAGACTCTATTGTTGAATTATGTGATTCAAAGAAAACTGAATTAATAATGGTTAGCAATCCAGTTCACAATCAATATCTGAGGAATATTCCTATTGCCATAATGGAAAAATATGTTGATCTAACCAAAAAGCATGATATTAACCATATTGTGTTTGATAAAACGACAGTTAACTATCCAGATTCTCTTTACTTTAATTCTGATCACTTGAATGAAAAGGGAGCAAAGAAATTTACATCGGAACTAATAGAGTTCCTTAAAACCACGAACGCTAGTCAAGTAGGTAAAGGGGATCTCTAAAACTCTCACAGAACCTTGTGGGTACGGGTAGTCATGAACCTCACAATTCACACGGCTGTTATTATGCAGTCTTCCAACTGATGGGTTAGATCCGTTTGTACAGGGAGCTTACAACCAACTATCTGTTATAATACTCTCAAATTATCATGAGATAGGAAAAATAGTTAATCGATTTAAATCTCAACAAAGAGTGTGGATACCAAGAAAAAATAAAACTGTCTTGCGAAAATCAAAAAATCAATTGTTTTTTAAGATAATGCAAAGACTTTTTAATATTAAAGGAAATAATAAGAAATTGGCAAATTTTGCCAAGAGAGTATAAAAACAATTAGGCTGATTTTTCCTCCATTTGAGCCAGGCTTAAAAATGGGAAGCTTACAAATTAATTCAGTTTCTTGAAGTGAAAAGAAACTCATCCATTATTTTGGATACACATTGTTAACTTAAGAAGGAGTTAAATTTTCAGCTTTCTTCTCCCATGGAAAATCAGTGAGATTTGATTTGGTTCCTAAAAATCTCAAGAATCTTGAAAAATCTTTCTTGGCCGATACATTGAGAACCAGCAAATCATCCTTTCGATCCTTAAAATACTCAATTACCTCTTCGTTATATTTTTCATATTCGCGCATCATTTGCTCCTTTGGAAAAGGGTCCGCTTCACTCACGTCGAACCTCTTCTTATGAAACTCCCATAACCAGCCCTTGCTGATATAAGTGGCAGATTTTAGTGCACTAACAATCGATTCCTTTTCTTTGTCTAAGCCAGATTTGACATAAGCAAGTCTCGTATAAAATCTGACATAAGAATTATACCACTGATCAGGAGTATCTCTTACACTCAGAATAAATCTGCTGCCTGGATAAGCCTTATCCATAATTTTGTATGTGTCTGGGAAACTAAATGGGAAATCTTGAAAAACCTGTGCTGTTTTACAATATCGAATAATTCTCTTGTAGTCATTATCCAAGTATTCAGGCATGAGTTCTTCAGCTTGTCTCTGAACACCCACTACATACCCCATCTCCTTAAAAGCTTGTTTGATCGAGGTGGTTCCTGTTTTATTCTGACCAATACAAAATATCTTCTTTTTGTTCGCAATTTTAATAGCATTAATAATTGCCTTAACTCTTTTTTTAAACTTCATCTATCATTAATGATTAGTGGGTAATTAAATCAAATTCAACACCTTCTCTATGTCCACAACAATTTCTTCGCGATTCAAGGCTTGAACATTATTACTTTTACAAAACACTCGATGGTATTCAATACCTAAGTCATTGGCCAAATTTTTAAAATGTTCCTTTGTTTCTCCCATCAGTTCAATAATGCACCCATTTGAGTTGTTTAACCATAACATATTTACCAACCCAGCTCCATGCTGACCTATGATTGTAATATTATCGTTTCCAAAAAGGTCAATTTGATCCTTAAATGTCATTGAGGCTAATTCGACATTTCTAAATATCACTCCTGAAGAATCGCAGCTAGCCTGCAGTTTATGCCTCAATTCATCATGATTAACGATAGCTCGTCTTGCTGCACCTCCCCCTGCCACGCTCCCCTTTCTTTCTATTAGAACGACCAAAGGCTGTTGATGTCTTTGTTTAATGCCTAAAGATAATAGCATGAACTCTCTCAATCTCCTCTGGCTCAAACGAAAATCGGCCTCATTCAAAAATATTTCATAGTAATCTCTTCTTTTAGAATTAAAGCCTACAATAGTTAGTGGTGATTTCAATAAACGAGTTCTCAATATTTGAAAATTACTTTTCTGAATATTCGTGCCAAAAATCTGCAAGAAATGATCGTTGAAAAATAGCGCCTCCTCATCATTAGTGAAAAATGAAGACACCTTCCCTCCAGCTACTCCATAAAATTCCATGGAGTAATAGAAAGGCCAAATAAAATCAAGTAGAAAATGGTAAAAATGGTTAATCCCTCCGCTCTTTCTATTGATTTTGACCAAATAAGACTTATTCTCAATTTTATATGAGATGTATGTGACTTTCATGTTTTGAATGATTTGCTGAAGACTTACCTAAAGCTTTTCTGAAATCTTTTAGATTGATTATTCCTTTTGTGTTTAACGATAAATTCATAATCATCACGTTTTTTGAAAATAAATTAATCAAGCTTTGCAAATTTAAGTGTCTAATCCACCGCAAGCTCCATAAATCACTCAAGGTGCAAATGTCAACAATTTTCTTGATGAAAGAATTAATCTTGGTCAATCACCAAAATTATTGCGTGCCTAGTCAAAATGAAATTCGATCATACATTGCCTTTTTTCTTCCTTGAATAACAACGCATGTGCAAACAATAAATAAACTTTATGAAGTAATCAGAAATTTTCTAACTATTCGCTTTTCCAAATCGAGCCGAAAGTAGATTAATAAAATACTCAAAAAAAGCGCTGTGTTTCTTTTTTAATAAGACGTAGAAAACCCCAAAATACAATACACACAGTGTTATCGCTACTAACAGATAATGCAGAGGAGTGAATGGATATATATGTAGGTATAAGATAAAAGCTAGAGCAGCGAAAATATAAAGTAAAACTAACTTGGCTACTAGCTTAGTATCGAAATCAATACGCACCAATTTTTGAGTCTGACTTATCATATAAATTCGAGATAAAATTTCCGATAACATAAAAGATATTGACACCCCCAATATTCCAAAATAATACCCCAAAACAATAGCTCCTGTAACGTTTGAAATCAGAGCTATTCCAGATGTTCTAGCATTTACTCCTGTTTTCAATGTTATGATAGTCCCAACATTTAAAATACTTGATGAATAATGAATTATCTGTCCCATTGCAAGCCAAGGCACTATAGTATAAACATCAAAATATACTTCTGGAAGCATTACATCTATGAGAAATGGAGATACAAGAATAAACATTACCCCCAAAGTGATATAGAACCCGAAATAGTAAATGAGCATATTTGCGAACACTTCATTATCCTCTTTCTCTTGAATCAACTCAACGGCATGTGGTTGCCATGTTTTTTTGAAAAGCTGAACCGAAAAATTGATCAAATTCGAAATTCGACTTGCAGCCCCAAAAAAACCCATTGCAGTGAGACCCAATATGTTCAATATAATCAAACGATTTAATTGACTATTTGCCCAGTTCGCAATGGATCCAGGAAAAAAAGGAAGGCTAAGGTTTAAAGAGCTTACTAAACCTTCCTTATCCCATCGAAACACAAAGTCTGACCAAGTAAACAGCAGTCCCATTACATACTTCAGGAAATTTGCCGCAAGATATCCATAAAACACACCAAGAGCCCCTTGATCATATTGGAGAACGAATAATAAGGAGAGCCCTACATATAAAAATACGTAAGCGATATTCATGGTGCCAAAAAGAAATATCTGTCTTCTCCTTCGTAATAGTAATTGTGATAGGTTTGATAGCGCCATAAAAAAGGCGGCCAATATTGAGATTTCCAAATAAAAACTGAATCTGCTATCATCAACCAACACTGATGCAATCGCATCCGAGAAAATGATTAGTGGTATCATCAACACTATGCTAAATAATGTTATAAATACTGTCAGGGTAAAATAAAGCGGTGTTTTTTCTCCTTTATGAACTCTTAAAAACCTGCTTAACGAAATAGTTAAGGACAGTTGAAAAACATTAGCTAGCAAAAGTGTTAAAACAAATATCAGGTCAATTGATCCAAACTCCTCTACTGACAGAGTTCTTGTCAAAATTGGAAGTAGAAAAATACTTGCAATTCTACCTATGCTTTCAACTAAACCATAACTCAGAAAATCCTTGGCAAACTGTTTTTTCTTTCCCTTCATGGACTAGATCAAATCAATTTGAAACTTTCTAGAATCTTAAAGAATCCGAGCAGAACTATTCTTGTCAATCTATTTCCAATTACAATTTTATGAATAACAGATTTCTTGACACCTCGATTGATCATCAATAAACCTTCCCCGTTAAGCACATCTTTAAACTGCCATTTTTTTAGTACATATTGCTTGTACTTCTTTATGCGCTCATTCTGATGGCGAAATTTTTTTTCGTATGTGCCCGTACCAATACTTGGGTAATGCTTAATGATTACATCGGGTGTAACTGCAAATTTCCATTTCCCGAGTTGTTTTTGCGCCATGTAAAAATCAACATGTTCTGAGCCAATCTTAATAGCTTCATCCCACTTAATTTCATCAAAACACTCTTTACGGTACAAAGTAGAATTTGGAATAAAATCCATTAAAAAATAAGCTGTTTGTCCAATTGTCCTCTTAATTTGATCACGGCCTTTATCCTTTATCAAATGTCCGTGAATCATATGCAAATTATGCGCTCTACAAACTATGTGCCCATATTCATTCCAAAAACAAGATACTCCCCCTAACTCAGAATCTCCATGCAAAATATCCAACAGTACTTTAATATTATCTGGAATTACTTGATCATCATCAAGCATTAAAAAGTAAGGTGTATTACACGCTTCAATCATTCTATTTCTCCCGTAAGGCAAACCAGTGTCATGTGGAAGCCTAAGGACCTTAAGAGGAAGTAATTCCGCGTACTTGTCATATAGCAAATCCTTGGCCTCATCAATTTCGCCATCATCTGCGATAATTACCTGAGAAAATGATTTGCCTATTAACGCATTTAGGGTATCCTCCAATTTATCGGTTCTGTAAAAAGTCTTAATTCCAACCGTTATTTGGTGCAGTTCTGTTGCCATGTCTATTTTTCCTGAGATAACCAATTCGGAGAAAACCCATCATCAGGAAGCAAAGTGGATAAAAGTTGAACGTCTTCGCTGAAGAATTCTTCCAATTTTGATTTCAAGTCTGAATTCATTTCTGGATACTTTTCCCTATTTGAAAAAAGAGCAGAATTATTTAGAACGGTTCGCTTTAAAGAACTAGTGAAACCCGCATCCCACCTCCTTATTACTCTGCCAATTGAAGACTTCTTCAAACGATTCATTTGAACTAAAATTGGGCTAGTGGCCCCTGAATTATATACTTTTTTAGTAGAAAATCCGTGATACTCCTGGACGCCAAGAAATGAACATATCTTATCAAAAACAGATTCAGGATTTAGTTTTAGCTCTTCTAGAAACAAGAAAAGGAATTGTTCCTTTTTAAAATAGCTCAAATAATTCTTTATATGAGCGCCGTATAAACTTCGGCCCAAATAATAACTCTTAGGAGGAAATTCGAATATGACCTCTTTATTCAGACTGATTTCCGCTAATTCTGCGTCTATAGCTGCTTGAAATGATCTTGTCTCACCCCGACGAACTTGGTGCCAATATTGTGAATATGCTCTTTCAATCGGATTTCTCATAATCACAATAAATCGCTGATTTGCTACAGGTAAAGAACTCAGTCGTTCAGCAACTTTGGAGTAATACAAGTAAGATGCAGAAGCTTCACCCACCGGATAATTGAAATCTGCATTCCTAAAATAAGTATTGTGGTACCAATCTAACCCCTTAGAATAATCCTGATCATTCTGAAAAAACTCTGGTTCCTTATCTGAACCCATATATATATTTGGATGCTGATCAAGGTAATAATTCAAGGACGTAGAACCTGCTTTTGAAGCTCCAAGAATATAAAAATTGGGAATTTTAGACTTTTCCTCGCTCATGATAACCTTTTAAGAATACTTCTGTAGCCACATTCTAATAAAACTGTCTATAAAGAAAAAAGAAATAGAAACAAAGAGTCCAAAAACGACTGAAATCAAAATAATGGAGGTGGAATTAGGATAACTATGACTAGTTGGGGCTACTATAGGTTCAATTACTGAAAAAACGGGTGTTTCTTCACTGAGTCGTATTTTTGCCTGTTCCAATCGTGCTGATACAGTACTATATAAATCAAACGAAATATTATACGCATTTTCTAATCTTTGCCTCTCAATTCTAGCTATTGATGTCGTTACGTTTTGATTGTGATCAATAAATGATGCTAATACTTCCTGATCCCGTTCAAAATTCATTTTTGCCTCATTATAACTTTTCTCAATATACATTAGACTCTCTTTCGCCTTATTTATTCTATACTCGGTAATAAAATGCTTGAGTAATAGTACGGTCACTCTATTCAGTTGAGCTGAGGCTATTGGATCTGGCATTGTAGTCGTAACTGATATTATTCCATTCTCTCTTTTGGTTTCAATAAAAACCCTATCAATCATTGCCCCAATAGCAATTCGATCCTCAATACCCAAATAATAGATACCTTCTTGGAAAATATAGTTTAACTGCGGATCATAATTTGTAGATCTCAAATGTGACAATAGTAACCTTGGCAACCCGATCGTATATTTTTTGAATATTACATCCCAAGTCGGATAAGATATTTTTGCGAAATAATCTCTAATAGTAATTGTGGAGTCAAGTTCAGAAAAATAAAGTGTACTATCTAACAGTTGAAGTTTGAACGGCAGACTCTCAACTATTTCTGGATATATGGTGCTATTAATGTCTGAAGTCGAACTAGGAACACTAAAACCAGCTAAGCCCGCCAAACCTCCTAAACCTCTCAAACTAGAAGAGCCATTTTCGGAAGAAGAACTAGGTAGCATTTCGGAATAAGAAGTATACTCCTTATCAATCACTTGAAGATAGACTACTGAAATACCAAAAAATAGGATGCAAATAAGAAGGACAATTCTTCTCTTATTCCATAATTCCTTTATGAATAGCAGCAAGTCAAATTCAGTCTGCTCTGGATTCACATTCCTTATATCATCGCTCATGATAGCATATTCGTTTTTTTATAATCCAAAAACCAATCTACAAATTCCTCCATGCCCACCTCTATTTTTGTCGATGGCTTGTAACTAATATATTCAATCAAATCCTCTACATCTGCAAAAGTATCTTTTACATCGCCAGCTTGCATGGGCATAAATTCTTTAATAGCCTCGATACCTAATTTATCTTCCAAAATTTTCACATACTCCATCAATTTGACAGGATTGTTCGACCCAATATTAAATAAATTATATGGAGCAATAATGCCTGAGGAATCCTGACTCATTTCGGAGAAACCAGGTGGTTTTGGCATTAATCTAATTATGCTTTCGACAATATCATTTACATGAGTAAAATCGCGCATCATGTTACCGTTATTGTAAATCTGAATTGGCTTACCTTCTTTTATTTTTTCAGCGAACTTATATAATGCCATATCTGGCCTACCCCAAGATCCATAAACGGTAAAAAATCTTAATGCAGTTGTGGGTATTTGGTAGAGATGCGAGTAGGTATACGCCATTAACTCGTTTGACTTCTTTGTTGCAGCATACAAAGAGATTGGCCGGTCTACTGAATCGCTGGTGGAAAATGGCAGCTTAGCGTTTGCACCATAAACTGAACTCGATGATGCGAAAATAAAATGTTTCGTCCCATAAGTTCGAACACATTCAAGCATGTTGTGAAACCCAACAATATTACTGGCTATGTATATGTCTGGATGAGTAATAGAATATCTAACACCTGCTTGGGCAGCTAAATGAATCACCCCATCAAAAAGTCCACTTTCAAAAACAGCAGTTAAGTCCTCCTTCTGGCTAACATCCACCTTTCGAAAGTCAAATTTTTCGTTTCCTTCTAATATTTTGAGGCGGTCTAGTTTTAAGTTAACATCATAGTAGTCATTGATATTGTCAATTCCGATGACCTCAAAACCATCCTCTAACAGCTTTTTTGATAAATGAAAACCAATAAAGCCGGCCGATCCAGTAATTAATATTCTTTGTGACATATTATCTTGATAATCTATCCACAATCAAAAGCATTGTTAAAACACTTGATGTCAATCCAATTAACCTTTCAGGAGTTACTCCTTCTTTTGTCGGCCTAGCGGGGATTATAATTTCGGATCCTGGTTCTACATTAGGATATTTTTTTATCCAAAGGAATTGTTTTGTCCGTTCAGCACTGCCATTAGGATAAACGATATAGGATTTTCCAGCTTTGGCATTTGAAGTGAATCCGCCAGCAGAGGAGACATAATCTTTAAAACTTCTTTGCTCATCAAAAGAAATATTACTAGAAAAGTGAATTTCTCCTCTCACGCGAACTGTCTGTAATTCTTTAGGAACACTAATGATATCCCCATCCTGAACAAACAAATCATACTTCCCTCCTGGATTACTAATAATCTCTTTCAATTCAATTGCTATTGCCTCACTCTGACTTATTTGAAGATCATCAGTGTTTTCTTCGAGTTCATTTAATCCTTGAATTCTTAATCTTTTAACTTTGGCCGCCTCTGCATCATCAAAATATTCTGTTCGGCGTATTAATGTTCCTCCTGTAGGATATGCTTCATTGGTAAAACCACCAGATCTTTTGATCACATCAGATATCCGTTCATCTCTTTTGTTTATGACATATTTCCCCGGATACAGCACTTCTCCTTCTACTTCAACAGTACTTAAAGAACTATATATAGGACTTCTTCTTATGGTCACTAAATCAAAAGGTTTCAATAAAAAACTAGAGGCCCCGGCTCCAATAAGTAATTCTTCACTGATCGGAAAAGTAAAAAGTTCAGACGTCAAAGATCTATCTATATCACTTTTATCGGTTACGATTCTAGCAACTTCAACAAATGACTTTGCAGCTGTTTCTTTGAAACCTCCGGCCTTTAATATGACATCTTCAACAGTCAAATCATCCTGAAAAATAAAAGACTGTGGATTTCTTACTTCACCCTGAACTCTAATACGTCTTTCCGACTGTAAATCAAAAATGGATGATATATTAACTACGTCATTCGTTTGTAATTGAAAATCAGACCTGCCAGAAAGCACACTGTCAATATTAAACTGAATATTTCTTAACGTTAAATCGCTATTAGATCTCGTGACCTGTCCCCTTTCCCGAAATGCGTCTGCTGTAACCCCCTCCGCTTTTACGATTAAGTCTGACAGCTTAAGTCCCTCAGTGAATTCATATTCTCCTGGACGATAGACAGACCCTTTTATCGTAACCAGATTTTCATAAATATCTGCAATGCGAGAAAGTTTTATCTCATCTCCAGAACGCAATTCAAATTTTTCGAATTCTTCGTCTTTAATCGTCAATATTTTTCTTGCATTTTCAGTTGTTCTCCTAATGGTCACCAGCTTGGTATAGGTCTCTTCAGTGACACCTCCTGCATAGTTCATAATCGTTTGGAGACTTTCACCATTCTTTACTTCGTAAATGGCTGGATTTTTAATCTCTCCAATAATTTTCACTCGCTTACCGTAGTAAGATACTCTGATAACATCTTGGTCTCGGAGTGAGACATTGCTCTTAATGACTCCCTTCAATAAAAAATCATACACATCGAAAGTTGAGATTAATTTGCCCTCTCTAAATACTTGGATATCTCTAAAGGTACCATCTCTTGCAGGCCCACCTGCTCTAAATAAAGCATGAAGCACAGTGCTCATAGATGAAATGGTATAGGTTCCTGGGTTTTTCACCTCTCCAATGACATTGACTTTGATGCTACGAATTCTTCCTAAGGTGACTTGTCCATAAGTGTTTTGATTACCGTAACTAGAGTCATTGAGTCCCGCATATATTTTAGTTAGTCGTTTTAATAATCTTGCAGAAGCTTCTTCTATACTCAAGCCACTCAAAAATACCGGCCCCAAACTAGGAATTTTAACAACACCCTCTGGTCCAATAATCAGTTGATAGGTCTTTTCTGATGCTCCCCAAATATCAATGATCAACTCATCTCCTGCTCCTAAAATATAATTTTCTGGTGTTGGTATATTGACACTTGGTGTGAAATTTAAAGCGCTATTACTGAATACTTCTGCTCCAAATATTTTTCCCCCTATTTCATCATTGTCTAAATCTGAAATATCCAAATCCTCAAAGTCCATCCCCAAATCAAGCTCGCTTCTCAATTGAGCCTCATCTAGTGCAGAACCCCCACTTTGGGATTTTAAATGAGAGATTCTTGTCCTCAATTGAGATATCTGGCTCTCAGACATCCCTTTTGCCCTAGCCAAATTAACTATTTGTGTTTCAGTATACCCTTTATTCTGGGCTTGATCCACCGCTCGTTCTAACTGCTGATCAGTTACCTCGCTGGGATTTATATCGGTTGGAATATCTATGTCCTGCGACAGAAGTGTTGAGCCTGATATGGTAATTATGAAACAAAGAATTAAAGTTGAAATTCTCATAGATTAATTATTTACTTCTACCTGATACCAAAAACCAAGGATTCAAAAGGTTCTCCTTATTGTAGGGAACATCTTGATCAGTGTCCTTAATACTAACATTGCCCCCAGCTTCTTCAACAATAATCTGCGCTGCGGCAGTGTCCCACTCCATCGTGGGGGCGTATCTCGGATACAAATCGGCTGCTCCCTCAGCTACCATCAGAAGTTTCAAAGAACTCCCTTTGGAAACCACCTCAGGATTATTCAAGTCATCCAAAAAATCTTGCGTTTCAACATTAAGATGCGAGCGAGAAGCCACCACCTTCAACCCTTCATCCTTTTTATGGAATGTATTAACTTGAATGCACTCGCCATCTCTAAAAGCACCCTTTTCCTTTGTTGCCCAATACATTTTCCCCAAAACAGGTGCCTGAACAACTCCTAGCACCACTTGTCCCTGATGAATCAGGGCAATGTTCACGGTAAATTCTCCATTTCTTTTGATAAACTCTTTGGTTCCATCTAAAGGATCCACCATCCAGAAGTAGTCCCAGTTTTTTCTTTCTTCAAACGGAATGTCTCTTCCTTCTTCGCTAAGAATCGGCAACTCTGTGCTCTCTAGTTCTTTCGCTATGGCATTATGGGCAGCTTTATCGGCTCTAGTTAAGGGAGAGTCATCAGCTTTAGCTTCGATTGAGAAGTCCCCAGATTCATAAATTTTTAGAATCTCAACACCAGCTTTTTTTGCGGCATGTTTGGCTACTACAAGAAGGTCGTCTAAGGATTGTTTTACAGGCATTATTTCAATTATATTCAGAGTTATATTGATTCGTTTGGGAACCTTTGATTAATCAAAAACTCACCCCTTGACCCCTCCCGAAAGGGGGATTAGAAATTAGATGATCATTCCGGCAGCCACCGTTTCATTGGTTCCTTCATCTACGAGAATTAGACTACCTGTAATTCTGTTCTTAGCATAAGAATCTGCAAGTAATGGTTTGGTTGTTCTTAAGGACATTTTACAAATATCATTGGCAGAAATATCTTTATCCTCCTCATTTCTATGAAGTGTGCTAATATCCAACTTATAACTAATCTCCTTGACCATTGCCTTGACCTCAGTTGTGGTATGGCGAAGAATATATTTTGACCTTGCTTTTGGTCCTTGACCATTCAACCAACACACCATCACTTCAATATCTTGAATTGGTGTGGGTTTATTATGAGTCCTCACTATCATATCTCCCCGACCTACATCAATCTCATCTTCTAATTGAATGGTCACACTCATTGGTGCGAAAGCTTCTTCAATCTCGCCATTATAAGTATCAATTGACTTGATGGTTGAACTAAACCCGGACGGCATCACGGTTACTTCATCTCCTGGCTTAAATACACCTGACGCTATTCTGCCCGCATATCCCCTATAATCATGATACTTATCATTTTTAGGTCTAATGACCGTTTGCACTGGAAATCTACAATCAATATGATTGTGATCACTTCCAATGTGTAAGTTCTCAAGAGTATATAAAAGTGTGGAGCCCCCGTACCAATCCATTTCTTCACTCCTATTCACCACATTATCTCCATTTAAGGCAGATATAGGAATGAACCTTACATCTTTTACTTCTAGTTTAGAAGCAAAAGCTTCGTAATCATCCTTAATTTTCTCAAAAGTGTCTTGTGAATAATCGACTAAGTCCATTTTATTGACACAAACTATGACATGAGGAATCTTCAGCAATGACGCTATTATTGAATGTCTTTGAGTCTGTTCTATTACTCCTTTTCGCGCATCAACTAAGAGTAAAGCACAATTCGCTGTTGACGCTCCCGTCACCATGTTTCGTGTGTACTGAATATGTCCCGGAGTATCCGCTATGATAAATTTCCTTTTAGGAGTAGCAAAGTACCTGTAAGCTACGTCAATGGTTATACCCTGCTCTCTTTCATCTTTTAGCCCATCAGTGAGAAGAGCTAAGTCAGTATGCTCAAGCCCTTTTCTCTCACTAGACTTAGCTACTTGATCCATTTGATCTTCAAATATCGATTTGGAATCATATAAGAGCCTACCTATAAGTGTACTTTTACCATCGTCCACACTTCCTGCTGTAGTGAACCTGAGGAGCTCCATGTTTAGATATCCCTTATTATCGTGTTTTTCGATTTCTTTGCTCATCTATTAATTATTCTCAATGTCTTAAAAGTATCCTTGTTTTTTTCTGTCTTCCATCGAGGTTTCAGATCTTTTGTCATCCTCTCTATTACCTCTTTCGGTCTGCCTCGCAGAAGCTACTTCGTCTACAATTTTTTCTAGCGTATCTGCATCAGACTCATCACCACCAGTGATTGTGATATCTCCTAATGTTCTAAATCTTATTCGTTTTGTAACTATTTCTTCGTCTTCAGAGATAGTGATAAATTCAGAAACAGGAAGCCATGTATTACTCCTGCGTATCACTTGTCTGTCATGAGCAAAATAAAGAGAAGGTAATGCAATGTTTTCAGACAATATATATTGCCAAACATCCATTTCAGTCCAATTACTCAAAGGAAAAACTCTAAAATTTTCGCCTTGATGACACCTTCCATTAAAAATATTCCATAACTCAGGTCTTTGATTTTTTGGGTCCCATTGTCCGAATTCATCACGATGAGAAAAGAACCTCTCCTTAGCACGAGCCTTTTCTTCGTCTCTACGAGCACCTCCTATACAAGCATCAAATCCATTTTCTTCAATTGTATCTAACAAAGTGACTGTTTGGATGGCATTTCTGCTCGCATTTTTTCCTTTTTCTTCAGTAGCTGCACCTTGGTCTATTGACTTCTGCACTGATCCTACGATGAGTTTTACTCCTAATTCTTGGATATAATTATTTCTGAATTCCATTGTCTCAGGAAAATTATGGCCTGTATCAACATGTACAAATGGAAATGGAATTTTGGCAGGAAAAAATGCTTTTCTTGCTAAATGGGCTACACAAATAGAATCCTTACCTCCTGAAAAAAGTATCGCAGGGTTTTCAAACTGCGCAAAAACCTCTCTCAGTATATAAATTGCCTCTGCTTCAAGCTCTTTGATATGTGTAAGATTGTAATTACTCATTTATTCTAATTTTATCTTTTACTACTTTATAAACCATATCGACACCCGTCTCTATTGAAATTTTATGCGACTCAATAACAATGTCAGCATTTGATGGCTCTTCAAAAGGAGAATCAATACCAGTGAAATTCTTAATCTCTCCTCTTCTTGCTTTTGCATAGAGGCCTTTGACATCTCTTTTTTCACATTCCTCCAAAGGACAACTCACAAATACTTCAAAATAATCACTACCAACCAACTTTCTAACTTTTTCCCTTTCCTCTAAAAATGGAGTAATAAATGCCGTCAAAACCACAGTCCCAGAGTCCACGAATAGTTTTGCTACTTCTGAAATTCTCCTGATATTCTCGACACGACTTTCATCCGAAAAATCCAAATCTCTATTTAGTCCTGATCTTATATTGTCTCCATCCAAAATATAAGTTTTGATACCCTCGGAAAAAAGTCTTTCTTCTAAGGCGCTTGCGAGTGTAGATTTTCCTGAACCAGATAGTCCAACAAACCAAATAAGAAGCGGCTTGTATCCTAAAAGTTGTTCCCGTTCTTTTCGGGTAACTGCATGTTGATGAGGTATAATATTATTAGTCACTGTTAACTACTTTTTTTTCTTTTATCCAATCCCAAATTGATCCTATACCACGCCTCTTCATGACCATAGTAGAAAATCATTTTTAAGACTGATTCTATCAAGGCAATAAAGGTAGCTTTTTCCATTGCATCGGAGTGTCCCTCGAAAAGCAGCAAAGCTAACACAAATGTTGTTCCTGATGCTATCAACCGCCAAGTGATCGCTTTAAAAATATGACGTAATTTATGGTCTACTTTGAGATTAATCTTGAACCAAACTCTTTCATGCACATAATAAATCAAGATTTTTATCCCAGTTTCAAATAAGGCTAACCATGATGCCTTCACAATTTCCGCACTTCCGAAAAAAAACAATGCCAACGAAAATGTTGTGCTTGACGCAATAAATCTCCAAGTGATGGCCTTAACTATATGCCTAATTTGACTTTTGTCTTTCATGTTATAACCGCGAATTTACTAAGTCTTTAGGCAAAACACTTTTTACATCAAAAATCACCGGAATATTTTTTTTCCATGTTTCCCAAGGTAATTCTAGAAAGCTGTCATGTCCCACAGCTAAGATAATCGCTTGATATTTTTCAATATCAATATCACCGACCATATCAATGTTATATTCCTTTTTTACTGCCATTGAATCTGCATTCGGATCAAAAACATCTATATCTAAGCCATAGTCTACTAGCTCAGCATAAATATCTATTACTCTACTATTGCGAATATCAGGGCAATTTTCTTTAAAGGTGATACCTAGGATTAGCACCTTGGTTTCAGTATTCAATTGCTTCTTCTGAGATAACAATTTGATCGTTTTTTGAGCAACATAGGCTCCCATCTGATCATTAATTCGTCTTCCAGAAAGTATCACCTGCGGGTGATAACCCAATTCCTCCGCCTTATAAGTCAGATAAAATGGATCTACACCAATACAATGCCCGCCTACTAAACCGGGTTTAAACTTCAGAAAATTCCACTTTGTTCCTGCCGCTTCCAAGACCTCTTGGGTATCAATATCCATTCGCTCGAAGATTAGCGCCAATTCATTTACAAAAGCAATATTGATATCTCTCTGACTGTTTTCAATCACCTTGGCTGCCTCAGCCACCTTAATAGAAGATGCTTTGTAAGTGCCCGCATGGATAAATGATCCATAATAGCCGTCAATTCTCTCCGCCACCTCTGGCGTACTTCCACTGGTCACCTTCAATATAGAAGGCAGTCGATGTACTTTATCACCTGGATTGATTCTCTCTGGAGAATAACCACAATAGAAATCTTTATTATAGCTCATTCCACTTTCACGCTCCAAAATAGGAACGCAAACTTCCTCTGTGCAGCCAGGATAAACTGTGGATTCATAAACCACAATATCTCCCGCGCTTAGCAATCCTCCGACCAATGAAGATGCTGCTTTGATAGCAGTAAGGTCTGGCTTTTTATGCTGATCAACTGGCGTAGGAACGGTAACGATATACAGGTTACAATTAGCCAGTTGTTCCTTAGAAGAAGTAAATTCAAGATTTCCTGCTTGGCTCAACTCAACTGAGCTAATCTCTAAGGTTCGATCAACTCCTTCCTTCAGTTCCTGAATTCGATTCGCATCAATGTCAAATCCAATAGTTGGATACTTTTTGCCAGATTCCACGGCAAGTGGAAGTCCAACATACCCCAACCCAATGACACCAACTTCAAAATCCATATTATACTAATACCTTTTTCTTGAAGTAGTCAAGGGTAGGCTCTAAACCCGCAGACCTTGTATATTTTGGTTCCCAATCCAGAATTGTCTTTGCTAATGTGATGTCTGGCTTACGCTGCTTAGGGTCATCTTTTGGTAAAGCTTGATAAGATATTTTGGACTTACTGCCAGTTAGTCTGAGAATTTCTTCTCCAAACTCGTTAATAGTTATTTCTTCTGGATTTCCGATATTGACCGGATGTGGGTAGTCACTTTTCAAAAGTCGATAAATTCCTTCTACCAAGTCATCTACATAAGTAAATGATCGTGTTTGAGAGCCATCCCCAAAAGCAGTAAGCGGCTCACCTCTCAATGCTTGGGAAATAAACGCTGGCAAAACTCTACCATCATCCAATCTCATCCTTGGTCCGAAAGTATTGAAAATTCGGACTATCCTTGTTTCCAAACCATGAAATGTGTGATAAGCCATGGTAATGGCCTCTTGGAATCTTTTGGCCTCATCATAAACACCTCTTGGCCCAACCGGATTAACATTACCCCAATACTCTTCAGTCTGCGGATGAACCAAAGGGTCACCATAAACTTCAGATGTGGATGCAATCAGCATTCTTGCTCCTTTTGCTTTAGCCAACCCTAGACAATTAAGGGTACCCAAAGACCCAACTTTCATGGTCTGAATTGGCATCTTGAGATAATCAATAGGACTCGCTGGTGAGGCAAAATGGAGAATGTATTCTAGATCTCCAGAAACATGCACATATTTTGATACGTCATGGTGGCAAAATTCAAAATCTGGGTTACCCATCAAGTGAGCAATGTTATTAATATCTCCTGTGAGGAGGTTGTCCATTGCAATTACTGAATACCCCTCAGAAATAAATCGATCACATAAGTGAGATCCAAGAAATCCTGCTCCTCCTGTTATTAATACTTTCTTCTTTAACATACTTTAAAATGGGGATTTGAAATCTTTAAATTTTTGTAAAACTGCATCTTTATTGGAAACAATGAATTCACTTAAATCTGTCCCCCAATCAATGTCCAAATCTTTATCAGAATAAATAATTCCTGAGTCATGCTCGGGTGAATAAAAATTATCAACTCCGTACATGAATTTTGCGTAATCCGACAGCACTAAAAAACCGTGTGCAAAACCTCTTGGGATGTAAAAGTGATTTTTATTCTCCGAGGTAAGCATTACCTTCTCAGTACGACCAAAAAACGATGAGTCTACACGCAAATCAACGGCAACATCTATGACCTCACCCTCTATTACTGAAACCAACTTTGCCTGATCAAAAGGGGGTAGTTGAAAGTGTAATCCTCTCAATACACCATTAGTTGACATTGATTGGTTGATTTGAACCAAATTAAAATCTATTCCCAGATTTTCTTTCAATGCAGTTTTATTGAACCCTTCGTAAAAATACCCTCTTTCATCTTCAAAGACTCGCGGAGTGAACAATTTACAATCTTTGTTCTCTGTTTCTCTTAATATCATCACCTTAAAGTCAATACTCTTTTCAAATAGTCTCCGTACCCACTTTTTGATAAAGGTGCAGCAACTTTAAGAAGGCCTTCTTCATCAATAAAGCCCATTTTGAAAGCAATTTCTTCTATGCAGCCGATCTTCATTCCTTGACGCTCCTCTATCGCATGAACAAAAGATCCAGCTTGGATCAACGATTCAAAAGTCCCAGTGTCCAGCCATGCAGTACCTCTGTCAAGTTTCTCCACAGATAAGAGCCCTTTTTCTAAGTAAACATTATTAACTGTCGTTATTTCTAACTCGCCTCGAGAACTCGGTTCTATCGTTTTAGCAATTTCCACGACATCATTGTCATAGAAATAGAGTCCCGGCACAGCATAATTTGATTTTGGCTCTTCAGGTTTTTCTTCAATTGACAATGCTTTTCCATTGCTATCAAAATCCACAACTCCATAACGCTCTGGATCATTTACTCGGTAAGCAAAAACAATTCCACCCTGCGGGTCGACACACGATTGAAGCTTTTTAGAAAGACCAGAGGCATAGAATATATTATCACCCAAAATCAACCCTACTGAATCATTCCCGATGAACTCTTCGCCGATTATGAATGCTTGCGCTAATCCTTCTGGTTTTTCTTGAACAGCATAAGAGAATTGGCAACCCAAATTCTTACCATCCCCCAGTAGATTTTCAAACAGGGGAAGATCTCGCGGTGTTGAGATGATCAATATCTCACGGATACCGGCAAGCATTAGAACCGACAATGGATAATAAATCATCGGTTTATCGTAAACCGGCAGAATTTGCTTGCTGACAGCTAGAGTTAACGGATGGAGTCTCGTACCTGACCCTCCAGCTAGTATGATCCCTTTCATGAATTATATTGTTTCTGATAATAATTTTGGTAATTCCCTGAGGTTACGTCTTTCAACCAATCCTCATTGGCTAAATACCAATCTATAGTCCTTTCGATACCCTCCTCAAACTGCAGTGATGGTTCCCAGCCAAGTTCTTTTTGAAGTTTAGTAGCATCAATAGCATATCGCATGTCATGACCCGCTCGATCTGTTACAAAGGTTATTAGCTTTTCCGACTCCCCAATGCTTCTTCCAAGTTTACGATCCATTAACTCACACATCTTTTTTACTAAATCAATGTTAGTCCACTCATTGAAGCCCCCTATGTTGTAGGTTTCCCCATTCTTCCCGGTATGAAAAATAACATCAATGGCTCTGGCGTGATCTTCCACATAAAGCCAATCTCGGATATTCTCTCCTTTTCCATAAACAGGGATTGGATTGTTGTTTTTTATGTTATTGATTGTGAGAGGAATCAATTTCTCAGGAAAATGATGTGACCCGTAGTTGTTTGAGCAATTTGAAATTACAATAGGAAGTCCATAAGTGTTTTTATATGCCCTAACAAAATGATCCGAAGATGCTTTGGACGCTGAATAAGGAGACTGAGGATCATAAGGCGTGTCTTCAAGGAAAAATCCTGTTTCACCCAGCGACCCATAAACCTCATCGGTTGAGACGTGATAGAATCGACAGTTGTTTTTACCTGCCCAAAAATCTTTAGCCACGTTTAACAATGTAACTGTGCCGATTACATTTGTATTAACAAATGACATAGGATCACTGATAGATCTATCTACATGTGACTCTGCAGCTAGATGAATAACACCATCAAATTGAAACTCATCAAATAATTTAGTGACTAATTCAGAATCGCAAATGTCTCCTTTAACAAATCTGTAATTTAAAGCTGACTCTATATCTTTCAGGTTTTTGAGATTCCCAGCATACGTGAGTTTATCTAAGTTCACAACCTGATAATCCGGATAATTCGTAACAAACCGTCTAACTACGTGAGAGCCAATAAAACCAGCTCCCCCTGTGATTAGTATTTTTTTCATGACTTAACCGCTTTTTTGCGCAAATTTAAACTTTAAAATACTCCATGTACCAATTCACGAAATTTTTGACACCTACTTCTATCGGAGTAGTCGGTTTATAGTCGATGGCTTCCTGCAAAGCTGATACATCTGCATAGCTGGAAGGTACATCGCCAGTCTGCATGGGTAAAAAATTAATTTTGGCCTTTATGCCAATTTCTTTTTCGATGATCTCAATGTAGCTCATCAGTTTGACAGGAGAATTGTTGCCTATATTAAAAATCCTATATGGTCCAAAACTGGTGTTGGGGTTAGGGGATTCAGAGCTCCAGTTTGGATCAGGCTTTGATGGGTTTGGCAATAGTCGGCAGATGCCTTCCAAAATATCATCCACGTAAGTGAAGTCCCTCAGCATCTTGCCATGATTGTATACATCTATAGACTCTCCAGCGAGCATTTTTTTGATAAAAATAAACAACGCCATATCGGGCCTACCATAAGGTCCATATGCCGAAAAGAATCTTAATCCAGTCACGGGAACTCCGTAATTCACTGCATAAGTATGTGCCATCAGCTCATTAGCCTTCTTAGAGACAGCATAAAGCGATACTGGATGATCGATAGCATGTTTTTCGGAAAAAGGCAAGGTGGTATTGGCGCCATAGACTGAACTAGAAGATGCAAAAAGGAGATGCTTAATGCCGTAGTGACGACAACCTTCTAGCACATTTAGGAACGCTGTAAGATTGAAGTCAATATAATCTTGAGGGTGAGTCAGTGAATGTCTCACCCCAGCCTGTGCAGCTAGATTAATCGCGTAATGAAACTGATGCTTTTCGAAACACTTGAAAAGCTCCTCTTTATCCATCAAATTGAAACGATAAAAAGTGAAGTTTTCAAACTTAGATAAGATCTCTAAGCGTGCTTCTTTGAGATTAACATCATAATAGGCGTTGACCATGTCAATCCCCACCACTTGATATCCTTCTTTAAGTAGTCGGTTTGCTAGATGGAAACCAATAAATCCTGCGGTTCCCGTAATTAATATTGGAGATTTCTTATCCAAATCCTTTTTTATGCAATGCTAACGGCATTGCATTCCTTTTACAAGTTTCTTTAAGGATTGTCTTAAAATCAATCTCTACTTTTGTCGCATGATCAAGCAACTTAGGTGGCTCATATATAAAGATTTCCAGTTGGATTGGAGATCGAAATACCCTATTGCGGGTATGTTCCTATATGTGATTACCTTGATTATCACCAGCTATCTATCTTTTACTGGATTTATCGAGCCAAAGACTTGGAATGCCCTATTCTGGTTAATACTATTATTCATATCCATCAATGCTGTGGCCAAAAGTTTTTCGCAGGAGGAAGATCGCTCGCTTTATTATTTTCATTTGATCAAGCCACAGTTCATCATCACCGCCAAACTACTTTATTACAGCCTTTATCAATTAGTATTGGTAGCAATAGCATTGATCATCTATTCGGTTTTTCTAGGGTTTCCTTCTAGCAACGCTGAATTATTTATTCTGAATCTATTCCTTGGCTCGATGGGTTTGTCTTGTGCCTTCACCATGATTTCTTCTATTTCTAGTAAAACGAACAACAATTCGGTGATGATGGCGATCTTGGGTTTTCCTGTTATCATTCCGATTTTGATCTTGGCTATCTCCAATTCCAAAAAGATCATATTGGGCGCTTCTTGGCCTGATATTAACGGCAATGTCATTACACTCTTGAGTGTGAATGTTATTATCATTGCACTCTCATATTTACTCTTTCCATTTACATGGAAATCATGAGTGAAAAAAGAACTTTTAGTAAACCAATATCAGGTTGAAATATCTCCTAAAAACGGACTGGTGGAAGTGGCTCACCATAATTCTCCTCACTTATGTTTGTGTGGCAGGACTAATGATGACCGTGCCTCGTTTACCTATTCTCAACGAAACCATTCGCGTACTGCATTTTCACGTTCCGATGTGGTTTGGTATGCTGTTTTTGTTTTTAGGCTCAGTAATTCAAGCCATAAGGTATTTGTCAAATGGGAATCACGAGCATGATATCATAGGCGAACAACTAGCGACTATTGGGATAGTCTTTGGTGTTTTGGGCATGATTACCGGTATGTTTTGGGCTACTTTCACTTGGGGTGAGCCATGGAGTAGCGATCCAAAGCAGAACGCATCGGCCATTGGTCTCCTGATCTATTTTGCTTATTTCATTCTGAGAGGATCCATAAGTGATGAACAACAGAAAGCTAGAATCTCAGCAGTGTACAACATTTTTGCATTTGCGGCATTGATTCCTCTCCTTTTCATCTTGCCAAGAATGACTGATAGTCTGCACCCTGGCAATGGTGGCAACCCTGGTTTCAATGCATATGATCTAGATAGCAATCTCAGATTGGTATTTTACCCTGCCGTTATCGGATGGACACTACTGGGCTTTTGGATCGCAACTATTAAGATAAAATTGAAGTTATTAAAGCATAGAATCGATGACTAATTTATTGAACATAGCGTTTACTTGGCTATCAGGGATACTTACCCAAATCCCGATGGCTGATACTTTCAGAAGCGAGGGAAAGATCTATGTAGTGTTAGGAATAGTGCTGATTATTTTACTTGGCTTTTTCATGTACCTATTAAGGATTGATAAAAAGGTCAAAAAGTTAGAAGAAGAGATTAACGACAAGTAATCATGAAAAAGAGTCATATACTGGGGATTATTGTCATTGCGGTAGCTATAGTGATCATCATGTCTACAGCGGGCGATGCAAGCGCGTATGTCACCTTCAAAGAAGCCAAGGAATTGGTAGAAGAAGGTAACAAAAACAAAATACACGTGGTGGGAACACTCATAAAGAATGGGAATGGCGATGTAACTGGCATTGAGCCGAGCCCTGACATGCTTTCGTTCAAATTCAAAATGATGGACGAAAACAATGAAGTGCAAACGGTGTTTCATCCAAACCCAATGCCTACTGATTTTATGAGATCTGAACAAGTAGTGGTGGTAGGTGCATACCAAAACGGGAATTTTATAGCTGATAAGATATTGCTAAAATGCCCTTCAAAATACCAAGAGGAGGGAGTTAAAGTATAATAATGATCCATTACCTCTCCGGCAATCTCGGCCACCTATTTGTAATCATTGCTTTCGTATCTGCACTTGTAGCTACTATCGCCTTTGCTAAAAATATCAATGACGAAAGTGGGCGCTGGACAAAATTTGCCATTGGCTCTTTTTATGTTCATGCGATTGCTATTTTCAGCATAGTGATTACGCTCTTTTTGATGATTTACAATCATCAATTTGAATACCACTATGTTTACAACTACACGTCCAAATATCTTCCGATCTATTATCAGATATCTAGTTTCTGGAACGGTCAGGAAGGCTCTTTCCTCCTTTGGATGTTTTGGAACGCCGTATTAGGAATCCTGCTTATTCATACCAACAAGTCATGGCGCCCTGCTTTAATGGCCGTATTTAGCTTTACCCAGATTTTTCTGGTCTCTATGATTTTGGGTGTCGTCATTTTTGATATCAAAATCGGTAGCTCTCCATTTTTACTTCTGAGAGATGTGATTAGCGACAATATCTTCAAGGTGCAACCGGACTTTATCCCCAATGATGGACGTGGACTCAACCCTCTACTTCAGAACTATTGGATGGTGATTCATCCACCTACCTTGTTTTTGGGATTTGCCACCACTGTGATACCATTCGCGTACGCCATAGCAGGACTGCTGACTGGTAAGCTAAAAGAGTGGATAAGGCCAGCTTTGCCTTGGGCACAATTCTCTGCAGCTATTTTAGGTGTTGGCATCTTGATGGGTGCTTATTGGGCGTATGAAACCTTAAACTTTGGTGGTTACTGGAATTGGGACCCTGTGGAAAATGCCATTTATGTTCCTTGGCTAGTCCTTGTAGCTGGAGTGCACACAATGATAGCTTTTAAGAAAAATGACTCTGCGCTTAAAGCATCGATCATTCTGATATTAGCCACCTATGTACTCATAGTGTATTCTACTTTCCTCACCAGAAGTGGTGTGCTGGGAAATGCCTCCGTGCATTCTTTTACTGACTTAGGACTTTCTGGACAACTCCTTATCTATTTATTTGTATTCACCATATTGTCCGTGGGGCTTTGCATCAAAGTTTGGGGTAAGATTCCATCTACAAAAGAAGAAGTCTCCGCTTACTCAAGAGAGTTTTGGATTTTTATGGGAGCCACAGTGCTCTCGTTGATGGCTTTTCAGGTGATAATCCCAACATCTATTCCTGTATGGAATGAAATAGTGGAGGCTTTTGGTGGTACGTCCAATCTAGCTCCACCTGCAGACCAAGTAGGTTTTTATACTCAATTCCAACTTTACTTTTCGATTTTGATCGCCTTGCTATCTGGTACAGGTCAATTCTTCTGGTGGAAAAAAATGGATGCTGCCAAATTGAAAAAAGAGCTATCTACACCAGTGATGATCTCCTTGGTCATATCCGCGATCATTTTCATCGGAGCAAAAGTTCAAGACTTTTGGTATCTGATACTGCTTACTTCATCGGTATATTCAGTAGTAGCCAATATCAAAATTTTGATTGGAGTGGCTAAGTCCAACTTCAAACTCGCGGGTGGATCAGTAGCACATATTGGAGTGGCCATGATGCTCATAGGGATTTTATTTAGCTCAGGGTATTCAAAAATCCTGTCTAAAAACAATACAGGTCTCCTTTGGAGTAAAGAGTTCCCAGATGAAGTCAATCAAAATAATCTCTTGCTTTTCTTAAATGAACCTCGCCAGATGGGCGATTACTCCTTGAGCTATTTGGGATTGCGAAAGCTGACTACTGACCATGGATATGTCGATATCAATGATATTGAAGGAGCCATTAGCCCACTGGAGCTTGTCATGGCTAAAAACTCTTTGACAAGTAGTGGCAAGCAGCTATCCAAAGGTGATACCATCCAGATCATCAACCCTGAAAACAGCTACTTTGAAGTAGCCTATGATAAAGGAAATGGAAAGAGTTTTACCCTGTTTCCAAGAATTCAGATCAACGAACAAATGGGGAATGTCTATTCTCCAGACATCAATAGAACCATAACCGCTGATTTGTATACACATGTCAGAACTTTTCCAGATCCGGAGCAAGAGACTGAGTGGAGTGAAATCAAAGAAATTACCGTCCAGCTTGGAGATCAGTTTTTTATCAACGATTATGTAGCCAGATTCGTAGACATCCGTCCAATGCAACAAGTTGAAGGTGTGGATCTTGGCCCTTCTGATATTGCGGTTAAGGCGCTCATAGAGATAGAAGGAGAAAGGAAAACGTATACGGTAGAGCCTATCTATGTAATCAAAGACAAACTCGCGGGAAGGATACCAGATGTGGTGAACGATCTTGCTTCAAGAATAACTATTCAAGCCATCCAGCCCGAAAATAACAGCTTTGTCTTCGGATTGAGCACCACTCAAAAGGATTGGATCATCATAGAAGCAGTGGAGAAACCATGGATCAATGTGCTATGGCTCGGCACCTTACTGCTGGTGTTCGGGTTTTCAATAGCCATATATAGGAGGTATGGTGAATTTGTCAAAATGCGTGACAAAGGCATGGAATAATTTCCTATGAATAATCCTCAAATAGCTATTGTTGGTTTTGGAAATGTAGGTTTTCACCTGACAAAAAGACTATTTGAAATTGGCATTCCTCCTTGTCTCATTTGCACTAGAGATGCCAAAAAAACTCAGAACCTACTAGATCAGATTGGAATTCAATCTCCTGTTACCTCTGATAAAGACCTATCACAATCAGCATTAGATTTCGTTATTCTCACTGTTTCAGATACAGCCATTTCTGATATAATAGCAAACTATCGTTTTCCTAAAAACGCAATTATCATTCATACTTCGGGCTCACAGCCTCTGGAGATTCTGGCCCAATTTGAGCAACATGGCGTAATGTATCCTATCCAGACATTTAGTTTAGCAAAGTCGGTGAATTTTGAAAAGGTGCCGATCCTTATTGAGGGAAACTCGGAAAATACAGAAATAGCAGTTGAGGAATTTGCTTCATTGCTGAGCAGCAGTATCCGCCATGCATCTAGTGAGGAACGACTGAAAGTCCATATGGCGGCAGTCATTGCATGTAACTTTTCCAACAAGTTGTATGAAATCGCTGAAGATATTTTGCGCGATACTTCTATCGACCTAGCTGACCTCCAACCATTGCTAGAAGAAACCGTAAGAAAGGCTGTATCCTTAGGTGCCAATCAAGCCCAAACTGGACCAGCTGCGAGAGGAGATAGTAATATCATTAGCAAGCATCTGGACAGCTTAAAAGACGAACCTGAAATACTGAGGATATACAAAATGATGACTCAGGCAATCCAAAAGAGTAATCTCTAGCCATGGCGAGAAAACTGCGACATGATTTTTTAGGATTTTTATACGCTAGCAGAATCCCCAATCTCTTTATTATTGGTGCTACTCAGTATTTTTCTGCAATCTTCTTAGTTGGTGATTTTCAGGATAAGCATAATCAGGTTTTCGGTTTAGAATTTCTTTTGCTAGTCGTCAGTACAGTGTGCATTGCGGCTGGAGGTTATATCATCAATGACTATTATGACCAAAAAATAGATATGATCAATCGGCCCGAAAGGGTGATTGTAGGGGTACGATTTAGAAGGAGGTTGGCTATGCTATCACACCTCATGCTCACGTTCGTTGGGATAATTATCGGATTTTATCTAGATGTAAAAGTCGGGGCTGTTCATGTTTTTTCTTCTTTTCTCCTCTGGTACTATTCTAATTATCTCCGCAGAATTACGCTGCTAGGCAATCTGGTAATTTCCGGATTGACAGGACTCACCTTGCTGATAGTTGCAGTGTATTTTCATAGGCATGAAATCTTGCTTTACGTATACGCAGCTTTTTCTATGTCCATTGTTTTGATAAGAGAAATCATTAAGGATATAGAAGCCGTAAAAGGAGACGCGGCATTCGGCAGTGAAAGCATCCCAGTTATTTTTGGAGTCAGAGGGGCAAAATTGTTTATCTATTTTATCTGCGTGGGGAGCTCTGCCCTGCTAGTATCTTTTCTCTGGACCGTGGAGAATTGGCTTGTCCGCTATTACTTTATTGGGTTAATCCCAATCTTTGGATGGTTCATTTATAGACTTATCATTGCAGATCAAAAGAAAGACTATAAAATCTTAATACAAGCGACGAACGTCATCATTGTTACGGGTATTGTGAGTATGATTCTGATTCAATCATGGAAATAAACATCGTCATCTTAGCCTCAGGAAGTGGCTCCAATGCAGAGGAGCTGATCAAGCATTTTTCCAATTCTGGTAACATTCGGGTCTCGGGAGTGCTCTCCAATAAATCAGATGCTTTCGTTCTAGAAAGAGCGAAGAAGTTTCAGATAGCCAATGAAAGTTTCGACAGAAGCTCTTTTAACTCAGAAACCTTTCTAGAAATATTGGAGAAGTACCACGCAGATTACATCGTGCTTGCTGGATTTCTTTGGAAAATGCCTGAAGCCATTATTTCACGTTTCGCTGATCGAATTGTTAACATTCACCCCTCCCTACTTCCCAACTATGGAGGCAAGGGAATGTATGGGGCTCATGTGCACAAAGCTGTCATAGCCAACAAAGAAAAACTCTCTGGTATTACTATTCATTTGGTCAATGAAGAGTACGACAAAGGTCGAATTTTATTCCAAGCAAGCTGCGAAATATCTACCAACGAAACACCCGAAAGCCTTGCCGCAAAAATCCATAAACTGGAGCACGCACATTTTCCAAAAGTGGTAGAGGATTACATTAAAGAACACTCCTAAAAGCGTTTATTAATTCTTAGCTTTGCGACTTATTTTTCAAGTCATATGAGCGATATCAAGATCAAATCAGCCCTAATTTCAGTTTTTTATAAAGATGGATTAGCCCCCATCGTACAAAAATTAAATGAACAAGGGGTGAAACTCTATTCCACTGGAGGTACCCAAAAATTCATTGAAGAATTAGGCATAGCCGTGACCCCTGTAGAAGATGTCACTGAGTACCCATCCATATTTGGAGGTAGAGTGAAGACGCTTCACCCGAAAGTCTTTGGAGGGATACTACATAGAAGAGATCATGATGGTGACCAAAAGGAAAAAGAGGAGTACAACATTCCTCCAATTGACTTGGTAATAGTAGACTTATATCCATTTGAGGAAACAGTAGCAAGTGGCGCTCCTGAGGAAGATATCATTGAGAAAATAGATATAGGTGGCATAGCTCTGATAAGAGGTGCAGCTAAAAACTTTAAAGATGTGGTGATCGTGAGCTCACGCGATTACTATGCTGATTTCTTAAACATCATAAGTGAAAGTGGAGGGTCTACAACTTTGGCAAATAGAAAATTATTCGCTACCAGGGCATTCGATACCTCTTCGCATTATGACTCTGCCATATTCAATTACATGAATGGCGCGGAAGAAGTTGCTTCTTTCAAGACTAGCGGGAAAAATGGAAAATTCCTGCGATACGGAGAAAATCCACATCAGAAAGGAGTCTTTTACCAAGAGTCAGAACCTTACTTCAGCCAGATTCATGGCAAGGAAATATCTTACAACAACTTAGTAGATATTGAGGCAGCTATACAGCTAATTGGGGAATTTGGTGATGATACCGCTTTTGCTATTCTAAAGCATAACAATGCATGTGGTGTGGCTTTAGGATCGGATGTAAAAACTGCCTATCAAAAAGCATTTGCGGCTGACACCATTTCAGCTTTTGGTGGTGTGTTGATTACCAACAAAGAGGTAACTGAGGAAGCTGCCGAGGAAATGCACAGCCTTTTCTTTGAGATCCTCATTGCGCCATCTTTCTCTGAGGGGGCATTAAAAATATTGCAGCAAAAGAAAAACAGAATTCTTCTGACACAGCATAAAACTTGGGACAGAGCTACCATCTACAAGAGCATGCTCAACGGCACCTTGGTTCAGGATTACGATCATATCACAGACTCTAAAGAAAACTTGAAAGTAGTTACTAAAGTAGCGCCAACAGCAGAAGATATTGAAAGTTTACTTTTCGCTTCTAAAATCTGTAAGCAGTCAAAATCCAATACCATCATATTGGCCAATCATGGTCAGATGTTGGCTAGTGGAGTGGGTCAAACTTCTAGAGTAGACGCGCTTGAACAAGCGATCGACAAAGCCAAAAAATTTGGTTTCGACCTGAAAGGAGCTGCCATGGCATCTGATGCATTTTTTCCTTTTCCTGACTGTGTAGAAATCGCTAGTAAAGCGGGAATACAGTCGGTCATTCAGCCGGGAGGCTCCATAAAAGATCAACTTTCTATCGACTATTGTGATAGCCAGGGAATGTCTATGGTGATAACTGGCACGAGACATTTCAAACATTAGTATATCAGTACTTTACGTATTAAATTCGTAGCTTTCCCCAACCACTCAATAGCATACAACACATGGGTTTTTTTGATTTCTTTAACAGTGACATAGCCATTGACCTTGGCACGGCTAACACTTTGATTATCAGCAAGGATAAAATAGTCGTAGATGAGCCTTCCATTATTGCCATAGACAAGAACAACAACAAAGTCTTAGCCATAGGTAGAGAAGCCATGCAGATGCATGAGAAGACTCATGAAAACATCAAAACGATCCGTCCATTGAAAGATGGTGTGATTGCTGATTTCCATGCTGCTGAACATATGATCAGGGGAATGATCAAAATGATCGACCAAGGAAATAAAAGATGGTTGCCAAGTTCTCACAGAATGGTCATATGTATTCCTTCCGGAATCACTGAAGTAGAGAAACGAGCGGTACGAGATTCCGCAGAGCACGCTGGTGCCAAAGAAGTTTACATGATTCATGAGCCAATAGCTGCGGCAATTGGTATCGGGATCAACATTGAGCAACCAATCGGGGCAATGATAGTGGACATAGGTGGCGGTACTACGGAGATTGCGGTTATCGCACTGAGTGGAATCGTCTGTGATCAATCAATCCGTGTAGCTGGTGATTCGTTCAACAAAGACATACTGGATTATATGCGTAGACAACACAACCTATTGATAGGTGAAAGAACAGCCGAGCGCGTAAAAATAGAAGTTGGATCTGCTTTGACAGAATTGGAAGACGGACCAGAAGATTACGAAATCAGAGGTAGAGACCTGATGACAGGTATACCGAAGGTTATCAAGATCTCCTACTCTGAAATAGCATTTGCTATCGATAAGTCTGTATCCAAAATAGAAGAAGCCGTACTAAAAGCATTGGAAATCTCTCCACCAGAGTTGTCGGCCGATATTTATGACAATGGAATCTACCTTACAGGTGGTGGTGCCTTGCTAAGAGGGCTAGATAAGAGACTTTCCATGAAAACTAAACTCCCAATTCATATCGCAGACGATCCGTTGAGAGCTGTGGTAAGAGGCACAGGCATGTCATTGAATAATCTGAACAGGTTCAAGCCTGTATTAATGACATAAACCTAAATGCAAGATTTACTTTACTTCCTATATCGATATAGAACCTTTGGACTATTTCTATTATTGGAGGTGATATGTGCATGGCTGATTATTACATATAATAACCGCCAAAACGCTACTTTCTTGAATTCTTCAAATGGTCTGGCTGCTGTCATCAATACAGCCAGTAGCAACACCACGGACTATTTCAACCTGAGGAAGGTCAACGAAACATTGGTGGAAGAAAACCTCTTGCTCCGTGAACAGTTGGCTAATCAAAACCTCAAAAAAGTCACTAAGGACAGTACTTCTAAGCAATACGAATTCTACAAGGCGTCAGTGATCAATAACACTTTTCAGCGCTCTCAAAATTACCTGACTATCAATGCTGGCCTTAACGACGGAATCAAAGCGGGAATGGGTGTAGTATCTGGCAGAGGTGTAGTAGGACAGGTAAAATCAGCTTCTGGCAATTATGCTACGGTTATTTCGCTTTTGCACAAAGACCTGCTGATCTCCAGTTCGCTTAAACGCACCAGAACACTTTGCACAGTGCAGTGGGATGGCACCAACCCAAATGAGGCCGCTCTCAAATATGTACCTAGGCACATCAATGTGAGTATTGGTGATTCGGTAGTTACCTCTGGATTTAACTCCATTTTTCCAGAAGCCATTCCTATTGGCAGAGTCGTTTCATTGAATTTAGAAGACAATGATGTGTTCTATAGTGCCAAGATTGAGCTAGACGTAGATTTTAGTTCGCTTGACAATGTCTTCATTATTGAAAATAAAATGAAGTCAGAGCAGGATAGTTTGGAACTTAAAACTACACTGCCATGAATAGAATCAATATTGGTCAACAGATCTTACATTTCGTGGTATTTGTCATTGTGCAAATCCTACTCCTGTACAAATTCATTCTATTCGATATCGCTTTTGGTTTCTTTTATATTGGCATTATCCTTTACATCCCATTTGGCCTAAGCAGAAGTCTCACCATGACGGTAGGTTTTTTCATTGGATTAATCATGGATATTTTCTCTAATACACCGGGTATACATGCATCTGCCTGTGTCTTTTTGGCATTCACCAAGGATATTTGGTTGACTATTGTGATCAGGAGAGCCGATGAAGATGTGAAGTTAGACTGGAACGAATTGGGCATATTCGGAAGCATACAATACCTCTTCCCATTGATTCTGGTTCATCACGCCATGATTTTCACCATCGAAAATGATGGATTCGATGGTTTTGCCCTTTTGTCGGCCAAAATTTTCTTTAGCAGCATTTACTCCTTCGCCACCATCTTAGGACTTAGTATTTTGATGGCTCCCAAGGTTAGGAAAATATGAATTCGCGGAGCATTATCATACAGGCCTTCATAGTACTCATCTCCATGATTTTTGCTGTGCGGTTGTTCTGGATACAAGTCGTCAATGACGAATATAAACTGGCTGCCGAAAACAACATTGTTCAGAAAATTATCGATTATCCATTCAGAGGATTAATCTATGACCGAGATGGCGATCTAATGGTGTACAATACGCCCGTCTATGACTTGATGGTGGTTCCTAGAGATGTTAATTTATCGGATTCAGTGAAGCTCATGAATCTTCTTGAAATCGATCATGCAACATTTGTGAAAAACTTCACAAAAGCGAGAAGGTACTCTTCCATTCTAGCATCCAAATTCGTAGAGCAGATACCAAACGAAATGTTCGCTCGAATTCAGGACCAACTGATTCAATTTGACGGGTTCTACGCTTTACCAAGAACCGTGCGTGGTTATAGTAGAAATATATTGAGCAATACGCTTGGCTATGTAGCAGAAATAGGAAGGCGCGAACTACAGCGCGATACTACCAACTACTATAAAGGAGGTGACTATGTCGGCAAAACGGGTATAGAAAAACAGCATGAAGAAAAGCTGAGAGGTAAGCGGGGAATTCGCTATAAAATTGTCAATGTGCAAGGTGTGGAAAAAGGAGCCTTTCGTGGTGGTGAATATGATACTGCTTCTATTCCCGGCAAATCCATTCAGCTGACCATTGATACAGAACTTCAGCGATACGCTGAAAAACTCCTTGACGGAAAGGTGGCAAGTCTCGTAGCAATTGATCCGAAAACGGGAGATATTTTGGCAATGGTATCCTCCCCTTCTTATGATCCGGGGCTATTAAGTGGACGTGGACTTTCGGAAAATTTCCCCAAAATCAATAGCGATCCGCTCAAACCATTGTTTAACAGGCCTCTACAAGCCATGTATCCGCCAGGATCCATGTTTAAGACAGTTCAATCACTGATAGCCATGCAAGAAAAAGTGGTTTACCCGAGAGAACAGATCTACTGCGATGGCACTTTGATTGGAGATTTGGCGCCAGTTGGAAGCTATGATGTCAAAAAAGCAATTACCTATTCATCCAACAATTATTTCTACAAAGTATTTAAGCGAACCATCGAACAAGGAGAAGACAAGAGTCGGTTCATAGATGCTCGGTATGGCTTGGTGAAATGGCGGAACTATGTAAGTGAATTTGGTTTGGGGGCAAGACTTGGTGTAGATATTCCTAATGAGCAATCAGGACTCGTACCGGATCTGGCTTATTACGATAGGTATATTGGTAAAAATCGCTGGGCATTTAGCAATATTTATTCCCTAAGTATTGGCCAGGGTGAACTCCTCGTCACTCCAATACAAATGGCCAATTTGGGAGCCATCATTGCCAATAAAGGATTTTTCTACCAGCCTCATATCCTTATGGGAGTAGAAGGCGAACCAGAACTAACCTATCAAAAGAACCTTTTGAGTATCAATCCCGAGTACTTCGATGTAGTGATAGATGGCATGGAGCAAGTAATCGAGATGGGTTCGGGGAGAAGAGCATTCATCCCAGATCTGGCTATATGTGGCAAGACAAGTACGGTTGAAAATCCTCATGGCATGGATCACTCTGGTTTTATGGGTTTTGCACCAAAAGAAGATCCTCAGATCGCCATTGCCGTATATGTAGAAAACGCGGGATGGGGAGGAAGAGCAGCGGCGAGTACGGCCAGTCTCGTGATAGAAAAATATGTCAAAGGGAAGATCTCGAGACCTTGGGTTGAAGAATTCGTAATAGAAGGAGACTTCTTGGATGCAAGACAGAAAAAAGTATTGGAAGAAATTAGGACCATTGAAGCAGAAGGAAGATGAGAGCAGACGGACTAATAAGCAAAATAGATTGGGTTGTAGTTCTACTATACTTCGTTTTGGCGTTTAGTGGATGGCTCAATATCTATGCTGCCGATTTCGATCCAGATACGAGTGAAGGCATACTTGACTTCAGCAGAAGAAGTGGAAAACAACTCATTTGGATTGGTACTTCTGTGGTGATGATAGCGCTGATTATGCTATTGGACTTTAGGTTTTATGATTCGTTCGCCTACTTGATCTTTATTGGCTTGATCGTCCTGCTCATTTTTGTACTCATTTTTGGACAAGAGGTGGCCGGGTCTAAATCTTGGTTTGAAATTGGGGCATTTAAGTTTCAGCCGGCAGAGTTTACCAAATTTGCCGCAGCGCTCGGGTTGGCCAAATTCTTGAGCAGTGGTTCGAAAAAATCAAGTACGCTTAAAGTACAGTTACAGGCTCTCCTATTTATTTTCCTTCCTATAGGCCTGATCATTCTTCAGGGTGATTTAGGAAGCGCCATGGTTTTTGGTAGTTTGGTTCTTGTGCTGTTCAGAGAAGGCATGCACCCGATGATCCTCATTGTGGGTTTTGCACTAATCGTCATCTTTTTACTCACACTAGTGGTCAGTCAGCTGGTCTTGCTTATTGGTACATTCTTATTGACTTTATTGGCTCTTGGCTTAGTCAAAAAATCTTTACCCAAAATCACTTTGGTCATTATGTCGGGCTTGTTCGTAGCTGGATTTATCACAAGTGTAGACTTTATCGTTTCGGATGTACTTAAGCCTCATCAGCAACAGCGAGTCATGCAGCTACTCAATCCAAACCGTGATCCATTAGGGGCTGGTTGGCAAGTTAGCCAGTCCAAAATCGCGATAGGATCTGGTGGACTTACTGGCAAGGGCTATCTACAAGGCACACAGACGAAGTTTAACTTTGTACCGGATCAAGCCACGGACAACATTTTCTGTACAGTGGGTGAAGAGCAAGGCTGGATTGGTAGTTTCTTACTCTTGGCGGCTTTTACCACGCTTTTGCTGAGGTTAATATTCCTCGCAGAAAGACAAAAATCTGGTTTTAGCCGAATCTATGGCTATGGCGTGGTGGCCATACTTTTCTTTCACTTTGCCTTCAACATTGCCATGACCATTGGGCTATTCCCTGTTATTGGTATCCCACTACCATTTTTCAGCTATGGGGGGTCTTCGCTTTGGGGTTTTACCGTCTTGCTCTTTTCCTTTATCAAACTTGACGCTCACCGAATGGAGGTACTAGAGAGAATCTAGCCTAACGATACTTTCTGAAAATCACTTTCAACAATTCTTTTACCTCGTCGCTGTTCATATCCCATTCACGTTCCTTGGCAAAATTCTGGACGAGTAACTCAACGGCATCATCAAAAGATTCACAAGAGTCAATCTGATCGATGGCCTCAGCAAAAGCTTCTCTATCTCCATCGAAAAGTTCTTTAGTGAACATGTAGCGATGATTCACGGATATGGCATCCATGATGCTCTCCACCTTTCTATTTTGAAGCTTATCCGCCAGTGTGTCATTTTCACTTGAAAATGCGTCATTGATAGTTGTAGGAGCTTGTTCTTCCAAGTCATCTCCTTCAGCTTCATCTATATTTTCCTCTTCAAACTTCTCAGTGTCAATCTCTGCTTCAGCCTGATCTGCTTCATTGCCAATTTCTTCAGTCACCTCATCTTCTTGCTCCAGGATCGTCTCCTGTTGTTCATCAGCTGGTGCTTCCTCCTCTTCTAATTCTTGTTCTTCCTCTAGAATAATCTCTTCCTCCTCATCCTCTTCTATTAATTCTTCCTCATCATCAGCCTCCCCTTGCTTTTCTTCTATATCGGAGATTTCTTGCTCTTCTTCAACGCTTTTCTCCATCTCCTCACTAGAAGAATCTGGCTCCTGATCTCCCTCTTCCTTTAGCTCATCTAACGCCTCCTCAACTTCTTCACTTTGCTCGGTGATTTCTTCTTCCTTCTCAGCATCATCCTCTTCATCATCAAAGTCATCCTGATCGAAATCATCGATACCAAACAAGTCATCTTCCGAAATTGGCAATACTTGAGACAATAATTCCAACTGTTCCTCAATCACCAAATTCGCGTCAATGCTATCCTCAAGTTCCTCCGTATTGACTAAAAAATCATCCAAAGATACTCCCTCATTCTGCTCAAAAAACTCTTGTAGGTCTTCCTTATGAATCTTGATGTACTTGAGTAAAGGGCTGGTGATCTTACTATTGACATTGGGCGCATCAAGAGTCTCAAATTCCATGGCTAGATATCCTGCGGGATCGGAAGCCAACATGAGCGTTTCCACCACAGCTTCTACCAGCATTCTCTCAAAAGCCTCACGCTTTACTTGGATATGCTGGGACAAAACATTCATGAACTGTACCATAGCCTTCCGTACTTCTTGATTTTTATAATCAAAAAACGGGCTTTCCAGAGCCTTCATTTCGTCTTGCCACTTTCTAAACAAGCTTTTTAATACAAAAAAATTGACTTGAGAAGAAGCCGTAAAAGTTAATATTTGCTTGCCAGAGATCGTATCATGAAACTCAAAAAATGGAGCGGATGCTTTTTCAGAAAACTCTTCACTATATTCCCTGATAAACTCATCATTTAGTTTCCTTTGCATATATATGAACTATTGAAATGCCGAAAGTCACAATAAAAAACCTTCATAGTAAATCTATTCATTGCAGCGGTAAAACGGAAAAGCTTATAGACATTTTGCTCTCGGAAACGGACTGGATGCATGCATGTGGGAAAAAAGGAAGATGTACTACTTGTGCCGTCCAAGTCTTGGACAAGGAAGGGGGACTTTCCCAACGCACCGAAGCTGAAGAGAAATTTGTTAGCTTAGGCAAATTATCTCCGGATATGAGGTTAGCTTGTCAGGCAGAATTGATAGGTGACGTCATCATCAATGCTCCGATTCAAAATCAACTTCCTCACTTAGACTACTCCGAATAATGTTTGTAGAACCCAACATTGGTAATCAACTGCTAAGAAAAGCCGGGTGGGTAGAAGTAGTTTGCGGCTCCATGTTCTCCGGCAAGACAGAAGAATTGATACGAAGGCTCAACAGGGCTGTGCTTGCTCAGCAACACGTCGAGATTTTTAAGCCCGCTGTTGACAAAAGGTATTCTGAAAAGAAAGTTGTTTCGCACAATGAAAATGCTATCCTGTCTACGCCAGTTAATTTTGCACAAGACATTTTATTGAGAGCCGGAGAATGTGAAGTAGTTGGGATAGACGAAGCTCAGTTTTTTGATGATCAAATTATTCATGTAGCCAATCAATTGGCTAATCAAGGCAAGAGGGTAATCGTTGCTGGGCTGGATATGGATTTTCAGGGCAAGCCCTTTGCTCCTATGGATCAATTAATGGCTACAGCCGAATACATCACTAAGGTTCATGCCATCTGCATGAATTGCGGAAATATTGCGTCTTATTCGTATAGAAGGACTAAATCGAAGAAAACCGTCGTTCTAGGTGAAAAAGATGTCTATGAAGCACTCTGTAGAAAATGTTTTTACGAAAAAATGGATGAAAAGGCTTTTTAGTACCGCTTTGGTTCTTCTTGCCATCTCAGGGTGGAGTCAGCAGTTACCGCTTGATAGCTGGAGAGTACATTTCAGTTACAATTCTATCTCTAAAATGGTGGAGGGTAACGGTAAAATATTCGCTGCAGCAGAAAATGGACTTTTCTATATCGACACCACCACCGGAGATGTCAACACCCTAACGAAAATTGACGGCCTATCAGATGCTGACATTAGCGCTCTTTGGTATGATGAACAAGCCAAGGCCTTGATCATCGGATATGAATCCGGACTCATAGATGTGCATTCACAAGGCAAAGTCACTACTATTCGTGATCTCAGCGAATCGCTGTTGGTGGGAAATAAAAAGGTATTCGACATCACCTCTGACGGAACCAACGCCTATTTGGGCACCAATTTCGGAGTGATTGTGGTATCACTTGACAGAAAAGAAATCACAGATAACTTTAGATCCATTGGAGAGCAAGGTGAAGATATCACTGTGAAAGAATTGAAGGTCATCAATGAGCGATTATTCGTGCTATCCGATTCGAGAATACAGAGCGGTTTACTACAAAAGAACCTACTTGATTTTAACAATTGGGAGCTTATTGAAGCTAGTGCTATCAACCTGCGATCCTTGACAGTAGGAGACCAACTCTATGCTGTCCAAGATGACACCAGTGTTGTTGCCATTTCGCTTTCAGAAAATATCCAACCTATATTCTCAAATAGCTTTCTTATACGTGATCTCACCTTTGATCAAAATCTCATAGGACTCATAGGCAATGAAGTGATCAATCTACGGAGCTCTGAGAAAACTTTTTTGCCTGAGGGCATAGTGGCCAACTCGCTATTGTCATCGAAAGGCTTCTGGATCGGCACGAATCAGTCCGGTATATTGAGTCCAAGTGGCGAGCATATCCTACCCAATGGACCGCAGGCTGATCAAATGAGTAATATCTCCTATACCAATGGAAACTTATATGCCTTCTATGGCCCAAAGGCTGAAACTTACATTGATCAGATTGACTCTTTGGGCTTTAGTGTTTTTGACAATAGCAGTTGGTCTCAAGAGCAGATCCCTGGCTTCTATAACATGACAGATGGCCAATATTTCAATGGTCATATGATCTATTCATCTGCAGGATATGGACTCTATGACATGAGTATCAACGATACCATTTCTGGCTTGACGAAAACTGATGAAGGGCGACTGATTATTCCAAGTTTAACTGTGGCCAATGGTCAACTCTTCGCTACTTCTTTCGACAATAACGTTGCTCTTTACACGTGGGATAAAGACAATTTGCTTACAAGCTATACTAATGGACAGCTAGGCACACGCTTCCCTATTGATATCAATGTTTCGAGATTTGACTCATATTGGGTGACCCGATCATCATTTGATGGTGGTGGATTTATCGTGAGAGATTTTGCCAATGATGAGCGAAGGTTAATTACCATTTCGGATGGAATACCTTCCAATCAAGTCAATGGATTGGCTATCGACTTAGGTGATGAAGCGTGGGTAGCCACGAATGCTGGTCCGGCAATATTTTCCGATGCTAGTTTTGTTTTCAACAACCAAGATGCCATAGAGCCCATATACGAGAATCAACTTTTGCTAGAGGGGGAGGAGATATTTGCGATAGCGGTAGATGGCGGAAATAGAATATGGATGGGAGCAGAAAGCGGACTTTACATATTTGACAATGTTCTGAATAATTTAGAGCATCATTTCACCACTGAGAATTCCGCTCTATTATCCCATACTATATATGACTTTGAGTACAATCCTTCATCTGGTGAAATGTTTATGCTCACGGACAAAGGACTTATCTCCTACAGAAGCAATTCGTCGATTGGGCAAAGTACCAGTCAGCAAGCCAAGATATTCCCAAACCCTGTGCGACCCGGCTACTCTGGACTTGTTGGGATTACCAACTTGAGTAGAGATGCAAGCGTGAAAATCACAGATGTGAATGGAAAACTCATGCAATCAATAAAAGCCAATGGAGGCACCGCCTCTTGGGATCTGTTGGATTACAATGGCCAAAGGGTCGCCTCTGGCGTCTATATCGTACTCACATCTACTCGAGATGGGCTAGACACAGTAATCGGTAAAATAGCGGTAGTCAACTGATGATTGTCAACACCAAAGGCATAGTCATCAAATATCTGAAATATCAGGAATCAAGCATTATCGCTCAAATATTCACGGAAAAATATGGGTTTATGTCTTTCATCGTGAATGGCATCAGAAGTCCAAAATCTAAAAGAAGTATTGCCTATTTTCAACCATTCTCTTTGCTGGATATAGTCGGTTATGTAAAGCCCAATAGAGAGATTCAGCGAATGTCTGAGTACAAATATTTCACTCCAACTCACCAGATTCAGCAAGACATAAGGAAAAGCTCTATTGTGCTTTTTCTCACAGAAATACTATCAAAATTGCTTACCCAAGAGAAAGGGGAAGAACATCAGAGGTTATTTCATTTTCTTTCGCATTCCATTATCATACTAGATCAACTGGAGACTGAAATCGAAAACTTTCATCTTCACTTTTTACTCAAATTGCTACCACATGTGGGACTCGGCGCGCAAGATGGTGACGAAATGCTAGAGAGCATGGATCTTCATATGATAGAGGGTGATAGTCAATTAATAGAATTTGTGACTGCCATTATTAAAACCAATTACAATGACCGAGTTGGAGGATCAGGCGCTATCCGTTTCAAAGCATTGGAATTTTTGCTAAATTATTACGAGCATCACACATCACAAATAGGTGAAATCAAATCACTTAAAGTGTTGCACCAAGTTTTCTCTTAGTATTAAGAATTGATTTAATTTAGACTGATTTAGAAAAACGATGAACAACAGCATCCTTTATAGCGAAATACCTTCATTGGATCTCAATGATTTCAGGACTGGAGACCCTCAGACTAAAACTCAATTCGTAAAATCGCTGGGAGAAGCCTATCAGAACATTGGCTTTGTAGCCATTAAAAATCATGGCCTATCAGATGACTTGACTAAGGCCTTGTATGCTGATGTGGAGAAATTCTTTTCCCTGCCTGATGAAGAAAAACTGAAATACGAGCACCAAGAACTCGCAGGTCAAAGAGGATATATTAGCAAGGGTCGCGAAAAAGCTAAAGGGCGCAACACCGGTGATCTCAAGGAATTTTACCATGTAGGTCAGCCAAATGATTCCAAACTTGATGAATATCCTGAAAACATATGGCCTTCAGAGGTTCCTACATTTGCTGAAAATACGCAGAAAGCATTTGGCATCCTTCAATCTGCGGGAATAAGTATGCTTCAAGCCATTGCTTTGCATCTGGGCCTAGATGAGTACTATTTTGATGATAAGGTTCGGCAGGGTAATAGCATCTTGAGGCAAATTCATTATTTCCCAATTGAAAACCCTGACGAGATTCCGCCAGATGCTGTGCGCGCAGCAGAGCATGGAGACATCAACCTTATCACCTTGCTGATGGGTGCAAGTGCAGATGGTCTACAAGTGAGAAGACGTGACGGAGAGTGGATTCCTATTACGGCATTGCCAGATCAGATAGTAGTGAATGTAGGCGATATGCTCGACAGACTCACAAATCATAAATTGAAATCAACAATACACAGGGTGGTCAATCCACCGAGGGAGCTTATGGGATCTTCTCGGTATTCTATCCCATTTTTCATGCACCCTATCTCAGATATGGACTTAACATGTCTCGATAGCTGTGTGACGGAAGAACATCCGAAACAATATGAGGACATGACTGCCGGTGAATTCCTAAATCAAAGATTGAAAGAAATAGGTCTAAAGAATTAATGTCCGTCAAGAGAGTTAGATATCTCATTTTTCTAAGAGACGTTCTTTTTCTCTCTGTTACAGCATTTGGTGGCCCTACGGCTCATTTGGGTTTCATGATCGAAATGTTGGTCACCAAGAGGAAATACCTTTCGGAAAAAGATCTGATGGAGCTATACGCCCTATGTCAGATACTACCAGGGCCCACCTCTACTCAGACCATCACGGCTATTGGTTTCAAAATAGGGGGACCCAATTTGGCCTATCTCACCTTACTTATCTGGGCGTTTCCTGCTTTGAGCATAATGATTGCTCTGGGCATCATGGTGAACGTATTTCAAGAAATGGATATCTCTCTTTCTTTCCTCACCTATATCCAGCCGATAGCTGTAGGCATAGTGGCCTATAGCGCTTACAAAATCACCAAAAGTGTTGTCTCCACTCGCACCGCTTTTATCCTGATGTTAATTTCGATTGTAGTGGCTTATATCTTCAGAACACCCTGGGCATTCCCTATTATGTTATTGTTGGGTGGATTCGTGACCGCTTTTAAGTTTAAGCAGCTGCCAGAAGAAGAAAAATCTGCCATTAAAATCAACTGGAGCAACTTTATCCTTTGGCTTTCGGTGCTGGTATTCGCCGCTGTACTTGGAGGTGTGACCCAATACCTACCAATTAGACTTTTTGAGAACTTTTATCGAAACGGCAGCTTGATTTTCGGTGGTGGACAAGTACTCGTTCCTCTGCTATATAATGAATTCGTAGAATTTAAAGGCTGGCTAACTTCTGAGGAGTTCCTGTCTGGCTATGGTTTTGTTCAGGCATTGCCAGGTCCGGTTTTTTCATTCAGTGCATATGTAGGTGCTGTCAGTATGGATAACACCTCGCTCCTTCAGCAGATTATAGGTGGATTTATGGCTGCCGCTGGTGTCTTTTTGCCAGGCACATTTTTGATATTCTTTGTTATTAGATTTTGGGAGGATCTTAAGAAATACAGAGTGGTCAAGGCCTCTTTGGAAGGTGTCAATGCTGTGAGCTCTGGAATGGTAATAGCCGCCGCATTCATATTATTTGAGCCTTTGGATTCTAGTTGGATTAATTACGTCTTGATATTTAGCACCGTAGGGTTGATGCATTTCACCAAAACACCAACTCCTCTCATCATATTGGCTGGACTTATTGCGGGTATAATCATCCACTAGCAGGCCACAAAAAAACCACCATAACTCAATATGGTGGCTTTCAAACAATGATATTTTCTATGACTTACTCTCCTGCAGGTGCTGGAGGTGTAATACCCAATTTCTTCAAGATCAAATTAGAAACGTCATCTTCTTCTCTTGCATATAGCAATACATCAAACCCTGGAGATCCTGCGCTGAAGATGTGAGAATAGCTATTCTCTACAGCTACAGACTCAATGGCGTTACCTATTCTCTCATAGACTGGCTTCAAAAGCTTGTTTCTTTTGTTGCTCATAGATACCTCAGCGTCTTGCTGAAATTTTTGAATTCCCTGTTGCAAAGTCTGAATTTCAGTTTCTTTGTCTGTTCTGATTAGATCATCCCAGCTAGCAGCATTGGTCTGATAATCAGCCATTTTTGTTTGCAAGTCATTATATTTTGCTTGGATCTGATTTTGAAGTTGCTTCTCGTAGGCTTTCAATTCTGCATCAATTTGTTTGGCTTCTGGTAAGAGGCTCAAAACATAATCAGCATTGGTATAACCAATTTTCAATCCACCTTGTGCAGCCAATTGCCCAGCAAATGCCACCAAAATCACCATTACAGTTAGTATTCTCGCTTTCATAATTTTATTGTTCCTAGTTAGTACTTTCTTGATTTTCACCCAAACCCAATTCTTCTAAAACATAATCGGTGTAGTCATGAATAGGGTCTGTATATATCATGACTAAGTCCCCTGATTTATCAAATACGATCTGGAGCCTATTGTTTTTGGCTACCTTTTCTGTCGCTTCAAACACCTGATCTTGAACTGGCTTAATGAGTTCTTTCTTTTTCAGAAAATAAAGCCCTTCAAAACCAAAGATTTGTTTTTGATATTCTTTTACTTCTTTCCACTCTCTGTCGATCTCTTGTCTTCGTTCCTCACTCATTTCAGCTGTAAGGAGCACTTCTTCTGCTTGAAAAGCCGCTTCCATTTCCTCAGCCTTCTTGTACATCTCTTGTATTTCAGCCTCCCAGCCCTTGGCTAATTTTTCTATTTCGGCTTGGGCTTCTTTGTACTCAGACATCCTGCTCAAAACGTATTTGGTATCGACATACCCAAACTTCTGTGCAAAGCTAGTGCCAAGAATAAATGACATACAGAAAATAAACACAAACGATCGTTTCATACCCTATCTAATTTGTTGTCCAATAGAGAAGTGAAACTGAGCTCCGCTAACATCCAAAGCACCAGGTGCTGGGTCAAGACCATACCCCCAGTCAAGTCCGAGGAGACCAAATGCCGGCATAAAAATCCTAACACCTACACCTGCAGACCTTCTTAGATTGTACGGGTTAAACTGTGTAAAATCATTCCAGTTGTTACCTCCTTCGAAGAAGGTCAGCATATAGATGGTCGCAGATGGGTTCAATGACACTGGATATCTCAATTCCATTACAAACTTAGTAAATACCGTACCTCCATCAATTCCAGTTTCAGGATCACGAGGTGTAATGACGTTGTTTTCATAGCCACGCAAGCCAATCACGTCAGTACCTAATACAAATTGACCTCCGCCACCGGTTAGCCCATCACCACCTAGCTGAAATCTTTCAAAAGGACCAACACCCACTTTATCAGAATATGATCCTAAGAAACCAAAGTGGGCTCTTGGAGCCAATACCAATTTACCAGCGAGTTTTAAGTAGTACTTAAAGTCAAGGTTCCACTTATGATATTCCAAGAAGTTAAACGCTTCCACTTCATCTTCATCGCTATAATCCACATTATTCATTAGAGAATATGGTGGAGTGAAAGATGCACTCACAGAGAGCGATGATCCGCTTCGTGGGTACATGGGGTTATCAACGGAATTTCTCGCTATGGTATTATTGAGCGTAATACTATTGGTTTTGGTATCACCATTGAAACCATATGCTCGCGAAAGATTGCCCAGAATAATATACTGCTGATAAGAAATAGAATTACTTACTGTAAAGAAATCATCGGGCCATTGCACTCTTCGTCCTAGTGAAACTGTAGCTGCATTCAGCTGAAGAACTCCCTGGAGATCATTAGTTCTAAAATCTATCTGACGCTGAACCGATCTTGTAAGGCTTACGCCAAAATTATTTGGTTTCCTGCCACCCAGCCATGGTTCACTGAAACTCGCAGAATAACTCTGAAATCTTCTTCCATTCGCCTGCATTCTGATGGATAGTTTTTGCCCGTCACCCATTGGTAGCGGCCTCCATTTATCAAAATGCGGAATGTTTTTAACTGAAAAATTATTGAAACTAAGCCCTAGCGTACCTACAAAACCGAACTGACCACCCCATCCTCCTGAGAGTTCTACCTGATCATTTGGTCTCTCTACAAGCTGCCACTCTATGTCCACCGTTTCATCAACAGGATTTGGCTTTGGCACAGGGTTGACTTGCTCAGGATCAAAATATCCAAGTTGTGATAATTCTCTTTGTGTCCTGATCAATTCCGACCGATTAAACTTCTGCCCTGGTAATGTTCTGATCTCTCTTAAGACTACATGATCATTGGTTTTATCATTTCCGGAGATGGTCACTTCATTGATAGTGGCCTGAGAGCCTTCAAAAATTCTCATTTCCAAATCAATAGAGTCTTGAGAAACTCCCACCTCAATCGGGTTTACAGAGAAAAACAAATAACCATCATCCATATAGAGTGAGCTGATATCTGCACCTGTAGGATTGTAGTTTAATTTCTGATTGACCAATTCTAAGTCATAGACATCTCCTTTTTCTATTCCCAAGACCTGATCGAGATATTCGTTATCATAGACGTAGTTTCCTGTCCAAATGATGTCACGGAAATGATACTTATTTCCCGGATCAACATACATGTCTATGTTGAGGTACTTTCTGTCAATATTGTAAACTGAATCTATCAAGATCTCAGCATCGCGATAACCTTTTGAATTGTAAAACGCAATCAACCCTTGTTTATCCTCTTCGAAATCTGATCTGATAAACTTGGCAGATTTGAAGATATTCACATTGACTTCTTCGCCTAAATACTCCATCAGGCTTTTGAAAGGTCTTTCTTCTTTGTGTGTAAGGAAATAGAAAAAGTTTTTTGGGGACAGCACCATTACTGTCTTTTCTAGTAAATCACGAGGAAGAGCAAGTCTTGGCGTTTCACCTACATTTTTAAGTTTACTTCTCAGTTTAGCATTGGTGAAGTTATCATCACCTATGAAAGTAATATTCTTCACTTTCACTTTTTGATTTTTATCCACCTTGATAATGATGTTCACACTATTAGACAAAACCGTATCTAGTTTCTGTCTGATTTTTACTTCAGCATTCAAAAATCCCTTGCCCTCATAATACTTTTTTACTGCCAGCTCTGTGTTTTTGATCACAACATCTGTCAAAATCTTACCTCTCACAAGGTCTATTTTGTCTTTCAACTCACTTTCGTGACTTTTTGATACTCCTCTGAATTCGTATTTCGTTAGCCTTGGACGCTCCGTTAGGTTGATGACCAACCAGATTTTTCCGTTTTCTATTTTTTCAGCATTGATCTCCACCGTGCCGATGATACCTTGCTTCCAAAGCTTTTTAATGGCAGTGGAAATCTCATCTCCTGGAATTTTTATTTTGTCGCCTACTCTGAGTTCTGAAAGGGATATCAGCGCATTATTATCCAAGTACTTTACCCCTTCTACCTTAATCTCAACGATTTCATATTCCTGAGGACTAGAGTAGTTGATAGCTAGTTCATTAGATGACTGCTGAGCTTGACGACCAAATCGGATTTGACCAGAAAGCTCCGTAGCTAACAATGAAAGAATTATGATTAGATATTTATTCATTATGCAGGTTTCACCTGTTCGCTTATCATTCCAAATCTTCGCTCACGCTTCTGATATGTTCTCACTGCTTCATTCAAGTCTGCTTTCCTAAAATCAGGCCATAGTACCGGAGTGAAAAACATCTCTGTATATGCCATTTGCCAAAGCAAAAAATTGCTGATTCTCATTTCTCCGCTTGTCCTAATTAACAATTCAGGATCAGGAAAACCGTAAGTATCGAGATGCTTATCAACTTCCTTCTGATCTACTTGCTCTGGAGTGAGTTCTCCATTTGCTATTTTCAGAGCTATTTTTTTGGCGGCTGCTGACATATCCCAGCGCCCACTATAATTCAAAGCCAAGATCAATTTCAGCCCAGTATTTGCTTCAGTCTTCTGCTTTCCTTCGGCCAGTTTTTTCTGAGCTTTATCTGGCAATCGGCTTATATCACCAATCGTATGCAGGCTCACATTGTTCTTCATCAAAGTAGGCACTTCCTCCACTATGGTGGCAACCAATAAGGACATCAGATTATCCACTTCGTCTTTTGGTCTTTGCCAATTTTCAGTACTGAAAGCATATAAGGTCAAACACTCTATTCCCATTTCTGCACACCCTTCAGTCACTTCCCTTACAGCCTTAATGGCATTTCGGTGACCAAAAATTCTAGCCGCACCCTGCTTTTTTGCCCAGCGTCCATTCCCGTCCATGATAACGGCAATATGCTTTGGTAAATTGTCTTGGTTTATTGGCTCTTCCATCCCTATGATTAACGGCAAATTCCGAAAGACCGCAAATTTGCTCTTTTTTTCACTAAACTCGAATGATTAAACATTATTTAACTAACGATACGGATGGATCCTATTAAGTATGGATCTGTTAGGCACATATGCGAAAGGACATGGAATTTTATATAGCACATATGTGAGGCTCACTGTAGTAAAAAAGTACCAGTCATCATCATTTGGGTTGCCAAATTGATAACTCTGCTTGATTTGGACGTCATTGTCTGAGATGCCATCCAAATAATCAAAAAACGTCTTCCTAGCTCCCAATTCTCCAGTCAGAGTTAGTCTCTTTGAAAGCATATACTTTACCCCTCCACCCATGGGAATTACAGCCTGTAGATTGTTGAAATCCTCGTAAGTGCGCTGCACGTTTCTTACATTGGCAATTCCAAAACCTACCATAGCGTATGGCGCGAACCGATTTCGTTGTTTTTCATTTCTGTAGCTCAGGAAATGATATTCAAAGGCCATGCTCCCCTCTATGAGCAAATGACTAAAGCTATGATCTCGAAACTCACCTAGAACGTCAATCGGGCTTTGGTCATTACCTGATATTTTACCCATGGCTCCACTAAACCGAATGCTAAAAACATCAGAAAAATTCATTCTGTAGATGGCATTACCCATGAGTTTGCTTTCCAACAAACGGGGTACACCGTTTAGATCACCAGTATAATTGGCAGCCCCAATACCTCCACCAAACTCCAAAAACTGAGCTTGAGCAAAAAGTGGGGAAAATAGTAAAATGAAAAAAAGTCTTTTTATCAATGGGTTATCTGAATTTACCAGATGATCTGTGGCCCTCACCAATCAGCATGGTGAGCTTAAGGGTAGTCATAAAAATCATGTCATTGTCTTCTGGGTTTCCTCTTCTTGAAGGAATCTCTGGAGAGATACGTCCCCCTCCCAAATCAACAGCTCCATAATAATCAACACCATCAGACAGGGTGTTTGGTGCTACATTGACGCCACCTCTACTCACTCCACTCCAGTAGGCCACAGGCTCTGCGCTTCTGTCTGACATTATTCTAGCCAAAGGATCTGTAAATTGGTCAAATGGCACATACACTCCACTCACATCATCTATATAGTCTGTAAACAAATATCTATAGCCAAATTCCAAACCAAGGTCGAAAGGTCCGGGAAGTCTTAATTTAGCCCCCAGAGCTATCGGAATTGAGAATTGAATAGGACTGTATTTTTTAACGCCAAAATCTGCAATTAATTGTCCCTCGGTACCAAGCTTTCTTAGAGAAACCCATTCGCCAGCTTGCGGTGCGGGATCCACTCCACCTGTGGTATAATCTAAGTCAGGCACAAGTCCTTTAGGCTCATGATGAAAAACTGCTGCACCTACAAAAAGGTAAAAATTTATTGGCTTCCGAACATTTGGCCCTCCATAATTGGGAATGAAATACCATTCAAACCCCATATGAAATTCTTTAATGTCACTCCTAAAGCTCGCATTCCGTAAATACCTTCCATAAGAATCTGGATCTGCCGGATCAGAAGTGATGTCATCTCCTTTAATACGTCCATAATTAAAACCTGCTCTGAAAGCACCATATGCAGAGAATTTATATCCAATATTCCCACCAAAACCAGGCCTTGTGAAAGAAACATCCGTACTCGCCGCTCTATTGACCGGCGCTAAATCTCCATAATAGTTGAGGGCATTGATGTTAAAAGAAGCGAATTGATATGGTCGAAACTTACCCCCCACAGATCCTCCATGATACTTAGACATGGATTTGTTTTTGCTTTTCTGCTTTTTGTATTTGTTGTTCCGTTGTGCTTCGGAATCCAAAGAACAAAAGACAAATAGGCCACCCAAAAATAGAATAAATAGACTTCTTGCTTTCATTTAACTATAATCTTGACATACAAAGATAACGCTGGTTGGTCTAATTTGATGAAAATTCTTAGTTTCTCTTATCTAAGCCCCATGTAAGTTTACCTCTAAGGGTATCCAGAAAGGAGCTTCCGTTAATCTTAATCAATCTACATGGAAAGGGAGCTTTTTTTATTCTAAACTCCAATATTTCCTCGACAGACACTGATCGGGAATCCATCGATACTTGATATGAAGGGTTGGAAGACTCTACTTGGAGCATTAACTCGCTATTCTCAGGAATGATAAGCGGCCTTACATTCAGATTATGGGGACTTATGGGAGTTATGATAAAGTTCTTGGTATTGGGCATAATCACTGGCCCTCCACAGCTCAGAGAATAGCCCGTGGAGCCAGTAGGTGTTGCTATCATTAGTCCGTCTGCCCAGTAAGTATTGAGAAACTCCCCGTCGACAAAACATTTCACCACAATCATGGAAGAGGTGTCCTTTCTCAATATGGCAAATTCATTCAATGCGAAAGCTCCATCTCCAAAAACCTCAGTAGGACTATCTAGAAAAAGCAATGACCGATCGTCATATTCATATTTTCCTTGAAAATATGACTCCAATGCAACATCAATATTGTCTTTGGAGATAACCGCTAAAAATCCTAACCGCCCCAGGTTTATCCCCAATATTGGAAGTTGGGTATCACCCACATGGGTCAGTGTGTCCAAGAGTGTACCGTCACCTCCAAGGCTCAATATCACCTCAAAGGATTCCATATTTTCTCTCGGTGTATAGATTGGGAAATCAGCGAAAACTCCCTTTGCTTTCAGTAAATCTGACAATTCTGGACTAAAAAAAATGTCCTTTGAATGGTTCTCTAATATTTGAAGAATGTTCTGGACAAATACAACCGAGTCATCATTGATTCTACGTCCATGTAGCGCAACTTTACTCACCTTTTAGATCTTCAGATAGTTCATCAATGAATCAATTCGCTCTAATTCGAGGTTGTTCGATTCTTTAGAAGAAAATAAACTTTCGACCACAAATCCATTCTGCTCAAGAGATACTTTTATATAAGTCACCTCTTCCTGGTTGAGTTTCAAAGTAAGCATGAGGTCTTCAGGATCCAGTGCATGAGGTCCAATATAGCTACTGAGAATTTTGGCATTATTGTTCTCAACAATTCTACTAATTTCAGATAACGAATAATCATTTATTTTTAATCGAATACCTAGTATAGCTCCCGGCACTGCGACTGATGCATTTCTAGCAAAAGCTTCAACAATGTCTTGGGTAGATACCACACCCTGATATTGATTGACATCATCAAGGATCGCCACCATTTTGAAACCTTGCTCATTGGAAACCTTGAGAATCTCAAAATAGTGGTTGGCTTCTATGGCAAAGCACTCTTTACCAACTAAAGGGTAGTCACCTACCTCTGAAGATGGTACTGAATCATCAAACAGCAACTGTTCGTTGATAAAACCTAAAAATTCTCCGTCCTTAACCACGGGCAGCTCAGACAAACGCATCTCATCCATCCAACGCTGAGCCTTAGAGACATTGTCGCTGGGCTTCAGTGGCGGGATCATATAGTTTATCAGCTCTTTGGCTATCATACGGCTACTTCTTGACTTAAGTAATTATAGAGAATTTCATTGAATTCATCTGGGCGCTCCATCATAGGGGCATGACAACATTTGTCAATAAATCTCAAAGTAGTATTGGGAATCAATCGATCAAATTCGTGAGCCACATAAGGAGGAGTGATGGTATCATTCAATCCCCAAATAAGCAACGTCGGTGCTTTGATATTTGTTATCTCCTCAGCCATGTTATTACGCTGAGCCGATTTGGCGATGGCCACTATTCTCAGCGCTTTCGGAATGCTCTTGGTCGTTTCGAATACCTCATCTACCAATTCCTTAGTGGCTGTCTTTGGGTCGTAAAACGTATATGCTACTCGCTCCTGGATATATTCATATGATCCACGTCGAGGATATGATCCTCCCATAGCATTTTCAAACAATCCTGAACTACCAGTCAGAATCAGTCGCTTTACTTTGGACTCATTCTTCAATGTGAAAATTAACCCGACATGTCCTCCGAGCGAATTACCGATGATATTTACCTCGTCAAGGTTCATCATGGCTACAAAATCTTCGACAAACTTATTAAGTGAAGTTAATCCAGCCTCTCTTACAGGCATGGTATAGATAGGAAGCAAAGGAATTATCACACGATATTCCTTCGAAAACTTCTTCACGACTTTGTCCCAATTACTCAATGCACCAAATAACCCATGCAAAAGCAACAGCACTTCTCCCTCTCCTTCGTCTATATAGCTAAATCCGCTTTTTTCTTTGATTTCCATAATTCAATAAATTAATCAAAAAGATTCACTATCAAACAAAGGAAGGCTGACTTCCGTTTCCGATACTCTTCAGTGAGTCAATCATGTCTTGCAAAAATGGTAGTATTTCTCCCAAAATCTCGAATGTTTTTGGCCCAAGTGACTCAATTGCTGGATAAATAACTGACTCTTCTGACTGATCCAGCGGTAGCTGCACGCCAATACTATCAAACACCCAGAAAAACACGCTCACTATAAATGCCCATTTGAATATTCCCGCAACCGAACCCAAGATATTATCCAAAAAACCCAAAAATGTTAAGTCAACAACTTTCTTGATGGTTTTCGCCCCTAAATTGATAATCAGCACGGCAACTAAGAAAAGGCCAACGAACACAGCTATCGTTAGCAATTGGAAATAATCACTCGTATTGAAAAACTTAGTCGCTACGGGAATGGTCAGCTCAATGGCTACAAAAAGACCCACAAAAAAAGCGAGAAACGAAAAAATCTCCACGATGAGTCCTTTCATATATCCCTTGATGGCTCCAATAGCAAAAACAACAAGAAAAAAGATATCGAGATAATTCACTTTTTAGCTGAGCAATTGTTTGGTGAGCATAGAGATCGTTTTGCCGTCAGCTTTCCCTGCAAACTTTTTAGTCGCAGCACCCATTACTTTACCCATATCCTGTGGTCCTGTAGCACCAACTTCTTCGATTAACGTCTTCAGGGCTTCTTCCAGCTCTTCCTGAGTCATTTGCTTTGGCAAAAATTCTTCAATGACTTTGAGTTCTTTGGATTCTTTTTCGGCCAAGTCTTCTCGACCTTGCTCCTTATAGATTTCTAGTGAGTCTCTTCTTTGCTTGGCCGCTTTGGTCAAAAGCTTCATCTCCGCATCATCCGAAATTCCATCTCCTGCGCCCTTTTCAGATTCTGCTAGCAGTATCAACGCTTTAATCGCTCTAAGTGGAGTCAATCGTTCTTTATCCTTGTTGAGCATTGCCTGCTTAATCTCTCCCTCTATTTTCGTTTTTAGACTCATATTCTATTTTTTATAAACAAATTTGCCGTTTATTCGGCTTTATTTCAATGACCAAACTTAGCGTAAACATCAACAAAATTGCAACTCTTCGAAATGCGAGAGGTGGCAATAACCCTAATGTAATCCAAGTAGCTCAAGATTGTGAGAGGTTTGGAGCAGAAGGCATCACTGTTCATCCAAGACCAGACGAAAGACATATCCGATATTCGGATGTGATGGAGCTAAAAGAAGTGGTCAAAACAGAGTTTAACATTGAAGGCTATCCGGATGATCGGTTTATGGAAATCATAGAGAAAGTGAGGCCAGCTCAGGCCACATTGGTGCCGGATGGACCAGATGTGCTCACCTCTAATGCGGGATGGAATACTGTCGCTAACAGAGAACAGTTAACAAAGATCATCACTCAAATAAAAAGTTGGGGAGTTAGAGTTTCTGTGTTTGTTGATCCTGATGATTTGATGGTAGAAGGTGCAAAGGCCATTGGTACCGATCGAATAGAGTTGTATACAGAACCTTATGCAGTGAACTATCTGAGTGATCCAGAAGATGCTGTAAAAGCATATAAGCAAGCTGCGGAGTTGGCTCAATCAATTGGTCTAGGCATTAACGCTGGTCACGATCTCGATTTGCGAAACCTTGAGTTTTTCAAGAAACATGTTCCTGGATTGGCAGAGGTTTCCATAGGTCATGCTCTGATCGCTGATGCCTTATACTATGGTCTCGAAAACACTGTTCAAATGTATTTACGAAAACTTCAGAAGTAAATGGGTATGAAATTAAACTTTAGAGTGCTTGGCGAAGGTGACCCAATGTTCATTTTACATGGTGTTTTTGGATCATCAGATAATTGGCAAACTGTAGGTAAGGAGTTGGCTCAATACCATAAAGTTTATCTTATAGATCAAAGAAATCATGGCTCATCAGATCATAGCGATGAAATGAACTATGAAGTGATGGCTGAAGATATCAAAGCATTGATGGAAGCAGAAAATTTATCGTCCATTAACCTTCTGGGACATTCTATGGGGGGTAAAGTAGCGATGACTTTCGCAACAAACTACCCTGATCTGGTAAAAAAACTAATCATAGTAGATATCACCCCTCGCGAATATCCACCGCATCATAGTCAAATTTTTGAAGGTTTCCATTCTATAAATTTAGAACAGCTACAAACTCGCAAGGATGCTGATGAACAGATGGCTACTGTCATTCCCAATTTTGGAGTGAGACAATTCATTTTGAAAAACTTAACCAGAGTGGGTGGTCAATTTGCCTGGAAAATAAACCTTGGAGTCATTGAAAAGAATATATCTGAAATAGGCCGTCCACTACCATCTGAATCGCTCTTTCCTGGTGAAACTTTATTTATTGGCGGAGCGAAAAGCGATTACATCCAAGCCTCAGATCATTCTTTGATCAAAACACATTTTCCTAATTCACAAGTGAAAATGATAGAAGGTGCAGGCCATTGGGTACACGCAGAAAAACCACAGGAACTTCAGAAACTCGTTATAGAATTTCTCTCTACCTCAAACTAATATGCCAAAAGGAAAAATCTATCTCATTCCCACTTACCTCTCAGAAAATAACGATGCAAAATTTCTAGCACCAATGGTGCTCGACATTGTGAAGCACACTGATTATTATCTTGTTGAGAATATCCGAACGGCTAGAAGGTTTATCAGTAGCCTAAAGTTAGGACTAGATATACCTACTCTTACTTTCGAGCAACTGGACAAAAAAACCAGCGCTGACCAAGTTCACGAACTTATGCAGGAGGTTTTGCAAGGCAGAAATGTGGGTATCATGTCAGAAGCAGGACTGCCTGGATTGGCTGATCCCGGAAGTCTGGCCGTAAGATTCGCTCATCAACACGGACTGCAAGTGATTCCATTACCCGGGCCATCGTCTATCATGACTGCTGTGATCAACTCGGGCTTTAGCGGACAGCAGTTTAGCTTCAATGGCTATTTGCCTATTCAACGAGCTGAAAGAATAGCTAGAATCAAAGGCCTCCAAACTCAACTGAACAATACTAAATACACGCAAGTGTTTATGGAAACTCCTTTTAGGAATATGAGTCTGATGGACGATTTGCTGGATCACCTTGACAATCACACATTACTTAGTGTCACTTCTGATGCCTTTGGCGCAAAAGAATTTATTCGGACCCAGACGGTAAGAGCTTGGAAAAAAAGTGAATTTGATCTCCACAAAATCCCCACTGTATTTTGTATAGGTCATTTCTCCTAAATCATTGAAGAGAATTGGCTTAAAATCATAAATTTGCCAGCCCATAACGCAATAACAATATGTCATACTTATTTACGTCAGAATCTGTATCGGAAGGCCACCCGGACAAGATCGCAGATCAAATATCCGACTCATTAGTCGATCATTTTCTAGCCTTTGATCCACAATCCAAGGTGGCGTGTGAAACGCTAGTAACCACTGGCCAGGTAGTATTAGCTGGTGAAGTGAAGTCCAAAACCTATTTGGACGTTCAGAATTTGGCGAGAGACGTGATCCGAAAAATAGGATACACAAAATCTGAATACATGTTTGAGGCAAACTCATGTGGGATTCTATCTGCGATACATGAACAATCACCCGATATCAACCAAGGAGTAGATAAGCAAGACCCAAAGCTACAAGGTGCTGGAGATCAAGGCATGATGTTCGGATATGCTACCGATGAGACTGAGAATTACATGCCTTTGGCATTGGACATTTCGCACCGTATGCTCATCGAACTGGCAGCCATGAGGCGAGATGGAAGCGAGATTGGTTACTTGAGACCTGATGCTAAATCCCAAGTGACTATTGAGTACTCTGACGACAATCAACCAATAAGAATTGTCGCTATTGTGTTATCCACTCAGCATGATGACTTTGATGAAGAGTCAAAAATGCTCGCGAAAATTAAAGAAGACATTGTTTCCATATTGATCCCAAGAGTCAAAGCGCAGCTTTCACCTGAGATTCAAGCATTGTTTACCGATGACATCAAATACCACATCAATCCTACGGGTAAGTTTGTGATTGGAGGACCTCATGGTGATGCTGGTCTTACAGGCAGAAAAATTATCGTCGATACTTACGGAGGGAAAGGTGCTCATGGCGGTGGTGCATTCTCAGGTAAGGATCCGTCCAAAGTAGATAGATCTGCAGCTTATGCAACGCGTCACATCGCTAAAAACTTAGTGGCCGCAGGACTTTGTAAGGAAGTGCTAGTGCAAGTGTCTTATGCGATAGGTGTAGTAGAACCAATGGGAATATTCGTAGATACATATGGCACAGCCAACGTAGATTTAACAGATGGTGAGATTGCTAAAAAAGTAGAGCAGATCTTCGATATGACTCCTTATGGAATTGAAACGAGACTTCAGCTAAGAAATCCGATGTATCAGGATGCTGCTGCCTATGGTCACATGGGACGTATATCAGAGCAAGTAACTCGAGATTTCACCAACGGTGAAGGTGAAACTAAAACCATGACTTTCGAGACGTTCACTTGGGAAAAATTAGACTTTGTGGATGCCGTGAAAGATGCATTCGGTCTATAATCAAACGATTTAATAAGCATAAAAAAAGCGACCAAGGTCGCTTTTTTTATGCTTATTATTCTAAATCAAATTTAGACATTTCAGTTTTAGCCCATTGAGTGAGAACCGCAATTTGCTGCTCATTAAGCTTAGTGCTCCGATGAATGAATGTATATGCTTCCATAGGCATCTCACCCTCTTCTACTTCTTCTATCAACTCTTCTAGTTTGTGATGCTTTCTCTTGTCTGAGTATTGAGCCCATTCGGAAAAGTTGAGTTCCTCTCTCCCTTCTTCTACATCATGATTAATCAACCAAGAGACTGGAACAACATTCGTATACCAAGGATATTTTGTCTCATTGGAATGGCAGTCGTAACAAGAAGTTTTTAGGATGTTGCTGACCTCATCATCAATCAATACCTCTTGATGAATGTCGGATGGGTTTTTTTCAATGACCGCTGGACGCTCTCCCGGGAATACCTGAATAAGCATCAACAATACGAAAACGAACAATAAAACTCTCTTGTAAATAGGCTGCATAATGTCTGATTGATAAAGCCCCAAATTTATAACATCAGATCAAGTTTTAAGTGCTTTGGAAAATTTTGATTGTTCAAATAATCTAATTCAAACACTTTGATAGTCTCATAAATCTATCTGAACTCTACAGCAATCAGCATCAGAATTGATTGGATTTGACAATTGGCCCCAAACAAAAAAAGCAGACCAAAAATGGTCTGCTTTCAAAATTAATAATTTGCTATTCTAAAGTGTTCGTTTCACTTCTTTCTCAGTGAATCCTTCTATGACATCACCTACTTTAATATCGTTGAAGTTCTTAATCGAAACTCCGCACTCATAAGATTGCTTCACCTCAGCTACGTCTTCTTTGAATCGCTTAAGTTGGTTGATCTCTCCAGTATGCACCACAATACCATCTCTCACGAGCCTAACTTTATTGGATCGTTTCACAGCCCCGTCAGTCACATAACAACCTGCAACTGTACCGACTTTGGTGATTTTATAAACTTCTCTCACTTCTATGTTACCTGTGATGACCTCCTCAACAGCAGGCTCTAGCATACCTTCCATGGCATCCTTCACGTCGTTGATCGCATCATAGATAATAGAGTAGAGTCTCATCTCAATTTCCTCATTCTCTGCTAAGTTTCTAGCTCCTGTAGAAGGACGAACTTGGAATCCAATAATCACCGCATCAGATGCTGATGCCAAGTGAACGTCTGCCTCAGAGATTTGACCTACGGCCTTGTGAATGATATTTACCTGAACTTCCTCAGTAGACAGCTTCAGCAATGAATCGGAAAGTGCCTCAATCGAGCCATCCACATCACCTTTTACAATCACATTAAGTTCTTTGAAACTACCAATAGCAAGTCGTCTACCAATCTCATCCAGAGTAATATGCTTCTTAGTCCTGATAGATTGTTCGCGCTGAATCTGCTCTCTCTTGGAAGCTATTTCACGAGCCTCACGATCAGATTCCATAACATTAAAACGATCTCCAGCTTGAGCAGCACCATCAAGTCCCAGCATCAATACTGGTGTAGATGGGCCAACATTTACAAGCTTTTTGCCTCTGTGGTCAAACATAGCTTTGACCTTACCAAAATTAGATCCGGCAAGTACTACATCTCCTACTTTCATAGTTCCAGCCTGAACCATCATTGTAGTAACATATCCACGACCCTTATCGAGTGTAGACTCAATCACAGATCCTACTGCTGGCTTATCAGCATTGGCCTTAAGTTCCAATAGCTCCGCTTCTAAAAGGACTTTCTCTAATAGTTCTTCAATTCCTTCTCCAGTCTTAGCAGATACATGCTGACACTGATACTTTCCACCCCAATCCTCTACAAGAATGTTGATCTGCGAAAGTTCTTCTTTGATCTTATCCGGGTTGGAGTTTGGTCTATCTATTTTATTGATGGCTATCACAATCGGTACACCAGCCACCTGAGCGTGATTGATGGCTTCCTTAGTTTGAGGCATCACCGCATCATCCGCTGCTATCACAATAATTGCGATATCTGTGAGCTTGGCTCCACGTGCCCTCATGGCGGTAAACGCCTCGTGACCTGGAGTATCCAAAAACGCAATGCGTTTACCATTCTCCGTCATCACGTCGTAAGCTCCAATGTGCTGGGTAATACCCCCAGCTTCACCTTCCGTAACGCTCGAGTCTCTAATATAATCTAGCAATGAAGTCTTACCGTGATCCACATGACCCATTATGGTAACGATAGGAGCTCTTTCGTCCAAATCTCCTTCTTCATCAACTTGCTCCTCAATTTCTATGTCTTCATCCTCAGTAGTGAATTCGATCTCGAAACCAAATTCATCAGCTATTACTGTGATTGATTCTGCATCCAACCTTTGGTTGATCGAAACAAACATACCAAGAGACATACATGTTGATATCACGTCATTGACTGATACACTCATCAAAGAAGCTAAATCGCTCGCCGAAATAAATTCGGTTACCTTCAATACTTTGGCTTCTTCTTGCTCTGCCTGTATTCTCTCCTCTTCAGCATCCGCCTTAGCAGACCTTTTATCTTTACGGTATTTTGAGGATCGTCCTCCAGTAGATTTCCCTCCGGAAAGTTTGGCTAGCGTAGCCTTAATCTTATCCTGAATCTCCTTATCTGAAAGTTCTTCCGTTTTTCTTGGATCCCTTTTCGGTCCTCGACCTCCTTGTGCTGATCTTGCTCCTCTGCTATCACTAGGTTTGCCGCCTTGAGAAGGACTATTGATTCTTTTTCTTGGTCGCTTCTTCCTGTCTTTCCGTTCATCAGAACTCGCGACTGGCTTTGGCTTTTTATTCTCAGTAGGAAGCTCGATTTTACCTAGGACTGTAAGACCTTTTAGTGAATCTGCCTTAGCCTCGATAGTCTTCTCTTCCTTAACCTCTTCCTTCTTCTCTTCTTTGGCTTCTGGGGTCTCCGTTTCTGACTCGTCAGGCACGGCTGCTGCTTCTGCTGTAGCTGCTTGTTCCTTAGTAGGAGCCTCTTCCGTTTTCGCTGGTTCTTCTTCCTTTGCAGCAGGTTTTTCAGACACCTCCTCCTTAGGGGTATCTTCTTTTGGCTCCTCCTTCTTGACTTTCTTCTTTGGCTCTAGATCGATTTTACCTACCACTTTAGGTCCATCCAACTTTTGCCTTCCGATGATTTCACTGATATCATCAGACTTTTCTTCCTTCTTCTCCTCAAGAGGTTCGGGAGCTTTGGTTTCCGATATAATATTGTTATCCTTAATCAGAATCTCCTCATCGGACACCTTTTCGTTCTTCACCACCTCCGCAGCATCTATGACCTCATCCGGCTTAGAGCCAATGGTCAAACTAGAAGCCTCTTCTTTCTCCATGGCAGAAGCAGCAAATTCCTTTGAAAGCAAAGTATGCTGCTCCTCAGTTATTTTGGAGTTTGGACTGCTGTCCACCTCGAAACCTTTCCCGGATAAAAATTCCAGGATCGTTCCACGTCCAACATTGAGTTTTCTAGCAACCTGACTTAATCGATAAGTTTTCTCTTCTGCCATATAATTTATTCTACTATTATTTGCTGGTGTGATTATTCAAATTCTTGTCTCAGAATACCCAGTACATCTTGTACTGTTTCTTCTTCAAGATCTGTTCTTCTCACCAACTCCTCTGCCGAAAGTTTAATCACGCTTTTGGCAGTATCTAATCCAATTCTTTTTAATTCATCAATGACCCAGCTTTCGATTTCATCCGAAAATTCATCCAAGTCAACATCCTCATCCTCAACACCGTCTAGTTCTCTAAACACATCAATCTCTAGGCCGCACAGTCTTGACGCTAATTTGATGTTTTGTCCACCTTTTCCGATTGCCAAAGATACTTGATCTGGTTTCAGAAATACAGAAACTCTATCCTTCTCTTCACTAATTTTCATGCTCACGATCTTCGCAGGGCTCAATGCTCTGGCTATGAACAACTCAAGATTATCAGTGAAATTGATTACATCAATATTTTCATTTTGCAACTCACGAACTATTGAATGAATACGTGATCCCTTCATTCCGACGCAAGCTCCTACTGGATCAATCCTATCATCATAAGATTCCACAGCAACCTTTGCTCTTTCACCTGGCTCTCGCACCACATTTTTAATAGTGATTAGGCCGTCATATACTTCTGGAACTTCACTTTCGAAAAGACGCTCCAAGAATATGGGAGAAGTCCTTGAGAGGATGATTTTAGGATTGCCATTCACCATATCCACGTGGCTAACAATAGCCCTTACAGAGTCTCCTTTACGATATCTGTCTTTAGGAATCTGCTCAGATTTAGGAATGCTTAGTTCGTTTCCTTCACCATCTATAAGCAAGATCTCACGACTCAAAGTTTGATAAACCTCGCCTTGGATAACTTCACCAGCCAAGTCTTTATACTTCTGAAAAAGTATATCCTTTTCCAAGTCTTTGACCTTCTGAATTAGAGTCTGACGAGCAGTCATTACAGCTCTTCTTCCAAAATCTTCCAATTTGATTTCCTCAGAAACCTCTTCTCCGATTTCAAAATCAGGCTCTATTTTTCTTGCATCAGTTAGGCTGATTTTATCATCATCCCAGATGTCCTCAGAGTTGTCATCTACGATTTCTCTAAACCTCCAGATCTCGAGATCCCCTTTATCAGTATTGATGATGATATCAAAGTTTTCATCAGTCTTATACTTTTTGCGAATCATCGTTCTGAAAACGTCCTCCAAAATTCTGATCATAGTCGGACGATCGATGTTCTTGCCCCTGGCAAAATCTGCAAACGAGTCTATTAATATTCCAGTATCCATTACTTACTTAAATGACACTAATACCATTGATTTATTTATTTCTTTTATGTTGATCTTATGCTCCTTGGTCTCCTTTTTCAAAGTTTCTTTTAGAACTACGTGTTCCTCTCTGACTTCAATTAATTCTCCCTTAATCGAGGAGCCATCAACAAGATCAATCTTAAGATTTCTTCCTATGTTTTTCTTATACTGACGCAAGTTTTGAAGCGGAAAATCCAAACCTGCGGACGACACTTCCAACATATACTTTTCAGAAAAAATATCCTTCTCTTCCAATATATCTGCCAGTGACCTACTCACTTTACTGCACTGCTCTATGGTCACACCATTGTCACCATCCAGAAGCACAATCAATTTTTGATTACCAACATGCCCCTTCAGAATAACTTTTACAATAAAAAGCTCTTCACTTTCTGATATTATCTCAGAAACAAATTGCTCTATTTCGGCTTCTATGGGTTGTTGTGTAATCAACTTATTATGAATAAAAAGAGGGGACTGTCGTCCCCTCGAACCTAAATTCTATATTTGCGGCAAAGCTAATAGAAAAAACATTCTTTTCAAATTGGCTAAAAACAAACTTTTGACGGTTAAGTTCGTCATTATCAAGACCTAAAATTTACAATTTGATGATCGGAAAACTCCGAGTCTTAAACTCACTTACTAAACAAAAGGAAATTTTTGAGCCCTTGAATCCTCCGCATGTTGGGATGTACGTATGCGGTCCTACAGTATATAGCGATGTTCACTTGGGTAATGTTCGGACGTTTATGTCATTCGATGTGATATATAGATATCTGACTTACTTAGGCTATAAAGTTCGATATGTCAGGAATATCACAGACGTGGGGCATCTTTTAGACTCTGGTGAAGATAAGATTTCGACCAAAGCTGTTTTGGAAAATCTGGAGCCTATGGAGATCGTTCAGAAGTATTCGAATGATTTTCATAAAGTGATGGAAGCTTTTAATACGTTGAGACCTGATATTGAGCCATCAGCTACAGGGCACCTGATGGAGCAAATTGCTATGATCGAAACATTGATTGATAAGGGATTGGCATATGAGGCAAATGGATCCGTTTATTTTGACATCAATAAGTTCAGCGAGGATAATGACTATGGCAAATTAAGTGGACGAAAGACAGAAGATTTACTTAATCAAACTCGAGAACTAGACGGACAGTCTGATAAGAGAAGCCCTTTAGATTTTGCTATTTGGAAGAAAGCATCACCCGAGCACATCATGCGATGGAAAACTCCTTGGAGTGATGGGTTTCCTGGGTGGCATCTTGAGTGCTCTGTGATGAGCACGAAATACCTAGGTGAGCAATTCGATATCCACGGAGGAGGAATGGATCTTAAATTTCCACATCATGAATGTGAGGTGGCTCAAAACAAAGGCTCGCACGGTCACGATGGAGCTAAATATTGGCTTCATACTAATATGCTCACCGTGAATGGTACTAAAATGAGCAAGTCGCTCAATAATTCATTTTTGCCGAGAGAGCTGTTTACGGGTGACCACCCTCTCTTAGAAAAAGGATACAGTCCTATGACTGTAAAGTTCTTCATGCTTCAATCACATTATGCAAGTACGGTAGACTTCTCAAACGAGGCTCTGAATGCAGCACAAAAAGGGTTTACCAAACTCGCCAACGGTTTGCGATTGTTCAAAAAATATGAGTATTCAGCGACGGAAGACACTTTAAATGAAAAGCAGATTGATCAAATCAATAAGATCTGTGACAACTGTCATTATGCCATGAATGATGACTTCAATACGGCATTGACAATCGGCCATTTATTCAATCTTGTCAAGAAAATAAACTCAATTCAGACGGGTCAGCTGCAAATGTCAGAATTGGGCAAAGAAACTTTTGACAGAATGAAGAACACTTTTATAACTTTCACTGAAGATATACTCGGACTAGAACTAGAGATTTCATCCGAGAGTGAAGCATTTATTGAAATAATCCTGAAAGAGTACAAAGAAGCAAAAGCTGCCAAAGATTATGACAAAGTGGATACCCTTAGAGCGGAGTTGAAGAACAAGGGCATTGTCATTAAAGATTTAAAAACGGGAATAGACTGGGCTTTTGAAGAATAAGAAAGGTCGGGATGAAAATAAGAAAAAAGCCTTCTTGACCAATGTCAAGAAGGCTTTTGCATTAATGAGCTAAAAGTTTCTCTTTATGTTTTTTGAGCTGTCGTCTCAGCGCCTCCACGGCCTCATCAGTAGCAGCTTCAAACGATTTGGCCTGAACTTTAGCAAAAAGTTGATTGCCTGGTATATTGAGTTTAATCTCTATTAGTTTGTTTTCCCTCGAGTCATCCTGCTCTACACGCATATAAACTTCTCCGTCAATAATCTTATCAAAGAAGGTATCCAATTTATTCGCTTTGGTTTGGATGAAATCGACCAATTTTTGGTCAGCGTCAAAATGAATGGAATGCATTTGTAGTTTCATAATTAATAGATTTTAATAGTTAAACAATTACGCCTTAGGATGAGCCTGATCAAATACAGCTTTTAATTTATCCATAGAGTTGTGCGTATAAACTTGTGTGGCCGCAAGGCTAGTATGACCTAGTAGATCCTTTACAGCATTGAGGTCAGCTCCTTTATTCAGTAAATGTGTTGCAAAAGTGTGCCTAAGCACATGAGGACTTTTTTTAGAAATAGTTGTGACTTGCTCTAAATACAACTTAACCTTTCTATATACCAGCATTGGATAAAGTTTTTGCCCTCGGTCAGTTAATAGAAGTAAATCCATACGGGGAAATAAGTCTCTTTTCTTGGATTGATAGTCTCCTATCATTCTAACGAGAATTTGACTAATAGGGATGACCCTTTCCTTGTTTCTTTTTCCTAAAACTTTAATCGTATTTTGATAGCGGCTTACATCAGAATCTTTAAGGTTGATCAATTCGTTGAGTCGAATGCCGGTACCGTATAGTAATTCCAAAAGCAACTTATCACGCTGGCCCTCAAATCCAGAATCAAACGCTACCTTATCCAGTAAGTTGTCCATCTCCACCTCTCTCACAAAGGATGGTAGTTTTTTTTCTGTACGTAATGGCTTAAGTCGATTGGCAGGGTTTTCAGCAACATGCCCCCGTATTAGTAAATACTTATAAAAGGATTTCAGGGTAGCAACCTTTCGATTAACAGTGACAGGTGCGAGACCTGAATCTACAAGATAAACCACCCATGCTCTTAAATGAGCGTATGTTGCCTCTTCAATCTTGAGAACATCAAGATTCTCCGCTAAAAATAATTTTAATTGATCTAAATCTCTTTGGTAGCTCTGTGTGGTGTGCTCACTTGAGCGCTTTTCGTACCTGAGATATTTAAGAAAGGAATCAATCATTAAGTTAGTTTTTTCCTGCCAATGAGGAAGACTACTAACTTAATGATTACTTATGACTAATCCACTAGAGGGATTACTTATTTTCTGCTTCTCTTAGGTGCTGGATATACTCAGCCTTAATCACTTCGAATCTTCTTTTTACAGAAGGTTTTGTGAAAGCTTGTCTTGCTCTCAATTCTCTCAAGACACCTGTTTTTTCAAACTTCTTCTTGAATCTTTTGAGTGCTTTGTCGATAGACTCGTTATCCTTTACAGTTACTTCAATCATCGTGTTTTCTATTTGAGCATGCAAAAGTAGAAGATTTTTTTATGTGAGCAAAGTATTATTTCAATACTTCTCTTGAAATCACCAATTTCTGAATTTCGGAAGTGCCTTCACCTATGGTGCAGAGCTTCGCATCTCTGTAATACTTCTCTACCGGATAATCTTTGGTGTAACCATAACCTCCAAAAATTTGCACAGCATCATTGGCAACTTCCACGGCAATCTCAGAGGCGTATAATTTGGCCTTGGCCGAAATTTCAGTAACTGACTCTCCACGGTTTTTCATGTCCGCTGCTTTATAGGTCAGCAACTTTGCAGCTTCAACTTTAGTGGCCATATCTGCAATTTTGAATGAAATTCCTTGAAAACTTGCAATAGGCTTCCCAAACTGCTCTCTCTCCTTCGAATAAGCGATTGCGGCATTCAATGCCCCTTCAGCTATGCCACAACTCAAGGCGGCAATAGAAATTCGACCGCCATCCAATACTTTTAAGGATTGAACAAAGCCGTCACCGACATTGCCAATCAAGTTTTCAGAGGGTATTCTACAATCTTCAAAAATCATCTCTGCAGTTTCTGAACAACGCATCCCCAATTTATTTTCTTTTCGCCCGCCTTTAAATCCTGCCGTACCTCTTTCTACTATGAAGGCTGACGAATTTCTAGAAGCTCCAGGCTCTCCTGTTCTAGCGATAACCACTGCCACATCACCTGAGATCCCATGAGTAATAAAATTTTTCGCTCCATTCAAAACCCATTCATCGCCTTCTTTGATTGCCGTAGTTTTCATGTTGCCAGCATCGGACCCTGTATTGGGCTCGGTAAGCCCCCATGCTCCTAACCATTCGCCAGTGGCTAGTTTACTTAGGTACTTAGCTTTCTGATGGTCATTTCCGTGTTGTAAAATATGCCCACAACACAGACTATTGTGAGCGGCCATGGATAACCCTATGGATCCATCCACTTTAGCCAATTCTATAATTGCGGTTACATATTCATGGTAACCAAAACCTGAACCACCATATTCTTGAGGGATTAAGACTCCCATAAGGCCTTGGTTCCCTAATTCTGCAAATAGCTTTTTTGGAAACTCTTGGCTTTCATCCCATTCGTACATGTATGGTTCAATCTCTTTTTTAGCAAGCTCTCTGACCATGTCAGAAATCATTCGCTTGTTTTCAATGTTGTCAGAATACATTTTTGGGGTGTTTTTTAGTGTAAACTACTCAAAGTCTTGATAGTTATTTGACCATTCTAATTTTCAGGCAATTAAGCTTTTCCAAATCCAAAGAATTTTTATCCAAATATGCTATTTTTGCCACCTTAAATCTCAAAATCCTTACACCATTATGAAAATTGCAGTAGTAGGAACTGGCTATGTTGGCCTAGTCACAGGAACTTGTTTTGCAGAAACTGGCAATCATGTAACCTGCGTGGATATAGATGAAAAGAAAGTGGAAATGCTTAGTAATAAGCAGATCACGATTTATGAACCAGGACTAGAAGTACTATTTGAAAGAAATATTAGACAAGGAAGGCTTGACTTCACAACTAACCTTGCAGAAGGAATCAAAGGAGCTAAAATAATTTTCCTTGCTTTACCAACACCTCCTGGTGAAGATGGATCTGCTGATCTTAAGTATGTACTTAAGGTTGCGGAAGATTTAGGGCCCCTTCTAGATGAATACGCCGTAATAGTTGATAAAAGTACAGTACCCGTAGGAACAGCAGACAAAGTGCATGCGGCTATCTCTAAAAACGCCAAGGTTGATTTTGATGTAGTCTCGAATCCTGAGTTCTTGAGAGAGGGAGTGGCAGTTGACGATTTCATGAAACCTGATAGAGTGGTGATTGGCGCTGAGTCTGAAAAGGCAACCAAGGTGATGGACAAACTTTATGCTCCTTTCGTTCGTCAGGGGAATCCGATCATATTTATGGATATCAAGTCTGCTGAATTAACGAAATATGCTGCTAACTCTTTCTTAGCAACCAAAATTACGTTTATGAATGAAATCGCCAATATGTGTGAGCTCTTAGGTGCTGACGTAGATATGGTGCGCAAAGGAATGGGAACTGATACTAGAATTGGTAAAAGGTTCTTATTTGCGGGAATTGGATATGGTGGAAGTTGCTTCCCTAAGGACGTTCAGGCGTTGGCTAAATCTGCAAGCCAGGCAGCGTATGATTTCAAGATTCTCAATGCTGTAATGGATGTAAACGCTATTCAAAAGGAAAAGCTTATCGAGCCAGTTAAGGAATATTTTGGAGGAAACTTATCTGGAAAAACCATTGCGATTTGGGGTCTGGCCTTTAAACCTTACACTGATGATATTCGAGAAGCACCAGCATTGGAGAATATCACGAAACTCTTAAGTATGGGAGCAAATGTTCGTGCATACGATCCTGAAGCAATGGACAATGTACAAGAGATTTTTGGTGACAAAATCTATTTTGCAAATGATGAATATGATGCACTCGCAGGTGCAGATGCGCTTATGATCATGACAGAGTGGCCTGTATTCAGAACACCTGAATTTGATAAAGTAGGAGCGGCGCTTAGTAATAAAGTCATATTTGATGGGAGAAATCTTTATGAACTGGGTCAGATGGAAGAGTTAGGATTTACTTACCACAGTATAGGAAGGAAAAGGATCTGATTTCTCTTTCAGAAAAATAAAACAACGTTAAAGGCTCCTTTGGAGCCTTTATTGTTTCTATTCGGCATCATTCAGACGCCAATCATAGTCTTTGTAGTCGATCTCTGTATCATCTGTGATCTTCACATCAGCATACTGATTGATAAAATCTACTACTGGCATCACGTTATTAAAATCTCCGCTGAACCAAGAAAATATTTTTGAAAGATTGGCTTGATCAGATGTGATATCATTCCTAAAATCATCATTAATAAACAAAGCAGCCTGCTCATCTAATTGCTGGTCTAGCACATCAGCTTCGTAGGCTTCATTCCTAAGTATGGGACACGAATAAGAAGCACAATTCAGCGCAAAATGCACCCTTGGCTCTTCCCACTTGTCTCGAAGAATACTGTGTTCAATATTATTTAGATCATAAGTCTCTCCTCCAATCTCAATGAACTTGATGTCCCATGGTGTATTAACAAATGGTATTTGAATACTATTCCCAATGTCTTTAATGCTATTAACTGGATAGTGTCTCAACACCAGCTCAATAGTGAATGCATTGTAAGCATTGATCCAATAGGCTATCTCTTCCTCTTTGGTCCAGGTTTTATTGGGAGCAGTGCTCCTGATTAAATCCAAATAGGCTGTTAATGATTTTCGCTCTGCTTCAAATCCCTGATAATCTACCATTCCTTGATCAGAGACATGCTTTTGAAGTAGCTCCGTGAACTTTTCATGGGTGATTGGCGCCAAACTTTCGGTTTGCCCACGCTGCGCATTGCAAGAAGAAACGCAAGCTAGTAATAAAATCAAGTAGATGGGTCTGAGCATATTTCAAAAATAAAAGTTTCGATTTGACCGAAGTAACGTCAATGCAGGTATCAAGATGTTGCAAATAGTATAAATGTCGTGGTAGTAACAAAGCACTGAAGCAAACTAACAAACAATGCGTCCTAATCAATTTTAAAAAATGAATTCAAAAAGAAATCCAAAATTCTATCTTTGCCGCCATGGCAAATTCTGAAGAAGCAACGACATTAAAAAACATAGCCTCACATTGTAAAGAGTACGGTTTTATATACCCATCTAGTGAGATCTATGATGGCCTGGCCGCAACTTATGATTACGGTCCATACGGGTCTGAATTAAAAAACAATATCAAGGAATATTGGTGGAAAGCAATGGTCAGAATGCATGATAACATTGTGGGTATAGATGCCGCGATTTTTATGCACCCGACTACCTGGAAAGCTTCGGGTCATGTGGACGCTTTCAATGACCCTTTGGTAGATAATAAAGACTCTAAAAAACGCTACCGTGCGGATGTGCTGATCGAAGACCAGATGGCTAAGATCCAAGGCAAGATTGATAAAGAGGTAGCTAAAGCCGCCAAGAGGTTCGGAGACAGTTTTGACAAAGACCAGTTCATTGCAACAAATGAAAGGGTAAAGAAATATGCAGATCAAATCACAGATATAGAAGCTCGAATGAAGTCTTCAATAGAATCTGGAGATTTGGATGCTTTAAAACAATTGATTGTAGATCTGGATATAGCTGACCCTGTGTCAGGCAGTAGGAACTGGACAGACGTACGTCAATTCAATCTAATGTTCAGCACGGAGATGGGATCTGTAGCTGATGATTCTGGCAAAATTTACCTCCGTCCTGAAACTGCACAGGGCATATTTGTGAATTATCTCAATGTTCAAAAAACGAGTCGATTAAAGCCTCCATTTGGTATTGCTCAGATAGGGAAGGCTTTCAGAAATGAAATAATTGCTCGACAATTCATTTTCAGAATGCGTGAATTTGAGCAGATGGAAATGCAGTTTTTCATTCCTCCAGGTACAGAGATAGAATGGTATGAGCATTGGAAAACCAAAAGAATGAAATGGCACAAAGCCTTAGGATTGGGTGATGAAAACTACAAATTCCATGACCATCTGAATTTGGCGCATTACGCCAATGCTGCTTGTGACATTGAGTATAATTTCCCAATGGGCTTCAAGGAATTAGAAGGTATTCATTCTCGTACTGATTTTGACCTTAATGCACATGAAAGTCATTCAGGTAAGAAATTGAAATTCTTTGATACGGTGAATAATGAAAGCTACACCCCGTATGTACTTGAGACTTCAATCGGGTTGGACAGAATGTTCTTAGCGGTCATGTCAGCTAGCTATCAGGAGGAAACCTTGCAAGACGGTAGCTCAAGGACTGTATTGAAAATCCCACCAGCGTTGGCTCCAGTAAAAGTGGCGGTACTTCCTCTTTTGAAGAAAGATGGACTGCCTGAGAAAGCCAACGAAATTTTGAACGAAATCAAATTGGATTTTAATTCGCAATATGACGAAAAAGATGCGATTGGTAAGCGATACAGAAGACAGGACGCAATCGGGACTCCTTACTGTGTCACGGTAGATCACCAGACTCTGGAAGACAATACTGTGACTATCAGAGAACGAGATAGTATGGAGCAGGAGCGCATTTCGATTGAACAGCTCATAGAAACTCTGGAAGAAAAAGTAAGTCTGAAGAAGCTTCTGAAATCCCTCTAATTTCTTGGAAACGCTCCCCGCAATTGGATTAGGAGTAATCATAGCCTATGTGATAGGGCGCTATTTTCATAAGCACGGCCTTGGTAGGAAAGTGTTCAATATGGTCAAGCCGCTAAATGCTGCCCAGAAGGCCATTCTGATCAATCATTTCCGGTTTTACGGATATTTGCCTCCAAAATCGCAACGAATATTTGAAAAGCGGGTAGCAAAATTTATGGCTCTCAAAGAATTCATTCCGCGAAATATGAGTGCCGTGACAGAAGAGATGAAAGTGCTGATTTCCGCTTCCGCCATTCAGTTGACCTTCGGCTTTCCTAATGTGTTCTTGAGTTATTTCAAACATATCATCGTTTTTCCAGATCAGTTTTACAGTAACGAAGGACGAAATTTTCACAAAGGAGAGGTGAACCCCAAGGTGCAGGCGGTAGTGCTTTCATGGAAACACTTCGTAGAGGGCTATGCTGGATCGGAAGGAATCAATCTTGGCTTGCATGAGATGGCTCATGCCCTGCGATTAGAGAATATTGTGATGAATCAAGAATACAATTTTCTAAATCCAGAAGCGATACTACAGTGGCAAGTGTTGGCAGATCAACAAATGGCTTTAGTCAAATCAGGTGAAACTTTATTTTTTAGAAACTATGGATCAACAGATAAGGAGGAATTCTTTGCTGTTGCCGTAGAGCTGTTCTTTGAGCGGCCTGGTGATTTTATGAACTATAGCAGTCAGTTGTATAAAGCGCTAGCCAATGTTCTCAATCAAGATCCGATTAGACTTTACAAAAAACTTTAGAGAATCCTATTTTCAATGGTTCTGAGCTTTAGACATGAAGTTGATCAAACTCAAGTTATGCCGAAGAGGTAAAAGAGAATTCTATTTAGCAATGATTTTATGACTGTATCTCCAATCATCTGTTTCAACCATTAGAATAAATAAGCCGCTTCCAAAATCCCATTTAATAAAATTTTCACTTAATTCAGTAGCAAATATATCCTTACCGGAAAAGTCCAGAATTCTTATTCGAACCACTTGATTACCTGACAAACCCAACTGTAGATTATGGCCTTGCTCAATTGGATTTGGATATATTTTCGGTAGGTAATTTAATTCCTGATTCATTGTAGAAAGAGAAACACTTCCAAAATAAGTCAATGCCTTTTCTACAGCGTCCTGTCCTATTTTGGTTCCAATTATTCGACCTGGTATATCATCAACTGGCGGATGAATTCCTCCCCAAATACGAGAAAGACTACATTGATCAGATGCATCACGATACTTTGCCCATTGAAGTTTAATGGTCGTTGATGGCCCTTCTTCAAAAACAAGGAATTCATTTTTCTTTGCTTCAAATTCTCCTAGGCCCCCAGGAAAATATTCATTCCCTGTAATAAGCGACAGTACCTCCGCTGCTGCTCTAGAAAAAGTGGAGTGACCCGACACATAACCAGCAAAAGGAGGCGTCACAAAACTCGGGCGTTGGTAAGGCCACCAATTTTCGGCCAAAATCCAATCTACTCCTGCTATATCTGAATTTGGATTTGAAATATGATCTGGCCCCTTCCAAGCCCTAATCTTCAATTTGTCTATATTATTTCCATTGTCTGATAATGGATCATCCGTATCTACAAGCTCTATTAGACCTTCCCTGAGTTGCAAACCACCAATGTTGTAATTTGGACCATTAGGGAGGGTTGATTGTCCCAAATCAGCCATATATCGAATGGCATTTATTGGACGAGTGTAATCATAAAAACCCTTTATGCCCCAAGCTGTAATGGCTGCATCATGCATGGCTCCACCCATAGTCAAATAAGATTTAACATCCCATTCCAAAAGGCTGAGAGGCTCTCCTTGTCCTAGAAATTTTCTTTCAAAATCTGGATGATCAGTCACATAATTTAATATAGTAAACCAATGACCAGGAGGGGTTTCAGAAGATGGGCCATCTGCCCAAAATTCTGCTAAAACACGCGAATAATCTCCAAGATCCACCAATTGAGTTTCATAAGGGTGTCCGGTTATAGGGTTAATAGAATATCCCTCTCCTGGATCAGCTCCATCAAATTCAAAAAAGGATATATAACCTTCGAATGTAGTCGGGTAGTCTTCGTCTGTCAAGCCACCAATTGATCTTGGGGAAATATCTACGATTTCGTTTGAAAACTGATCTAATTCGGAGCTCCAATTTAATACCAATTCAAAATTCCATTTGAATATAGAAGATTCCTTTTCCAAGTCCAAGACGGGAGGCGGTCCAGGATCATGATAAACCCAATACTGGTTTCCGTCTCGTTCTTTAAATGTCAAATCATCAGGTGATAGGGCAAAAGGTATCACATGTCCCCATTCAGGGCTAAGAAAATCTTGTATCAAAGAGACGGGATTACCACTTTGATCGATTGATTCAAACAACTCTAATTGCTGCCATCTATTAGGAAATTTACAATTGGGATTTCCCGCCTCATGGGGTTTCATTGGTTCATTTACCGGTGAATAAAATTTATTTGAATATGCATTTTGCTCATTGGATCCGTCTTGCATTCCGAAAGCAATAATTTCCTGTGCTATGAAATTGCCCAAAGCAGCCGCATTCCCAGATTCGTAAGACGTTGAGTAGTCTTCAGGGTCATATCCCAAGGTTTGCATTAATTTATATCCAGAGCCTAGCGTCTCAAACGAAGAAGGTGAATTCTTAAAACGATGATTAATCAACCTAAACGCTGCGAAACTCATTGTCTTTTCTTGGGCTTTTTGAATATCCTCATCAGACACGTTCAACTTATCCAAGAAACTTTCAATGCTCTGGATCTTGTCACCTATGAACACAGGTTCTGAGTATGGATTGTAAATTGACCAACTATCGTATAGCGCCAATGAAAGGTGATACAGATTTCTGGCATGAACTGTCGGCCTTGCAAAATCTCCGCGAATTGCTTCAAGTATTAGCTCATTCCAATAGCGAGCAACTGACTTATCGTTGTTGTCTATATCAGCTGACCTTACAGTGGTAGGCTCCTCTAAAAGACTTTGTTCAGCTGACAAGTTTCGGAACACATCAGGATCAAATTCTATAAGGCCGTTTCCTTGATATGCGATATAACGCTGATTGCCCAAAACGTCAAAGAGCTGTTCCTTAGAACCATCAGGCCAATTTATCACTAGCGAGTCCACGTGATCAGAAGTTCCTAAACCGAATTGCATTCTAAACCCTCTTTGAGAATGGTAACCCGACCCCACATTTAGATCCTTCATAATCACCTCACCATTGACATATGCTTTGACTCTAGTGCCAATTCCAAACTTATTGGTCTTGGTGCCTATGAGTGACAATTGCATCCAATACCCTGATGAGTTTTGATTGATGAAAATGCGTATATCTTTTTCGCTATTCTTGTTCGCTACTATTATGTCCAATGCGCCATCATTGTTCAAATCAGATGTAACACACCCATAGCCACTCATTTCATTTTCTAATTCGGAACTAGAACTAGCAACTGAAAAAGTTTGATCTCCATTATTTCTGAAAAGTTTGGCTGGATGAGGTGAATATTTATACTCATTTACAAAATAAACATCCTCTAACCCATCATTATCGAAATCCAAACTAACCACTCCCCAACCCATGCCTTGGTCGTCTAATCCTGCATCTACAGCTTGTTCTTCATACGTTTTATCAGGTAGGCTCAAGAGCAAATCATTTGCATATAGATTGGTGATGTAAAAATCGAATTGACCATCATGATTAAAATCTCCATAGTCGACCCCCATTCCAAAAGATTCATTGTCTAGTCCGTACTCTTTGGCGTGATCTACAAATCGTGCATTGCCGTCATTAATTAATAATTCGTTTGGCCTGTGGCCGTCGTAGACTTGATAAACATCAAGATCACCATCTCCTTCGAAATCGATGAGAATAGCTCCCATATCCAATTCACCCTTGGTTACATCTTCTCCAAATGGAGTAAACGTCTTGTTGCCTTGATTAATGAATAAATGGTTTTTTTGTCTAAAATTAGCACTATAAATATCTGGCCACTCATCCTCGTTCAAGTCACCAATTAAAATAGCTTTTCTCTGCGCCGTGCCTAAAGAAGAGCCAAATTGGAACGTTTCATCTCCTTGATTGTAATAAATTGAGGTTTGATCTGGCTCATCTAAAAGTAAATCGAGTAGGCCATCATTATCGGCATCAAACCACACACCAGAGTTCGCTTGAACATTCGAAAGATTCGCGATCTCACTGATCTCACTGAAAGTTAGATTGCCATTGTTTCGATATATCCGACTTGGTTTTCCGGCGACCAGTATGTCATCAAATCCATCGTTATTAAAATCTCCGACAGCCACTCCAATAGCATCTACAATTTCATATTCGGGGCCTTCCAAAACAAGTTCCTTAAAACTCGATTGGCCGTTACCATTAAGTGAGTGAAGGAGAGCTATTAATGAAATTAGTCTTTTCATTGAGGTAGCAAATTAATTCAAAATGATGAGGTGAATGCTAAATTATGAGGCTAGAAAGCAGCAAGATTCCTATGGTCGAAATGATTTACAATACAAGAAAATGTGGTCAATTGAAAAATTGTGATATGAAAAACTGGTAACATTCTTGAGCAAATACGTCCTGACAATTAGCCAAAATCTTAAAGAATGATTCATTCGGACTATGTGTAGGTATTTCAAGGTCTAATTTGGATAGTTTTACAGGAAATTATTAAGTATTAATGAATTGGCTCCAACTTCTTTCTCCTTTTCGCAGTGGCGACAAAACCGAATTTCAGGTAGTAGACAACAGTCGAAGTAGGTTTGAGCAGGACTATGACAGACTCATTTTCTCGCACCCTTTCCGAAGGCTTCAGGACAAAACACAGGTTTTTCCTTTGCCGGAAGATGATTTTGTGCATACGCGTTTGACTCATAGTTTGGAAGTATCTAGTGTGGGTAGGTCGCTAGGAAAAGCAGTAGGTGAACAGCTGCTTCTGAAATACCCCGAATTAGCGGACAAGGGTTATACTTTTCATGATTTTGGTGGAATTGTAGCAGCAGCTAGCCTTGCTCACGATTTAGGCAATCCGCCTTTTGGACACGCAGGAGAAACGGCCATTTCTTCATTTTTTACAGATCATGAGAAAGGCAAGAAATTCGCATCCCTTGTTTCAACGGAAGAATGGTCTGACCTCATCAGTTTTGAAGGAAATGCACAGGGGTTTAGAATTTTAAACGACTTAGATAACAGTGGTCTCAAGCTAACTTATGCCTCTCTGGGTGCCTTTACAAAATATCCGAAATCCTCGCATGCTCCTATTGATAAGAAACGAAAGAGCCAGAAGAAATATGGAGTTTACAGAAGCGAACTTGAGCAATTCAAAGACCTGGCAATTCGAATGGGGCTCAAGCCTTTGGGACAAGAGGCTTGGTGTAGGCATCCTTTGGCCTTTTTGGTGGAGGCTGCTGATGACATTTGTTATGGTATCATCGATCTGGAAGATGGAACCAGGCTGGGGCTGGTAGACTTTGAAGTCACTAAGAACCTTTTGGCTGATATTATAGGAGACATTTATCAGGAAGAGAAATTGGAAAAAGCCAAAAGCCAGGATGAGAAAATTGGCTATCTCCGCGCCATGGCCATTGGGCAGTTGTATCAACAAACTGTGGATTGCTTTATCGAGCATGAAGAAGCCATACTAAAGGGCGAATTTGATTCAGCACTGACGGATCTGATACCATCAGCTAAGGCATTGCAAGCCATTTCAGAACTTTCTATAAAAAAGATATATCGCTCCAAGCAAGTGCTTGAGCGCGAAGTTGGCGGATACGAGGTAATCGGGAGGTTGATGGAGGCATTTTGTATTGCAGCGTATACTTTTCGGTTTGAAACCAAAGATTTCACTCCAAAGATGAAATCAGTTCTGCGATTGCTACCTGAAAACACCAATGCAAAACTCAAAAATGAAGAGATCTCTGTCTACGAATTGTTATTGAGTATTACTGACTTTATCTCTGGTCTGACAGATTCTCACGCGATCAAATTATACAAGATTATTTACGGTTTTTCTCTTCCGGTTTCTAAGGTGTAATTAGCCTATTTATCAATGAGTTAAATGGGTTCTCAGAACTGAATTAATCATTACATTTGCCCCTTCATTTTCCATGTGGACCAAAATAGCCGATATCATACTGAAAAATCGCATCCTTTTGATGACAATCATCGGGGTGATCACCATCTATATGGGGTATCAGGCGCAGTATATTCAGTGGTCATACAACATGGCCAATATCGTTCCAGAGAAGGATCCAGACCAAGTTTACTTCCGTGAATTCAAAGAGACTTTTGGAGAAGATGGCAACATACTGGCATTGGGATTCAAAGACAGTGCGCTGTACAAATCGGATAATTTTCGTAAGCTCAAATACCTGACAGCCGAGCTAGGAAAGGTTACCGGAGTAAAGGACGTTTTAGGGTTGCCCAACCTGAAAATGTTGCAAAAGAATACCGAAGAGAAGCGATTCGAATTGGTACCTGTTTTTCCTGAAATACCTGATGATCAGAGCGAGTTAGATAGCATGATCTCCTTTGCCCTTGATCTGAAATTCTACTCAGGTCAGCTGATCAATCTTCAAAATGGCGCGACTCTTCTGCTGGTCACTGTAGAAAAAGAAGCCCTCAATTCTGAATATCGGCATACTATGGTGGCCGATATTGTGAGAGCCGGTGATCAGTTTGAGGAGGTGACAGGCATCAAGGTTAACTACGCTGGATTGCCTTATGTGCGCTCGGTCAACACGCTCAAGATTAAGGAAGAGCTCAACAAGTTCCTGATCTACTCAGTCATCGTCACGGGACTGATTCTTTTTGGATTTTTCCGATCTATAAAGGCGGTGATATTTCCACTCATCATCATAGGAGTGATAGTGGTTTGGGTGATTGGAACGGTCTCCTTATTTGGATTTGAAATCACGCTACTCACAGGGCTCATACCTTCAATTATCGTAGTGATTGGGATACCCAATAGTGTATACATGCTCAACAAGTATCATCATGAGTTTTCTCTTCATGGCGATCAGAATAAGGCATTGGCCAAAATCATCAAGAATATTGGAATAGTCACCTTCATCACCAATTTCACCACTGCGGTTGGGTTCTTGGTTTTGATCACAACGGGCATTCCAATTCTGATGGAATTTGGTATCGTGGCAGGTATCAATATCATGTGCACATTCATAGTGAGCACAGTGCTAATTCCTTCTGTATTCTCTTTTTTCAAACCACCTACGAGTCGTCATCTTAAGCACTTAGATTTCAAGATGCTCAATGGAGTTTTGGCGTGGTTGGATGTGATAGTCCACAGACGCAGGTCATTGATCTTCATCACCACAGGTGCATTGATGGTTGTGTGCGTATATGGTGTGCTTCAGTTGAAATCCATCTCTTATATGGTGGATGATCTTCCGGAAGATAGTCCGCTAGCCAAACAGCTTCAGTTTTTTGAAGAGAATTTCAGTGGAGTTATGCCGCTTGAAGTGATAGTAGATACGGGCAAAAAGAAAGGCGTTCAGAAGCTATCCAACCTTAGGAAAATTGATGAACTGGAAGTGTTTTTAGATTCCTTGGAAGGAATTGGACAGCCCGTGTCGGTTGTGAGTTTTATCAAGGCTTCTAGGCAAGCTTTTTACAATCAAGATCCTAATTTCTACTCCATTCCTAACAACAGGGAGAGCGCATTTATACTGAGATATCTCAAGGAAGAAAGTGACGAAGCAGGAATAGCCAAATCATTTGTGGACAGCACAGGTCAGCTCATAAGGATCTCACTCAAAATGCCTGATGTGGGCTCCAACAAAATGGACTCTTTGGTTTCTCAGGTAATCGAACCGAAAATAGAAGAAGTCTTTGGTGATACTGATATGAATGTGCGAATTACGGGCACAGTACCTCTGTTTATCAAAGGAAACAAGTTCCTGATCGACAATCTGATAACTTCAATGATTTTCGCATTTTTCATCATTGCGATTATCATGGCGATTCTGTTCAAAAACTTCAAAATGATTCTGATTTCGATGATTCCGAACATGATCCCTCTCCTCTTCACAGGAGCCATAATGGGATACTTCGGCATTCCATTGAAACCAAGTACTGCCCTGATTTTCAGTATTGCGTTTGGAATCTCAGTAGATGACTCCATTCACTTTTTAGCAAAATACCGACAAGAACTCATTGCTAGCAACTTCAACGTACCGATAGCTGTAAGTAGAAGTTTGAGAGAGACAGGCGCAAGTATGATTTATACTTCCATCATTCTATTTTTCGGATTTGTGATTTTCACCTTGTCGGAATTTGGAGGTACAGTCGCATTGGGGAAACTAACTTCCATCACATTGCTGTTTGCTATGACTACCAACCTGATAGTACTACCGGCGCTATTGCTACAGTTTGATGATGGTAAGAGAAACAAAAAAGACCATCCTTACATCGAGGATTTTGCGAAAGCAGACTATGACGATGAAGGATCTACAGAAGAGAAATAATCAAAATTATATAAAGGAGTAAGGTGGCTAAATATCAAGAATACAAACAAGTCAATTATCCAGAGATCGCTGATAAAGTTCTCCAGTATTGGGAGGATGAAAACATTTTTGACAAGTCGATCAACGAGCGTCAAGGTGCACCTACATTCACATTTTTTGAAGGCCCTCCATCAGCCAATGGTACTCCTGGGATTCACCATGTGATGGCCCGTACGGTAAAGGATATATTCTGCCGATTTAAAACACAAAAAGGCTTTCAGGTAAAAAGAAAAGGTGGCTGGGATACGCACGGTTTGCCTGTAGAGCTTCAGGTAGAAAAAGAACTAGGCATCAAAAAAGATGATATAGGCACTAAGATTTCGGTGGCAGAATACAATGCCAAGTGCAAGGAGGCTGTCATGAAATTCAAAGGAGAATGGGATGAAGTCACTCGACGCATGGGCTATTGGGTGGATCTAGATGACCCATATATCACTTTTGATCAGAAGTATATGGAGACGCTTTGGCATCTCCTCAAGAAATTTTACGACAAAGGACTTCTTTACAAGGGCTACACGATTCAGCCTTATTCTCCTGCTGCTGGTACAGGACTTAGTTCTCACGAGCTCAACCAACCGGGCACCTATCAGGATGTAAAAGACACCACAGTGGTGGCACAGTTCAAGGTGGAGCGAAATGATGCCTCTGATTTTCTTTTCGATTCAGAAGCTGAGGATACAAGGATTTTGGCATGGACTACCACTCCTTGGACACTTCCTTCCAATAGTGCTCTGGCCGTGGGTGAGAAAATTACTTACGTGAAAGTGAAAACTTTCAATGCTTACACCTTTGCACCTATAAGCGTAATTGTCGCGAAAGATTTGTTGGGGAAACATTTCTCCGAAAAAGCTAAAGACCTCAAACTAGAGGATTACCAAGAGGGCGACAAATTGATCCCTTTTGAAGTAATCAAAGAATTTAAAGGTGCAGATATTGTTGGGGTTACGTATGAGCAACTGATGCCATATGTCACGCCAGATAAGCCAGCTTTCAAAGTAATCCCTGGGGACTTTGTGAGTACCGAAGATGGTACTGGTATCGTGCACATCGCGCCTACATTTGGTGCTGATGATAAGCGAGTTGCCGATATGGCTGGTATTCCACCAGTAGTGGTAAAAGACGAGCAGGGTTTTGCAGTGCCTTTGGTCAACAAGCAAGGAAAATTTGTAAATGAAGTAACGGATTTCGCTGGCTACTTCGTGAAAGAAGAATATTGTGATGATGCCACACGACAGGCTGCAGACTTCAAGCCTACAGATGTGCTCATTGCCATTAAGCTAAAGGAAGACAACAAGGCTTTCAAAGTAGAAAAATACGAGCACAGTTACCCGCACTGCTGGAGAACTGACAAGCCAATTCTCTATTATCCGCTTGACTCGTGGTTTATCAAAACCACCGCCATGAAAGACAAGTTGGTAGAGCTCAACAAAACGATCAACTGGAAGCCAGCATCGACTGGTTCCGGACGATTCGGTAATTGGCTTGAAAACTTGGTGGATTGGAACTTGAGTAGATCACGGTTCTGGGGAACACCTCTACCTATTTGGGTAACCAAGGACAGAAGTGAGATGATTTGCATCGGCAGTATAGCCGAGCTACAAGCTGAGGCTAGGAAATCTAAAGCCGCTGGATTCATGTCAGAAGAAATCGGTGATGATTTTGACTTGCATCGCCCTTACGTGGATGATGTGGTTTTGGTAAGCCCTTCGGGCGAACCAATGTATCGCGAGCCTGACCTGATAGATGTCTGGTTCGACTCTGGTGCCATGCCATATGCGCAGTGGCATTACCCATTTGAAAATCAGGAGATTTTTGACAACAATTATCCCGCGGACTTCATTGCTGAGGGAGTTGATCAAACACGTGGGTGGTTCTTTACCCTCCACGCTATTTCCACCATGCTTTTTGATAAAGTGGCTTTCAAAAATGTGATTGCCAATGGACTGGTGCTGGACAAAAACGGCAATAAAATGTCCAAGCGATTGGGCAATGCTGTGAATCCTTTTGAGACGATGGACAAATATGGTCCGGACGCTACCCGATGGTATATGATCTCCAATGCCAATCCTTGGGACAACTTGAAATTTGATCTGGAAGGAGTAGCAGAGGTTCAAAGAAAATTCTTTGGCACATTGGCCAATACCTATTCATTCTTTGCGCTTTACGCGAATTTGGATGGCTTTGACTACTCCAAAGTTGAGCTACCAATGGCTCAGAGAACGGAAAGTGACCGCTGGGTGATCTCCAAACTCAATAGCCTAATCAAAGAAGTAGATGCGGCTTACAATGACTATGAGCCGACCAAAGCTGCCAGGGCGATTCAGGAGTTTGTTGGTGATGATTTGAGCAACTGGTATGTAAGGCTCAACAGGAAGAGATTCTGGGTAGGAGCTTATAATGAAGACAAAGAAGCAGCTTACCAAACACTATATACAGCCTTAAAAACGGTAGCCAAACTTGCTGCGCCGATCGCACCATTCTATGCGGAGCATCTGTACAAAGACCTAAATAGTGTCTCGGCACTTGACCAAAGCACCTCTGTGCATTTGGCAGACTTCCCTGGAGCCAATACCAATCTGATAGATCTGGAATTGGAAAAAAGGATGCATTTGGCACAAAGCGCTTCTTCGCTGGTGCACAGTCTGAGGAAGAAAGAAAAAATCAAGGTGCGACAGCCGCTTCAAAAAGTACTGATACCGGTATTGAATGATGCCGACAAGCAGCGCATAGAGCAAGTGGCTGAATTGATCATCTCAGAAACCAATGTGAAGGAAGTAGAATACATTGATGATGCCTCTGGAATACTGGTGAAAAAGATCAAACCAAACTTCAGAAAACTGGGTCAGACTTATGGACCCAAGATGAAGCAACTTTCAGGGTTAATCAACAGTATGGATCAGGATGCCATCAAGACATTGGAGCAATCCGGAACGTACCCTGTAGACTTAGACGGTGAGCAGATTTCTTTGACCCTTGAGGACGTGGAAATCTCATCTGAAGATATCCCGGGATGGCTAGTGGCTAGTGAGGATGGATTGACAGTGGCATTGGATATTTCTATCAGTGATGAGCTGAAGCAGGAAGGTATCAGCAGGGATGTGGTCAATAGGTTACAAAACCTGAGAAAAGACCAAGGGCTAGAAGTACAGGACAAAATCAACGTGACGTTCAGTTCTTCTGATGAGCTGTTGAAGTCATCTATTGCTGTGCATCAAGACTATATCATGAAAGAAACTCAAGCTGTTTCGCTGAAAGCGGTAGAATCATTGGAAGGCACCACTCTGGATATAGACGGGATTGAGATTACTGTTGGGATTGAGGTAGCGTAATTGGGTATTGGGTATTGGGTATTGGGTATTGGGTATTGGGTATTGGGGTGAACTTATCTTGATATCGAAGGTTTGAGAAAAGCATAATTTATTTTGAATGACGACATTAGAAAATAAAAAGCAGCCATTGATCTTTTTCTATCTGATCAGCATAGGCGTGATTGCGCTGGATCAGGTGGTAAAACTCTTGGTGCACTTCAATATGGAGCTTGGTATCAAAGGTCAGATTCAGATCTTTGGGGATTGGTTCAAGCTGCACTATCTCACCAACCCAGGGATGGCCTTCGGGATGCAGCTAGGCTTTATTGACAATGGCAAGCTGGTTCTGACCTTATTCCGAATAGTCGCGATGATTGGCATTGGCTATTACCTATATATGCTCTACAAAAAAAATAGTTCTCCCGGTCTGATGATCTGTATAGCTATGATCCTGGGTGGGGCTATTGGCAATTTGGTTGACAGTGTGTTCTACGGAGTTTGGTTTGACAATGCACCGTACGATGCTCCTACACCATGGTTTTATGGTCAGGTGATCGATATGTTTTATGTAGACATCTGGGAAGGAAGAATCGCCGACTGGGTGCCTATACTGGGAGGAGACTATATGGCCCTTTGGCCAGTATTTAATGTAGCAGATTCGAGCATTTTCCTAGGCATCACTTTCATACTCATCTTTCAGAAAAGGTATTTTAAGGAGGAGGAAGCAATACCTCAAGATGTGGAGGACAAGATATAGGTTTGACTCTTTTGTACTGTGAAGCCTATTATACAAATCCCCATCTTTGTCTGTGCCATTCTAGATTTGATAAATAAGGCCTAAATCTATCTTCAGCAGGCAGAATAAGTTTCTGATTTCTAAACTGGGAAATATTAAATGGAGAGTCCGCCTCTACGAAAGCCTCAGACAAAATTATTTTATAACTATCATCAATAGAAATAAGTCCTCTATCGAACGCTCGATGCATATTCGGACAGAGCGATATCCCATTCGTTACTGTATCATTATGACTTTCTGCCCAAGGCACTATATGGCATGCATCTATCATGGAAGCATTAATAGATGTTTCCACTTTTAGCCCTGTGATGGCACAAGTGTTATTATACAGAATTGGAATCTGTTTTTTGAAAGCTCCGGCTCTAACAAAACTTTCAGATTCAACCTCCTCCTTTGACCGATTCAATAGTTCTTGTATTCTTCTCCTGTAATTGGCCGGATCATCATTTAATATTTGAGAGTTGATATTTTCGATGTAATCATACGATCGAATAGAAGAAGAAGAAGCAATGTTAGGAAAATACCTTCCGATAATTTCATTTCTAGCAGCTTTACGGTTTTCATCGATTATGAGATATTGATAAAAATCATGCGCCAATTCACCGTATAGAACATATTTCTTAAGAGATGAAAGACTCTTAATAGAATTAGAAGAGGTTAATACATTGTCAAACCCTTTCAGGGTTTTCAAGTTCCATACGTTAGATGACTCATTTTTCAGATGAAAAAATGGTAAGGCAAAGTTTAGTGTGTGGCCTGACCTTACTAAATGATTCCAGTTTCCATTAAACAATCCTACTAATTCTGGAGAAATCGGAAATTGGTTGTTCGAAACCAAACCTCGATCAATCATATCAATTATCGCTAACAATAGGATTGGTTTATGTGGTGCCTTACCTAAATGCTTGCTATACCCCTGTTTTAATGATATGTATCTGTCGAAATTCAGTTGCCAAACTTATTACAAAGGTTTTGAAACTAAAAGACTGTCAACTGCATACCCTAGAATCTTTTTGAGACACGTACAAATACAAGCTTAACAAACGCTTCAAAGGGAATTTTGAGCAAAAGCAATTGGTTCTTTTTTAGGATCACCATTCTGAGCGATCAAATAGCAAGCAAAACGAGTGATCATAATATCCTCGATTTCCTTTTCGGCTCCTTTTGGCATTTGGATCGTTTTGTTGATGTCAACAAAACGATCATAAACGCTATTTTCGCTGCTTTCGCAAGTAATCTTCGCTTTTACGATAACCTTTTGGAAGTTCCTCCATTCCGAATATCCAAGCAAATGCTGTAATTCTCTGGCAAACCAAAACTCCACACCATTCTCTGTGGTGTTGGAGTGATCTTCAAAAGTGTCCGTAAGGGATTTAATTAATTCATGTTTCATGCAAGTGACTTTAAGTTTAAAAGCAAGCTGAAGAAATAGTTATTTCTAATTCCTCCCTCATGGATCTGACTTTCCAGTTTTAAACTGTTCGGTCGTCTGGCTTTCACCAACAAACCACCTAGACCTTTAGGCTCATAAATTTTCTGACCTAAAAAAACTATTAGGTCAATTCCCAAATTATCTAAATCTCGACTTTCCTGAGGTTTGTAGACGCATCAAATCACAAGAGCTAATTTTTAACTCCTTTTCTACCTCCTTACTTTTTAACCAGTCTTTAGACTGCTCTTCTTTCTTATCCATTAATCGAATTTAACGCTTTTGATATTTTGCCTAAAATCTTAGGTCATTTCCCATCAAGCTACTTCACCGGGAAATGAACCTCAGTGACGAGCTGCTTTTCGTCCACTTCCATGGGTGAGTTGACATAAGACTCAAACGGATCTACTTTCTTATTGAGTTTGAATTCTTTGCCTCTTTGCATGTTGTACAGCGTACTCCAAGCATTGCCGAGGTGATGATAGGGTCCCGTATGCTTGAGGGTATATACTTTAGTGTCGGGCAGAGTACCTGAGATCACACCATCTGGCAAGTTTTCAGGAATAGCCTTCACAGGTATAGCGGCAGTATAGGTAGCCATTCCTTTCACCATGTCCCACTTGTGGTATTGGGAGAATGGCTCTCCGGCCAATAAATCTCCCTCGGTCACCAAAGCCATGAGTTTCTCAAAAGAAGCGCCCATATCGCTCATGTTGGAAATGCTTGCGGTTGTCTTGATCCCGATGTACGCACAGCCAGGTTTGGTAGACTCTCCGAGAAAATGAAGATCTGAGTGCGTCTTGCCATCCTCAGCATAGTCCTTAAGCAGGCGCAATCCTCGCTCATAGTCCATTCCTACAAAGGCCGTCATCATTTTTTTCATCCAAAACATAAACCACGGTAAGCTGCTATCCATGATCCAGGTTGCCTCCGTTTTGCCATCTTTCTCCTCCAATTCAAAAGCTACTTTAGCAAATGACTTCCAAGGAGTCAGAAAGGTCAGATCATAATTCACAGACTTATTCTCAGCAGAAGAAGTGATTTTCATGTTGCCCTTTCCGGTTCGCTTGCCATCCCATTCGTATGATTGTTTATCCTCAGCTACCGTCACTTTGGTGTCCGGATCCATGAGCAGCCACGGAGACCAGACGGTCCATTGGTTAAAATCACTCACGATATCAAAGACTTTGGAGACTGGGGCGTCTATCAGGATGGATTTGGAGATGGCTAGTTTAGGCATAGTTTTCTAAAAAATTGGTTTAGATGAAGTTAGCGAAAATTGAAAAAATATCTTCACATGATCACAAGCAGAATTGAATCATTGTTCAACCTCCCCTTTGATAAAAGGCAACACTACGCCGTATATGGAGTTGGAACCCAAGAAAAACTGAGTGATCATGGGCGCGTGTTTCTTACGATCAGAAACATGCATGGAAACGGGAATCTCGTGAAGTTGCAGGCTCTTGTACATGGCTTGATCTCCCTGCTTGATAGCCGGATAAGTACGCTCTCCTTCGAGAATCAAGAAGGGTGTTTTCAAATTTTCGGACAATTGGTAGACTGGCGAATAGGCCTTCCAGACTTCCGGGTCCTCCGAAAAAGTGTTGTAGAGCCCTCTACTGAACTTGGTGTCATAATTCTGAAAATAAGTGATCATATCTAAGCCAAAAGCATCGATGAGCATGATAGCAGATACGCTGTTGCTTAATTTTCCCACGCTGATCATTGCCGCAAGGTGACCTCCAGCCGAGTGACCTGAAACTGTAATCTGATCAGGGTCTCCACCATAATTTTTAATGTTCGCGAGGGTCCATTCTAATGCCTTTTCACTATCGTGAACCATATCCTGAATCATGGCCACCTCGGTCAGCCGATAATTGATGATGACTGTCACCACCCCAGACTTGGCCATGTTCTTGCCCAGCAAGCGGTACGTTTCTTTCTTGCCGCTTTCCCAACTGCCACCGTGAATAAAAATCAGAACAGGCTTGAGCGCTGAATTATCCCCTGGGTAATAAACATCCAGCTGATGCCACTTACTCTCCACAGAGTCGATCTCCGCATATTGAATATCTCGACAAACCTTCGGTCGCTGGGCTTGGGTAAGCAATGTACTAGACCATAGGAGAATGATGAGGATGAGATGTTTCAAGCGTGTCGTTTTTGGAAATGGGTTGAATAGCGTAGGAAGTTAGCTAATTCTCAATTTTTTAACATTTATTAATTAGTTGTACAAAACATCAATATATGATAACTTGTATGTTTGTACAAGATAAAAAGAGATGAAAAGAGAATCGATTGGCGAATTAGAAGAGCTTGTGTTATTGACCATAGGAGCGTTGGTTTCTGATGCCTATGCCGTGAAGATATTGGAAGAGCTCAAATCGAGCGCAAACCGAGACATAGACGTGACGGCCATTCACTCTGTGCTACGCAGACTAGAGAAGAAGGGACTGGTATCCTCAGAGATGCGAGGTGCCACACAAGAAAGAGGCGGCAGACGCAAGCGATACTTCACCCTAAGTCAGGCAGGCAGAAAAGTGCTAGATGAGAATATGGAAATTCGCTCAAAGTTGTATGGCAGATTGCCAGGATTGGCTTTTAGCACCTTAGACCTATGAACCAAAATAGACCTTCAGCTCCACCAAAATGGGCCATCAAGTTCCTCAACTGGTATTGCGATCCGCAACTACTTGAAGACTTACTGGGTGACTTGCTAGAGATCTATGAGGAGACTCTTCATCAAAAAGGGCTCCGTCAGGCCAGAAGACAATTCATCTGGCTGGTATTGAGGTCGTTTAGGTGGTCGGCTATCAAAACTCCCAATTCATTTAAAACCCGCAGAATCATGATGACAAAACAGAATTTAAAAGTTGCAACAAGGGTGCTATGGAAAGATAAGTTCAACACCATATTAAACACCTTCGGACTGAGCATCGGAATTGTATGCTTCGTGCTCATGGGATTGTTTGTCATCCAAGAATATAGTTTCGATCACATGCATTCCAAAAAGGATCGGATCTATAGAGCCTATCTCTCCGAGGATTATGGAGATGATATGACGTTCTTCAATACGGTCACCCCCATCAGGTTTGAATCCCTCTTTGAAGATAATTTTCCTGAGTTTGAGGAGGTCGTCCAGTACTCCACGCGGACACTAGATGTGAGTCCAGCGGGTGACAACTGGATAGAAGAAAGAATCGCCATTATCAGTCCTGAGTTCTTTCAGGTATTTGACTTCACTATCATCGATGGTGATGCTCAAGATCCATTTACAAGTAAGTACGATGTGATTATATCGCAGCAATACGCCGATAAGTATTTTGGCCTTGAGAACCCTATCGGGAAATCGCTTACGCTAAAAATCAATGACAAACCCACTGAATTTACCATAGCAGCGCTGGTAGAAGATCTTCCTAAAAATTCAAGTATTCAATTTGATCTTGCCATATCTAATGAACTCAACACCATCATCCACTCGGAGCAATCAAGAAATGGTTGGTTTTCTGTAAGTCAGGAAACCTATGTATTGCTCCAAGAAAACGCTACGCTAGAATCCGTCACCTCCAAAATGCAAGACGTGATCATGAGTCATCTGGCAGAGGAAGTGGGCAGAGATGAATACAACCCGGGATTTCAGCCTTTGCTAGACATACATCTAAATCCGGAATATCCTGCCGGAATAGCGCCTGTAAGCAATCCTAAGTACGTCAACATTCTTGGTGCAATCGGCCTGCTTGTACTATTTGTAGCCTGCATCAATTATACCACTCTGGCCATAGGCAAATCCCTTCGCAGGACAAAAGAGGTGGGTATGCGCAAAGTGCTCGGTGCTGTAAAGAGTCAATTGATTGGTCAATACATGACTGAGAGTGTCTTGGTAGCCAGTGTTTCTATGCTTATAGGAACCTTATCCGCGGTGTTGCTCATCCCATTTTTCAATCAAATCACAGGAGTAACACTTATCTATCAGTTTGAGTGGATGCATCTGCTGTTGTTCGCTTTGTTGGCTTTGATTATCGGATTTTTAGCTGGCTTTTATCCTGCCATTGTGCTGACGAACACCCAATTAATGGCCATACTAAGTGCTAAGCAGTCATCTCGTGGCAACCATTGGATCAGGAAAGGGATGGTCACTTTTCAGTTTTTGGTGACCATGATGCTGATTAGTAGTACCCTCATCATGAGCAAACAGGTTGGCTACCTAAAGAGCAAAGACCTGGGCTACAACTATGAAGCGGTCATTTCTATCCCTCTGCACGGAGAATCAGAATCGGGGAGATTTCTCGAAGAATATATAGATGCTACACGCAATGCTGATCTGCTGAAGCAGGCGCTGGCTCAGCATACAGAGCTGACAAATCTCACGACCATGAGTCATGCCTTTGGCTCCAATGGCTGGGCCAACCTGGCCTTTGAAGACAAAAACGGTAGTTTCCGGTGGTTTAGGATGTTAGGTGTGGATGATCAGTTTATCGATGCTTTTGATCTGGAGCTGGTAGCCGGTCGATCATTTGAAGAAGGCAACACAGCTGATGAGCGTCAGTCTATCTTGATCAACGAATCGGCAGTCTCTTATTTTGGTTTGGACAATCCCATAGGTGATATGCTTCCCGGCAATAATTTTGGTGATCACCGGATCATCGGAGTGGTCAAAGACTTTCATTTTTCCTCCTTGCACCAGTCGATCGAACCGCTTGTGATTACCCAAAACATCGTTCCAATGTTTCAAGGAATCTCGGATGCACATTTCGCGGAATCACCCATCCCGAAACTTGTATTGAAATACACGGGTACAGACTTGCTCAAGGCTGGAGAAATCTTGGAGGCGGCTTGGGAAGAAATCTTCCCAAATCATCTGCTGAATTACACCTTTGTAGACGAAAACATGGCTCGCCTCTACGAAAATGAAGACAGGCTCAACAAGCTCATAGGTGTAGCATCTGCCATAGCGATAGTGATTGCCGCCATTGGTCTCTTGGGGCTTACTGTGCTGGTAGTCAATACTCGGGAAAAAGAAATAGGCATCCGCAAAATCACAGGTGCCAGACCTGTCCACATTTTTGGCCTTTTGGTCAATACCTTTTCTTGGCAGCTCTTACTTGGCATAGCTATTTCTATTCCTGTTACTTTTTGGCTGATGACCAATTGGCTACAAGATTTTGCCTATCAGGTGAATATCGGGGTAGATATGTTTCTGCTGAGTGCTTTGCTATCAGTGGTGGTGGCCTTGCTAGTAGTCAGTTTTCATGCCTGGAAAGCCGCCAATCAGAATCCGGTAAAGAGCTTGAGAGCGGAGTAATACCACGCTGAAATGAAGACTTCTGAGGTCAAGCAAACCTCAGAAGTACTCATGAAATGTTAACTACAACCTTTCCCACCCGAAAAGCCATCCGAAAGTCAATGCTGCAATAAAACCTGGTCGAACTTCAAGCTCGGTATAGTAATTCATACCGCTACTAGCCGCACGTAAGAACCCGATTCTTCCTCCCAGATTGTACCCTTCATCTTCTCTTATTCCCTTAATAATAGGAGCGTATAGCAGATCGAAATACAGCTGGTTGTTTGAGAACACTTCACGATGATAGCCCTCTTCATTGCTCAGCGAGACGTCTACATGCTTGCGCATTCTCAAAGTCAAACCTGCTGATACACCTGTGGAGGTGAAGTTTCCTTTCGTCCAATATTGGAATAAACCTCCTCTTGCCATAAGCTCGTTTTTCTTCTCACCTTCCGCATAGAAATATTCCTCATAGGTACTCGTGTTGGAGACTTCATAGTTAGTGGTCACCTTCACCTTGCCTGGTTTTTTCCTTCCGGGAAGGATGGGAATCATGGCAGCCAATTCGAAGTTTCGAGAAGGACCATATGTTTCACCTTTATAGAGCACATCTCCTACCCCAAATCCCTCATATCGAAAACGTCCCGCAAGGGTGACAGGTAGTACTGGCAACTTATATTGGCTTTGTGCGCCAATACTAAAGCCCATGCCCGTGGTGCCTAGCAAATGTGAAGAGAGTTCGAAGTGGGCAAAGTTTTGCCATTTGGTGGCGTTTGCTTCATCTACTGTGTATGATACTTGAGCTTTCGCAATGCATAATGTGGCGAAGCTTAATGCAAGGGTCAAAATGATTTTTTGGCTATTTTTTTTCATAATTAATATGTGAAATGAATAAGAAAAACACTCTCGGCGCTATGCGCCGAGAGATGCTCCATAGTTAGTTCTCAAAGCCAAATAGGAGCAAATTTGGCCTTGAGCTATAAGTACTCTTAAATAGTAGCTGAGCCTCTGCCAGATCAGTCAAAGGACTCCTGCCCAGAAGAGCGGCTCATTTGGATATTAGCTTATCAAAATATTAGGTGATGATATAGGCCATCGGGTTTGACTTTGGAGTAGCATTTCTTCTGTTCGATTCAGACGATGCTCATGTCTTGCCTTGTGATGCTGAGCTGTGGCGGACAGGGTCGTCACCATAGCCAGCTTACTGTTCTTTGTTTTTTTCATGACTTTGAGAATTAGATTTTAGAATACTCAAAGTTGATTGGCTAATTTGGCCGAATGACTCGTGGTAAATCGGTATTCGACTCTATGAATTACGGTATTTTGTGCTTCCTTATTCTTAGCACCACCCTAATCAGTGGGCTGAATGGACAATATAGCCGTGAGGTAGATTCTCTTAGATCGATAGTTGGTACGGTAAGTGCCAGCGAGAAGATCACTGTTTTGAAATCTCTCAGTCAGAATTATGCCTATATCAATATGGATACGGCCAAGAAATACTTGGATACCCTCACAGCGTATGCAGATGAAATAAAAGACACAAAGGGACAGACTATTGCAGCATTGCTGAGGGGAAATTTTCTCTATGATGTAGGAGACTATGCTCAAGCCCAACACTACAACAAAAAGGCTCTAGACCTCAGCTTGTCTTCCTCAGATACCACCATCATGGCAAGAGCCTATCTCAACTTGGGCTCTACGGCCGATGCAGCTGGCTTAAAGGATAGCGCCATTGTCAATTATGTGCAGGCGGTTGAGATGTTTCAGTCCATAAGTGACTCCATTAATGCGGCGTATGTCTACATCAATATTGGTTTGGTATTTAAATCATTAAAGAATTATGACAAGGCCTTGTACTATTATCATACGGCTTATCAAGACTTGGTCGCTCTGGGAGATGATTTTGGCCAGACTACCATCGCCACCAATCTCGGATCACTGTATATGGATCTAAATGATCTGGATAGTGCCAGACTCTATGCGCAAAAGGGTTACGACGGGTACAAGAGCATGGGCTATCATGTCTATACGGTATATCCCTTGGAGGTATTGGCACAGGCCTACGCCGGATTGGGAGCGTATGATTTGGCGGAGAAACTGTTTGCCGAAGGGCTGCAAATCGCCACATCCAATAAAATGGAAGAAGAGTCTTTCACGCTTTGTATTGGCATGGCACGTGTACTGCTCACGCAAGAAAAGATGGAAGAAGCAATCGACTATGGTAGTAGATGCCTTCAGAAAGCGCAGCAGACGCAAAGCCTCGAGGATTTGGCAGACGCCAATCAATTCATGTATCTGACTCTCAAAAAGGCAGGTAGCACGGATCAAGCCTTACAATATTTGGAGACATTCCGTACATACAAGGACTCCTTGGACAACACCGAAAAGGTAGAAGCTATAGCAGAGATAGAAACCAAGTACCAAACTGCCCAGAAAGAACAAGAGATCGCCAATCAAAAACTAGAATTGGCCATCAAAGAATCGGAACTCGGTGCAAAGCGAATTCAAATCATTGGATTAGTGGCCGGCATGATCATTATCATGCTCTCAGCATTGATGTACTACAACCATCACAAGGCCAAGCAAAGACAGATACTACAAGCGGCGGTCCTTTCTGAAAAAGAGCGAGGTTTTGAAAGCGTGATTACTGCCACAGAAGAAGAGCGTCAGCGCATCAGCAAAGACCTTCACGACGGTATTGGCCAGCAACTGAGTGCATTGAAAATGGCTCTGGCCAATGTATCCAGCAAAATCTCCGATGAAGATCAGCGAGAAGATTTGGAACTAATCACGGAGCAATTTTCGAAATCAGCAGATGAAGTGCGACAGATATCTCATCAGATGATGCCTCGTACACTTCTAGAAAATGGGTTGGTAGAAGCCATGGATGATTTGCTGAAAAGTAGTTTTCAGTTTTCTAAAATTAGTTACAGTTTCGAACACCATAAAGTATCTGAGCGGTTCAGTCAGAGGATAGAAATTAGTCTATATCGGGTGCTTCAGGAGCTGGTGAACAACATCATCAAACACTCCGAAGCTACAGAAGTATCCGTCCAGCTCATTAGAAACAAAAACAAGCTGGTACTCTTCGTGGAAGACAATGGCAAAGGAATAAAAGAGGAGGCCGGAAAGGGTCATGGCCTGCTCAACATTAAAAGTAGATTAGATATGGTCAAAGGGTCGGTGAATTATGAGCCAAGTATGAGCAGCGGCACTTCAGCTACCATAAGTATCCCATTGGTATGAGCGAGGCGAAAACAACTCTTTTGATTGTAGATGACCATCAATTGGTAGGTCAAGGAATAGCAGGTTTCTTTGAAGGGGATGAGGCGTATGAAGTAATAGGCGTTTTCCAATCGGCAAAAGAAGCAATGCCGAGGATTGAGGCGCTGTTGCCTGATATAGTCATTACCGATCTGGATATGCCCGGTTTGAACGGATTGGAAATGGCTGAAGAGATCAGGAAAGGCGGCATCTCAAGTAAAATCATTCTGCTCACCATGCACCTCAACCAATCTGTGGTCAAAAAGGTGATGAGCCAAAAGATTGATGGCTATCTGCCCAAGAATGCAGACAAATCAGAAGTGAAAACATGTGTGCAAGCGGTTAAGTCAGGGAGTACTTATTATTCTCCAAAAGCGATGGAGCTCATCATCTCCAAAGCGGACGAGATAGAAACCACCGGGCTGAAAAAAAGCCAAAAGCTTACTGAGAGGGAGCGCGAAATTCTCATACTCATCGCCGAGGGAATGAGCACAAGAGAGATCTCAGATAAGCTGTTCATTGCTATCCGAACAGTTGAAACCCATCGGAAGTCAATTCTTGAAAAATTGGAAGTACACAATGTGGCCAGCATGGTAAGAATAGCTGTGCAAGATGGACTGCTAGAGTAGGATGAGACGCGTAGCACGTTCCAGTTAAAAGCTCACCTGTATCAATTACAAATTTCCAGGAGAAAGGAACCCTCCACAAAATTGTCATCATCTACTGTAGCATTGATCCGACCTAAGGCCTGTCTGCCACTCAAAGCAACTATCTCCAAATATCCTCCTGTGACGGAAAGTCTTTTATCCCCATTTCTCGAAACGAATACAAGCTTGACTTCTCCGCTGGCTGAGGGCAGGTTGTAGTTGGCGATTCTGGAAGGTAGACTCAGCTCCAGATAAGGCTCACCTAACACTCGGATAGTACAAGGATCTATGACATTGAGTCCTGTAAGAAATCCTTCTATTTGGCTAGTGGTTGGTCTGGCTTTGGCGCCACCTGAGATATAGCTCCAATCCTCCCCACCTATTTTTCCAACTAGAGGATCCTTATCTGTATCAAAATTGTCTAACGTATTGTCACATCCGCTGAAACACAGCATAAGTGCTGCCAATACGCCAAAAAACAGTTTGCTACTTTTCATCATTTGATATCAACGCTAAATCTGACAATTTGGTCTGGTCTTCCTCCAAAAGGATAGGTCTTTTCTGTCAAGGCATATTTACCCATTCGATCCAAGGTGATGACTGTGCTGCAGCACGTCCCATATCCCTCCATGCGAATACAAATGGCCGACAATGCTTTTTCCAATTCGGGAGATACGCCAGTATCTGGTAGTATTTGGTCTTCAGCTACCTGATCGTCCTGCATCAATTGGATCAAGTCTTCATCTGTGAAATCCTCGCTGATCGAATCTCTGAATTTTTGTTTTAGAAGAGATACTTTAGGCCAAGGCGTATCCAATAGCGCATTACTTAACCCATAAACTCCAGGCTTGATCGGGTTAATTTTCCTTTCATAATTGCTATAGTGAAGCAACTCTTGCTGATTACCAACTATTATATTGAAGCCGTTGTAGTCCTCCGAATGGTTATGCAAATGCTGAAGGAATTCCATTGGAGAATACTGCCCGTTGAGATAATCTGTAGGGATTTCTCCCCTCGACCTAGCATCTTTCCGGATGTTGCTCAGATCTCTATAGTTGGTCACAGCTGCGAATTTGCCATTGGCGCTTACAGCCATCCAAGTGCCCTTGGCCTCCAAGTCTCTGCCCCCGAGAATATGCGGGTGATCCTCCCAAAGCCCAGCTTGCGCTGTAGGCCGATCATAAAACTCATCCCTGTTAGCAGAGACAATGAGTTTATATTTCGGATGTACGTCCCACGCAAAAGCTATCAGACACATATATTTGGCTAAATTTTTTAAATGAGAAAAATCCTCACGTACTTAAAAGACTATCAAAGTAAGCACTTTGACCTCAAAGTCTACCTCACCACTGCCCTCTTTCTGTTGGTCACCTTTATTTTCAACTATACGTTGGATTTTGAAGATTCGATCATTGATGAAAATTACGGCAGTTTCGGGCATTGGTTGCGGATGTTTCTCTGGATGATGATGCCATATGTGGTGGTGTCCTGGATCATGGTTTGGTTCAAGAAAGTGGATGGGCTTGGCAAAGACTATTGGATTAAGGTGTTGATCGGTTTCGCCGTATTATCTCTCAGCCGCACTTTCAACTTGCACCATGAGTTGTTTGAGGCGCTCCCATACATCGAGCAACGATTTTTCAGCCGATCGTTTAGCTGGGTGTCCAAGGTGATATTGATCGTGATTCCGCTCTTTATGTTCTATGCCATCTATGAGAATGAGAAACCAAAAGACTGGTTCGGATTGTCTACTCGCAATATTGACCTCAAACCATATTTCATCCTGTTAGCACTTGCGGTCATTTTTATCGCTATTGGATCATTTATTGGGGATTTGAAAAACTATTATCCGCGCTATCAATTCACCTTGGGAGGCAAACTGGCAGAGAATCACGGCTTTCCTGAGATCCTGCCTGTGATTTTCTTTGAGCTTTGCTATGGAAGCAGCTTTATTTCAGTAGAGGTCTTTTTTAGAGGTTTTTTGATTTATGCTTTCGTCAAAAGTCTGGGTGGATATGCCGTGCTGCCGATGGTCGTCACCTATGCATTTCTCCATTTTGGTAAGCCAATGGCTGAAGCGATTAGCTCGATATTCGGCGGTTATATCTTGGGGATCGTCGCATACCATACACGCAACGTATGGGGCGGTATCATCATACATTTAGGTGTAGCTTGGGCCATGGAATTGTTCGGCTATCTGCAAGGTTTACTCTAGATTTGTCCTTATGGAAATGAACTCGATTTTGATATTGCTACTAGGATTGTTGGCCGGAGGAGCCATTGGCTTTTTGGTGGCCAAACTACAGAAACAAGATGGTGGAGAGGATCAGCAAAAACTAAGATTGGAGTTGGAAATGGAGATGCAACGAACAGAGAATCTCACTAAAGACCTAGACACCATCAATGGGCAGCTGAGCCAAGAACGAGAGCGACTGATGAACCTCACGAGCGAGCACTCCGGACTAAAAGCCAATTACCAAAACCTACAGGAGCGACTCTCGGAACAGAAAGAAGAAGTCAACCAGTTACAAGAAAAATTTAAGACTGAGTTTAAGAATCTCGCTAACGAGATACTGGAGGAAAAAAGCAAAAAATTCACCGATCAAAACAAGCTCAACATTGGTCAGGTTCTGGATCCATTGAAGGAAAAAATTGAGCGATTTGAACGAAAAGTGGAACAGAGCAGTAAAGATTCACTCGAACAAAACACGGCCCTCAAAACTCAACTTGATCACCTCAAAGAACTCAATCAACAGATCACGAAGGAGGCAGAAAATCTCACAAAAGCCCTCAAAGGAGAATCCAAGACTCAAGGAAACTGGGGTGAGATGCAGCTTGAGAATATCTTGGAGAAAGTGGGCTTGCAGAAGGAAGTACATTATTTCAAAGAGAAAAATTTCAAAACTGAAGAAGGTAACAATCAGCGATTGGATTATATCATCAAGATGCCGGATGATAAGTATCTGGTCTTGGACTCTAAGGTATCTCTCACGGCCTATAGCAACTATTATGACCATGAAGATGAGGCCTCAAAAGCCAAGTATCTAAAGCAGCACCTGGATAGTGTGTATAGTCATATCAAGTTGTTAGGAGATAAGAATTATCAAAATCTATATGAAATTCAGCAGCCGGATTTCGTGCTGATGTTCATTGCCAATGAACCTGCTCTAACTATCGCATTGCGCGAAGACCATGATCTATATGAAAAGGCGTTGGACAAAAATATTGTGCTGGTTTCTACGAGTACCTTATTGGCTACTTTGAGAACTGTATCCTATATCTGGAAGCAAGACTTGCAAAACAAAAATGCCATCGAGATCGCTAGACAAGCGGGTGCTCTTTATGATAAGTTTGAGGGATTCACTCAGGACCTACTCAAAGTAGGAACCAATCTGAAACAAACTAAAGACAACTATGACTTGGCCATGAATAAGCTTTCTGAAGGCAATGGAAACTTAGTCAGAAGGACAGAAGTGCTGAAAGAACTAGGAGCGAAAGCTTCCAAGCAGCTGGATCAGCGATTGCTCGATAGATCTAAACCTGAATAACAGATGCAAATCACCAAAGACAATAAACTTAGGAACATCATCATAGTGGGTGATAGAGTATTGGTTCGGCCTAAGAAGAATTCTGAACGAACGTCTAGTGGTATATTCTTACCTCCGGGAGTCCAAGAAAAAGAAAAGATTCAGTCAGGGTATATTGTGAAGGCTGGTCCGGGATATCCTATTCCTGTGGGTGATGATGGAGAGAGTGATTGGAAACCACAGGAAGACCAGGTGAGGTATATTCCGCTTCAAGCGAAGGAGGGTGATCTAGCGCTTTTTCTTCAAAAGGGCGCTTTCGAAATTCAGTATGAAGATGAAAAATATTTCATCGTTCCTCAAAGCTCTATTTTGATGCTAGAGCGAGAAGAAGATCTCTAAGATCAGTAGGTAACAGCCGTTGCCTTACTAGTGTATTCGGTCTTGATGAAATTACTCATTTCCATCAATCTCACTGCTTGATTGGTGTTGTCTGCTTGAGCTTCCAATTGTCTTTCTAGCTGCTTTCTGATTTTTCTTGCTACTTCGTTGATTACTTTCTCTTCCATCTTTGGTCTCTTTTATTATATCCCAAACAAAATGGAATACTGGCAGACTCTTATTATGAAATGGGTCAACAAGAAAAATCGAGGTGTAAATGGGAAGATTAGCGCTTCAAATATTCCTTGGCAAAGTAGGTAAGTATAATATCTGCACCAGCCCGCTTAATTGACATCAATGATTCATCCCTCGCAGCATCAGGATTAAGCCACCCTTTTTCACCTGCCGCCTTGATCATAGCATATTCGCCAGAGACATTGTAGGCTGCTATGGGGAGGTCATAGTTGCCCTTGAGGTCTGATATGATATCCAAGTAAGCCAAGGCTGGTTTGACCATCAGCACGTCCGCTCCTTCTATGGCATCTAGCTCTGCCTCAATCATAGCCTCACGCCTATTGGCAGGGTTCATTTGATAGGTTTTCTTGTCGCCAAATTTTGGCGCAGAATCCAAAGCATCTCTGAATGGGCCGTAGAATGCGCTCGCGTATTTCGCCGTGTAAGACATAATTCCAACATGAGCATAACCAGCATCATCTAGTACATGTCTGAGGTACCCTACTCGGCCGTCCATCATATCGGATGGGCCGATCATATCTATGCCGCTAGCAGCTTGAGCCAGGGTCATTTTTCCCAATACCTCCAAAGTTTCATCATTGAGGATCTGTCCATTTTCCACGATCCCATCATGTCCATCGACGCTATAAGGATCCATAGCCACATCCGTCACGATTATCGCTTCTGGAAACTCTTCCTTAATTTTTGCCAAGGCCTTCAGGTAAAAGAAATTGGAATCATAGCTTTTGGTAGCCAGCTTGTCCTTGTGATGCTCCTCAACTACCGGAAAGATGTCAAAACCCTTGATGCCAAGCTTCAAACATTCTTCTATCTCCTTGAGCATAAGATCCAAAGTGAACCGATAGATACCTGGCATAGAAGCCACCTCGGTTTTGGTGTTGGTTCCTTCCAATAAGAACAATGGGAAAATCAAATCATCTCCAGTGACTTTAGTTTCCTGAGTCAGTGATCTAATGGCTTGGCTTGCTCTGTTGCGTCTGGGTCTTCGTTCCAATTTGCTATAGGATTTTGCCGAAAGGCTTTTTCAAAGTATTTGTAACAAAAGTACATAGAGACAATGGACAATCCGATAATTAATCCAAGCTTGTAATCATAGCCAACAATATCAACTATGGTGATCATGACATCACCAGAAAGATAAAATGCTAAAAACGCGATTGAATTATGGAATGCATGGATAGCCACGCAAAGCCAAATATTTCGAGTATTGAGGTAAAGCCAAGCTAAGAAAATACCGCTAACGAATGCACCCAAGCCTTGCCATGGGTTGAGGTGAAATAGGGCAAAGAAAAACGCGGACCAGAGAATGGCTTTTCGCTTACCATAATTGGATTCAAGTCCAGTAAGAATAATTCTTCTGAACAAAAACTCTTCTCCGAGAGGCGCTACTACGGCCAGTGCTAAGAATGACCATGCGTTCTTTTGAATTGCCATTTCCATCATTTCTACCATCCAATCAGGCATAGGATAGAGATTAAGGATTGGATCTAAGGTTACTCCAAGGCAGAGGGTAAAAAAACAGCCAATCACAAAATGAAGCTCCGGAATCGATCGGTTTTCAGCGATTAAAAATCGTCCTGGCAGCTCTTGCCAGTTTAAGGCGACCGTGATAATCAAAAGGTTGGTAATTAGACTTGTGAAAAACACAACCTGAGCATTTTGACCAAATGCAGAGGCTATGAGGCTAACTCCAAGTGTAATGATGATGTATAGACCAAACAGCCCGAAGGACTGCTTGATATTGATGGTCGATTGGTTCATCGTTTGAAACTAAGATAAATAACGGTTAAACACAATCAGTCAATCTGAAAAAGCCAAAATATCACCCGGTTGGCAGTCTAGCTCCTTACAAAGCATCGCTAGAGTCGTGAACCGAATTGCCTTGGCCTTTCCGGTTTTCAGGATGGACAGATTGGCTTCCGTGATACCAAGACGCTCAGCTAGATCCTTTGAGCGAATCTTACGCTTGGCCATCATTACATCTAAGTTGACTACTATCGGCATTAGACTGTAAGTTCGTTCTCTTCTTTGATTTTTAACCCTTGTTCGAAGGCAAAAGCCAAGGTATAAATAAGGAGGCCAAGTAGAAAAACACCTTTTCCCAATTCGTTCTCATAATCAATAGATAACCCATCAAACTTATAGGTGGCGTCTATCCACAATCTTGATGCGGTCATAAGCGCCCATTCCAATATTGGAGATAGCATAACTATCGATCCGATCTGCTTGAGTCTATAGGTATTGCTTTCGCTAAATGGCTGTCCCTGCTGAATCGATTGGAAAATTTGATTCATATTTTCCAATATAAAGTAGCAAATACCAAGTGTTATAAGAAGCACAAGAAAAGCAGCTCCTCTCAAATAGTTAGTCATTGGTACCTCAATGGAGAGCTTTTCATGGAGCACGAAAAGCTCTTGGCTGTTATTCGAGCTCTGCAACCTGTCGTTAAAGTTTTGACCAGCGATCGGCTGTTCCTTTTGGAGTTCTTTACTGACCTTGAAATAGAGGCCGCTGATTTTTACCTTTTCATTTTTCGGAATGAATAGTATCAATGCCAACACAACTATCCCTAATATCAAAACAAGCCATTTGGCAAACTTGACCAACCCGATGGTATGCTTCAGTCTTTTCATAATTATTATTGTTTAACTATTAATTATCGTTTTACAATAATAATATATTCTTTTAAGGAAACAAACTTTTAGGCAATATCACAACAGAATCATCACGGGAGCAAACATTACAGCTTACCCTCACGAGCCAATTCCTCTGCCTTAATGAGAAAGATAATCTCCAATATCATCACTGGAACAAAAAGTATCAAGCCGAAGAAAGACATGATGATAGACATATAGCACGCTGCTACAACCAGCTCCATCACCCCAATGGTCTTGGCCAATTTGCCCATGCCATCCTGAAGTTTTAGCATGCCTATGCCGAATACTATACCCGATGCACCTAAGGCAATTAAAAATATGATCCCCTGAATGTCGAGGGTTGTATCATTGTCAATCCCTAGCGCCATGAGAGCCAGATCGCACACATACATCCCAATTACCGAAAGCGTAAATAGAAAAGATCCTGCCTTCACCAGTGAATTCTCAAAGAGGTCAGACAGTAACACGAATCCTCGATAGAATATATAGATAGAGATACCTCCCACTATCTTGATTCCCGCAAGGGTAAGCATGGTGTCATAGCTCATTTTATCATCGAAAATCTCCGTGAGGAAGATATCCGCAATTGCGAAAATGGTATAGATGATTCCCGCGATCCATGCGGCGTTAAATGTTGAGCTGTACTGAGATTTAGAAATGGTTTGAGTAAACATACTTGAAAGAAAATTTGAAGGTTCCACATTTTTAGAAGCTTCTTTCTGACTTAATCGAGCCCACTCATCCATGTCATAACCAAGTGCATGCAATAGGATTTTAACCGTAGAATATCGAGGCGTCACCTCACCAGATTCTATTCGTTGAATGGTTCTTACACTCACGTTAGATTCTGAAACTAGCTCTTCTTGGGTCCATCCTTTTTCCTTTCTTATGTCAATTAGGATTTCGCCGAGTCTTGGTTGTGCTATCATAAGGACAATGGTATCATTAAGTCATCAAAAAACCTGAGCAATGATACGGGTGATGTGGTGCTGAAGGTCAAAATGTCGCCCGTCGTTTACCCGTCATTTGACTTTATGCCCTTTTCTGATCATTTAGAGCAATATTTACGCTTGAGGTGGGAAGAGTTTCGGATTCAAAAAAGGAACCAAAGCCAGCATAACTGCTTGCACGTAGTACTCCGTTCGTCCAAGCACACCATTCGTCAGAGATCCTACAGCTCCACCTTTTTGCTTAGAATTTGTTTCTTTGAATACCTGGTCATTGGCTAAGCCAAGCTCTATTCCCTGATAGATTAATTCGGTGACCTTTGGAGGGAGATGAAAAGTGCTGGTGCGAGATTGGCCTGTTTGATTGTCACTCAAGATCACCACCCAGGCAAATGCCAATAGTCCTTGCTCAGAAGAGTCCAGTCCTCCTTCTATCCCCACCCAATAATCTGCGGCAGGCTGGGCTGTCTTAGCATTTTGTGCTCTATTGATAGCGCCTTGCAAAGTTTCCTGATCGGTCATAGGCTGATCTGAAATACCTGAAGGAACTTCAATCCCTTCGCAATCAAAAGTCTGCGCATTGAAGATCTGCTCAAAGCCTTGCTTGGCGCTATTCACTTTCACTGGATTTTTAGAACCTACTATTACTCTCATACTGGCAAATTTCCCCAAAAGATAAGGATCATCAAACTCACAATCTATTATACGCCTTTCAATGATCCTAATCCTTATAATTCAAAATACCTTTGCCGCCTATGTGGCTTCTTCTTGCAATTGCCTCCGCGTTTTTTCTAGGGTTTTATGACATCTTCAAAAAAATCTCTCTGAAAGAAAATGCGGTCTTGCCGACGCTTTTTCTTTCTACGGTATTTGCCTCTATCATAATGGGCGGCATTACCCTTGCTTCCATTTCTGGTTGGGTGGCAGCCGATCACCCTGCTTTCGTTAGCCATCTGACCCTTAGTGAACATCTACGCATCATTCTCAAAACGGTCATTGTCCTGACCAGTTGGATTTGCACCTACTTTGCATTGAAGAACCTGCCACTGACCATTTTTGCACCTATTCGTTCTACAGGGCCACTTTGGACCATGCTTGGTGCGTTCTTTATTTTCTCCGAAAAACTTAGCCCACTTCAGGGAGTTGGGGCTGCATTGATCTTCATATTTTTCTATCTATTTTCCAATACTGGCAAACTCGAGGGTATTTCTTTTCGGAGCAATCGATACATCTGGCTTATGATTTTGGGTACGCTCATGGGCTCAGTGAGCGCCTTGTATGATCGCTATCTGCTTCGAGAAATGGAGGTCATGGCTGTTCAGGCCTACTTTACCTTCTATCAGACCTTACTTTTGATCCCAGTGTTGCTCATATTATGGATGCCTCAAAAGAAAACCAGCACACCATTCAAGTGGCATTGGGCTATCCCCTTTATCGGTGTATTTCTACTGATAGGCGATTTTTTTTATTTCTACAGCATCGCCCTTCCAGATTCTCTGATTTCCATCATTAGCCTTGTGAGACGTAGCAACGTGATCATTGTTTTCGCCTTTGGAGCGCTTTTTTATCAAGAAAAGAACGTCAAACGCAAAGGATTATATCTTGCAGGTATATTGGTTGGTCTGATATTGCTCGTTATAGGTAGATAATTAGTTGTCTTATGAAACTTCCATCTCTTGAATTTTTAATCAAAGAAGGAGCCCGCTCCTTCAGAAAATTCCCTTTGACCATAGTCTCGGCCATGTTGGCTGTTTTCATAGCTATCTATATGGTGGAAGTAGATGCCGATGTAGTCTCCTTGACTTTAGTCAATGTTTTGCTCTGTGGCTATCTAGGGGTTCCGCTATTTATTTCCATCAAAATATTCTCCAATACCCAAGAGCACTCCGCAAGCAAATTATGGCTTTATCGACTCATGGGCATAGGCGTTTTGCTGCTTGTCTATTTTTCTTTGCCAGCAGCTGAGGACTCGCTCAATGCAAGCATCTCCTATATCCGCTATGCCATTTTTGCCACCGCTGCCCATCTCTTGGTTTCATTTTCAGCTTTTATAAATGACAAAAGTGTCGATGACTTTTGGCGCTTCAACCAGTCTCTGTTTCTAAGGTTTTTTCTCTCAGCCCTTTATTCTGCTGTGCTGTTTTTGGGTTTGGTCTTAGCACTATTCGCGGTAGACTCACTCTTTGATTTATCTATCAATGGCAAGCGATACTTTCAGATATTCATTTTTATAGCAGGCATTTTCAATACCTGGTTTTTTGTGGCAGGTATTCCTGAAAGGACCGTCTGGGAAAACTCCACAGATGCACCTACAGGTCTAAAAACCATGCTGCTATATGTTTTAATGCCTCTCATCACGCTGTATTTTCTCATACTTTATAGCTATTCAGCCAAAGTGGTCTTCCTTTGGGATTGGCCGAAAGGTATCATGACTTACATGATCATAGCGATGGCTGTGGTTGGGATATTGACCGTCTTGCTGGCATATCCATTTGCCAAGCGGTCAAGTCCTTTATCGTTTTTAGTCAAGTGGTACTATGTGGTTTTACTGCCACTCCTTGTCATGCTCTTTTTGGCTATCGGGATACGAATAGAGGATTATGGCATCACCATCAACCGATACATTACTGTCCTGTTGGCTATCTGGTTGCTGCTGATCAGCCTCTATTTCACGTTTCGTGGCTCCAACATCAAAGTAGTACCCATGACCCTTTTTGTCATCATCTTATTGACAAGTTTTGGACCATGGGGAATCTTTCGGATAAGTGAAATGAGCCAAGTCGGTCGACTTGAAGCAATATTGACCAACGCAGAAATCCTCCAAGGTCAGGTGGTGAATGAACCTATTTGGGATAAGACTGATACTAGTCGTTTGGTACTGAAGCAAGATAAACTCAACAAAGGGATTCTGTCAGACAGCCTCCACAACGAGGTAAAATCCATCTTGGATTACCTGGAAGATTATCATGGTTTTGAAGAGATTGACATTTGGTATACTCAGAACCCGCGAGACATAGCGGCCAAGCATAACGTATCAGAGGCCTCCGTTTATATGAAAATGTTAGGTTTAGATTATTGGAGGATAACCAAAAATGGAAATCGAAATGGCTACCTTTCTTTCAGTGCTGCCACGAATGAAAACGAGCTTCAATACATAGAGGGGTACGATTACAGCATCAAAATCTACGAAGCTCATTCTGTAAAAGGGAGAGCCAATACAACCCCGAAAGAACTTATTCCTGGAATTTTTCTTTTCTGTGGGTCTATGTCATTGGAATTATCAGATTCTCTATCGAATATTTTAATGATTGATCTCAACGAGCGATTCGTTTCTCTTCGCGCAGAACACGTAAAAAACTCTTATACCCTGCCAGATGAGAAGATGAGTATTCTCATTGAGGAAGATTGGATCAACGGGAAACTTCAGCTATATAATATGTCAGGAGTAGATAGCCTAACCAGCTATAGGGGAAATCTGCTTTTTTCCCTGCCGGCAGAGTTGAATGAAGATTGAAAACTATTTCGAGTTCCCTTCGAGGATTATGACGAATTCTCCTTTGACAGTATGCTCTTGAAAATAGGCAATGACCTCCGCCAGACTTCCATTGACAGTTTCTTCAAACTTCTTAGTCAACTCTCTAGAGACAGAAACCTTACGTTCGGCACCCATTACCTGCTGAAACTGCTCCAGAGTCTTCATCAGACGATGTGGAGACTCATAGAAAACGATGGTTCTAGGCTCATCTTTTAGGATAGTAAGCCGAGTCTGACGTCCCTTTTTGTGAGGAAGAAAACCTTCAAAAACAAACTTATCAGAAGGCAAACCTGATTTGACCAATGCAGGAACAAAAGCCGTAGCACCTGGCAGACATTCTACTTTGAGTCCTTCTTCAGCTGCTGCTCTGGCTAGCATGAATCCAGGGTCCGAAATACCAGGCGTACCAGCATCAGAAATCAACGCGATCTTCTCGCCAGCCTTGAGTCGTTCTATAATGGCCTCAGTCCTCTTGTGTTCGTTGAACGAATGGAAGCTTTCGGTTGATGTCTTGATCTCGTAGTGCTTTAGCAGAATACCAGAAGTACGTGTGTCCTCTGCTAGTATTTTGTCTACATTTTTCAGAACCTCAACGGCTCTGAAAGTAATATCACCCATATTTCCTATGGGTGTAGGGACAAGGTACAGCGAGGTTTCCACTTCCATCGATTAGGCTAATTCGTCGATAGCAGAAGCAAGCTTTCGATCTTTGTCTGTAACCTTATTGCCTGCGTCATGAGTGGTCAACTCAAATGATACCGTATTGTAAACATTGCTCCAGTTCGGATGGTGGTTCATCTTTTCTGCTACAATGGCCACTTGGGTCATAAACCCAAAGGCCTCCACAAAATCATTGAACTTGAAGGTATTGGTAAGTTTGTTATCTTTTTCTATCCACATGATGGTTCTCTTTTAAAGTGCAATACACCCTTCAATGGTATTGGCGTCAGTGTAGATTTTCAACACTTCATCGCTGCTACCTAGGTGGGCTTTAGTAGTGATACTAATGTACTTATTATTCGAACTAGGACGAAATGACGTTTTCCCTGCCGGCATGAATTTCAAAAGTTCCTCCTTCTTGCCGAATGGCACAATGAACTTGAAGGAATACTCACCGGGAAACTGGTGCTGTGATTCTAATTTTTCTCGAAATCCTTCTATGTCCCAACTCATGGGTATTAAGATAAAAAAAGAGCGGTCTCAAAAGTAGCATTTGTTGTCAGGTTGTGCCTGTCGAAACCTTAGTTTGTAAACAACAGGTAACATTTCGACAAGCTCAATGTGACACTTCGCTTATTGGAACTGACTTTTGAGACCGATCTTTAGATTGTTAAAAGAACTTGTATCGATTGTCCTCAATTTTGGCGAATTCCTTAATGGCGTCATCCACAGGTTGAGGAACAAACACAGGTGCAAAGAACAGTGGAAAGTTCGCAATGACTGTTCGTCTTCCTAATCGCTCATTCGCAACTTGTGTTTTGAATGAACTATAATCTTCTTGATCTTCAGCTAGACTCTTGGCAGTCGCACTTACTATCAGCACACCATTCTGTGTATCGAATGGAGCAGTTTGCTCTCCTTCCTCCAAAGAGAACGCTACACCTACAGCCTCTGGAGCAAACCCAACACTTGGAAATGAATTGCTGCTCAAAGTCAAATCAGCTGTTCCTGTTCTAGCTTCAGTTCCATATTCGGCCTTCATGCCTTCAAAATCTGTAGCAGACAATCCTGCGATTTTTTCCTTGATAAGGGCTGCTTTCTTTTCATTACGAACCTTGTTTTCTACCTCGTTTCTCACTTGGCTCAGTTTCGCGGTTCCTTGAGTTTGCTTGCCAGTCATTACAGCAATTACATATTTGTCATCAAACTCTTTCACATCAGAGATCTTACCAACTGATGCATCATTGTACAACCAAAGCACTACATTTCTCGCATCAGCCAAGGCACCTACTCTCGACGCATTTTTGCTGATGTTGTTAGCTACTCTAAGCGTCAGACCTTCTGCCTCAGCATTGGCTTTCAGTGAAGCCGCATCTGAACTATTGGCAGCCAATAAATCTGCTCTTCTGTATGCTTCATTCAGTGTAGCATCGCTTTCGAACAATTCTTTTTCGATAGTAGCTACTTCATATACTTTGTTAGTCTTAGCTTCATCGATTTGGATTATGTGGAAACCGAAAGAAGTCTCAACTGGCCTAGGAAGCAAGCCAGTACCTCTGAAACCAAAAGCAGCATCTTTGAAAGGCTGAACAAAATTTCCATTTTCACCAAACCATCCTAGATCTCCGCCATTGTTGGCGTTGCTTTGATCGGTACTGTTTTCTGCTGCTAATTGAGCAAATTCACCTCCTCTTTGCAATTGTCTGATAATGCTCATAGCCTTAGCTCGTGCTGTAGCTTTAGCCGTTTCAGAGTTACCATCCATATTGATCAGAATATGTCTGGCTTTCACAAAGTATTCATCTCCTTCAGATATCGCAGAGAGTTTACTAATGGCATAAGTATCACCTACCAAAGAAGGTTCGGTCACCGTGCCTACTTCCGCACCCAAAAGGTCGATAGGCACCAAGCTAGGGTCAGTGATTTTCCTGAACGGTACGTCTCCATCAGAATTGACTGTAGCATAAGTAGAATCTTCAGTGGTGTTAGCCAGACCATCTCTAAGCGCAGCGATTTCTTCTTGAACAAAGATGGAGTCCTCGCTCGATGGCTCGATCGGAACAACAACATAACTCAAGTTTCGTGACTCCTCTCTCTGGTACTCATCCTTGTGACTAGAAAGATAAGACTCCAATTCAGAATCAGAAACGGTGATTGTGCTGTCAGCCACACTGAAAAAAGGAACATAAAAATACTCAACAGACATATTGCTGTTTTGAGCTTGATGCTTCGACTTAGCTTCTGCTGTGGTCACATAATTAGTCTTCTCTAGGAGCTTCTGATATTTAGCAATCTGACGATTAGGCTGAAGTTGCGTTTCAAAAGTCAACCATGAAGCGCGTTGCTGAGGCTGAGCCGTATTCAATGATTGCAAGAATGCAACCACATTGTCTCTATTGAATTCTCCAGTATTCGGGTCTGTAAAAAATTGCTTGATCTGAGGATCAATGTTATTCCCCTGTACCATGTCAACTAGCTCAGCGCTTGTTACCTCAAGGCCCAGCGCCTCAAACTGACGCATATAAGCATTGTCAAGTATCAGTGCATTCCATGCTTGCTCGCGAATGCTTTCTGTTTCAGAAGAAACAGGGTCTCTTCCGTTGTTTACAGAAAAGATATAAGAGAGTTCATCTACTTTTTCTTGGAATTGCTCATATGAGATGTCCTTATCGGCTATCTCGGCTATAGTGGTGTCATTTCCTCCGATCAATGAGGAGTTAGATTGAAACAAATCTGTGAGTATAAAAGCGAACATTGAGAAGGCTACAAACCCCACAACGATCTTACCCATCTTCTTTCTTAAAGTATTAATCAGCGCCATTTTTTTTATGCGTAGTTTTTATAAGGACGGCAAAAATAGGAACATGTCAACGAATTAAAAAATGAATCTAAGCCTTTGATTTACAAGGCTTCTTCGGCTTCCTGAAGGGTCAACTTGACCTTGTCAATTCGATTTTCTTCCATGGTGAAAATGGTGAACTCAAATGGCGGAACCAAGATGGATTCATTGACTTGTGGGATGTCCTCGTTAAAGGCCAAAATAAGACCACCTAACGTATCATACTCACCTGCAGGAAGGTCCCATTCGTACCTATCATTGAGGTAGTCAACTTCGTGTCTGGCACTCAAAATATAGTTGTGATCGTCAATTTTTTCTTCAACAAGATATTCGTCATCATGTTCGTCACGGATCTCTCCAAAAATCTCTTCTATGACATCCTCCATCGTGACTATGCCTGACGTACCTCCATACTCATCTACCACCAAGGCTATACTCTTATGCTCTTGGATAAATTGAATCAAAAGCTCATTCGCCAGCATGGTTTCGGGCACAATCAAAATCGTAGTGAGCATGTCCCGAATGTTGTCGGGTTTTTTGAACATAGCCAGTGAATGACAATAGCCTATGACGTCATCAATAGAATCCTTATATACCAATATTTTCGAATGCCCGGTTTCCGTAAAGGCATTTCTCAATTCCTCAATATCTGCCGTGATATCCACCGCTTGAATTTCCGTACGAGGAATCATACATTCTCTTACCCTAATCGTTTTGAATTCGATCGCATTATTAAAAATCTTGGTATCGATCTCGGGTTCCTCCTCTTGCTCAACATTGAGGATAGTCTTTTTGACATAATTGTTGAGGTCAGTCAATCCAAAAACAGGTTTGTCTTCAGAGTAATCAAACCTCAAAACATGAATGATGATCAATCGGGACAAAGAAGAAATGATCCATACGACCGGATAGAGCGCATAGTAGATAAAGGCCATCGGGAAGGCGAATACCGTAAGCAAAGCATCCGGATTCAACATGAAAAGGCTTTTAGGGATAAATTCTGCAGTGATCAAAACCACAATCGTGGCTATCAATGATTGAATGACTAATATGAAAATATCGTTTGCGATCTGATCAGGTAGCGTAGACATCAACCACGGCTCTACCAACTTGGCCATCAAAATACCATAGAGTACAATACTCAGATTGTTACCCACCAACATGGTAGCGAGAAATGAGGAGCGCTTGGTGGCAAAGTTTGAAAGGATCCTTCCTGCCAACTTCCCATTTTTGTTCATTACCTCAAAATGCAACTTATCAGCAGAGATAAATGCTATTTCAATGCCCGAAAAAAACGCAGAAAACAACAGGCAAATTGCAATACCCAAATACAGTAAGCTGAAATCCATATGTAATATTACTGATTACGTCGTTGGCTTTTTCTATACCAGAATAAAAATAGCAGTAAAGTGCTTAACATCAGAACACCATATGCTGCCCCTATCCCCAGCACCATGACTTCATATATTCCTATCACAAGGAATGCAACAGCCGCGCAGAAAAGCAAATAATCTAAGAGTTTCATTCTTCGATGAGTAGCGTCCCCTGAGGTTTAAGAATCTTATAGGATGAAAAATCCTGATCTGCCCTCAGTCCCTCGCCCGTATGAATTTCATCCTCTGACTGTATCGTTACAAACCTTTCAGTATAAAATTCTTCTGTGGTTGGATTCCAGAATAGCTCCTCTGTATTCAATTCATCACCATCCTCCATATTTTTCACAATCACATTACCTTCTGCCCTATAGATATCTTCATCAGCGCTATAGTATACGTAATCCGCACGAAAAGTAGACACCACCTCGCCCAGATCATCCAAATACTCTAGGTGCAAATGGTTCGGCCATTCTCTATCTCCTCCCTCGAAGTTATTCTGCTTAGCAGCCCTTAATCGAACCAGAACCTTGGCAGAGTCGCTCATTTTGGTATAGATGCTATCCATCGACACCAAAGGGCCATCGTACATCTCTTGTGAAAGCAATTCTTTTCTGTTTTCGCAACTGATAGTCATCAGTCCACCGAAACAGAATATGATCATTAAAACAAAAAAACGGTCAGACATTGCTGTCCTGACCGCTTGAAAATCCTTTTTCATTGTTCTATCAATTAGCTGGCCTTCTCTGAATCTTTACGGATTCATTGATCCAACAATCTACTGTCATGCTTTGGCCTTCTTCCACACCCTCGCTGAATATTTCTTCGATAGAAGGAAACTGCGCCTTAGCGTTGCTCATTCTTCCAGAATCTCCACCTCTCTGGTACATCTCATAAGCTGCGATGAAGACTGCTCTATCTTTCACCTTACTCTCGCCACCTTTACAATCTTCGAAACTATTCATATACAAGTCACCTATGAACGTATAAGGCTCCGTGTTGCTAGGATCAAAAGCCAAGGCTTTTCTTGCACTAGATCGCGCAGCAACCTTACTTCCTTGAGAAACCTGCATTCTCGCAAGACTTAAGTAAACTTCAGCTTTCTTTGAGTTATCTGAAGTTAGTTCGATTGCCTTGTTGTAGTACTCTACAGCTTTATCCTTATCTCCATCAGCCGCAGCTTTACCCGCAATGAATTTAGCGATACCATAATCTGGAGACACCTCATTTACTGCAATGGCAGTTTCCATAGCCAAGGGACTGTCAATACATTTCTGACTTACCATCAAGCTGAAGATTTTCTTTGCCATTTTAATGTCCTTAGTCTCACGATACTTTGGACCAAGTTTTTCTTCGATGAAATTACAATCCACCTCCACTGTAGCGGTCAATAGTTTGTCAACAGCATCCGAAACCTTCGTAAGACTTGATTCACTTACACCATCTTCCAATTTCTGATCAATGATTTCCTTGATCATAGTATACTTCTCGAACACAACATCATCAGGCACATCACCACCAATGGCCTTATACCTTCTGATCACATCCATAAAACCTGTCAGGTTGTTGATTCGGATGTTGTTTCCATTAAGCTCAAACGCTCTATCAAATAAGTTGTAGAGTTCCTCATACTTAGACTGGGTGCCTCTATAATATTTATAAGCCACAAAGGCTTTACGGTTAAGTACATCAGCCTCATCGTCAAAATATTTAACCCTTAAGTCGTACATTTCGAGAGCCCTTTCCTGATTTTTTAACTTCTCAGCCTTGTCTGTGGAAGCTTTTGCCAAGCCTTCATAAATCTTAGCTCCATTAATATAGATCGATGCATTCAGATCAGGTGTATTTTCCAATAACCAATTATGAGGAACAGTAGCTTCTTTCCATTTTTCGGCTTTTACCAAATCACTGTAAAGCGCATTTTTCTCTTTCGCCATATCTACTTGATCTCCCCAATTCCAACCAGGCTGGCTTACAGCTACAGTTGCGAATAAGAATAAGATTGCAAGTCCCAATAGTTGCTTTTTAAACGAATTCATAAGCTAATTTTTAATCGTATCTCCTTTTAATAAACCATCGGTCATTGATAGTCGCTCCTATCAACACCTGAAAATATTTTTCTTGAATGAGATTGTTGTTCGTGGTACCTCTTTGACCAAATTTGAATGCCAAATCCATGCTAGAATAAACATTTACAGGAAGTGACACTCCAAAATTAATACCAAAATCATTAATCTCTGTGTTGTTCACCAGATATGGCAGCTGTTTGTAGTTCGCACCAAATCGATAAGTACCACGTTTCAGGTAGTTTTTTACACTTCTATAATCTGGCGTAAAAGATGCTCCTAATGCAATATTCGTGGTGTTTCGCAAAGTCAAGTCAGCATTTTCTCTATTGGCATTTCCCCATCCTTGAGTTTTGTAATCTACCCCTACCAAAACTTTTCCTATGACTTCATAGGACAACCCAAAACCGAAGGATTCCGGCAACCCATACGTTGACTTTTCGCCTTCACTTATTGATTGCCCCTGTATGGTAGCTCCGCTAAGCGAAAGTCTTTGATAAAATTCGTCGGTGACTCCTTCTAACTCATTAGACAATTCATATATCCCTCCAATGTTAATGGCACGGGTGTTTTCTTTCATGAAGAATTTGTATGATACTCCCAATGAGAGATTAACATCCGAATAAGCCGTCTCTTGAAAGTATGAAATGGCATAATTAGACCCAAAATCTTCTCCTGCTAATTGCACTCTTGATTCTCTTGAGATATTGCCAAACACATAAGAAGCTTTGACTCCTAGTGCCAGAGTCTTATATATTCTAAATCCATTGGCCCAGATTAGTTGTGAAATACCTCCCTCTCCCTCAAACTCGGTAATTGATGTGGCTGTAGCACCTACATCTTCTTGACTAAATGTGCTATAACCCACCGTAGATAAAGGTAGAAGGGCAAAACTACTCGCCCACCTCTTGGATACCACTGGGAAACTCATGGCCAAAAAGCGCAAGCTAGCGGCATTTTCGGATCCAGTGTCAGCATTACTTTCATAGTTTCTAAAATCTCCGCTAAGACCTACTTGAAAAGAGCTGAATCCATTGGTGACTAGAAAAGATGGATTTTGAAGGTTGATATGCCATGCCGCAGGGCTTCCAATCCCTACTTCACCCATGGCGAAGTTGTTTGGCAACCCCTGGAATAATAGATCGCCAAGACCATTTCTAGAATATGGGGATCTGACGGATTGGGCCAAAGAATTTCCACCGATTAGAAATGCGATAGACAAAACAAGAATTTTCTGGAAATTCATTTATTATAATTCAGTATTGTATTTAAGCCCTTGAGCACCAAATTTAAGTCCGCAAAGATGGGTGCTTTTAGCTTGGTTTCAAAGTATTTAGCATCTCCGCCGGTCAGGATAACGCCTAAACGGGGATTATCTTTCTTTAAAACCTCAATATATCCGTTTAACTCATGGATAATTCCTTCAAATGCTCCCTTCATTAAACAACCATATGTGGATTTACCCATCTCATTTAATGGAATATTTTGCCAATTTTCTGAGATATCTGGTAATCCATCAGTGAATGTATGCATGGCTTTCATACGCATGATCAGCCCCGGAGAGATCACTCCTCCTCGGTAAACTCCCTGCGCATCAACATGTTCTATGGTAAGGCAAGTTCCGGCATCTATCACCACACACCCATGTGGGTGGAGCTGGTTTCCAGCCACAGCCGCCGCGATTCTATCCACCCCAAGTGTCTCAGGTGTCTTATAATCTAGAGAAATAGGCAGTGGGGTTTGATGCGTCAAGAATAGATAATTGCGGTCTTCTAGAAAGTCATTGATCTCGGCCTGATTCTTTCTGACTGAGCTAACTATCCAACTTGCACTGTGGGATAGCGCTAGGGATGAAATCTCGGAGATGCTCTCAACTGTCCATTTGTTTTGCAAATGCTCCCCTTGGAAAATTGCTACTTTGATCCGAGAATTTCCAATATCAACTATTACATTACTTCTATCTTTTTCCACGTCTGCCAATGTCAATAAGTAAAAGTAACCAAGTCAAGAATGAATACCGCGCTATAGGTGTGATGTCGGGTTCGTCGCTTGATGGACTAGATATCTGCTTGGCTCGTTTTAAGCCGGATTCATTCTCAGAATATGAAATAGAACAAAGCGAAACCATAGAACTGCCTCAAAAAATAAATGATCAACTAGCCAGAGCTGATTCACTTTCAAGCTTTGACTTATTGAAACTGGATGTGGCTTATGGCCAATGGATTGGTGAAACGCTAAATTTTTGGCTTGATGGAAGACCATCACCAGATGTCATAGGTGTGCATGGTCATACTGTTTTTCATGAGCCAAAGGAACATATTAGCTTACAAATAGGAAATGGGCTGCAGATAAGCGAATACACGGGACTTCCTGTTGTGGACCAATTCAGAACAAAAGATCTGATTTTGGGTGGTCAAGGGGCGCCGTTGGTACCATTTGGTGAACAAGTACTTTTTCCAGAAGTTACCACTTTCATCAACCTTGGCGGCATTGCCAATATTTCTGTATTACTCGATCACAAAATGGCGTATGATGTCGCCCCATGTAATCAAGTACTAAACTATCTGGCGAACAAGCTAGGCTTGGCAATGGACAAGGATGGGTTAATCGCGAGAAAAGGAAAAATGGACAATGAATGGAAATCTCACCTGATTTCCATGGAGTATTTCTCTCAAAAACCTCCGAAATCTCTTAGCAATCAATGGACTCAAAACATTCTAAGTCACATCCCAAGCTGTACGGAGGACGCACTCCATACATATATCCATTTTTTAGCAGAGACCTTGGCCAATACTCTCAACGAAACCACTGGATCCATTATGATCACAGGAGGTGGAGTACGGAATCGTTATCTAATGGAAATTTTAGCAAATCACTTGGCTGATCCCGACAGGCTGATTTATACGGATAATACCTTGATTGATTATAAAGAGGCACTCATTTTTGCCTTTTTAGGGCTTAAACGACTCCTGAATCAACCAAATGTTTTAGCTGATGTTACTGGCGCCAAAAGGCCCAGTGTATTGGGTGTGCTACATTTGCCCGATTGAGACGGCTCGGTCAATAATTTTAGTATTTTTGGGCACCCACATTTAACCCCAACCCAAAAATGAAAACCTTATTAGAAAAATTCGAAAAGAAGCAACCTGAGATCGTCTTTGAATGGTCAGACTCTGAAACGGAAGCTGTAGGATGGGTAGTGATCAACTCCCTGAGAAATGGTGCTGCAGGAGGAGGCACAAGAATGCGCTTAGGTCTGGATAAGCGTGAGGTAGAGTCTCTTGCAAAGACTATGGAGATTAAGTTTACCGTGTCTGGTCCTCAGATCGGAGGAGCCAAATCGGGCATCAATTTCGACCCAAAAGATCCTCGAAAGAAAGATGTACTCAAGCGGTGGTACAAGGCTGTTTATCCTCTTTTGAAAAATTATTACGGTACCGGTGGAGATCTCAACGTAGATGAGATACACGAAGTGATACCCATGACTGAAAGCCTGGGTCTTTGGCACCCTCAAGAGGGAGTGGTCAACGGACATTTTCATGCTCCTAAACCTCAGAAGATCCACATGATCGGACGCTTAAGGCAAGGTGTCTCTAAAGTGTTGGAGGATCAAAATTATATCCCTACTTCGGATAAGAAGTACACCGTTTCAGATATGATTACTGGCTTTGGCGTGGCAGAATCCGTTCGCCATTTCTACTCACTCTGGGGAGGAGAGATCACCGTGAAACGAGCAATTATCCAAGGTTGGGGTAACGTAGGTGCCACTGCGGCCCTTTATCTGGCCAACTATGGTGTGAAAATCGTTGGGATCATTGACCGAAATGGAGGGTTGTTGAACACTGAGGGCCTAGACCTTGAAGCAATCAAAACGCTCTTCTACAACCGAAAAGGAAACGAATTGGTGGCAGATGATATGATTGCTTTCGATGAGTGCAATGAAAAAATATGGGAATTCGGTGCAGAGATTTTTATACCTGCAGCGGCTTCCCGATTGGTATCCAAGGAACAAGCCGAATGTCTTTTAAAGAATCAATTGGAAGTAGTCGCATGTGGTGCCAATGTACCCTTTAACGATTCAGCAATTTTTTACGGACCAATTGCCGAAATGGTAGATCAACAAGCCGCGTTGATCACGGATTTTATTTCCAACTGTGGTATGGCAAGAACTTTTGCATACCTGATGGATCCTAAAAATGATAGTAGAATTACTGATGACCAGATATTTTCTGATATCTCTCAGACTATATATAATGCTTTGGAAAAAGTCCATAATGAGAACCCAAGCAAATTAGGATTGGCAAATACGGCCTTTGACATAGCCTTGAGAGAACTAATTTAATTTGAGGCTTGCTTTTAGTCCGGCAAATGATAATTTTATGTGATTAATCCACCAAACCTAAATGATCAAGCATCTGCGCCTTTTAATTCTTCTATTGATTCTTGTAGGCGGAGCTCAATTGAATCCTACTTACGCCGGAGAAGGAATCACTGAGGCTGCAGAATTGGTAGAAGCGGTTAGTTCAGAGGTGCCGTCCGAGGCACATCATGGACCTGCGATGTGGAGCGTGATACCTTTTGCGATTTTGTTGATCATGATCGCCACAGGCCCATTATTCTATGAGCATTTCTGGCATAAAAATTATCCAATAGTAGCAGTGGTATTGGCTTCAATAGTGGTAGCCTATTATCTTTTTGGGATTCATAATCATCATGGGCCCGTCCATGCGCTATTTGAGTATGTGCAGTTTATTGCATTGCTGACAGGCCTCTTTGTCGCATCAGGAGGCGTAATGATCATCGTTGATAAAAAATCAACTCCTCTGACCAATATTATCATATTGGCTTTTGGTGCGATCATCGCCAATATCATTGGTACTACGGGTGCTTCTATGCTCTTGATTCGCCCATTTATTCGGTTGAATAAAAATAGGATCAAATCATATCATATAATCTTTTTCATATTCATAGTGAGCAATATTGGAGGTTCGCTAACACCAATAGGCGACCCGCCATTGTTCTTAGGTTTTCTAAAGGGAATTCCTTTCTTCTGGACATTGACTCACAATTTGCTCCCCTGGGCTATCGCAATTATTGCGCTCCTATTGGTTTTCTACTTTTTGGATAAAAACAACAAAGCGGATTACTCTTTTGGAGAAGAGCAAGCTGAACCTACTGGCAAGATTGCATTGAGGGGCTCTCGTAATTTTATATGGTTAGCTGTAGTGGTAGCTGCTGTATTTTTAGATCCAAACGTGTTCCCTTGGATCCCAGGGATAGAATATGATGGTCAGACATTTTCATACATTCGTGAAATCATTATGCTGGTAGCGGCATTCTTATCCTACAAACTGGCAGACAAGCAAGCTTTGAATGGCAATGAATTTAGTTTCGAACCGATTCGTGAAGTAGCCTTTATTTTCATAGGAATATTTGGCACCATGATGCCTGCCTTGGAATTGGTAGGAAATTTTGCTCAATCACCAGAGGGAATCGCCATCATTACGCACAACACTCTGTATTGGGGTACAGGATTGCTTTCAGGATTCCTAGATAATGCTCCTACTTACGTCAATTTCCTGACAGCCGGAATGGCTGCTGATGGTGCCAGCATCAACAAAGTGGCAGACGTAATTGGCTATTCCAATGGGATGTTTGACAATTCCGTATTGGAATTAAAGGCCATTTCAGTGGCAGCTGTATTTTTTGGAGCCATGACCTATATCGGAAATGGCCCCAATTTCATGGTGAAATCTATTGCTGAGCAAGTAGGTATCAAAATGCCATCATTCTTTGGCTATATCATCAGGTTTTCGATTCCTTTCCTCGTACCACTTTTGGTGGTAATCTGGTTGATATTCTTCTATCTAGAGCTTCTCTAGAATAGTTCCTCATGTAGCTTGATAAGCGCTTCGTTCTTGTGCTTGCTATTGACCAATACCGAAATATTGTTTCGGCTTCCTCCGTATGATATCATTCGCAATGGCACATCGTCTAATGCATTAAATACCGCACTGCCTACACCTTTTCGCTCAGCAATGAGATCACCCACAATACAAATAATCGTTTGGTCTTTGTCAACTTCCACCAATCCGTATACCTCTATTTCTTTGACGATTTCTTGAAGATGCGTGGCATCATCAATCGTTAGGGAAACAGCAATTTCCGAGGTGGTAATCATGTCTATCGGAGTTCGATATTTCTCAAATACCTCGAAAACACTTCTTAGAAAACCATAAGCCATGACCATGCGGCTTGATTTGATCTTAATCGCTGTAATGTTTCCCTTGGCGGCTATGGCCTTCACGGCTTCCGGCTCTTTCTCGGAAGAGATAAGCGTACCGAAAGCTTCTGGATCCATGGTGTTTTTGATTCGTACAGGGACTTGGTAAGTCTGCGCTGGCAAAATACAATGTGGATGAAGCACTTTGGCCCCAAAGTATGCAAGCTCACTTGCTTCCTCAAAACTCAGCTTGGCGATAGGGTGGGTAGTCTTAATGATACGAGGATCATTGTTGTGCATACCATCTATATCCGTCCAAATCTGGATTTCTTCCGCTTTTAGGATGGCACCAATAATGGTAGCCGAGTAGTCACTTCCTCCTCTTCTAAGATTGTCTATTCCGCCTTTAGCATTTCGAGCAATATAGCCTTGCGTAATGATTATCTCATTTCCCTCCACTTGTTCTAGTGCTGCATTCAGCTTCTTGAGGGTCACAGGCAAGTTAGGTTCTGCAAACTCATCTAGAGTCATGAAATCCTGAGCCATGATCATGGCGCATGGTGTGCCGTTGTTGTTGAGGTACTCTGTGAAAAATCGAGTAGAAAGCAGCTCTCCTTGTGCTACGAGCATTTTATCTACTTGATCGGTATGCTTTTGGTCAATCAGTTCCAAAATCAGCTCAAAGACATTGTTGACGAATGTGATGTTTCTCTCATAAACTTCACCTTCACCGAAAAGTGTGGCCACAAAATCGTAATACTTCTTTTTAAGATCTAAGGCAATCTTCTTAGCTTCTTCCCTTTGGCCATCGGTGATGGTTTCTGAGATTGATACTAGAATATTGGTGGTACCAGAAACGGCCGATAGCACCACTATTTTTTTGCCCGGCACGTTAGAAATGATCTGTGCCACTTCTTGCATGCGCTCAGGAGAACCTACTGAGGTTCCTCCAAATTTTAAGACTTTCATTTTATTCCTATTGTTTGATACTCAACATTTTCACCGCGGTAGTTGCAGCTTCATCTCCTTTGTTGCCATGTCGACCACCTGATCTGTCAATGGCTTGTTTTTGGGTGTCTGTTGTGAGTACTCCGAAGATCACAGGCTTATCGTATTTCAAGCCTACTTCGGTGATGCCATTGGCGCAAGCCTGACATATAAAATCAAAGTGACGGGTCTCACCCTGAATGACACAGCCTAGGGTAATGACTGCATCGATATCTTCTCTTTTGGCCATCCATTGCGCACCGAGGGTCAGCTCAAAGCTGCCTGGCACATTGACTCTCTCTATTTGCTCTCTTGGCACGCCATGAGACAGTAAAGTTTCGTGGGCACCAGAGTAGAGTGCTTCAGTTATTTCTTCGTTCCATTCGGAAACTACGATGGCAAACCTCTTAGAGGAGACATCTTGAATTCCCTTGGTGCTCTGTGCGCTTAAGTTTTTAAGTGATGTAGCCATAAAATAAAAAAAGGGACTAAGCTGAAGCCTGGTCCCTTTGATTTAGTGTTCTTAAATCTATTGGGCAGCCAGACCTTCGAGTCTAGCCTTCTGTTTTTTAGCCTCTTGTTCCAATGATGAACCAGCAAATTTTTCGATTATTGTACCAAAAGCTTTAGCTGCTTCTGCATACTTACCATCATTTTCCAAAGCAATTCCTTTTTTCTGAAGGTAGATAGGTGAGAACTGTTTGTTTGAATTGTAGCTAGCAGCCTTATCATAAGCCTTAGCCGCTGCGGCAAAATCTCCAAGCTCCATATTGGCATCTCCTACTAGCGCATAAGCTCTAGCTTGAACCAGATAGTCATCGCCACTGAAGTCCTCCAAGTATCTAACAGCCGAGCTGAAATCACCCAATTGCATATAGGTAGCGCCAGCATAAAAACTAGCAAGATTCGCAGCATCTGTTCCTGAATAGTCACTGATGATGTCGAGGAAGCCATAATTGATTCCATCTCCGTTTAGTGCCTTACCAAGACTATCCGCTTCAAAATAAAATACAGCTTGGAACATCTCTTCCTGTGCTTCTTTATTCTGATTAGTGATATAGTACTTGTAAGCAAAAAAGACAGCCACTAAAGCAAGCAATACTCCTCCGATACCAAACACATAAGTTTGATTCTTCTTATCGTTAAAAAACTCTTCGGTTTTACTCGCTAGTATTTCAGGGTTTTCCAGAAATTCAATTCCTTCTTCTTTCTGGTTATTCTTCTTAGCCATTATTCAATCCTAATTTTGAGGTCGCAAAGATATACTTTTTGCATTAATCCATAATGTATGGATAATTATCTTCTGCGTACACATCAGTGTAAGCTTCGGATGGATCTGGCCAGTCGGAATTTTCTGCGAATTCTACGCATTCCATCACCCTAGCTTTGATATCTGTATCTATGGCTTTTAAGTCCTCTTCGGTAGCATATTTTTTCTTCAAAAGCACGCCTCTCACTTGCTCGATAGGGTCTCTCTTTTTGTAAGCTTCCAATTCTTCTTTAGTCCTGTACTTAGCAGGATCGGACATGGAGTGCCCTTTGTATCGATAAGTTCTGAACTCTAATAAAGTAGGGCCGTCCCCTTTTCTCGCTCGCTCAGCAGCTTCAGCTACTGAGTGGTGTACAGCCTCTACAGACATAGCGTCTACTGCTGCAGATGGGATATCATAAGCTTCACCTAACTTGTACAATTCAGTGACATTTGATGTTCTCTGTACTGAAGTACCCATGGCATAGCCATTGTTTTCTATCACGAAGATGACAGGGAGTTTCATGGTCATGGCCATGTTGAGTGCTTCGTGAAAAGCACCTTGTCTCACAGCACCATCACCCATGAAAGTCATGCACAGATTGTCAGTACCACTATACTTTTCAGCAAAAGCAATACCTGCTCCTAGAGGCACTTGCGCTCCTACAATTCCATGCCCGCCAAAGAAACCGTTCTCCTTGTCGAACATGTGCATGGAGCCACCTTTTCCTTTGGAAATACCCGTAGCTTTTCCGTAGAGCTCAGCCATAATCGTACGAGGATCAGATCCAAGTGCGATAGGATGCGCGTGATCTCTATATGAAGTAATGTATTTATCTCCTTTTTGAAGAGCAGAAACAGCTCCAGCCATACATGCCTCTTGGCCAATGTACAAATGACAGAAACCACGGATTTTTTGCTGTCCGTAAAGCTGTCCAGCCTTCTCCTCAAACCTACGCATGTACTGCATAGACTCAAACCACTCCATGTATTGTTCCTTGCTGAACTCTTCTTTTTTCGCTTTTGATTTAGCCGCCATATCTTAATAAGCTTTTGCTATATGATTAGTTTTGTGCCCTTGATAATCCTAAAGGCTGTGCGAAATTAACCGAAAAAGCCCTTGCTGCAAAATGTATGAAGCTCAATAGCCTCAAACTCCATCATTTTAAAAATTATACCGAATTTCAAATCCAATTTGAAGCAGGGATCAATTGTATTCTAGGTAAAAATGGAATGGGCAAAACCAACCTCTTGGACGCCATTCATTACCTCTCCATGACTAGGAGCGCCCTCAACTCTGCCGATCAGCAAAATATCGGTCATGGAGAAAAATATTTTGCGATCAACAGCGAACTCTCCAATCTAGAGGAGCAGATCAAGGTCAATTGCTATTTTGAGCAAGGGAAAAAGAAAATTTTCAAAGTAGATGGGAAGGAACTCGAGAAACTAAGTGATCATATTGGTCAGATTCCTTGCGTGCTCATCACTCCCGATGATACGGAGATCATTAGGGAAGGCAGTGAGATCAGAAGAAAATTTGTGGACAGTGTGATCTCTCAGCATGACCGTGGATATTTAGAGCAATTGATCGCGATGCAGCGATTGCTCAAGCAGCGAAATAGTTTTCTGAAAAACAACGAAGGTAAATTGAATATCAACAGGCAGTTGCTGAATGTATATGACGAATCGCTTTTGCCAATCTTCCAATCTGTATCTGAGAGAAGAGTGAAATTCATCAAAGAGTTTTTGCCATTTTTCTCTGAAAACTATGGGTTGATATTCGATGGGGAAGAAGAGGTATCGATATCCTATAAGTCTGATTTATCTAGTGACAATTTTGAGGAAGTGTTTAAAAAGAATTTTGAACGGGACATCATTCTTCAGCGTACAGGCAAGGGCGCACACAAAGACGATTACGAATTTCATCTCAATGAAAGGTTGATCAAAAAATATGGTTCTCAAGGGCAGCAAAAGTCTTTTGTAATAGCGCTCAAGCTAGCGGAGTACGACTATTTAAAGTCTATCAAGTCTTACAGTCCGCTGCTTCTACTAGATGATATATTTGACAAACTAGATGACGAGCGCATAGCACGATTGATTAAATTGCTGACCAATCAAAAACGATTTTCGCAGATTTTTATCACGGATGCTCGAGCAGAACGCTCTAGGACAATTTTCGAAAAAATCGACCGTGTAAAGTTTTTTGAGATTTCGAAAGGAACCATCATATGACCAAGGACAATTCGCATACGTTTACCAGCGCATTCAGAAAATTTCTTCAAGTGGAGAAAATCGATGTGAAGTATCGTGAAAAACTCCTCATTGAGTCTTGGGAGAGTATTATGGGTAAGCCCATCGCCTCAAGAACCACCAATATCTTTTTGAAAAACAAAGTGCTTTTTGTCACTTTCTCCTCAGCGCCCATGAAGCAAGAGATGATTAACAATAAGGCTCGAGTGAAAGAACTAATCGATCAAGATTTTGGAGGACTGGTAGAGGATATTCGCTTCCTCTAATCGGTCAATGGTTCCTCTGGATATTTCTCCCTCAGAGGAATCGCCCAGCCAACATAAAAATTGAACCGCACTCCATTATTGTCTTCATAAAGTCCAAAACCCGGAACATCGTATGGAGCAAATTCTTCAATCCCCTTCACACTGCGAAATACTTTGTAGCGTACCGTATATCCCAGGTATAGATTTTTCCAGACATTGGCTTGTATGCCTAGGGTAAGTTCTAGCCACCTAGCCACTAACTCAGGATTTCGCGCATTGATCATCGTCTGACCAAAAAAGCTAGTATCAGATTGAATGTAAGAAAGGGTTTCATTGAAATTGGCTTGACCATATCTAAACCCGAAAGTCAATGCATTACCATTCGTGCTGTTCTTAAGCATGTTGATTTCGGGACCAAAACTGAAGTGATAGCCGTCATTGGTATATTCAAAAGTCTCACCTCTCACAGTGCTTTCTGTGCCGTACTCCACAGCGAAAAAGAATTGATCAAAATCCATGGCCGCCTGAAACCCCTGTCGTGTTTTCTTATCTGAAACCATAGTCACGCAAAGAGGAATGACATCATAGCTAAGTTTGAGTATGGATGGTTTAAAATCTCTGGTACGTTTTTCCGGTATCAAACTTTGAGATTGTGCCAAACCATAGCTCAATATCAAAAGGATGAAAAGTGACCTCCTAAAATTCTCAGACCATATATGAATCACTGCGCTCATCTAGAAATACACTTCAATATGAGTGTCGACTGCTCGATCTAAAATATTGTTGATCAGCACCACCGAATCAAAATTGCTGCTGTAAGCCGTGTCCAGCACATAGCTATAGACGGGATCGCATTCATCATAATAAATACGCAAGTGCGGTTTGTAATCCAAGGTTAGGTTGTAATTGATAGAGTCTGTCTCAAATATGTAATTGACCAAAGTGTCGTTTGGATTGACGAAAAGCCCAGTTAAAGAAACTGTATCATCTTCCAGCGTGTCGGCCATTGTCGAAACTACAAACAATGAATTGTTTTCTTCTCTAACAACAGTGAAGGCGGCTGTTTTGACCTCCTTGTCCACTGAATCAGCCTCGTAATACTTTACTATCACATAATCAGTGCTTGACTCAAGGCCGCAATCCTTGATTTCCTGACAGCTCAGCATCAGCCAAATCCCAAACACCAACAATAATCCTGATTTCATATTCTTTAAAGAAACGCGTAAAGTTATAATAACCGCTAAGTAATGAACTTATTGGAGGGGTCAATTTGTATTAGCTTTGCGACTTTATTTAGAGACACGGCGTGAAGACAAAAGGATTAAAAAAAGACAAAGTAAACATAGTAACCCTCGGGTGCTCCAAAAACTTGGTGGATTCAGAGGTGATGCTTACTCAACTCAAAGGAAATAGCATAGATGCTACTCATGAATCCGTAAAGGATGACGCCAATATAGTGGTGATCAATACTTGTGGATTTATAGACAATGCCAAGCAAGAATCCATTGACACCATTCTGCGGTATGTTGATGCCAAGGAGGAAGGCATAGTGGATAAGGTGTACGTCACCGGCTGCCTGTCACAGAGGTATAGAGATGACCTCCAATCCGAAATCCCTGACGTAGATGCTTGGTTTGGAACCATGGAGCTGCCATTGTTGCTCAAAAAATTTAATGCCGACTATAAGCACGAACTCATAGGTGAGCGTGTGACCACTACTGATCAGCATTATGCCTATCTGAAAATCTCCGAAGGGTGTGATCGACCATGTAGTTTTTGTGCTATACCTATTATGAGGGGTAAGCACGTATCCAAGCCGATAGAGCAAATAGTGACCGAAGCTAAAAACTTGGTCAAGAATGGAACGAAAGAGATACTATTGATCGCTCAAGATTCGACTTATTACGGGTTGGATATCTATAAGAAAAGAAACCTTGCGGAATTGCTTGACAACTTAGCAGACGTTGAAGGATTGGAATGGATCAGGCTTCATTACGCCTACCCAACAGGGTTTCCGCTAGATGTACTTGACGTCATGGCCAAGCGAGACAACATCTGCAAATACCTTGACATACCACTACAGCATGGAAGTACCGAGATGCTCAAAATCATGCGCCGGGGTACTACCAGAGAGAAAACAGAGCGGCTACTCAAGACCATCAGAGAAAAAGTTCCGGGTATTGCAATCCGCACGACATTGATAGCTGGTCACCCTGGTGAAACAGAAGAAGAATTTCAAGATATGCTGGATTTCGTAAAGGAATCGCGGTTTGAGCGACTTGGTGTTTTTCCTTATTCTCATGAAGACAATACGCATTCCTTCTCCATGGAGGATAATATTCCTGAAGAGGTTAAACTAGAACGCGCCGAGCGCGTTATGGAGTTGCAAGAATCTATTTCTGAAGAGATCAATCAGGAGAAAGTAGGCAAGATCTACAAGGTATTGATAGATCGGAAAGAAGGCCAACAATTCATTGGTCGTACTGAGCATGACTCTCCGGAAGTAGACAATGAAGTGCTTATTGACGCTAACGAACACTACCTTAGGATAGGAGATTTCGCGAACATATTGATTGAAAGCGCAACTGCTTTTGATTTGTATGGCAAGCCAGTAAGCTGATTGTTCGATTGGCCTGAGCCATAAAAAAACGGAATGAAATTAGAAAATGTAGCCCTGGATGAAACCAATTGTTTCTCTCCCACTTTCATTGATTATATCAATCAAGAAGCTGGTCTGAAGCCATTTTATGACACGTTTCCCACGGTCGAGAATTTCAAATCACTTATAGAGTCACGGAACTTCCCTGAAGCCAGCCGTAAAATACTAGCTGACCAGTTGACGATACAATATGCTGGGACCAATACTTCGGCCGCTGTAGAATCCAATATTCAAAGTTTGAAGGCATCCAAGACCTTCACCATCACCACAGGGCATCAGCTCAATATTTTCACCGGTCCGCTTTATTTTATTTACAAGATTGTGACTGTGATCAATGCCTGCAAGCAGTTGAAAGCAGCGTATCCTGAGTATCACTTCGTGCCTGTTTATTGGATGGCGACTGAGGATCATGACTTGGCTGAAATCAGCTACTTCAATCTATTCGGTAAGAAATATCAATGGCACACTGATCAGACGGGTCCCGTAGGAAGGATGAACCCTCATTCATTGAAAGAGGTGAGTGATGAGCTGCCAGAAAAAATTGCGCTTTTTCAACGAGCGTATACGAATTGCAACAGATTGGCAGACTCTGTGAGATATTATGTCAATGAGCTGTTTGGTGATGAGGGACTGATCGTGGTTGATGGGGATGATGCCCAGTTGAAGGGTTTGTTTGCTCCTGTAATAAAAGAAGACTTAATGCATGGCATAGCCAATGCCCTAGTCAATGAAGCGTCTGATAGTTTAGAAAAGGCAGGCTATAAGAATCAGGCTTTTTCGAGAGAAATCAACTTTTTCTACCTAGAAGATGGGGTCCGTGAGCGCATAGTCAAAGAAGGTGGGGCATTCAAAGTGCTGAACACCGAGCTAAGTTTTTCGGAGCAGGAGATCTTGACATTGGTAGAGACCAATCCTGAGAAATTCAGCCCCAATGTCATTATGAGACCGCTCTATCAGGAAACCATATTGCCTAATCTGGCTTATGCTGGTGGTCCTTCTGAAATCGCGTATTGGTTTCAACTCAAAGAAGCTTTTGCGCACCACCAAGTTTTCTTCCCAGCGCTGATGCCTAGAGTATTCGGACTTGTAGTCAATAAGGCTAATGCCAAAAAGGTGCAAAAGTTGAATTTGAGCGCTGTAGATCTTTTTAAGTCAAGCAATGACCTGAAAGAGGCGTTTTTGAAGACCAATAGCGATCGAGATTACGACTTGGTGGCTGAGAAAAATGCTTTGGCAGAATTATTTGAGCAGATAAAAAATAAGGGAGAAGAAATAGACGGTTCGTTGGTTGGCTTTATAGGAGCGGAAGGAGCCAAGGCTTTGAAGTCAATAGATAATATTGGTAAGCGACTAAAAAGGTCTGAGGAGCAAAATAATGAAACTGCCATGACGCAATTAGACAACCTGAAGGAGAAACTCTTCCCCAATGGAGGCCTACAAGAGCGCACGGATAACTTTCTGAACTTCTATCTCAACAATCCCAATTTCATTAAGGAATTGCTAGAGCAGTTTGATGCCTTTTCGTTTAAGTTTCACGTTCTCCAAGATGAGTAATGGCCTCTGGCAAGCAGCATATCAGAAAAGCCGTATTGCGAAATAGGCGCCTGCTCGATGAGCGGACCTATGCGCAGAGAAACAAGCTTTTATGCGTTAATGCAGATGATTTCATTGATAGGACTCAACCAGCTTTTGTTCATTGTTTTTTACCCATAGTCGCCAACCGCGAACCTGACACATGGCCTATTATTGAAAGGTTGGTGGAACGAGGTATCCAGCCGGTGGTCTCTTCTACAGATTTTGAAACGGAAACCATGAGTCATTTTCTCTACACCGAAATTCTTCAATTCGAGAATGATCGGTTTGGCATACCTACACCTGTGGATGGAGAAACTGCAGATTTGCAGAAAGTCGATTTGGTTTTTATTCCATTGCTGGCAGTGGATAGTTTGGGAAACCGAGTAGGATACGGTAAAGGATATTATGACCGATTATTGCCCGATATGAGACCGGATGTTATCAAAGTTGGCCTAAACTTGTGCCCGACATTTGATGCTTTTCCATTTGCAGAAGTGCAGGATGTGCCTGTAAAACATATCATTACACCATTTGAAATTATTGATTGTAAAGGATGACTGAAGAAATTGACATATTCATAATCGGAGCAGGCCCAATAGGTCTTGCCTGTGGCATAGCAGCTCAAAACGAAGGATTTAGTCATGTGATAGTGGACAAGGGATGCCTCGTCAATTCCCTATACAATTACCCTCAAAACATGACCTTCTTCTCTACGAGTGACAGGCTGGAGATAGGAGATATTCCCTTCATTTCTCACAATCCAAAACCGACAAGAGCAGAGGCGCTGGAGTATTACCGAAGGGTGACCATGAGCAGAAAGCTCAACACCAAACTCTATGAAACCATAGAATCTGTAAAAGCTGATGGTGGTGGTTTTAGTATCAAATCGAGTAAAGGCGAGTATTTCGCCAAGAAGGTGATCATTGCTACTGGGTTTTATGACTTGCCTTTTCTGTTGAATGTGCCCGGTGAGGAGCTTCCGAAGGTCAAGCATTATTACAGTGAGGCTCATCCTTATTTTGATATGAAAGTGGCAGTGGTAGGTGCAGCTAATTCGAGCGTGGATGTGGCGCTAGAGACGTTCCGAAAGGGTGCCAAAGAGGTCACAATGATCATACGAGAAGAAGAAATCAATCCTCGTGTCAAATATTGGGTAAGACCTGATATCGACAATCGAATCAAAGAAGGGTCGATCAAGGCACATTTCAAATCACAAATCACCAAGATCGAAGAAGATCATTTGACTGTGCGAACTCCAGAGGGTGAAATCACCCTGGAAAATGATTTTGTACTTGCAATGACGGGTTATCAACCTGATTTTACATTCCTGCGGAGCATCGGCGTGGAGATAGGATCAGATGAGTATCTGACCCCTAACTACGACGAGCAGACTATGGAAACCAATGTACCTGGTATATACCTAGCCGGAGTAATCTGTGGTGGCCTCAAAACCAATGCTTGGTTTATAGAAAACTCCCGTGTACATGCCGATATGATCATGGCTGATCTGAAAACGAAGAAATAGTACCTCCTTTCTTATTGAAAAAATGGCATTAATTATTTCCTTGAAGAATTAGTTATACAAAAATAGAACTAATTAATTACCTTCACGTTTGTATAACAAATCAAATGTGAAAAATGAGCAAAGGAGAACACTTAGGAGAACTAGAAGAGCTGGCTTTATTGACAGTGGGGTCTCTCCAAAATGATGCTTATGGAGTTTCTATTTTGGATGAGATCGAGTCCCGTACCGGGCGAGTGATGAATGTGAGTGCTGTCCATGCCGTACTCAAGAGACTCGAGAACAAAGGCTACTTAAAGTCTGAAATGGGTGGTGCTACGCAAGAGCGAGGCGGAAGAAGAAAACGATTTTTTCTACTAACTCAAGAAGGCAAAAAGGTACTTGACCACTCGATGAGCTATAGAATAGAGCTTTATAAAAGCATTCCGGACATGATATTCAAATATGTAGGTTCATGAATAACAATCCTCCTAAATGGGCTTTGAGGTTTCTGCATTGGTACTGCCACCCAGACCTGCTAGAAGAGATAGAAGGAGACATCTATGAGCTCTTTGATAGGAGAATCAAAACTTCGAGTATTGCGAAAGCCAAACGAAGGTTCGTTTGGGACATCATCAGGTTTTGCCGCTGGAGTAACATCAAAAAATCAAATTCAAATTCCTACCAATCAAATCCATTGGCTATGCTAAAGAATTATTTCAAAATCGGATTTAGAAATATGGCCCGGTACTGGGTCACCTCAAGTGTGAATATAGGAGGTCTTGCCCTTGCCTTGGGTTGCTTGATCACGCTGTTCTTGTTCATAGACATGCAGCGCAGTTTGGACAATTACCATAGCAACGCCAACAACATCTATCAGATCGTCAACCATGTAAACACTGGCGAAAATCTCGATCGATGGGGAGATAGCCCCATAGCCCTAGGCCCGGCGATGAAGTCAGACCTGAGTCAAGTGGCTGATATTTTTCGTATAGAATTTCAGTCTGCCAATGTGAAATACGGGAATAAAGTCTTCAATGAATCGATTGTGTTTGCAGACCCTGCCTTGCTCAGCGCCCTTGATTTCCCTTTGCTAAATGGCAATTCTGAAGCTTTAAAGAACAGACAGCAATTGGTGATCTCCTACAACATGGCAGAGAAATATTTTGACCATGAAGAGCCGGTAGGTCAGACGCTCACGCTAAGCTTCGGAAACGGCATAGTCCGGTCTTATACCGTAGGTACGGTGCTGGAAAAATACCCTTACAACTCCAGTATCAGATTCAATTTCATATTGCCCATCGACAACTTTATGACACTGGGTCTACGAGACAACCTTGACTGGTCATACTTCACAGATGCCACATTTGCTGTATTGCAAGATCAGACTGATCCACAGTTAATAGAGGATCAAATGAACCAATATGTGTCTGTCCAAAATAGTTTCGACCCAGAATGGCAGATAGAGCGCTTCGAACTAGTCTCACTAGAGACAGTAGCACAACAAGGGTATGAAATACGAGGAGCCATCATGGGTGGTTCGCACCCTGCAGGACAGGTAGCGCTGGGGATTGTGGCCATTCTGCTCACGATCCTTGCGTGCTTCAACTATATGAATATTTCGATAGCGGCTTCTACCAAAAGGTTGAAAGAAATAGCCCTGAGAAAAGTAGTGGGGGGAAACCGCATGTCTATTGTTATCCAGTTTTTGGTCGAAAACCTCATCCAAATCAGTTTGGCTTTATTGTTTGGTAGTTTGCTCGGATATTTCTTCTTTATGCCCGGGCTCAATTCTATGCTGCCGTTTACGGTTCCGTTTCATTTCTCATCACTTCCTGCCACTATCGGGTTTTATCTTGGAGTGCTCATATTGGTTGGGCTGATATCAAGTTTATATCCTGCCCTTTATGTTTCGAGATTTCAGCCAGTCGCCATTTTCAAAGGCACCACTCGATTTGGTTCAAAGAGCTTATTCAGCAAGGTGTTGTTGGTGTTTCAGCTCATCCTTGCTTTTGTGACTGTGGTTGGTTGTTTCATATTTACAGACAATGCGATTCATTATAAAAATTCGTCTATCGGCTATGATCCCGAAGGGATTCTAGTGCTAGAGCTTGATGAGCCAGAGACGTTTACGGAAATAGAAAATTTTGCCAAAAACAGTCCTTTGGTGGATCAAGTAATTGGGACGCAAGGTCATGTATGCGAATCGTTTGATATAATCCCGGTAAAACATCTGGATGTGGATGTCAGGACTTTAGTCATGAGCGTGCACCCAGAATATACTGAGCTGATGAAAATAGAGGTGGTGGAAGGCAACAAGCTCAATCCAAACCTAACCTCTGAGGAAAATAATGAAATTTTGGTCAATCAACGTTTTGTTGAGAAGATGCATTGGAGCACGGCCATCGGTCAGGAATTGACCATAGATGGGGCTAAATATCAGGTCGTGGGCATGGTGAAAGACTTTCAATACAGTATTTACTTTGCTTACGAAAAAATGCTCCCGGTGGTACTTAAGGTTTCCCCAAAATCGACGTATCAGTATGCTGTTTTCAAGACCACTCCAGGAAATATAGCTGCACTGGATGTATCACTCAAAACCAAATGGCAAGAGCTTGTTCCGAATGATCCATACAACAGTATTGTGCAGGCCAATGCCTTTGATCCTCTCTACCAAGAACTCGATGGCAATATCATCATTATTCTTATCATCTCCGTGATAGCTGTGATACTGGCATGCATGGGATTATTTGGGTTGATTACTTTCAATATTCAGAGTAGAGTGAAGGAGTTTAGCATGAGAAAAATCCTCGGTGCGGATGTTCCTCACATTATCGGAATTGCTGCCAAACAATACATTTGGATCATCTTTATTAGCTTCTTCATCGGAGGGCCTTTGGGGTACTTACTCATAGATACTATGATACAAAGCGTCTATTTTAACCCAAAAGAAACGGGTTCGCTACCCTTTATCTTGTCAATATTGATCATGCTAGTTACTCTTACTGCCACCATCATTGGCCAACTGCGCAAGGCAATCAATGTCAACCCGGTAGAGAACCTAAGAAGCGAATAATCTGAATTTATTTGTCTTCCATGGCAACTTTTCTTCATTCTTTATGAACCCTTAGGAAGTATTCTCGTCTGTGTTTTAGGCTATACAGAAAACAGTAGGCATCATTAAGTGTTAAGCACCTAACAATGAATACTAAAGCCGCCAATTTTTTTAAGATCAACATCACCAAATGAAGAATCTCCTCACGGCAATTTTGCTGATTGCCACGCTAGTTGCCAACGCTCAAGAAAAATATACGATTAGTGGATATGTAAAGGACGCATCCAATGGCGAGACCCTGATAGGAGCCACCGTACTCCTCACGGAGCTGGGTAGCGGTAACGTCACCAACTACTACGGATTCTACTCCATCACTGTGCCTCCGGGCAAATACACGGTCAGTTATAGATACATTGGTTATCAAACCATAGACCAGGAAGTAGATCTTAGCGACAATGTTAGGTTAGATATCGAATTGCCATCTGCAGATCAAGAACTAGAAGCTGTGGTAATTTCCGCCAAGGCGGAAGATGCCAATGTTTCAGACATTGAAATGAGTACTGCTGAGTTGGATATTAAGTCCATCAAAAAGGTGCCCGCTTTTCTCGGTGAAGTAGATGTGGTGAAAAGTCTTCAGCTCTTACCAGGTGTCACAACCGTAGGTGAAGGCGCTTCGGGTTTCAATGTGCGGGGAGGTAGTGTTGGCCAAAACTTGATACTGTTGGATGAAGCACCTGTTTACAATTCCTCTCATATGTTTGGCTTTTTCTCAGTGTTCAACCCTGATGCAGTCAAGGACGTCAAGCTATACAAAGGCGGGATTCCTGCTGAATATGGTGGTAGACTTTCGTCAATTCTTGATGTGAGGATGAAGGAAGGAAATATCAAGCAATATGAACTCAACGGTGGAATTGGCTCCATCTTTAGCCGGTTTGCTGTGGAGGGCCCATTAGTCAAAGAGAAATCATCCTTTATTCTGGCAGGAAGAAGATCATATATAGACGTATTGGCTCAGCCCTTCCTGAAGCAAAACGACCTGGATGGTATTGGACTTTATTTCTATGACCTGACCTTCAAAACCAACTATTACGTATCTGAGAAAGACCGTATTTATCTATCTGGTTATCTAGGTCGTGATGATTTTGCTTTTGACGCCAATCAAGGATTTGATTGGGGAAATAAGACCGCCACTCTTCGGTGGAATCACCTTTTCAATGATCGAATTTTCTCCAACACCACGTTTTTTGTGAGTGATTATGATTACTCCTTCAAAGTGGGAGAGACTGAAGATGACTCGTTCAGTTGGTCATCACGCATATTCACCTACAATTTCAAAGAGCAGTTTTCTTATTTTATCAATACCAACAATGAACTTTCTTTCGGTGGGGAAGCCATACTCTATCGATTCAAGCCTGCTGAGGTGGTGGGTGTGAGTATAGGTGAAGAAAGTGACCTGAGCTTAGATGAGCGAAAAAGCCTGGAGACAGCTGTCTACATAGGCAACAATCAAAAAGTAAACGACAGACTCACTTTACAGTACGGTCTGAGACTCTCTGCCTATCAATACTTGGGTTCAGGAGCTTATTTCGAATACAATGAACCAGCAAATCCGGGAGATAGAAGAACGGTAGCCAGCGAAGCTATGGCGGACAACTGGGAATCCATTCAAACCTATTACAACTTGGAGCCAAGATTTTCACTTAAATACAGCTTAGACCCATCTACATCCATCAAAGCGAGCTACAATAGAATGTCTCAGTACATTCATCTGGTATCTAACACCACAGCTTCGCTCCCTACAGATGTTTGGACATCCAGCAGCAACAATATCAAACCACAACTGGCGGATCAAGTGGCCTTGGGAGTATTCAAAAACTTCTTCAACAACAAATGGGAGACTTCCGCCGAGGTGTATTACAAGACCATGCAAAATCAAGTGGACTACATAGATGGTGCTGAGATTTTGATCAATAGATACCTCGAGGGAGACCTACTCTCTGGGCAAGGTCGGGCATATGGACTTGAGCTTTACGCTCGAAAGAATACAGGTAAACTCAACGGTTGGATCAGCTATACACTTGCTAAAACCGAACTACAGGTAGAAGGAATCAACGATGGCAACTGGTACCCTACGAGATTTGATCAAACGCACAACTTCAAGCTCACCACCAACTATGACCTGAACAAGCGATGGTCATTTTCAACCAACTTCACCTACATCACTGGTACACCATATACGCTCCCGTCCTACAGGTACGAAGTGCAAGGCTTTACCATCCCCGGTGTAGAGGGGAGAAACAACGGACGTATTCCAGACTATCACAGATTGGATCTAGCAGCCACTTGGTATATGAAGGACACCAAGAAAGACGGCTCCCCAAAGAGATTACAAGATTATTGGGTCTTCACCGTGTATAATGCTTACGCTCGACGCAACCCATTCTCTATCTACTTTGCTCAGACGGATGATTTTACCACTTTGGCCGAGACTACTACGCAAGCCAATCAAGTGTCTATTTTGGGAACATTTGTTCCTGCGGTTTCTTACAACTTCAAATTTTAAAGCGCGATGAAAAAGTTACTTATTCCCTTCGCAATAGCCATATCAATCTACTCATGTGACGATGTAGTGGATATTCCTCTCAAGGATGCAGAGCCCATTATGACAGTAGACGCATGGCTCAACCACACCTCAGACACTCAGCGCATCGTTTTGACCTACACCAGGCCATACTTTGACAATACCGCGCCAACACCTGTACTAAATGCGGAGGTTGCCATAGGTGTACTTGACAACAATAGCCTTGTTGATACCCTATACTTCACGGATGAGAATGCTGATGGAGTCTATGAATGGATTCCTCCTAGCGGAGAAAAATTTGGTGAGATCGGGCAGTCATATGCCCTGCAGATAGAAGCTTTAGGCAACACTTACAATGCTTTCTCTACCATGAATGATGTGCCTCCGGTTGACAGTATCACATTTGAATACAACGAAAAGGATGCCTTTATCACTGAAGATTGGTACTATGGTGAATTTTGGTCTCGTGACTTAGATGGCTTGGGTGATACCTATTGGATCAAGGCTTATAAAAATGACACGCTACTAAGCGAACCAGAACAAATGAACCTAGCGTTTGATGCCAGTTTTTCATTCGGTTATGAAAATGATAGTCTCCCTTTTATCCAACCGATTCGCACAGCGGTCAATCCATTTGATGACGCACCAGATCAGCCATCACCCTACGAAATTGGCGATCGATTGAAAGTGGAAATCTATGCAATTACCAATGAGGCCTGGTTCTTCCTTACGCGAGTAAGAGATGAGACAGTCCGAAATCCTGGATTTGCTCAGCTATTTGCCAATCCTTTGTCCAATGTGCCTACCAATATCATTTCGGATGACGAAGAGGTAGAAGTGGTTGGGTTTTTTAGCGTTGCATCAGTCTCTTCTCTAGAAGTCACCATGTCTGAAGACAACATCGTAGATCGAATCCCCGACTGATGGGGTCAATCATCCAGCTGTATAAGAGTGCTTTTGGAGGTTTATCTCCTGCAGCCTGGATGCTCGCATTGGTTATCCTTATCAACAGGAGTGGCACAATGGTCATTCCTTTTTTGAGTGTTTATCTGGTCAGTTCACTCGGCTTTTCTTTGGTAGAAGCGGGCTGGATCATGACCATGTTCGGGATAGGTGCCATTGGTGGCTCATTACTAGGCGGCTGGCTTACGGACAAGATTGGTCCTTTCAAAGTACAATTAATCAGCCTGACAGGAGGAGGATTGATGTTTTTGATGCTTTCGCGAATTACAACATTCTATCCTTTGGCGATATTTATCTTCTTTGTGAGTCTGGTCTCCGAGATGCTTCGTCCGGCCAATCAATTGGCAGTGGCTTCTTATGCCAAACCCGAAAACGTCACCAGAGCAATCAGCCTCAACAGGATGGCCATCAATCTGGGGTTTTCACTTGGGCCAGCTATTGGGGGTTTGTTGGCTGCTGTTTCCTATCAATTGTTATTTCTAGCAGATGCGGTCACTTGTATTGGAGCGGCCATTATCTTTTTCCTTTATTTCTACAAGAAACAAGGGCGAGAACAACTTGAAACAGCCCCTATCGACAAGGAAAGATCACCATGGAAGGACATTGGTTTTCTAGGATTCATCAGTTTCGTCATATTATTTGCACTGCTATTCTTCCAGATTTTCACTACCTGGCCGATATATCATAGGCAAGTTTTTCTCTTGCCAGAGACTCAGATTGGGTTGTTGCTTGCGCTGAATGGACTGATCGTGTTTTTGTTTGAGATGGTTATTGTTTTCAAACTTGGAGATCGGATAGCTCCACGCAAACTCATTGCCTTTGGAGGCATGCTAATGGCCATTGCGTTTTTGATCATATATGGATCTGATCACGTGGCGTCACTTTATTTGGCCTGCATCTTCATCAGTTTTGCAGAGATTTTCGCCATGCCTTTCATGGTCACCTTTACCGTCAATAGAAGTGGAAAAACCAACAAAGGAGCCTACATGGGATTATATGCTATGGGATTTGCGAGCGCATTTGCCTTAGCACCTTTGGTGGGCACCAATATGGTAGATCAGTTTGGTTTCAAGACTTGGTGGCTAGTAGCTGGAGGCGTTTCTGTCTTGATCTCAATTTTCATATTCTTCATGCTCAATCGAAAGCCCAAACTAGTGACCTAAGTCACTTGGGCTTGTGCGCTCTGACCATTTCCTTCTTGCCCATGGCTCCTTTCAGCGTCTCCACTTCAAACCCTACTGTAGCCAAGTTTCTTTTGAATTGCCCCTGAGCACAATAAGTGGTGAGGATTCCTCCTTTTTTCAAAAGTCCAAAGCATTTCTCGATATTCTCAAGGTTCCAAATTTCGGCTTGTTTGCTTGGCGCAAAAGCATCAAAATAGACCATATCAAATCCTCCAATAGAATCAAACTGCTCAAGTGTAGATTGGTACTTGGTCAGGGAAAAATTGTCCGTGATCAACTCTGCCAATTCCCATGGTGAATCATGGAGAGATTGCAATATTTTGGCTTCTTCCTCGGATTCCGCAAAATTCAATTCGGCATAAATATCCTTAGGAACAGGAATGGGTTCTACAGAATGAAAATCTACCAGCACATTTCTTTTTTCGGCATAATTGGCCGTAAGGAGAGCATTTAAGCCTGTCCCAAATCCCACCTCAAATATGGAAACGCTCTCTACGGAATGTTCTGTCAGGTAGTATTCAAGACACTTTTCTATGAAAACATAGAGTGATTCGGTACGAGCACCATGGAAAGAATGGTAGGTTTCATTGAGGTCTTCTCTCAACAAACTGTGCGAACCATCTTCTGTAGTTATTAGTTTTAGACTGTGATTAGTCATATTCCATGCTTATTTTTAGCCTTTAAAGTAAGGGGGAATGCATTTTGGATTGCTTCCTTAAAGGTACTCATTCAAAAAAAGCGTTTCATAAAATAAAGAACTTCCAGATGAAAAAAAGTTTAATTGTTACCGGGTTAGTGGCCATATTGGCCTTGGGTTCATGTAAAGAAGATGAGCCAAAAATCAATCCACTTGTGGGTGATTGGGAGTTAGTGGAAGTTGAATTCACAGATTTACCTTCAGCTTTCGCAAGTTTTGAAGGGTACACAGATATCAACCTCTATGGTGAGACTTCTTATGAGTTAGAGATTAACGACGACAATACTTACGAAAGAACTTTGAGATTGCCATCTCAGCGTCTTCAGGATGAAGGAGAATGGGAATTTGATGGAGAAGAACTTGAGCTTGATCCTGAAGAAGATTTAGGACTTCCTACAGATTTCACCTTAACGGAAGACATAGAAGACGATGAGCTTTATCTATCAGCTTACATCAACTTCAGGTTGCTTCCAGATGCGGTGACTGATACAGCTACAGTATCCACGCAAGAAGAGCTTGAAGCTCTATTCGAGAATTACGGTCAAACAGTAGAGGTCAATGTGATTCATCTGTTTGAGAAATAAGCATAGTTAAACCCCTTTCATGTTGAAGATTTGGACAACAGTACTTTTGATCATTGTTGGCAGCACCGTCGTGCTTAGTCAGACAATATCGGGTACTGTGGTAGATCCAAATGGCGAAGGACTCATTGGGGCAACCATACAGATTAAGGGAGAAAACACTGGTACAGTTACTGATTTCGATGGCAATTTTAAGATTACCGCCAAGGATGGTCAGATCCTGATCATTGGGATGATAGGGATGGAAAGCCAGGAGGTAGCCGTAAGTGCCGGAAAATCTATCAATGTCACCCTAAAAGAATCCACTCAGGTGCTAGGAGAAGTAGTTGTCACGGGTTTTCAAGAGGTCAATCGCAAGCTCTTTACGGGTGCTTCTGAGAGCTTAAAGATGGAAGACATCAAAGTCAATGGACTAGCAGATGTCAGTCGCGCTCTCGAAGGACAGGTGGCAGGAGTGAATGTGGACAATGTCTCCGGTACGTTTGGCACGAGTCCAAAAATCAGAATCAGAGGAAATGCCTCTATCAATGGAAACAATCAGCCACTCTTTGTCATTGACGGGGTGATCTTGGAAGACCTTGCCAATGTAAATACCGATGATCTTGTTTCCGGCAATGCAAACACTTTGATCAGCTCATCCATTGCCAACCTGAACCCAAGTGATATCGAGTCTTTTCAGATACTCAAAGACGCCTCGGCAACAGCGATCTATGGTGCCAGAGCAGCCAATGGCGTCATAGTGATCACCACCAAACGAGGGAAAAGTGGCAAGCTCCGCGTCAACTACTCTGGGAATTATTCCATCAAACTCCGACCTACCTACAACCAGTTCAACCTGATGAATTCCGCCCAAGAGATGTCGGTCTATCGCGAACTCTATGAAAAAGGATTGGTAGACATCACCACATCTGTGAGAGCACAGAACTATGGAGCCATGGGCAAAATGTTTGCACAGATTGCCAATCACCAACTTGATTGGGGCCAAGGAGGTACGCTCAATGAAGAATTTCTCAATCAATACGAAAATGCCAACACCGATTGGTTTGATGTGCTTTTTAGAGATGCGGCCTTACAGCAACAGCATTCGCTAAGTTTTACTGCCGGAAACGAAAAATCCAATAGCTACTATTCACTTAGTTTCCTCGATGACCAAGGTCAGACCATAGCAGACAATGTGCAGCGTATTACCGCTTCGGCGCGCAACACTTACTTCATCTCGGATCTATTCACATTTGGACTTAAACTGAGTGCCAGCTACCGAGATCAGCGTGTGCCGGGCACTAGAAACAGAGAGTTCGATCCCATTATCGGACGGTTTAGCCGCAGTTTTGACATCAACCCATTTAGCTATGCGCTGAATACTGCTCGATCTATCCGCCCCTATGATGAGGATGGCAACTTGGAGTATTTCAGACGCAATTATGCGCCATTCAATATCCTTGAGGAGCTTGATTACAATTTTATTGACATTACTGTTTCGGATTTTTCTGCACAGACAGACTTTGAAGTCAATCCCACCAACAACCTTTCGTTCAAAGGCGTGGTGCAAGCCCGATATGCCAATACTGTAAGAGACCATACCGTACATGAAAACTCCAATCAAGCGGAAGCCTATCGTGCCAATGGCACTCAGTTTATCCAGGACGCTAACAATTTGCTTTTCCGTGATCCAGACAATCCCGGGCTCAATCCGGTGGTCATATTGCCGCAAGGTGGATTTAACTATTTGGATCAAAGTGAGCTGATTAACATCTATGGTAGGGTCAGCGCAGATTGGAACAAGTCGATCAATGAGAAACATGAGATCAACATGCTGGCAGGTTCGGAACTCCGATTCTCTAACCGTACAGAGTCTTCTACTACAGGCTTGGGAGTCATTTACGAAAGTGGAGGAATTGTCATCACAGACCCTAATATCATCGAGTTTTTCAACTTACAGAATATCGATTATTACAGTTTGAATTCTTCTCAGGATCGATTTGTGGGAATGTTTTGGAACGGTGGATACGCCTATAAATCGCGATACATCGCCAATTTCACAGTGAGATATGATGGCTCCAATCAACTTGGGGAAAGTAAAGCTGCAAGATATCTCCCTACGTGGAATGTGAGTGGCGCATGGAATGTCACCAATGAAAATTTCTTCAATGTCAAGATTATTGACAATCTAAAAATACGTGGGACCTACGGGATCTCGGGTAACCTTCCTCCCAATGCAAGTGCTCTGCTCAACCTACAAGCTGACGTAACCGTACGACCAACTGATCAGGAGCCATATCTATTTATTCAAGACCTGACCAACACAGAATTGACTTGGGAGAAGCTCAACGAGCTCAACATCGGGATGGATCTGGATATGTTCAAAAACCGCATCAGCACCAATTTCAACTACTTCCGTAGAGAGGCGTTTGATTTGATTGGGGTGGTACGCACGAGTGGTATCGGTGGACAGGCCTTCAAAGCGGGGAATTTTGCTGACATGACTGCCGATGGATTTGAGGTATCCATTAGCACGCAGAATATTAAGGATAAGAAGTTTTCTTGGAGCACCAATTTCAACATGGGCTACACCGTAGATAAAATCACCAAATTGGATTTCGGGCCTAGGATTGCTGATGCCATTGGGCAAACTGGAGCGGCATTGCTCGGTGGCCCACGGCGGGGACTTTACTCTACCAAGTTTGCCGGATTGGACAATACAGGTGTACCTACTTTCCTCAACGAAGAAGGAGAAACAGTACTCCAATATGACCTCCAAAACAGATCCAATCTCAACGCTACACTCAAATACGAAGGCCCCATTGAGCCAAGAGGTGCCGGTGGATTGACCAACACATTCAAATACAAAGGACTGTCCCTGATGGTGTTGCTCTCCTATAAATTTGATTACAAAATTCGTCTCAATGACGCTTTCTTCGCTACCTACACAGATTTTGACGCCTTGCCGGCTGAGCTGGTAGACCGATGGGCAGTGCCGGGAGATGAAGAGATCACGGACTATCCAGTCATCTTGGACAGAGGAGTAGCACAGACCAACAACGATCTAGTACTCGCTTACCAATTGTACAACAAGAGTACAGCGAGAGTAGCGGATGGCGATTATGTGAGACTGAGAACAATCAGGCTTGGATATCAGATACCTAATCAAATGATTTCTAAAATTGGCTTAAGCTCAGCTTCGGTGAGTTTGGAGGGTCAGAACATTGCGCTACTTTATTCAGATAGTGTCCTCAAAGGACAAGACCCTGAGTTTTTCAGCAGTGGTGGCGTTTCGCTACCGCAACCTCGTACCATCACCTTTTCTCTTAACCTTGGATTCTGATGCATAAGAGAATAAACCATATTGCCCGAATAACTGCATTAGGATTCGCCATGTCATTTGGTATGACTGCATGCGATGATTTTTTGGATGAAGTGCCTGATAACCGCGTTTCGCTAGATGATCTGGACAAAGCAGCACAATTGCTCACCAACGCCTATTCCTCAGCCAGTCCGGCTTTTACCGAATGGATGTCTGACAATGTGCAATTCACCACTGGGGTGAATATCAGGCAAAACCATCAGCAACTCTACGCGTGGGAAGATGTGACCAGCGGAGATGGAGAGCAGGACACACCCAACTACTTTTGGAATGAAACCTATGGTGCCATTGCCCATGCCAATGAAGTACTGAAAGTAATAGATGAACTGCAGATCTCTGAAGAAGACGAAGAAAGAAAAGATGCCATTGAGGCGGAGGCCCTGCTTACCAGAGCTTATGGCCATTTTATGTTGGTCAATATGTTTGGGCCAGACTATGGTGTCGATCCGTCGGGCGATGGTGTGCCTTATGTCAAAGAACCTGAGACCACATTCATAGCCACCTATGAACGTGAATCTGTACGCAAGGTCTATGGAGAGGTGGAAGATGATCTCAGAGATGGACTAAGAAAGGTGAGCGATAGTTATTACAACAATTCTGGAAAATATCATTTCAACACCAATGCTGCCTTGGCTTTTGCTTCTCGTTATTACCTCTGGAAAGGAGATTTTGCTAGATGTATCGATTATAGCAGCCAACTTCTGGGTGAGAATCCCGGCACGTATGTAAGAGACTTGACGAGTCAGGAATTTCAAAATGCCAAATCTAGTATCACGGGTTATCCCCAATTGTATTCGTCTCCTGATCTGCCGAGCAATATTTTGCTGATGAGAAAATACTCGTTGATACAAAGCCCGAGGTTTGGCCATGGCCCTACATCTGAGTTTTACGGTGATCTATTCGGTACGAGCCCTTTTCCTGGCACGACAGACGAGCGAGAAAATCCTGCCTTTGTCAAAGGAGACAATGCCTTACTGCCAGTGCGGTATGAAAACCTATTTCAGCGCAGCAGCCTCAATTCCAACGTTGGGTTTCTCTATCATGTGGCCCTTTCCTTCACGGGCGAAGAAGTACTGCTCAATCGCGCCGAGGCTTATGCCATTCAGAATGACTTGGATGCGTGCCTGGCAGATTTGCAGGTGTTTGTAAGCAAAAGGTATAGCGGGGCTAGTACCGAACTGACCTTCGATCGGTTGAGATCATTTTTTGGTGCGGACAATGATCCATCATTTACTGATCGGCTGATATTATTGAATTATATCATTTTCGAGCGCAGAAAAGAGTTTATCATGCAAGGAATGAGGTGGTTTGACATCAAGCGTTTTGGCTTTGGAGTCACGCATGATTTGGCTGATGGCTCTACCATTGAGCTGGAGCCCAATGATCCAAGAATGGCATTACAAATTCCCGAATCTGCCATTGAGGTAGGAGGATTAGAACCTAATGACCGTGATTAAACGACCATCAAATATTGCCCTACTTGGCGTACTGATCTTAGTACTGCTAGCTCCTGCATGCTATCCTGACGAATCCCTGAATGTAGATGAATTGGATGTTGATCTGGAGTTGACAGAGTTGGACTTGTATATAAAAGAGAACTTTACGGATGAGTACAATATGGCCATTCGCTACCGATTTGTAGATAGGTATGTAGACCCTGGTGAGCGAGTCACACCTCCAAGACTAGAAAATGTAAGGCCCATGCTGGACTTTATAGAAGAGTATTGGATAAACCCATACCTCGAACTACCAGGTGGTGAAGATTTTTTCAGAGGACATGTACCACCGGAGATCATCCTACTTGGAGGACTGATTTACAATCCGGATGGCACAGTGACGCTCGGTACTGCCGACTCTGGCTCGAGGATTACTTTCACAGATGTCAATTCACTGGATCCTGATGACGAAGATTGGCGTACGCTTCAACTTCAGGTAGTTTACCATGAGTTTGCGCATACAGTTCATCAGCTTTATAAGTTGCCAAATGCCTTTGAGACGATCACCACCGCTGGCTACTCGAGTGCCGGATCTTGGTTTAATATCACGGACGAAGATGCCCTGAATAGAGGGTTTGTTTCACCCTATGCGACCAGTTCGCCCAATGAAGACTTTGCGGAAACAGTGGCATTCTACCTTTTCGATCCGGATTTTGATGCCAAATACATCAGCCAAACCGAAGATTGTACCACTGCCGAATGTGAAGCAGAAAACATCGGCAAGGCGGCCATCGCAGAAAAGTTGGCGGCCATCTCAGCTCATTACAAAAAAGAAGTAGATGTAGATCTGACAGCACTTCGCGCCATCATTCAGTCCAAACTGTAACATGAGAAGAAAGCTCACATATATGATATTCATGGCTTTACTCCTCGCGGGATGTAAGGAAGAAGAGGGTGGTTTGCCTTCTGTGGAAGATCGTGTGAGCGAGGTATTAGACGGCCTTCAAGATCGACTCACTGAGCCAGCCGATGGCTGGAAGATCACTTATCGGCCCACCGCCAATTCGGGGAGCTTTTTTATGCTTATGGACTTTGGCAGAGATGGCCTGGTGAAAATATCAACAGATCTGGCCGCAGAGGAAGGGCGCTATTTTAAAGAATCCATTCCTTATAGACTGGATGCCGGGCAAGGCATAGAACTGATCTTTGAGACCTATGGTGCATTGCATTACTTGTTTGAATTGGATCAAGCCAGTTTCGGAGCTGAGTTCGAATTTGTGTTCGTGGAAGATCAAGGAGATGATCTGGTTTTCAGGAGCAAAACCGATCTGTCCGCCCCTACTAGGGTCACCTTCGAGCCGGCTACAGCCGGAGATGTCAACCTGCTCTCAACAGAGATTTCCTCCAATCTAGACTTGTTCAAAGGTCAGGCCCCTCGCTTGTTTGGTGGCGTGGCACCTTCTCAGCAGCTCTACCTCTCAGACATTGATGTTTCCATTTTCTGGAATATCGATCTCGAAAGAAGAACCATCTTTTTTGACATTGCTGGCAAAGGAGCCACAGCTCAATCTGTATATACTGGTGCGAATGTGATCCTGGAACAAGCAGTCGGCTATCGATTTCTGAATGGTCAATTGGTGCTGAATACGCCTGTTTCATTTAGTCTGGATGGATCAGACATCCTACTGGATGCACTGACGCTCAACAATTTCACTACGGATGGCCCATCTTTATGTGCTGGTGCCAGCACAACACCACAGTATACCGTATCAACGGCCAATCATGGAGCAGGCATATTGAATAAGAGCCTGATTAATTCGAGTGGATTGGGATTTGAGGAACTCGCGCAATCATTTTACAGTGTCAATATCCCTTTCATTTTTGATGATAGCCTCAACTCGTTGGCGGAGACTGGAAGCATCGCTGAATTGTTACCTAATGGCTCAGGATTTATGATGACTTATGGGTTCGAGTCAGACAGCATACCGGCGAATAGCGTAGGGTTAATAGTAGAGGGTGAAGATGGAAACGGTGAGTTGTACTTGCGTGAAATGTCGATATCGGCAGTTGCCAATCAATTGGAAATCACCTTGCTTGATGATTATTACTATTCGACCACTCCTACCACAGCAGATCAAAATGCCATGGAGTTAATCACCAATGAAATCTTCGAAGGAGGAACCATCTATGCCTTTGACCTTCCCATCCAAGGTTTGACAGTACTGCAGTTCTACAACCCCTGCAATGGCTATGAATTTATCTTGGTGAAGTAGGAGGAAGTTTAATTACAAATGAAGTTGTAATGAACTTGTCAGAGAATACACTAACTAATGCATAGATTCAACCCAGGAACAGATGGAAATCAAAAATTTAGACAACCGAATAAATATAGATCAAGATAAAAGACTCGCAAAAGCGTATTCTCAATTGAATTTGCTCCTTATGGAGTTAAATAAAAACGATTTGCCTCAGGAGATAATCATTTCTATAAACAGTCAAGTTGATGCTATCAATTCTTATAAGGAGTTGGACAAAGGGCTCAAAAAACTAGTTCGTAAGACTCAATCAAGAATTACGACGCAGTTGGAAAAAGAACTGAAATTGGTCACTAAGAATCACTATAGAAATAGTTGGTTGATTATTGGGATGTCCGTATTTGGGGTTCCATTTGGAGGTGTCTTTGCTGCAATCTTTGAAAATATGGGTTTTTTTGGATTGGGATTACCAATCGGAATGGCTGTGGGGTTGGCTATTGGTTCTGGGCTGGATGTTAAAGCTTTTGAAGCAGGAAGGCAGCTTGATATAGAACTAATACCTTAATATTTTTCTTTTTGGTCTGCAAGTATTGTTGTGGCTCTTATGACACATTGTCTAATCATCCATTTTGGTCATCATAAAGATTTCAGTCTTGACCTCTTCCCCATTTTTCATTTTTAGAGAGATCTTCATCTGGTCGTCACTGATTTTTTCATAGGTGAGGCCTTTCAGTAGTACCTGCCCATCCTGATAATCTTCCTTGGCGAAAGTCACATAGCCTTCCTTTTCTTCCCATCCTACCATATCAGGATTGAAGTGCTTTAGCTTCATGCCAGCACTATCCAAGACCCAAAATTCATAGAAGTTGATATTTCCGTCACCATCAAAATGCCGGAACATGCCCATCATGGTACCCGAAGCATCGGGCGCAGACCATACCTCTTCCATAACTCCTCCAAAACCTTCACCTTGCCAAGTGCCCGTAAGCCAAGAGTTGTCAAGAGATTCTTGTGCGGGCAATACGAGCACAGCAAAAACGAAAAACATAGAAAAAAGAGTCTTCATGATAGATGGATTGAGTTGACTATTACCTATCAATTTACCAAAATTCTCAATTGTACGATGTGAACCAAGTGGAATGTCTGGTGTGCTAAACCTTTCCCATTTCACATGAACACCTATTAAACCTTAACGGATAATGGTTTGGATGCCATCGAAAACCGACTAGCTTTACGAATAAACATATAAGGCTAATAAAGTGAATTCACTTTGTTTGGTTGTTGGCGGTAATTAAAAGAACAGAGTTTTGAAAGAAGAAAGTGAAACTACACCTCAGAAAGATTTTGAAAAGGAAATCAACCTTTTCATAGACCATATCGATAGTCTATATCAGACAAGTCCAATGGTAACTATGATTCTAAAAGTGACTCAGATGACCTCTGAGAAAAAGAGACAAGAATATGTTGACGAAAAAGGAATTGTTGGAACGGACGATGATGGAAATGAAACCACTAAACTTGACTTTAGACACATAAACAAATACTTAGATTTAGATAAAAAGACTCAAAACTCCTTTTTAGCAGAAAGACTCATACAAAGAAATTTCATTGTATCTCTTATAAGCCAGTTTGACGCGTATGTCGGTAGTTTGATTCGGAAGATATTCATTATTCAACCTGAGTTGCTTAACGGCTCTGATAGAAACCTATCGTTTAGCAAACTCTCAGAGTATAGCTCAATTGACGAAGCAAAGGAATATATCATTGAGAAGGAGATAGAATCTGTTCTTAGAGACAGTCATTACAATCAATTTAAATGGTTGGAGAACAAATTGGGAATGACATTGACAAAGGACTTACCGTCATTTTGCGACTTTATTGAAATTACTGAACGAAGAAATCTTTTTGTTCATTCGAATGGAGTAGTTTCCAGTCAATACCTATCCGTTTGCAATAAGCATAATTATCAATTTGATTCTGTAATAACGACAGGTCAGGAACTTTCAGTTGATGAAAAATACTTTACAAAGGCTTATCGCATATTATTTGAAATTGGTACAAAACTGTCTCAAGTCATTTGGAGAAAATTACTTCCTGACGACCTTGAAAATGCTGATTTATCACTCAATAAGATTCTCTATAGACTTTTACAAAGAAGAGAATATAAACTCGCAATCAATTTATCGGAATTTGCAACGAGCATTTTAAAAAAGCATAGCTCACAAGAATTCAAACTTGTATTTAATGTCAATAAAGCTCAAGCCTACAAGTGGGATGGACAAGATGAAATTTGCTCCAAAATGATGAAAAATATGGATTGGTCAGCTATGAGCGATAAGTTCAAAATGTCAAAGGCGGTGCTACTTGACGACTTTGAGACGGTCTACATGTTAATGAAAAAAATTGGCAAAGACGAAGATGAATTGCCGCAAGAAGGATATAAAGAATGGCCTTTATTCAATAAAGTTCGACAAGAAAGTAAATTTAAAGAAGTTTACAAGGACATTTACGAAGAAGAGTATGAGTTCGTGAAATATGATGACGACTATCTCTTAAAGTTCGGTATAAGGGAAGACCAAGAAGAAAAAAATAAGAAAAAACTACCGCCAAAAAAGTATAAAAGCAATGGCGAAGATTCTACTAAGTCTAAAGGCAATGCTTCTAAAAAAAGTAAGTCTAAACCTGATAAGTAATTCTTTTTATCCGCCACTGCTCTTATACAAACCGATATCTCTAACATATATATCATGAATAAATTACTCTTTTTACTATTTTCAGTCCTTTCTCTGAATGTTAAAGCTCAGACTGAATTCTTTGAAGGTAGAATTTCTTTGAAACTTCAATATTTTGACTCTCTTAATAATGAGATTAGTGCAGAAACCCTCGGACGGGATACAGAAATGCACTATTTCGTTGCGGAAGGTAATTACAAGTCACTAAACGAAAAGGGTGTGATAACTCAACTTTTTAATAGTTCAACGAACAAATATTTCTTCAATAATCAAGGACAAATTCAGGTTATGGATGCTTCATTTAAATTCCCTCAAACTGGTAATGTTAAACTGCTCGAAGGTGAAGTTGAAATCCTTGAAAGAAAATGTAGTAAGCTAACTATCGAAAGCGAAAGTGACTTCACAACTTACTACTATTCACCAGAACTACCTGTGAATACTGAGTTTTACCAAAAACATAATTTCGGGAACTGGAACCTATTTCTGAACTCAACAGATGGAGCTTTAGCCCTGAGGTATGAAATCAAGTATCCCAATGCTGGACTAACAGTGCTAATGGAAGCCTATGAGGTTGAAGAAATTGACATGTCTTTAGAAGACTTCAACATTGAGATCTATTTGGAGAAATAACGATCTCCAACAAATGCTATGAATGAATGGGGTCTTATTGGACAGGTTAGTTTTGTGGGAGATCGGAATGTCCGCCACGAGTTTTAAGATTAATAAAGGCTTGACTATTGCAAGACAAGACATAAGTGAAGTTGCCGACAATTCAGATACTTCTCAACCTTGAGTTTTATTCCCCTCCCCCAAAAGCCCTTTTCAAGTAACTATTAGAAATTGTGTAGCTTATTTGATTGTTAGACAACCATCACAGATATGACTGAAACCAACAAGAGCCTGGAAGTACTATTGGATAAAGGGCATCACTACATCACCCAAGCTTCTGAAACAGAATTAAGCTATAAACCAAAAGTCGAGAAATGGTCGAAAAAGGAGATATTGGGTCATTTAATAGATTCTGGCATCAATAACCTTCAACGATTTACCGAGCTTCAATTCAGTAGCCGACCTTATATCATCAGACAATACGATCAGGTAGGATTGGTTAAAGCAAATGACTATCAAAACGCTGACACTTCGGAAATTTTAGCGTTTTGGCTTTCACTGAATAGGCGTATTGCGAGTCTCATAAAAAGCCAAACAGAACAAACATTGGACTATGAAATCCAATTACCCAACGGGGACTTAGCTGATCTCAGGTTTTTAATAACCGACTATGTGGCTCATATGGAACATCACCTAAATCAGATAATGTCACAGGAATCATAGGCTAATAATGAATTGTCTTAATCATAAATCACTCTAGGACTTGCTAGTAGTGATTTTTACAAATCATAACAGATGCAATTTCTCAGCCTCCAGAAAGTAAATTCAGCTGTTCATCCACTATCGCTAGTCCTTCCGAGAAAGAGCGTGGTTGAAAATCCAGAATCTCTTTAGCCTTCGAAATGTCAAAGCCCGTTCTAGGAGGTCGTTTACCTACTTCTTTGAAAGTAGCAGCATTGACAGGTTTGATGAGCGACTTGTCAAAATCAAAATGATCTGCTACTCGATTCACCAAGTCAAATGGGCTCATACCCTCTTCGCCCGAAATGTGAAATATCCCCTCATGATTCTCTCGCGAGATTTGGTAGCATCCCAAAGCAAGATCTTCCACCAAAGTTGGCGTGCGCCATTGATCTGTGACCACTTTGATCTGTTTCTTTTGTTCGAGACTTTTCTTTGCCCAAAGCACAATGTTGGATCGACTCATATCAAATGAGACTCCATAAACGAGCACCGTCCTGGCTATGGCCCAAGATAGTCCGCTGTTTTGTACCATCGTTTCCGCCTTTAGCTTACTCTGCCCATATATGTTTACAGGGTTGGGTTGGTCCGTCTCCTGATAGGGACCTGCAGTCCCATCAAACACAAAATCTGTAGAGACATAAAGGAAATGAGCGTTTGCTTTTTTGGCTTGCTGCACCAGCATTTCTGTAGCGAGCACATTCACCTTATGACAGGCTTCAGGGTTTTGTTCACAATCATCCACTTGCGTCATTGCGGCGCAATGAATGATATGCGTAGGTTGATACCGAGCGAAAATATCTTCAATATCAGCCTGTGACGTAAGATCTGCGGATAGGTAATGATGTGAACCAGCCACAAGGCGACATGCACCTTTGCCAGTAGCAATGACTTCTACATCCTTCTTAGTGCCAAGAAGGCTAACCAGTTTTTGGCCAAGGAGCCCATTGGCTCCTGTGACTAAAACTTTCAATATTAATCTGCTTTCGGATACTCGTACCCGTATTTTTTGGTGATCTCCTTTTTAGAAACCAGTTCCAACTCTATAGTCATATATGTTGACTCCACTGGCTTATCACCTCGAGCAGTTTTCACTGCTGCTATTTTATCGATCACATCCAAGCCTTCAACCACACGCCCAAATACGGTATACTCCTTATCCAAGTGGGGAGCGCCTTCTTCTACTGTATATCTTGCTACCATTTCTGGATCTACATCCGGCTTGTTGAGGTCTATCCCCAATTCGTCCGAAACGTAATCTTTACATTGCAGGGCCAAATCATTCATCCCCTGAAAATCACGCTTACGCTGTAAATCCGTGAACAACCCTCTCAGGCTATCATATTTATCATCTCTGAGCATGGTACTGATAGATTGATTCAACTTCATCTGATCAGTAGTCAACTCCTCCTCAGTAAACTTTCGCCCGTCTACTATATAAAACTGTGAACTAGAAGACATCTTCTTAGGATTCACATTGTCCCCTTGTCTTGCAGCGGCTATTGAACCCTTGGTGTGAAAAAAACCTTCTACGATCTCTGCCGGTATTCGGTCAGCTTCAGTTTCTGTAGTTCCTTCTTTGGTCTGCACATCGCCACCTTGGATCATGAAGTCCTTGATCACTCTATGCCAGGTGGTACTGTCGTATTTTCCGGCTTTCGCCAATTCCAAAAAATTCTTTTTGTGCAGAGGTGTTTCATCATATAGGATAGCCTTCATGTCACCATACTCCGTGTGAATGGTAATCAAATAGTCCTTGTTTTTGTCACATGACGCCAATGTGATCAATACCAGAATGAATGCTAATGACTTTTTCATATCGAGAAATAGTTTTGGTTCAAAGTTATTTGAATCAGAGTTGTTTTCTTATTTCGGCGAGAATTTTGTCTCCACCTGCTGATAAGATTTCTGTGGCCAATTCGGCTCCCAATTGAGCGGGGTTGTTACCAGATTTTTCTTTCACTATCCTGTGCGATCCATCAAGGCTCACTATTCCGGCTACCATATTCAGTTCATCTCCAGACTTTTGGGCAAAGCCAAATACAGGGATGCTACATCCTCCTTCCAATTCTGCCAAAAAGGCCCTTTCGGCAAGCAATCTTTCTTCCGTATCGGCATGATTAAGGCATTGTCGTATGGCGGCTTTCTTATCAGGGTCGAGTAGTCGGTGTGATTCTATAGCCACGCTGCCTTGTCCCACAGCAGGGATAAATTTCTCTAGATCCAACTCTACTTTGATCATGGAGTCATACTCCATGCGGTGAACTCCCGCATAAGCCAACACGAGACCATCGCAAAGACCTGAGCGCATACGCTCTATTCTCGTCTGTAGGTTTCCCCTAATCTCCACTGTCTTGATATGCGGATAAAAGTGCCTGAGTAAAGCCACTCTTCGTGTGGAGGAAGTTCCAAGTACCAGTTGAGGGTTATCAAGGTTGATTTCCTTGTCGGAAATTATCACGTCATTGACCTTTTCACGTTCTCCGAATGCGATAATCTCAAAACCATCAGGAAGTCTGGACTGCATATCCTTGGCGCTGTGCACCGCTATGTCCACCTGGCCGTTGGCCAATTGTTCTTCCAGTTCTTCCGTAAATACTCCTTTACTTCCGATTTTGGCTATCGAGACATCAAGCACCTTATCTCCCTTTGTTTCTTTCAGTACCAACTCCGTCTGAAAACCCGCTGACTGTAGCTGGTCAGCTACGTGATTCGCTTGCCAAAGCGCGAGTTTGCTTTTTCGCGTTCCAATCCGAACAGTCTCCATTACGCGTTTTTCTTACGTCCTCTTTTGTTTCTATAGTTGAGCTCTACGAACTCTATGATTTTACCGGCAATGTCTTGATCCGTAGCTTTCTCTATTCCTTCCAGCCCAGGAGAACTATTGACTTCCAAAATCAAAGGCCCTCTGTCAGATTGTAGCATATCCACTCCTGCCATCTTCAATCCCATCGTATCAGCGGCCTTGATAGCTGCGGCCTTTTCTGACCTTTTTAGTTTGATCAATTCTGCCGAACCACCTCTATGTAAGTTAGACCTGAATTCTCCTTCTTTACCAGTACGCTTCATGGCTCCTACTACTTCGCCATTGACTACAAACGCACGAATATCAGACGCCTTAGCTTCTTTGATAAATTCCTGAACAAGAATTCGAGCTTTGAGACCGTGAAAAGCCTCTATTACTGACTGTGCTGCTTTGATGGTCTCTGCGAGCACTACGCCTAGTCCTTGAGTTCCTTCCAAGAGCTTGATGATCAAAGGTGCGCCTCCCAGATTCTTGATAATCTGTTTCTCTTCTTTCGAATAATTGGTGAAAGCAGTTTTGGGTAGGCCAAGACCCGCCCCAGCTAGCATTTGCATGCTTCTCAGTTTGTCACGTGAGCGCGTAATCGCAATAGATGTGTTGGCACTGAAGACATCCATCATTTCAAATTGGCGAAGGACGGCTGTACCGTAGAAAGTCACAGAGGCACCGATTCTCGGAATCACCGCATCAAAGCCCTCCAGTTTCTCTCCTTTAAAATACATCGCCAGAGCATTCTGCTCTATCATTATATCACACTTCAGGTGATCTATGACATGGACTTCATGCCCTCTTTCTTGTGCAGCTTCTACGAGCCTTCTTGTGGAGTACAGTTCAGCTTTTCGAGAAAGGATAGCTAGTTTCATGATGGATTGGTTTTGGCGTCAAAGGAAAGGTTTTTTCTTGATACATCTACTATGAATTTATCCTTCAACAGCTTCCTCCCGATCAAGATAGGATTCTTCATGCTGCTCCGATCTGTCAATGAAAACTCGGCGAGATATGTCTTTTTGAATAGCGTGATTTTGGTTTTGATCACATAACGCTCCTGAATGATGCCGTTGGAACTTTTGACGGCCTTGGTTCTAAAGTGTTTGGTTTCAAAATACATTTTGCTGGTTTTCCCTCCTTGATTCAAAGGGATATAGCAGCGCAGGGTTCCGTTTTCTACCTTAATCTTCTTGCAGTGCAAAGAAGAAGTATAGGCGCCTGTATCGATCTTGGCATTCACATTTTCAACTCCCAATTCGGGTAAATCCACTTTATCTTTCCGACCAATAGTGTATCGTGCTTTCATTGGGAGCGCAGGAGTTTGCTGCACTGCAGCGAAAGGTTCAGGAAAGTAATCTTAGCACTGGCATTTCTATTGAGATGCCCGATCGCCTGTCCCATCAATTGATAAATCTTTTCGAGGGTGTTGAGCGAGGCAAACCCTCCAAATTTGGTGATAAACTCTCCCTCGGCCCCTTCGCGCTGAGTCAGTCCATTATCTCCAACCTGAGACAAGATAGCATCACGTATCAGGGTAATAGAGAATTCGATCTGATTGCGTTGCTTTGGTTTGGAAGAGCTTGCGAACTCATCTGTGGCTTTTACTATGGCCGTGAAGTCACCCTTCAGGCATAGCTGCATCCAGTTTCTGAATGATTCGTAAGCCAGATTATCTGCGTTTTCCAATTCATGGATGGCCTTTCCCATGCTTCCGCCAGACATACGAGCCACTTTTCTGGCTGTTTCCGGATCCAATTGCTTCTGATTGACCAAGAGCTGTTCTACACTTTCGTCTTTGAAAGGCGCTACATTAAACATCTGTGTCCGGGATTTGATCGTCCCTAGCAGATTATCGTATGCATAGCTCACCAACAGATAGATTGTCTGAGTTGGGGGCTCTTCCAGCACCTTTAGAATACCATTGGCACTTGCAGGATTCATCATTTCCGGATACCAGATGATCAATATTTTGAAGTCACCTTCAAAAGATTTCATGCTCACGGTCTTGATGATATTGCGACTGTCTTCTTTTGAGATCAGTAAATTCTTGTTTTCGTATCCATTGTATCTCGCCCAATCATCCAGATTAGCATATGGCTGCTCAGCAGCGAATACTCTCCATTTCTTGAGCGTTTCCGCATTGATCTTGTCATAATCTGTGGCTTTGGATGCCGATGGTTTCGGAAAGATGAAATGAACATCAGGGTGAACAAATCGACCTGTTTTTTGACAGTTTGCACATTCGCCGCAAGCATCCTGTTCACCTTTATTCTCACAGAGCAAATAAGTAGAAAAGGCTAACGCTAATGGGAGACCTCCACCTCCTTCTGCACCGTTAAATAATTGAGCATGCGCGATGTGATTGTTGCGATAGGAAGCAATCAAAGAAGACTTGAGGTGATCTAATCCAGGTATATCAGCGAACTGCATAAAAACTTATTTGCTTTCCCACACACGATACTGCGCAGATGATTCAAAGATATGATTTAGGATATCTTTATCTTCTTCTGTAAGAACTAAATTTCTGCGTTTCATCACAATATCTGCAGTGATAAATGCTTTGCGGGGATGATGTGTGACAAATCCACTCGCCCCGCCCCACGCAAAAGATGGAATAATATTTCTCGGAAATCCTTCACCAAAAATGTTGGCAGCCACACCCACGGTAGTCCCTGTATTAAACATGGTATTGATGCCTACTTTGCTATGATCGCCCATGACCAAACCACAGAATTGGAGGCCTGTGTGGGCGAATTTGGAAGCAGCATAATCCCACATTCTGACAGGATCATAATTATTCTTAAGGTTCGAATTATTGGTGTCTGCTCCTATGTTGCACCATTCACCTATCACAGCATTGCCTAAGAAACCATCGTGCCCTTTATTGCTATGCCCCCAAAACAAAACATTAGAAATTTCTCCCCCCATGCTGCAATTGGGCCCTGCTGATGTTTCTTCTCTTATCTTAGCACCCATTTTAACCCGACTATTGGAGCCCATGGCGAAAGGCCCACGGATTATAGCGCCTTCTTCTACAGAAGCATTTTTGCCAATATAAATAGGCCCATTTTCCGCATTGAGGATGGCCGCCTTAACTGTGGCACCCTCCTCCAAGAAAATATCAGTTCCGTAAGTAATCGTATGCGGGTCATCGATCGGCTGACTTTCTCTACCTAAAGTCAGCGTTTCAAAATCATTTCTTATTTCTTGTCCATTGAGCCTAAAAATATCCCAGGTATAAATGATTCGACTAAGCTCCTCGTTATAAGCAGTAAGGTTGTAGCTGTTAGGATTTTCAATCGGGTTTTGGTCTCCCCTCGCAGCGATAATCTCACCTTCTGCGGCGAGAGCTTGACCATTCTGGAGCTCCTTAACGGCTTTAGCCAAATGACCTGTTGGTAAAGCGCCATTGAGCAGCCAAAGAGAATCAGAACTGGAAGGAAACGATTTGTACTTTTTCTGAAGATAGTTCTCTGTATGATAGCTGATATCATCAAGACCAAGGTGCATTTTCCACTTTTCAGAAATGGTGAGTATACCAACTCGTAAGTCAGCAATCGGGCGGGTGTAGGTAAGCGGAAATAACTGAAGATGCGCTTTTGATTGCTCTACGAAGTGGATGTCCATGGGGTAAAAATAAAAAAAGTCTTCAGGGAATATCCTGAAGACTTTGATGTATTTTCTAAAAAGAAAGTCTTACTTACTCTTTTTGTATTTTTTGTTGAATTTCTCAACTCTACCAGCTGTATCGAGGAATATTTTCTTACCAGTGTAGAATGGGTGAGAAGCAGAACTAACTTCAATTTTCACCAATGGATATTCATTGCCATCTTCCCACTTGATAGTCTCATCACTAGTCATAGTAGACCTAGTCATGAACTTGAAATCACTCGTTGTGTCAAGAAAGACTACCTCTTTGTATTCTGGATGTATGTCTTTTTTCATAATTTCTTTGATGCTTTTCTTAAAAAGGATTGCAAAGATAGATTAATTTCCACGATTAACAAAAGCACCTTTTTTAATATTTTTACAAAGTGAGATACCTATTTTCTTTATTTTTTTTCCTGATCATCAGTCAGTTGGGTGCACAGAGCACGGACATTCCTCTCAATAGCCCCGCCTATCAGATATTCGATCGATGGGATGCTCAGGGAGAAGCAGCCCTTTTCACTACGGTGAAGCCCATCTCACGTAGATATTTTGCTGACGGTTTAACTTCTACAATCAACCAAAAAAGCTCAAAAATAACCGCTGAGATTGATTTCATTCGCCTTGAAACTTCTGATTATCAAGACAGCCTACCCTTAAAAGCCAAGCCATTATTTGGGAGGTTTTTTAAGAACCCTGCGGATCTATTTAGTGTCTCTAGTGAAGATTTTGATTTGCATGTGAATCCCATAGTTGTGCTTGGAGCGGCGCGAGAAGAAGGGCGGGATCTATTATTCGAAAATTATAGAGGTCTGGAAATACGTGGGACAATAGATAATAAGGTGAGTTTTTACACCATGCTCACAGAGAATCAGGCAAGATATGCCGGATATGTGCAAGCAGTCACAGACTCTACGCTTGGCGTGCCTTATGAAGGTTTCTGGAAGCAGTATCAAAACACAGGTGTCGATTTTTTGCGAGCGCAGGCTTATATAGATGTTAATGTTACGGACCATATCGGAGCTCAGTTTGGATATGGAAAGCATTTCATTGGAGACGGTAGGCGCTCTCTCATTCTATCGGACTTTGGAAACAATTATCCATATCTGAGATTGAACACCCGCGTTTGGAAGATTCAATACACCAACATATTTGCCCAACTCATTGGGGAAACCCAAGGTGGGACTTTCGGATTGAGAGGGACAGGGGCGTTCACCAAAAAACAGCTAGCTACCCATCATCTAAGCATTCAGGCTTCAAAAAACTTAACAATTGGTCTCTTCGAATCGGTGATTTACGGTGACTCCACGGGCCAAACCAAAATTGGCTATTTCAATCCTCTCATGTTTTATAGGGCGTTAGAGCAGCAGGATGGTAGTTCAGATAATGTTTTGCTAGGTTTAGATGCGAAATGGAACCTTTGGAATAGGGTGTCTCTCTACGGGCAGCTCGTGATTGATGAATTGATCGTAGGTGAGGTCTTTAGCAATAGTGGCTGGTGGGGCAATAAGCAGGGCTTTCAGGTAGGAGCTAAGTATTTTGACGCCTTGGGCATTTCTAGCCTAAACGTACAGGCCGAGCTCAACAAAGTGCGACCCTATGTTTACGGACATGAGACCAATTTTTCATCCTATAGTCACTACAACCAAGCACTGGCTCATCCGCTTGGAGCCAATTTCAGAGAGGTTCTCCTAGCGGCTAATTATCAGCCATTACCTAAACTGACCATCTTTTCGGATGTGCTATTGGCCAAATATGGCAATGACACCAATGGGTTGAGTTATGGAAGGGATATCTTAGAAACTTATCTACCAAGCAACAGACCTGGGGATTATGGAAACGATATGTTTCAAGGGGTTACTACAGATCTGCTGATGATTCAGGTCAGGGCTTCTTATGCAGTGATGCACAACATGGTGATTGATGTAAACTTTACTCATCGGGCTGAAAACGATAGCAATTCGGATATCCAAACCAACATTTTCGGGATGACTTACAGGTGGAATTTCCCATATAGGAGCTATTTATTCTGATGCAAAACTTTCTGCGTATTTTAGGTTTTGCGAGACCAATAGGGATCAAAGCCGTGCTTTATCTCCTACTTACCCTTGGCGCCACCATATTTGGTGTGATAAACCTAGCTGCGCTGATACCTCTCCTTCAGCTTCTCTTCGAACAATCCGAACTTGAACAGATTAATCTGCCCGAGCCATCCATAAGTCTGGAATACTGCAAGGAGTTTTTCTACCATCATTTCAATGAGATCATAATTGGTGAGGGTCCCTTAAAGGCACTTTATGTAATCTGTGGATTGATGATCTTAGCTGTGCTTTTGGCCAATCTGTTTAGGTATGCCTCTCAAGTGCTACTTGCTCGAGTAAGAGTAAACATGATCTATAATCTTCGCAGCGCCGCATATCGGGGGATTCTCATGGCAAGTGCGAGCTATTTGTCATCACAGCAAAAAGGAGATTTGATATCTCGAGTCACCAGTGATGTTCAGGAGGTAGAGCAAACCGTGATCAACGCCATGAAAGCCATAATCAAAGATCCATTATTGATAATTGGCTACTTCGTAGTTCTATTTAGCATTTCGATAGAGCTAACACTTTATACATTGGCACTAGCGCCCATCACAGGTTTTATCGTGTCATTGGTAGCGAGGCGAATCAAAAAATGGTCTAGGCAGTCTCAAAAATCTATGGGTGCTATTACTTCCATCATGGACGAAACCATTGGCGGAAGCCGAATCATCAAAGCATTCTCTGCTGAAAACCAGATGAAAAAGAGGTTCGGCAAGGCTCTCGAAGGCTACGCTCAAGGGGTATTTGAGATAGCGAAAAAATCGAATTTAGCCTCTCCCATTTCTGAGGTGATGGGTACAGCTGTATTGTGCCTCTTGCTGATACTTGGTGGCATGATGGTACTGAATCCTGAAGCGAACCTTGGTCCTGCACAGTTTATTGGGTTTTTGATCATTTTCTCACAGGTGCTGATCCCAACTAAGGCAATATCTGTGGCGGTTTCTCAGATGTCTCGTGGTTTGGCTGCTAGTGAGCGAGTATTTCAAATCTTGGATCAAAGTGCCGAAAATCAGGAAAGTGAAACTGAGATATCGAAACCCACCCTGAATAAGGGTGTCAGGTTTGAGTCAGTGTGCTTTGCCTATGATGATGACCTTGTAATCGATAATGTTTCATTCGAAATTCCAAAAGGGAAAATTATCGCTTTGGCTGGTCCTTCTGGAAGCGGGAAATCAACCCTCGTGGATTTGCTATGTGGATTTCGAAGGGTCAAGTCTGGAGGGATTTTCATCGATGATACGAATCTAAATCATCTTTCCAGGGAGCAGTGGCTATCTATGGTTGGGTATGTATCCCAACAACCAGTATTATTCAATGACACAATTGCTAACAACATTTCATTTGGAAGACAAAACACCACGCCTAAAGCCATCGAAAATGCAGCAAAAAAGGCCCACGCCCATGACTTCATCTTGAAGCTTTCGCATGGTTATGACACAGTGATTGGGGATGGTGGAGATAAATTATCAGGTGGAGAAAAGCAGCGAATCACCATTGCCCGAGCTATATTGGAAGATCCTCCTATACTGATCTTAGATGAGGCTACTTCTTCTTTGGATGCTAAGTCTGAAGAGGCAGTGAGGCAAGCACTTCTAGAAGTTATCCAAAACAGAACCGTATTGATTATCAGCCATCAAATGGGAACAATTAGAGAAGCTGACGAAATAATACTGATAGAAAATGGCAAGAATGTTGGTAGAGGTGTACATGAAAAGTTGATGAAGGAATCCGACTTATATCAGCAGTTAGTCGAATTACAAGCTTTTTAACCGGTTCATCCAAAGTCAGTAAAAAGAGAGAAATTATTTGCCTAACTTTTCGCCCAAGATTCAATTAATCAAATGAAAAAATTTAAGCTCATTTTTTACCCCATTTACATCGTAGCAGTATTGCTCGTGTTAATCTTCGGATTGGAGATACTGCTGAATATGGAAGCTTACAAAGAGAAGTTTTACTCAAACTTATTCTCTCAATCAGGTTCCAATCTTTGGAGCCTTAAATTCATCCCTTATTACCTCATGGGGACTTTCTTATTTCTAGGATCTTTGATGAGCATAGAGTGGGTAATTGAAAACTTTCAGCTGATGGATCTTCGCCGCAAGCTGAGAAAAGCTGAGGAAGAAGTGATGCTTTATAAGTCCAAGCTTTACGACCTTTCACAGGAAGAGGCGAACACCCCGACCATGTCTTTTGATGTATCAGATGATCAGTTGGAAGATGAGGAACTAGACGAAGAAGACGAAAACCAATAAGTACTCTCTCGCGCTGTGCTAGTAGAAAATGATACCTTTTTTGGCTGTCAAGACCTACCAGAAATCCACATTAAAAAATACCACAAGCCACGGATATAGTGTCTCTAGATTGTTTATGAGCTTTGAATGAACCAAAATTCGAAGCAATGAAATTTTTTAAACTACTTCTGGTAATGCTCTCTATGGGAGCAATTAATGCCTACGCGCAGGAAGTTGGTCAGATCAGCGAATTTAAGACAGGTCGATCAGCTGGGAACTCACTTGAGAAGAAAATGAAAAAAGCTCCCAAAAAGGTTTTTATCAATTCTTTCAGTGTCAACTATCAAATTCTTTATACTGATTGGGAAGCAACTCGAGCGGGTATGAATACAGGAAAAACCTCAGCGGAGCTAACTGTGGCTTTTGAAGGTATGGATGAGTCTGACTTTCAGCGTTTAACTGATGATTTTTATGACAATTATGTAGCTCATCTGAATTCACTGGGATATGAAACCATCTCTCCTGAGAGTATCTCAGGTCATAAGGCATTTAAGAAAAACTTTAGTCTGGTGAGCGGAGGGACTGCTAACTACGATATAAAAGATGGGTATATCACCACCATGCCTTCTCGTGCCAAGTTCTATTTGAACAGCAAAAACAAATCACAGCTATCCGGGAAAATGGGAGGTATCGATGCAGTGGTGATTGATGTAAACCTGATCGTTCCTTTTATGGAAGATAGCGAGTCAGGCGCTAGCAAGTTAGCCACCAAGGCAGTTGGCGGAGTGTCGAAAGTAGTAGCGAGTCCAAACCTTAGGATTTCACCAAAGAGTTTGATAGTGTATACTGATCCGGCGGTATTATCGGTGGTGAAAGCGGTCATGACAGACCCAGTGACTGTTGGAGGTGTATTCCAGGAGGAAAAGTTTAAAGCTTCCTCCGCTGCACAGACCAATACCTCATATAATCTTGGTCATGTAACACGGGTTTATTCCAATGATGTCAACACATCTAAAATACAGGTTGCTACAGGTGATGTTGAAAAATACAAAAAGGGCGTATCCGCAGCAATGAATAGTCTGTCAATTGCTGCAAATGAGCACTTTATAAGCTATACTAAGTAGTAGGAAAAACTTAGGCTATTCAGCTTACAAAAAGAAACCAACTACCCCAAGATCTCTGAGCATCGAGATCTTGGGGTATTTATTATTAATCTTCACAATATTAGGAACTCGTCTGTTGTTACTTGCCCGTAATCAAAGTCGAATAAACGTAATAATTAGGATCAACCATAATCAGTTCGCCTTCTGGTACTTCTACCTTCAGGTTGTTGTAGTTCCAGCGAGTTTGAGGATAAAGTATGGTTGTTTTATCTCCTATCGCTACAGGGATTGGCATATCAAATCCTTCAATGCAGTTTGTCCATCGATGCATCAACTTCCCTTGATAGACAGAATACTCTAACACAGGCACATCACTTGTTCTCAGGTATTGATCGAAGAACTTTGTCAAATCCAGACCGCTTTGCTCTGCAATATATTTTTCAACCTCCTGTGTGTTGGTGGTCTGATGATAGAAAGTTTCATTCAACCCCCTAAGAATTCCACGCCATTTTTCATCATCATCAATTAGTTGCCTCAAGGTATGGAGTATATTGGCTCCTTTTCCATAGATATCTTCTCCTCGTTTGTTGACACCATAGGCTCCTATGATCGGCCCAGAATTGGATATACCATGTCGCAAACCACGTATGTATTCCGCTCCAGCGTCTTTGCCGTAGTGGTATTCCGTAAATAGTCCTTCAGAGTAGCAAGTAAAACTCTCATGAATCCAAAGATCTGCTACATCCTGGCAGGTGATGTTGTTGGCAAACCACTCATGGGCAGTCTCATGAATGATGATATAGTCCCATTTCAACCCCCAACCGGAGAGACTAAGATCTCTGCCGCGGTATCCCATTTCATAACCATTTCCATAAGTCACCGAACTTTGGTGCTCCATACCCAAGTATGGTGTTTCCACAAGTTTGTACCCATCCTCATAAAATGGGTAAGGTCCAAACCAATACTCAAATGCCTCTAATGTTCTGGTAACCTCCTTGAAATGCTTTTTGGCCTTCTCGAGGTTATAAGACAGCACATAGTACGTCATATCCAAAGGACCATTTTCTCCTTCGAAGATTTCTTCGAATTTTGCATAATCTGCTGCATTGAGATTAACACCGTAAGCGTTGATGGGATTAGTAACTTCCCATGTATAAGTCTTAGTTCTTTTACCCTTTTTAACCTTGGTCAATCTGCCATTTCCTACTGCCACAAGATTCTCAGGTACGGTGAAACTCATCACCACTCCCTGATCCGGCTCATCCGCAGGGTGGTCTTTGCATGGCCACCATATGCTTGCCCCTATACCTTGATTGGATGTAGCAATGAATGGATTGCCATTTTGGTCTCTTTCCCAACTAAATCCTCCTGACCAGGGAGGCCTTCTGGCTACTGTGGGTAGGCCCTGATATGATACTTTTAACTTTTGAACAGACCCTAAAGGTTGGTCTTTTATTAGCTGAACAAAATGTGCGTTGCCTTCCGAAGTGAATTGAATTTCCTCGCCATCTTGCTCTACCTTGATTATTTGCAAGGGTGACTGCAAATCAATCTGCATTACATCCTTATTTGCAAGCACCTTGTAGGAGATCACATTGCTTCCGGTGATGCTTTGGTTCCCCGTGTCTATGGCCACCGATAAATTATAATGAAGCAGATCCCACCAAGACCTATGTTCTCCTATTGTCCCTCTAAGAGAATCTTGACGGGTAAAGCTTTGTGAAGATGCCCCAAGAGCAATTAGAATGAATCCGGCAAAAAGTACTTTATTGATCATGAACCAACCTTTTCAGCGAATCTAGTTGTGATTAAATAAATAAAGCCCAACCAGATGGCAGGGCTTTGAATATTTTATATAAACGGAAGATTACTTACAGAGAAGTAGTTCCTTTAGCTCGAGCTTTTTTGATCTCAGCGTAAACCCCGTTTTTGTTGATTGTCCTCAACACGGAAGTACACACATTGATAGTGATCCACTTGTCCTCTTCAGGAATGTAGAATCTCTTCTTCTGAAGATTTGGATTAAATCTTCTTTTGGTTTTGTTATTAGCGTGTGAAACATTGTTTCCCACTCTAGGTCTCTTACCTGATATTTCGCAAACTTTTGACATAATTCACCGGTTTTAAAAACGGAGTGCAAATATCGCCATTAAGATTTAATAAGCAAACCCTGCATTAATTTCTTTTGGACTATTCTGTTCCGCGTTGTGATATATTGATCTTGTTACTTGTTGAGCGACTTCTTTTTGGTGAAAATGTTGGTGTGAAAGCCATAAGGACAATGTCTGCAGCCACTTTTACAACAATAGCCTCGATCAAGGTGATACTTCTCCGTGAATACTTTGAACCCCTCTTTGGTAAAGTAAAAATCTTGTTTTTCTTCTTTCGTATTTTTTCCTTGTGCCATCTCCTTCTCAACGATTACTTTTGGAAACTTATAAAAGCCCCCATTGTTTAAACAACATTGATACTTAACCCCAATACCCCATGAACATCAACACCAAAATGACCAGCCAAGAACTTATTGATCTCGAAAACAATCATGGAGCACACAATTATCATCCACTACCAGTGGTGCTAGCCAAGGGTGACGGTGTGTATGTGTGGGATGTAGAAGGGAAGAAGTATTACGATTTTTTATCCTCTTACTCTGCGGTCAATCAAGGTCATTGTCATCCTAGAATAGTCGGTGCCTTAAAAGAACAGGCAGAAACGCTCACGCTGACATCTCGGGCATTTTTCAACGATGTGCTTGGTCCATATGAGCAATACATCACGGAATATTTCGGTTTTGACAAAGTCTTGCCAATGAACACCGGAGCAGAGGCCGTGGAAACAGCACTGAAAATAGCTCGAAAATGGGGTTATGAGAAAAAAGGGATCGCTGAGAATCAAGGCCAGATTGTTGTGTTTGATCAGAATTTTCACGGCAGAACCACTACTATCATTTCATTCTCCTCTGATCCAGATGCTAGAAAGAACTTCGGTCCATATACTGATGGGTTTATCAAAATAGATTACAATGATCCTGCTGCACTAGAAAAAGCCTTTTCTCAGAATCCTAACATTGTTGCGGTATTGATGGAGCCAATCCAAGGAGAAGCCGGAGTGAATGTACCAGACGAAACTTTCGCGGCAGAAGTAGCGAGACTTTGCAAAGTAAATAATGCCTTGTTTATGGCCGATGAGATTCAGACTGGTATAGGTAGAACTGGTGGTCTGTTAGCGGTCTGTGGAAATTGTAGCTGTGAGGGGCATTGCGAAAAGCAAGAAACCTATACCCAACCAGATGTGTTGATTTTGGGTAAAGCCATCTCTGGAGGAGTATATCCTGTATCGGCTGTGTTGGCTAATGATAACATCATGGATGTCATCACCCCAGGCACTCACGGTTCAACTTTTGGAGGAAATCCACTGGGAGCCAATGTGGCCATAGCGGCATTGGAAGTAATAAGAGATGAAAAATTGACGCAGAATGCGCGAAGACTGGGGGGTATTTTCCGAGAGCGAATGCAGAAGTTGGTTGATAAGTCAGATAAGGTATCATTAGTGAGAGGAAAAGGTCTTCTGAATGCTGTGATTATCAATGATGACCCAAGCAGCTCTACAGCCTGGAATATATGTGTTGCATTGAAGGATAATGGACTACTTGCTAAGCCAACTCATGGTAATATTATCAGGTTCGCTCCTCCTCTTGTGATGACTGAAGATCAGTTGCACGAATGCTGTGATATTATAGAAAAGACAATTCTAAATTTTAAATCATGAAAAATCTCACGTGTTTCCTAATCCTACTTGCTTTAGCCTTAGTCTCTTGTGAAAGCGAAGAGCCTACACCATTGATTGATTCGAGCAATGCTAAGACTACATCGAAGCAGATTTCCACAGCGGATGGTCCTCGATAATAAAGTTGTTTAATGGAAATTTGATATCACCGCGTTCTCACTTTTTTTAACTTTAAGGTAAATCCACTCTTACCTATTTAGTTATGAAAGTCATTACCTCATTGGCGTTATTGCTTGTGTTTACCCATTTTTTGACAGCACAGCACGATTTGGATCAACTCAAAACTGAGTCCTTCTCCAATCCAGATTCTGTAGTTCGTTTAATAGAAGAAGAACTGATCAGCGGAGATCACTCCGATTCTATCAGATCCATTTATTTTCTTATTACCGGAATTGCATACCGGAACCTCGGAGATTTCGAAAAAGGACTTTTGTTTTCGGATAGTGCCAAAACTGGCAAAGGTCCGTCGATTCTTGCTGGAGCGCTTCAAAACAAAGCCGTTTGTTATCGCTATTTAGGAGAATATGAGAAATCTATTGACCACAATCTCAGGGCCCTAAGACTGTTTGATTCTCTCGGACAAAAAAGGGAAGTAGGCATAGTTCTCAATAGTCTCGGCGTGGTGAATATGAAAATGCAAGATTTTCCAAATGCCTTGAAGCACTATTTGCAAGCTATGGATGTAGCTCTGGAATTGGGCGATCAAGATAGTGAGGCCAATGTGGTTAACAACATCGCCATTGTGTATGCAAATACTGGCAAGCTCGACAGCTCAGAATTGTTTTTTCGAAAAGGATATTTGATTGAAGTGGATCGCGAAAATTTGAAAGGTATCAGTGCTGGCCTAAATAATCTTGGCGCAATCAAATATTATCTGGATGATCTGGACAGTGCCATTTTCTATTTTGAAAAATCACTTCAAGTAGATAAGAGAATTGGTGATATGCAGGGCATACCTGCTGTGATGAACAATATTGCCGAAGTGGCGGTGCAGAATGGTGATTTCCCGCTGGCAAAGGTGTATTTGGACAGCAGCATAATGATAAGTAAAGAGATAGGCAGTAAGAGAGATCTAGAGAATGCCTACCTCAATTTAGCAGGCATGTATCAGGCAAAGGAAGACTTTCAAAGCGCTTTTGACAATTTGCTTATATCCAACGCCTATCGTGATAGCCTTGTAACTGAAGAAAAGTCCAAGGCTGTAGCGGAACTAGAAACCCAGTACGAAAGCGAAAAGAAAGAGCAACAAATAGCCTTGCAGCAAGCAGAGATCTCTGAGCAGCAAGCTCAGAATAGACTCAATATTGCTGTGATCGTTGGGTTGGTTCTGATCATTTTATTGTTGGGAGCATTATTGTTGCTGGTCAGAAGTAGGTCGCGCCGTAAGCAAGCCATGATCCGACAAGAGTTGGAAATTGAGATGAGAGAATCACAATTAGAAGCATCTATTTCCTCTCAGGAAAAAGAACGTTCACGTTTTGCCAAAGATCTTCATGATGGGTTTGGCCAAATGATCTCAATTCTTAACCTGAACCTCAAAGCCCTGGAGAACGATCCTGAATCTAGGGAATCGGTATTTCAAGAATCTGCTAAAGTACTGGAAGAGATGTACCAGGAGCTCAAAGGAATTTGCTTCAATCTGATGCCACAGACATTGATCAAAAACGGTATCACTTCTGCTCTTAATGAGTTTGCGAGCAGGATTAATGTGTCTGATAAGGTATTGGTCGAAACGGATTTTTTTGGATTAGAAAAACGCTTGACAGATGTGCAGGAAATCTCACTTTATAGAATCTCCCAAGAATGGGTCAATAACATTTTGAAATACTCAGATGCTGATAAAGTAAGTATCCAGATTACAAAAGACGCAGAAGAAATCACTTTGCTGATAGAAGACAATGGTTCTGGGTTTGATATCAACATGCTCAAGTCTGGCAAAGGAAATGGCTGGCGAAACATGAATTCCAGAGCTAATCTTATCAAAGGAGAACTGGAGCTTGATACCACTGTGGGAATGAAAGGCAATACCCTAATCGTAAACGCTCCTGTGATTATAGAAATTGAATTAGCTACCGCTGGGTAGTTATTAAAAACGCATTACTCCAGCACTTGTGGTGAGCTGATTTGTTGTAGCTTATTCTTTCTGGCCAAGAAAGTTTACTAAATTCCTCTATTTAGACATTTTATTATAATATCATGTATCGTTTTCTACTCCCTCTTTTGCTCTTGAGTATACAATCACTCACTGCTCAGAAAAGAGAAATGGACAGCCTCAAACAAGTAATCGCTACTCAGAAAGGAGTGTCTCTATCTCAATCTTTAAACGAGCTTAGCTGGTATTACAAGAGTACTAATCCGGATTCAGCTATACTGCTTGCAAACCAATCTTTGAATGTTGCAAGGGAAACAAAAGATCCGGGACTGATCGCCGCATCTTATAACAGTTTGGGGAATGCATATCAGACTGTGAGCAACTATGATACGGCTATTCTCTATTTAACCAAATCATTGTCCTATAGAACACTAGAAAAGGATTCTGTGAACGTCGCAAAAACCCTTAATAACCTTGGGATATGTGCAGATGAAAAAGGAGAATATGAGAAAGCGCTTACCTATTACTTTGATGGGCTAAAAATTGCCGAAGGAATCAACGACCCTTCTGTATCGGCTATGCTCATAAGTAATATTGGTATCGTTTATAAAAAGCAAAAGGACTATGAGAAAGTATTGGAGTATTATGAGAAAGCATTAAACCTTTATGTTCTTCTAGATAATCAATTTGGTATTGCCGTGACTACTGGCAACATAGGTTCAGTTTATCTTCAATTGAAAGATTTTGATAAAGCGATCAATTACTCACAAAAGGCTGAGAACCTATATCGCGAATTAGGCTACACTCGGTATATCCCATACACCCAAGGAAATGCTGCTTTGGCATTTGATAGTCTTGGAGATTCTCGAGCAGAGGACCTTTATCTGAAAGCCATTGCAGGTCATCGTCAACATAATAATCAATATGAATTAGCCTATTCCTACAAAAACATCGGAAGCTATTTCTTGAAAACTTCCAAGCCGAAACTTGCCGAAGAATACTTACTCCGTGCCGTTGAAAAAGGTGAAGAAATAGAAGCAAAAGAGATGCTCAAAGATGCTCTCAATACGCTGGCGGAAAGCTACGCTCAGCGTGGAAAGTTTGGCGAAGCTTATGCTGCAGTACGGAGATATGAAAATCTTACGGAGGAGCTTTTTCAAGCCAATAAGACTAAACAGATCTATGAACTGCAAACAGCATATGAAACCGAAAAGAAAGAACAGCAGATCGCGTTGCAACAAGCCGAAATAGCATCGCAGCAAACTCGAAATAGATTCAATATTGCTTTGATTGCCGGCTTGATAGTGGTCATTATCTTGTTGGGTGCATTATTGGTGCTCCTCAGGAGTAGATCTCGCCGCAAGCAAGCAATGATTCGGCAAGAAATGGAAATAGAACTGCGAGAATCCCAAATAGAAGCATCTATCTCCTCGCAGGAAAAAGAACGATCGCGCTTTGCCAAGGATCTTCATGATGGTTTTGGTCAGCTAATATCTATTCTAAACTTGAATCTCAAATCACTAGAATCCGACCCTGAATCCAGAGAAAAAGTCTTTGAAGAGTCTGCCAAAGTGCTGGAAGAAATGTATCAAGAACTCAAAGGGATTTGCTTCAACCTGATGCCTCAGACATTGATAAAGAATGGAATCACATCTGCACTCAATGAACTAGCAAGCAGAATCAATGTCTCTGGTCAAGTCATGGTTCAAACAGACTTTTTCGGACTTGAAGAGCGCCTAACAGATGTGCAAGAAATCTCCCTCTACAGAATTACTCAAGAGTGGGTCAATAATGTGATCAAATACTCTGACGCAGATAAAATCAATATCCAAATCACCAAAGACTCAGATGAAATTACGTTGATGGTGGAAGATAATGGTTCAGGCTTTGACATCAGCCTGCTCAAGTCTGGTAAAGGAAATGGCTGGCGCAATATGCATGCCCGTGCCAATCTCATCAAGGGAGAATTGGAACTGGATAGCACCATGGGGATAAAGGGGAACACCTTGATTGTCAATGCCGCAGTGAAAGCGGCTGAGGAGAGTGAGAAAAATGAAATTAATGTGTAATGTTACGATTATATTTGTGTATTTTTACACTCTTCGATAGATGGTCAAGGAGATGAAAGATACTAATACACTCATGGAGCCCGCAGTAGCCTATGGTCAGACAGATTTTTGGCAATTGGCAGGAAAAGATATTTCCAAAGATTATATCAAACGCATTCTCACACTTACCAAAATGAGTGTTGGTGACCTCATGGAGATAATCCCCATTTCTATAGATACTTACAAACGCAAAGTCACATTCAACCCTTCGGTCACAGAGAAAATATTGGAGATTGAAGAGGTATATCGCACAGGAATCGAAGCATTTGGTGATGGTTTTCATGATTGGATGAACGCCCAAAATATCGCCCTAGGCAACATTAAGCCTAAAAACCTACTCACCAATAGCTTTGGAGTTCGCCGATTACTGAGTGAGATTGGTCGGATGCAGCACGGCGTACTTGCCTAATGGAAGTTTATCGGATTACCACCCGAAAATACGCACATGACTTGTCAGGGATCGGGGCTGGACTCTACGGCGGGCGATGGAATCCTGTAGGTATGAATTTGGTATATACGGCTGAGCATATTTCACTTGCTTATCTTGAATACCTGGTTCACAATTTCCATATTCTTCATTCTCAACAGGTATGCCTGGTGAAAATTCGGTTTGACGCTAAGTCATTGCAAGAAATAGACCGGAGCGAACTGCCTCAAGATTGGAACGAAAAAAGCTATCTGCCCAGATCGACTCAGCTTTTGGGTGCCTCTATACTCAACAATGAAAAACCCTACGCATTAAAAGTCCCTTCTGCGATCTCTAGCGAAGAACACAATATCCTTCTCAATCCCGCGCATCCAAATCATGCAAGTACCAAAATCATAGAAATTGTTGACCCCTTTCAGTTAGACAGCCGGTTGACTTTGAGTTAAACCCTAGATCCGATTAATGAGCATCTGTGGGGAGTCCAAATACCCGCATAATGGTATATGAAGGGATGCGCTTGGGCGATAATTTTGACTGCTTGAAATAAAGCTTATAGCCCAAATAACCCCAGCTCAATCATGAATTTGCTATCTTTCATCAGGAAAAAAACTGTTCCCTTGACCATGAAATTGTTTTTAACTGATGATCACGCCGTATTGGTTGGCGGGCTTATGAAAATCATAGAGTCTGAAGATGACTTAGAGGTAGTTGGGAGTGCAGGATCTGTAGGTGATACCATGGATCAATTGAGTCAGATGAAGGTTGATCTCTTGATCACAGATTATAACCTACCTGATGACGATGGCCTGAGCTTGGTTAGAAAAGTCAAACGGAAATATCCGGACATCAAAATATTGGTGCTGAGTATGCATGATGAAGCACATCTTGTAAAGGAAATTTTAAAAGAAGGAATCCAAGGCTATTTGATCAAGAAAGACTCTCACAAGGAATTGATCAATGCTATTTATACCATAAAGTCAGGGAAAACCTATTTGAGCTCAGATGTCAATAAGATTTTAATCAAGGGTCTTAACGGCGTAGAAGAGCAGCGATTACTGACCGATAGAGAGCGAGAGATTCTAAAATTGATTTCTAGAGAATTCACCAATAGGCAGATCGCTGAAGAACTATTCATTTCCGAAAGGACGGTAGAAACCCATCGCAAAAATATTTTTCGAAAAACGGGCACCAACAACCTCGTAGGTTTAATCAAGTTCGCTTACGCCAATAATCTGATTTGATCGAAATATTTTCTTTTCAATTTACTGAGTCACAGTTACTCCTCTTTCTGCTGATTCCCATCCTTGTAGGGATGAGCAAAGTAGGTATTCATGGTGTTGGAATGGCTGCTGTGCCTTTACTGGCTGTCGTGTTTGGTGGTAAGTCCTCAAGCGGAATCATGCTACCCATTCTATGCATTGCTGACATTTTTGGGGTGGTTTATTATCACAGGCATGCCAATTGGTCACATTTGCTGAAGCTATTTCCATGGGCTGCGTTGGGAGTAATTGTAGGGACTTTGATAGGCGACTGGATAGATGATGAGCTTTTTCGTGTGATCATGGCTGTCGTGATTTTTCTGAGTCTCGGCATCATGCTTTGGCTAGAAAGGGGGACAGCAAGGGATATACCGAAGAGTCTCTGGTTTGCCGTTTTGCTAGGTGTATTGGGTGGATTTACTTCTATGGTTGGCAACTTGGCCGGCTCAGTGATGGCGCTATATCTTCTTTCTATGAAGTTTCCGAAAAACCAATATATCGGCACCACCGCATGGTTTTTCATGGTGCTCAATTGGTTCAAAATTCCTTTTCATGTTTTCGTCTGGAAAACCATTACAGTAGATTCTTTGATGTTGGATTTAGCCACCATCCCATTGATTGGTTTGGGAGCGTATGTCGGGATTACCATTGTAAAAAAAATACCGGAAAAGCTTTATCGCTGGTTTATCATAGGCACTACGGCACTGGCTGCCCTCGTTATGATATTCTAGGGGCGTAAGACATCCTGAGGATATCAGGGTTATTTGGTATATCAATATACCCAAATGATTGGATGCCGATCGGCGATATTTGATGATAGTTTTACTCAGTCAAGGATATTTCAATCTTTGATAAGAGGTTTTGAAGTATCTGGTTCCATTTCAATTTAGAAAATTTCTAGACGATACACTTTTCAAGGTCAAGTGAAAGGTGTACAGTTTGCCCCGGCTGTTCAGGTCGGGGTTTTTTTGGTGAATCATATTTGTAATGGGTGATGTAAAATCGACTACCGTCTTGGTTGGAGCCAAAACAGCAAATACTTATGGCTTGGTTTTGGACCATGGGCTTGTGAAAACTAGATTTTAAGGAGGTCTCCTAAAAGCCAAGACTATTCACTCACAAAAACTCGCTTTACCCTTTGGCTTACATTGGTCAAAATCTCATATGGGATGGTTCCTGTCCATTGGGCCAGCTGCTGAATAGTCGGATTAGCGCCGAAAACGATCACTTCATCACCTTCCTTTACATCCAGTCCTGTCACATCCAGCATGGTCATATCCATGCAGACATTTCCTATGGTGAAAGCCTTCTCCCCGTGGATAAGCATGTAGGCTTTTCCATTGCCAAACGCACGACTATAGCCATCTGCATAGCCAATTGAAACTACCGCGATTTCTCCACCTTTTTCTAGGCGACCTTTGCGATTGTAGCCAATAGAATCCTGATTGGATATCTGCTTAATCTGCGAAATCTTGGTTTTGAGGATACTATTTGGCTTGAGCGAAATAGATGAGTGGGTACTGTCAAATCCATACATGCCTATACCTAACCGAACCATGTCGTAGTGGTACTGAGGCCACCTTACGATTCCAGCAGAATTAACTGCATGCTTAATTGGTTGATAGCCTAAGTGCGACGAAATCTGAGCAGATATTTTTTCAAACCTCCTTGCTTGTTCTTTGGTGAAATTGTCCTCGTTCTCTTCTTCTGCGCTAGAAAAATGGGTAAAGACGCCAGCAACCTTCAAGTCGGGATGGTCTTGAAGTAAAGCGATCAATTCCGGAATTTCACTCTCAGCAAAACCTAACCGATTCATTCCAGTCTCTATTTTGAGATGAATTGGGGGAGGAGAAATGCAAGTCTCGAGATACCTCTTGAGCATAGGAATGCTATAAATTTCAGGTTCTAACCCGAAGGTCTCCACCAATGCAAACGAATCCCAATCCACATTCATTATCATCACAGGCGTCTCAATTCCCTTCCTTCGCAGGTTGATCGCTTCATCCAAATACGCCACTCCCAGATAATCTACCTGATGGTACTGCAGTAGGTGGGCTATTTCATCCACACCCACGCCATAGGCAAAAGCTTTGACCATGACCATCAGCTTAGTTGATGAGTTCAATCTGGCGCGATAAGTATTTAGATTATGAATTATCGCCTCATAATTTACCTCCAGCACAGTGCCATGGCTTTTATCCTCCAGATAGCGAACTACCTGTTCTAAGTGAAAATCTCTAGCCCCCTTGACCAAGATCATTTGGTTTGCAAATTGTGGGGCGCTTCTGATAAATGAGGCAGTACTTTCATAACCACTAAACCTCATCGAAAACTGAGAAGAAGCCTTATTAATCTCCGTGCCAATACCTATAAGATGATCTATCTGATGTTTTAACAACAAATCATTGACTTCCCGATACAGCTCTTCATTCGTCTTGCCTGATTGCAGGATATCTGAAAGCACAACCACTTTCCCTTGCTTCTTTGGATGCTGCAGCAAATAATCTAGTGCTATGCCTAAGCCAAGCAAGTCGTTATTGTAACTATCATCGAGAATATAGGAGTCATTCAATCCTCGCTTCAACTCGAGGCGCATCGGGATAGCCTTGATTTTATCCAGACCTGATTGAATTTGACCTTCTGATAACCCAAACACAAATGCCGCTGATATTGCATGAAATATGTTCTCTAAATCAAAAGCGTTTTTCATTTTTAAATGAAACCGGCTTTTCTTGCCTCTAAACTCAAAAGTGAATTGTTTTTCCTCTGAAGTAATATTGATTGTCGCTTGAGGGTTATTTAATTCCCATGTGACTAACTCCCCAGGTTTTTCAGAAAGCACACTCACAATATCATCGTACCTAAGCCTTGCTATGTTTTGACTCGACTTTTGAAATAGCAGTGCCTTTTCTAATAATTTCTCTGACTGGTCATTGAATCCAGAGTTGTGGGCCTCACCAAGATTGGTAAATATCCCCATGGTAGGCTGAATGATTTCTTGCAAATGAGTCATCTCTCCTGATTGAGAAATTCCAGCTTCGAAAATAGCCACCTCATGAGTATGATTCATTTCCCACACGGACAGAGGCACACCCAACTGAGAATTATAGCTTTTTGGGCTTTTAATGACATGACTAGATTCTGCTAACAAGGTAGCTAGCCATTCTTTTACAATCGTCTTCCCGTTGCTCCCAGTGATGCCTATCACTGGAATGTGAAATGTAGAACGATGAGCTGCTGCCAGTTGCTGCATGGCTGCCAAGGTATCATCCACCTTTATCAGATTGGCGCCTACCAAACCTTCAAAATCTATATCAGAAGAAATCAAAAAATTCCTGCACCCCTTCTGATATACAGAAGGAATATAGTGATGGCCATCATTGGACTGTCCCTTTAGGGCCACAAATAGCTCATCTGCACTTCCTGATATTCTTCTAGAATCGTAAACTAATTTGTGAATGGCAGATGTTTCTCCACCTTGGACAGGAGTGACTTGAAGTATATCGCAAAGGTCAGAGACAAGCATTTGCTAAAATTAAAGCTGTTTGGTAGATATCAAACCATTTCCGACTTTAGTTATAGGTTTCAGAACGCTAATTCCATTTCAAACTGGTTCAGCTCATTCACCCAGCCGATTGATTCCAAAAGGGAAATCAGTTCCAATTCTTCTGAGGAAATGTTGATTATGTTTAGTTCCTTTTGACAGAGCGATTGTATTTTGGCGATTAGCGCATTGGCTAAAGCCGAATTGAGATTCTCCTTGCCAATACCTAACTGGCTGATTCTTCCTACTGTAGGATTAAAAACAGCAAATCCTTGTAGCCCTTGACTACTATAGGCCTCTAAAATGGTCTCGCCTACCAAGCTATGGCTCAAATGAGGCCAAGCGTCCATAAAAGACGGGGAGTAACTTAGTAACTGAGCATATGCCTCTGGTTTATAAGCCCTACTCTCTCTCCAAAAAAAATCATCATTGCATTTTAATGGTATTTCTCTGAGAACAAAGCACTTCAGTTCCCTTCCAAATTGGAATCCGAGGGACTCATAAAGCCTGAGTGCTTGGGTATTCTTATCAATCACCTCCAGCACTAGCTGTTCAAAATGTCCGTCTTGGGCACAGCGCCTCAGTATGTTCTCATATAGTTTTTGAGCGATCTGTTTTCTTCGAAATGCCGGAATCACACCAGTCCCTCCATTGTACAGGGTGCTTTTGCCACGATATTTTCCACTAGAGTGTAATACAAATCCCACTACTTGATCACCCACCCAAGCCAATTCACTAAAATCGCAACTGATTTTGAGTTTGTTAAAAATGCGATGCTCAAATTGCTCCAGTGTAGGCTGAAAAGTGGTGAAATAGTTTTCAAAGGATTTTAAAAAAGCCTCATGTAGAGGCTTTAAATCTTCGGGATTGAAAGGTCGATACTCAATATTACTCATGAAAACTCAATAATGGAGTCTTGGAGTCTACAGCAATATTTTTGGTCACTGAAGGCTTAAAAAGCTTTCCGAAAAAGCTTCTGTGACGTGGTACTAGCACTATCATGTCCAATTCGTGAGCTTCTGCAAATTCATTGATTCCATTGATCACATCATTTCCCTCTATTGTTCTGGCAGAAACTTCTACACCTTCAAATTCTTCTTTAATAGTCTTCAATTGTTTCTGTTTGAGCGCGGTGATGCTCTCAGAATTGCTCACAATACTAAAAATCAGTATCTCAGAGCCATAAGATTTCGCTAGCTCATTGATGAGTTTCAGCTTTTTGGTGTTTTTGATTTCGGTTAAGTCGAAAGCAAATCCAATTTTCTTCAGATCAAAACTGGTTGCGGCTTCAGGTACCACGATGACTGGTACACTGGACATTTCCAGTATATCTGTCGTGCGCGTACCTATCATATGCTCTATTTCCGAATGATCTGAGCGAGTACCCATGACGATCAGGTCTATCTTTTTTTGCTTACACACCGAGTAAATCGCATCGGTCAAGTAGGCAAGAAAGCGCTCAGCTTCGTGTGGGACATCTTGAAGTTCGACGATTTCCGATTCTAGTTCTTTAAAACTTTCTTTTACCTGATTCTCATAGTCCATCATGATAGAGTCTATGAGTGTCCCTCCCACAAAATCTGGATGCGGATGGTGGGCATGTACAGCATTTACCATATGGATTTTCGCACCAAACCTTTTGGCCAATCCTATGGCTACTTTGAGCGCATTTTTGGAGCAAGTAGAAAAATCAATTGGGACTAGAATATTTGAAGCGTTCATGGGTCTAAGATTTAGATGGTCAAAATAAAGCTACAATGTTCCAGATGATAACCCAAAAATAAAGGCGGGGGTTAAGGTCTGTATATTATCTTAAACGGATGAAAAAAGAAGGAGTTTTCTAAGGAAGCTTTTTACCTAGAAACAAGATTATTAACTTCACGCAACCATTTAATTTTTTTAGCCATGCCAATTGAGATAGGGAGTTTCGAAGAATTTGAAAAGTACATTGGTCAAGATTTGGGACAATCAGAGCCACTTGAAATCAGTCAAGAACAAATCAATATGTTTGCGGATGCGACATTAGATCATCAGTGGATTCACACAGATCTAGAAAAAGCCGCAGCGGGCCCTTTTGGACAGCCGATAGCACACGGATATCTCACCTTGTCACTAGTCCCACATATGTGGGCTCAGATATTGGTGGCCAAAAATCTGAAAATGATGGTCAACTATGGATTGAATAATCTTAAGTTTAATCAGCCGGTACCTGTTGGTAGCAGATTGGTACTAAAAGCTCACTTAGAAAATGTCACTAACCTCCGAGGAATCTGCAAAGCAGAAGTAGGTGCGCGAATGGAAATAGAAGGGGTGAAAAAGCCAGCTTACACAGCTACCATGATTTTGCTCTATCATTTTGAGGCATAATCATACCTTAGGCTAACATCCATCATTCATTTTATCCCCCAACAGCTCTAGCTTCATATCTATAACTCAAATTAGATATGAAACCTATACTGGATCTAAGCGACCTCATGGTGGAGCAGCTCCGCGAATTGTTCGATGCAGAATTGCAACTTGTCGAGTTTTTAAACAAAATGAGACTGGAGGCAACCAATTATCAGCTTATTAAGTTGGTTGAAAAATACCAAAAAACCACTGATGATAATCAATGGGTACTACGTCAGATATTCAACGATCTGTTCGTCCAAAAAAGAGGAGAAAAGAACGAGAGTATTAGGCTTATGGAAGAAAATTCTCTCGCAATCCTGAAAAGATGCCGAACTGGAGAGGTAAGAGATGCTGCCATTATTATTAGCCTTCAGCACATTATTCATTTCAAAATAGCCTCCTATGGTGCCGTGGCAACTTATGCCAACATCATGCACTTGTACAACGATGCTCAGAAGCTACATCAGATCGTAGAACTCGAAAAGAAAACAGATCGCTTACTAGCCATGCTGGCTGATGGTGAAGTGGATAGGAAGGCTTTTAATTATGCATAGTTAGGTGGTTCTGATAAGTAATTGAGATCAAGAAAATTACTAGAATATCATCTTTTCTTTGACCTGTGGTACACAGGGAATGTTATTGGAAGAGTCTGTGGCTAACAGCCCTATGGCTTGTCACCAACAAATTTTCTTCCAGAAATAAGACACAAAAAAACCACCGAAAAGGTGGTTTTGTGAAGTGGGACATACTGGATTCGAACCAGTGACCTCTGCCCTGTCAAGGCAGCGCTCTAAACCAACTGAGCTAATATCCCTTAAGATGACTGCAAAAATAGAAGAAGGAAGCAGATAAAAAAATGCTCACCGAGATGAGCATTTATTATTCTTCCAATAAAGTATTCTAACGCTACTCTACCACCTCGCCGCTGAAGTACAAATAGGTATATTCCTCAGATGCAGTTGTCTTGATTTTGATATTCTTCTTAAACACTCCTGCCTTCTTGGACGAAAAAGAAGCGGAGATAGAAGCCGTCTCGCCTGGCGCTATTTCAGTTTTGGGATAATTGACATTGGTACATCCGCATGAACCTTTGGCTTCTAGTATGGTGATAGCCTCCTCAGATTCGTTGGTAAACTCAAAGTCAAGTGCTTTCGATTCACCAGATTTTACTTCTCCTAGCACCACATTGGTAGAGCTCCAATTAATCGGACCCATAGAGGCAGCTGCTGCAGCTACCGCAATTCCTAAACATAAAATCATCGTTACTTTTCTCATAATAGTTTTTGTTTTGTGAATTTCAAAAGTGCCTGAAGCTTGCCCGACATTTTGTTAACGAATAGCCAATACTTGTTAATGAGATGTTAAGGATTTCTAAATCGTAGCAGAACGGCTTATTTTACGAGCGATGAAAAACACTCCCATTAGATTTTTAGTGGTATTGGGCACTCTTTCTATGGTGGCCATCTTGGTTGTGCAAGTCTATTGGGTCACCCAAGCCATAGATAGAGAAGAGGAGCAATTCAATCACTCTGTACAGATGGCTATGCGCAACGTGGTAGAGTCGCTTTGTCAAATCAATGGAAACGATATCCCTTCAAATGACCCTATTGATCAGCTTTCGCGTAATTATTTCATAGCCAGAACCAACTATAAGATAGATCTCAAATCGCTCGACTACCTGCTCAGAGCAGAATTGCAAAAGCGAAACATCGACGAGGACTATGAATATGGCGTCTATGATTGCCAGACAGACAGGATGGTTTATGGAGATTTTGTCTCTCTGAGAGATTTAGAATCAGAAATTGTTCCGACTGGTCAATTGCCCAAGCTGGTCAATGATGAGTATTATTTCGGCATCTATTTTCCGGGTAAAACTGCTGGACTAGTAAGTAATCTTGCCCTTTGGCAGCTTACTTCGGGGCTTACTTTATTGATCCTGATCTTCTTCAGCTATGCATTGTTTATCATTCTCAGGCAAAAACGGCTCAGCGAAATCCAGAGAGATTTCATCAACAACATGACACATGAGTTCAAAACGCCTCTGGCTACACTTCAGGTTTCAGCCGATGTGCTCAGTCAAGAAGCCCAAAGTGATAGGCAAAGAAGGTATACAGACATAGTGAAACAGGAGCTATCGCGAATGGAATTACATGTGCATCAGTTACTGGAAACTTCCGTTTTGGACAGACAGCAGGACAAGAAAGAAAAGATTGTACTACTCAAAGCATTAATTGATCAAACAGATCATTTCCAATCCTTAGCAAACAAGGGTTTTGAAGCTTCTCTAGAGGGTTTGTCTGCATCTAGCCAAGTGCTAGGCGAACCGAGAATATTAGAAACGCTATTTTTCAACCTATTGGACAATGCCTTCAAGTACAGCGAAAATCAGGTTTCATTGAAAGCTTGGGAAGACAAGAAGTACTGCTATGTGGAGATAAAAAACGACGGAAGAACTATATCCAAAAGGGACCAAAAGAAAATTTTCAACAAGTTTTATCGGGTAACGGACGGAGACCTGCATGATGTTAAGGGATTTGGACTAGGGTTATACTTTGTCAAGCAGGCTGTTCGGAAGATGAACGGAAAAGTAACCGTAGACTCTCAGAATGACGAAACTTCATTTTTAATCACGATCCCAAAGACTAATGGATAAACCTAGAATTTTATTAGCTGAGGATGATCCCAACTTATCTTTTGTGATTGAGGATCATCTCCTGCAAGCAGGATATGAAGTTATCTGTGCTTCCAATGGGGTGGAAGGGTTGGCAGAGTTCGAAAGGCATCCCATGGATATCTGTGTGTTGGACGTGATGATGCCTAAAATGGATGGATTTAGTCTGGCTACCGAAATCAGAAAGAGAAATGAGAATGTGCCCATCCTTTTTCTTACCGCACGATCCATGGAAGAAGATCGACTTAAGGGTTTTGAGATCGGTGGGGATGACTATATCAGTAAGCCATTTTCCATGGCAGAGCTTACGCATAGAATTCAAGTTTTTATACGGCGCTCTATCCAGAAAGACGAATCAACTGTCAAGCAAATTGCTCTCGGTAGTCTAAAACTGGACAAGCAAAATCTGCTAATAAGTGGCCAATCCGGCACTACCCAAATGACTCAGATGGAGGCAGACCTGCTTTTCATGCTCTTTAGGCACAAGAATCAATTGGTAAAACGAGAAGATATTCTCATCACCATCTGGGGAGAAAATGACTACTTCAAAGGCAGAAGCCTTGATGTGTTCATATCAAGGCTCCGCAAGTACTTAAAAGAAGACCCATCACTCCATATCAAAAATCATCATGGAGTAGGCTTTACGCTAATCGATGACAATTTTTCGGGTTAGTCTCTTGTCTCCATTTTCAATCTCAAGTAGATAAATTCCCTCCTCTTGCTGCGTAAGATCAATTTTTTCTGAATAGAGACCACTAAATCGATTGAAATATCTGTTGAACACCTCTTGGCCTTCGATATTGTAAATTTTGATACTAAGTTCTTCATCCTTCACTGGCGTGAATTTCAAACGAAATCTACCATTGGTGGCTGGATTTGGATAATAAGAGAGATCATCTAGGATGAGCTCATGGCTTGGTTTCACAACAGCCTTTTTCCCAAACTCCGAAGCATCCTCACTGATTTGGATTTTCTTGATGATGATAGTTTCAAATTTGTTTTCTCCTCCTTCTTCAAAGATCTGCTCCATTTTCTCAGCGATCTCCTCACCCAATCCTTCTAGTGAATGCCATTCAAATGTCTGGTCATCTCCCCCAAAAGAAAATGCAAAACCATTACCTGATTGGAGTTTGTCGAGATGCTCTTTCAGTTCTTCATCCAGATCCTCTAGTTGGCTAAAATCAAAGCGATTCATCGAGTCTCCTAAATGCTTGAAATGATTAGAGAACTCTTCACTATCAAAGTCAAATGAGTAATTCCCATCATCACCGAAGAATTTAAAAAATGAACTGCCACTTCCACTTTTAGATGTCCAAAATGTAGCATCATCACCCATAAATTCTCGAAGATCTTTGTCGGCCTTCATAGCCTCCTCCGAATCATATTCTCCTTTGAAGGTTTTCATTTCTCCATCTATTTCCTTGGAGATTTCCACCTTCACTTTTTGCGAGTTTTCCTGCGCCTGCACGGTCATTGCCCACATGAATAATATCGATAGACACAAGGCACATTTAGTAATTGTCGTTTTCATAGTATGTTTTTTGATCTGAACAATGATACGTTGAAGACTAACACGCCACTGTTAAACGTCAGTTAAACCCTGTTAAAAAAGGTTAATACTAAACGCTGAGGCCACTTTTGGCGTAGATTTGAAGCATGAATCGTTCGACTATTCGATGGATCATCAGCTTGATGAGCTTTGCGCTTCTGGGCCTTGTGGGCTTCCAGTGGTACTGGATAGATACGGTCATACGCGCCAATGAAGAGCGTTTCAAGAAGGACGCTATCGAAGCTTTGCACGCAGTATCTGAAAAACTAGAGAAACAGGAAGCCCTTTTCGCTCTAAATCAGTCTATGGCTTTTGCCCAAGCCTTTGGCGGTTCGCAAAACTTCCAATATCAATCGCGAACCAAAGGAAGTCAAACAGTGACCATACAAGACACTATCAAGAGCCATGGGATGGGTTTTGACATTATCATCGACTACCAGGCTTCTTCACAAGGCTTCTTTCAATCTCCTGAAAACGATCAGCAAAACCAAGCGGAAGGCAGAGCGAAATGGAAGCCTGAGGATGTCCAAGATCAAATAGCTAAGGCCTCCAAGAAGTCTGAAATGGTTTTTAAGGTGTTAGAGAATATGTTCTACCCTGATAGGTCTGTACTTGCACGATTCAACCCCAATCAATTGGACTCTTTGCTGAAAATAGAATTTCTTGAAAAGGGGATAGATATCGAATTTGATTATGCCGTGTTTTCTCCTCTGAGAAGTCGCTTTTTGTTAGTCAACGATCGCGAGAAGCAGGAGACCCTTGCCCAGAGTGAATTACGAACGAGCTTATTCCCAAACGACCTCACAGGAGAGCAAAACTGGTTGATGGTGAATTTTCCAGCTAAGCAGCAATTCCTATTGCGTAAAATCTGGCTAACTATGGCGAGTTCTGGCCTGCTGATTCTCGTTATTCTGATCTCTTTCGGTTATTCCATCAAAACTATTATCAAGCAGAAAAATCTTTCTGAAATGAAGAACGACTTTATCAACAACATGACCCATGAGCTGAAAACCCCAATAGCTACTATTTCTTTGGCTTGTGAGGCACTCACAGATAAGGAAATCGCTCAGATGGACGGTATGAGAGATCGTTACTTGGGGATGATCAATGCTGAAAACACCAGGCTTGGCGAACAAGTAGAACGCGTACTTCAAATGGCAGCTTTTGACCGAAATGACATTGAACTCAAAAGCGAAATTCTTGACCTTCGTGAACTGGTGACGCTTGCTATTGAGAAGACATCTCTACAGGTAGAATCAAAAAATGGAGTTATTAGGTTGATTGATAATGCCACCAACATTGTGGTATTCGGTGATCGCACCCATTTGATCAACATACTAGTCAATCTGCTGGATAACGCCAACAAATATTCAGAAAATGCCCCTGATATTAATATTCGCATTTTCAATAGGGCTTCTAGTGTACTCGTAGCGATACAGGATAGAGGAATAGGAATGTCCAAAGAAGCTATTCACCATATTTTTCAAAAGTTTTATCGAGTCCCTACAGGCAATATCCACAACGTCAAAGGATTTGGCTTGGGGCTTGCCTATGTCAAAAACATGGTCGAACTCCACGAAGGAGAGATCACAGTAGAAAGTGAGCTTGGCAAAGGCAGTAAGTTTACCATTACATTACCGAATCATCATGGAACCATATAGAATATTACTAGCCGAAGATGACAACAATCTGGGCGAAATACTCAATGAATACCTGACGTTAAAAGGATTTAAGACCATCCTATGTCGAGATGGGGAAGAAGGCGCCAAGACCTTTAAGCCTGACAAGTTTGATTTGTGCATTTTGGATTTGATGATGCCCAAGAAAGATGGCTTTCAACTCGCACAAGAAATCAAAGAAATTGAACCAGATATTCCTATCATTTTTTTGACGGCCAAGTCTATGAAGGAAGATGTAGTGCAAGGATTTAAGATCGGAGCTGATGATTATATCACCAAGCCATTTAGCATGGAGGTATTGCTTATGCGAATCAAGGCGGTGCTGAACAGAACTCACAAAAGTGTCTCTGAGAGAGAATTGCCCGAAGAACTTGTCATAGGCAATATGAGGTATCAGCATGCTAACAATACATTGATAGTACCGGATGGTGAAATCAAGCTGACCACTAAAGAAAATGAATTGCTCAAATTGTTGCTCGAAAATCTTAATCAAACCGTGACGAGAACCATCGCTTTGAAAAAAATCTGGAAAGACGACTCATATTTCAATGCGCGCAGTATGGACGTATATATTGCAAAACTCAGAAAACACCTGAAAAGTATTGAGTCTCTACAATTGCTCACAGTGCATGGAGAAGGGTTCAAAATTGTGCATCTCAATTAATTGTCATAACGTATATTTGTTAGAGGTCACCTGATCTAAAATTACCAGCCCTAACTCTTAATATATGCTTCTTGTACCGTCACTTTCTGTAATCAATGGTAGAACTACCCGGCTTGCTCAAGGTGACTATGGAAATGAAAAAGTCTATGATTCTAGTCCATTAGACGTAGCAGAAAAATTCGTGGATCATGGGGTCACCAGAGTTCACCTAATCGATCTGGAAGGAGCCAAAAAAGGTAAAACCGTCAATTATTCCACCTTGGAATTGGTTACTGGACATACCAATCTGGAAGTAAACTTTGCTGGAGGCATCCATACAGATGGAGATGTAAGCAAATGTTTTGAATACGGAGCAGAAAGCATTGCAGCAGCTACCATTGCCGTGTACAACAAGGAGTTGTTCTCCAATTGGATTATGTCTTACGGCCGTGAAAAGATTGCACTCAGTGCGGATGCTCTCGGAGGACTGATCAAGGTAGGCGGATGGCAGAAAGAAACTAAAATAAAGCTTGAGGACCATATCAGGTATTTTTATGATCGTGGGTTGAAATATCTCAAAACCACAGACATTTCTCGTGATGGTGTGATGGAGGGGCCTTCTTTTGATCTCTACGAACGCTTACAAAAATCTTTCCCTGAGCTATGCATTTTTGCCAGTGGTGGTGTACGACACATGGACGATATCAAAAAACTTCGTGATATGGGACTGTATGGCGTGATCTTCGGCAAAGCCTTCTATGAGGGTAAAATAACGCTAAAAGATCTGGAGAATTATTCGAAGTAGGCTTAGTTAGAAACCGTACTCCAACTGTTCATTTCCTAGTGCATCCTCAGAGTATTTCATCTTATAGATGTAATAGAATACGAAATTGAATTTTGAGACCGAGTTGGTCTCAGCAGTGTCTTTCTGGATCTCACCTTTGGGTCCTTCTTCCGCACCGCCTATAGCAGGTTCCTGAGCGATCTCTCGGTTTGGCTCGTGGGCCAATTCACTTTTTATATCAGAGGGCTTTTCGTCATTGACACTGGCCGATGCGGTCAAACATCCACCAAGAATGAACACTAAGATCGATATGGTTTTTGCTGTTTTCAGAAAGGTGAAGTTAAACTAAAATTACGAATATGAACAAATAGACCATGTTTTTGGCATTACGTCAACCGTATCGGCTCAATAATAGGCGTTATCTACGAAAGTGTTTTTGAAAGATTATTCCGAATAATCGCCAATGTATTAAGTCTTATTTGGCAAAAATGTTTTGGCGAAGGGAAAAATTGTGCAAAAGGAGCTTGACGATTTTTCTAATATTCTCGTTCGAACTACCAAATTCCAGAAACGCTTTGACCAGTTTTTCGAACAACAATCACCTAAGGTCAAAGTAGGAATCTAAGAATTGACCAGTAAAAAAGCAGGAGAGGTGATAGGGTAACAATCTTCTTCTACACAATACAAAAAAAATCCCTGACTAGGCTTGCCTAGTCAAGGATAAAAAATATTATGGGTGGAAGATGGGGCTCGAACCCACGACCCTCGGTACCACAAACCGATGCTCTAACCAACTGAGCTACAACCACCGTATTGGGCTGCAAATGTAATCTAATATGGGATTATTCAAAAAATTAATTACGCTCAAAAAGTAAGCGTTCACCCATTTGAGATTCATCGAAATTTCCGTCATCAAAGGCCAGGTGTCCTGATACCCAAACCTTCTCTACAGACGACTTAAATGTGTGCCCCTCAAAAGGTGACCAACCACATTTAGAGAGGATATTCCCTTTATCTACACGCCAGGGTTTGTCCAGATTTACCAACACCAAGTCGGCAGAATAACCCTCACGTATATAACCTCTGTTTGATATCTCAAAACACTCTGCCACTGCATGGCAGGCTTTCTCTACGATTTTCTCTAAGCTTATTTTGCCCTCATGATAGAAGTCAAGCAATGCCGCTAATGAATGCTGCACTAACGGGCCTCCTGATGGAGCACTTGGATACAGATTGTTTTTTTCCTCGATAGTATGAGGTGCATGATCCGTAGCTATCACATCTATTCTGTCATCCAATAACGCTTTCCAAATTTCACTCCTGTCATTCGTAGTTTTTACGGCTGGATTCCACTTGATCCATTGTGCTTTTTCTTTATAATCCTCATCAGAAAACCATAAGTGATGGATGCAGGCTTCCGAGGTGATTCTTTTTTGTGCTAGAGGTATTTCATTTGTAAAAAGGTTGGTCTCCTTTCCGGTAGAGATATGAAGGATATGCAGCCTGGTATTGTGTTTCTTGGCCAGATTTACTGCCAGCGAGCTGGATAAATAGCAAGCCTCCTCATCTCTAATGATAGGATGCATCTCAAAAGGAATGTTATCTCCATATTTTTCTTGATAGATCTGCATATTTCTTCTCACTGTAGGCTCGTCCTCACAGTGTGTGGCCATCAATATAGGAGCGTTGGCATAGAGCTGCTCGAGTGTTTTCTCATCATCCACTAGCATATTCCCCGTGGATGATCCCATAAATACTTTGATACCGCAGACGTTCTTAGGATTGGTTTTCATCACCTCATCCAAATTATCATTGGTTGCGCCCATAAAAAACGAGTAGTTAGCCAATGAGCGGCTCTTCCCTATGAGATATTTTTCCTCTAACAGTTCTTGGGTAGTCGTTTGAGGTACCACATTTGGCATTTCCATAAAGGAAGTAACACCACCTGCAACAGCGGATTTTGCCTCAGTATAAATCTCTGCCTTGTGCGTCAGTCCCGGCTCACGAAAATGCACCTGATCATCTATCAAACCGGGAATCAGTAGTTTGCCTTTCGCATCTATTTCTTTACAAGAGCCATCCACGTCTATGCGAGGAGCTATTTTTTCTATCAATTGATCAACAATCAATACATCATTTTCAGCGATTTTTCCCTCGTTGACCACTCTCGCATTTCTTATTATCGTTCTGTTCGCCATACTTTCAATCTAAATTCAGTTTTACTCTATTTTCTCTATTTGCCAACTCCCAAGCAGTAAAGTAGATGAGTTTGGCCCTCTTCTCCATCAACTCAAATTCAATTTTCTCAATAGTATCAGTTGGTTTATGATAATCTGCATGGGTCCCATTGAAGTAAAATATTATTGGCACACCCTTCTTGGCAAAGTTGTAATGATCTGATCTGTAATAGTACCTGTTAGGGTCTTTCTCATCATTGTAGGTATAGTCCAAGTCAATCCCTGTGTAAGTTTCATTAGCAGCTGCTGAGATATCATGAAGCTCTTGCGATAGCCTGTCCGCGCCAATGACGTAGACGTATGGGGGTTTGTCTTCATGATTTGGATCTGAACGTCCGACCATGTCTACATTGAGATTAGTCACTGTGTTCTTGATAGGGAATATTGGATTATTAACGTAATACTTGCTCCCTAAGAGTCCTTTTTCTTCTCCAGATACCAGCAGAAATAGAATACTTCTGTAAGGCCCTTTGCCTGCTTTCTTTGCTCTGGCAAAAGCCTCGGCCAGCTCGAGAACTGTGGTAGTTCCGGATCCATCATCATCCGCGCCATTGTTAATGGCACCATCTTCATTCACTCCTATATGATCATAATGTGCTGAAATAATGAGCACCTCCTCAGGCTTGGTGTGTCCTTCTATGAAGCCCATCACATTTTCAGCTTCCAAGTCTTCCAACAGCATATCAGAATTGAGAATGACTCTTCCAATTTTTCCTAAGCCATTAGATTTCAGTTCCTCGTAAGGAGTTTCAAAAATCCATTCGGCCAATTCCGGAGTGCCAATGATAATTTTGTTAGAACTATCGTTGACCTCCAAGGTGATTTTGGGTTTTTTCAGACTTTGCCCATAGCGCGCTATCATAAATTCAAATCGACTTCTATCCTCACTAATCAATAGTACACCTCCTGCTTTTAGTTCTTCCAACTGAGCTGAGGCAGATCTCCAATTGGTTAACTCATCGCTGATGATTGCTACAAACTTGCCCTCCAAGTCCATCTCCTTTAATTCGTCGATACGCTTATTGCCTGCAAACAAAAAGTCAACAAACTCCTCACCCATGGTCTCCTGCCGAGAATAAAACAAGTAATCTTCAAAATTGGTCTTGGTTTCTTCGCCTCGGCGCATGTATCCTGCCCTATTACTGACTTTTTTTATAGGATAGGTCTGAATATAAGATTTGCCAGACGCGGTAGGTACGCAAGGAGCGAGTCCCATCAGCTCAAACTGCTCTTGGAGATATTTGGCAGCTTTTTTTTGACCCGGCTCTCCGGTATTTCTTCCTTCCAAACTATCCGAAGCAATGACCGCCAATCTGGCTTTGAGATCCTTTTGGCTTATTGTCTTACCAAACTTTATAGCCGTTTTATTCTGAGCGCAAAGACTCACTGATAATCCACATAATATGGAAAGAATGAAGAACTTCTTCATGTCACTATTTTTTTTGAAAACTAAATGATGCCACAAGATATTAAGGCATCATTGGAATTCAACAAATGTCCAATTCATTATACATTTGCGGCAAGAAAAAATAACCTCCATTCCCCAATTATGACGATCGATCTAAACCAAAGAGTCGCTTTTGAGACTCGTCACAATGGTCCCAACAAAGACGACCAGAATCAAATGATCTCAGCGCTCAATACTGAGTCTATTGACACCCTGATAGATGAAACGATTCCCTCAAAAATTCGCCTAAGCAAACCACTTGAATTACCCGAACCGCTTAACGAATATGAGTATATCAATGCGCTGAAGAAAACGGCCAGCAAAAACAAAATTTTCCGATCGTTTCAGGGTCAGGGATATTACAACACCATAGTACCGGCGGTTATTCAAAGAAACATACTAGAAAATCCAGGTTGGTATACTGCCTATACTCCTTACCAAGCTGAAATAGCCCAAGGAAGGTTAGAAGCATTGATCAATTACCAAACGATGGTTACTGACCTGACTGGAATGGAACTAGCCAATGCTTCATTGCTGGATGAAGGTACGGCAGCAGCCGAAGCTGTGGCCATGCTTTTCAATACCAGAAGCAAAGCAAAAAAGGCCGCTTACAAATTCCTGGTAGACGAACAAGTGTTTCCTCAGACATTGGAGATACTCAAAACAAGAGCAAAGCCTATCGGTATCGAATTGGTCATCACTGACATGACGCAATATGATCTAACTGATCCCGAACTGGTAGGAGTCTTTTTGCAATACCCAGATAACTTTGGTGAAGTCAAGGACAGAGCAAGTTTCGTGGCTGCAGCCAAAGAGAACGACGTTACGATTGCGGTAGCTACTGACTTATTGAGCCTTTGCCTACTCACTCCTCCGGGTGAATGGGGTGCCGATGTAGTAGTGGGTACATCCCAGCGACTTGGTGTACCAATGGGATTTGGAGGTCCTCATGCGGCATTCTTTGCGACTAAAGAAGATTTCAAAAGACACATTCCGGGCAGAATCATTGGAGTCTCCAAAGACAGAGAAGGCAACCCGGCATATCGTATGGCGCTCCAAACACGGGAGCAACACATCAAAAGAGAACGTGCAACTTCCAATATCTGCACAGCTCAAGTGCTATTGGCCGTCATGGCCTCTATGTATGCAGTATATCATGGTCCCAAGGGGCTTAAAGGCATTGCGGCTAGAGTCCATGGATTGGCTAAGTCCACTTCCGATGCGCTCAATAGTATCGGGTTGATCAATGAAAATCCTTACTTCTTTGACACCCTACGTATCGCAATGGATGAAACGCAGCTTGCCAGATTGAAAGAAGGAGCGGTTGCTCGGGAAATGAATTTCAGATACCTGGAAGGCCAAGTGCTTGTCTCTTATGATGAAACACATAGTCCTAAAGACGCTCAGGACGTAGCTGATGTATTGGCGGAAGCCATCGGTAAGCCATATGCAACTGTCGCTTCGGAAGTGACTTTGGACTTCCCCGCACCATTGAACCGGACAACCGATTTCATGAGCCATGAGGTATTTAACTATTACCAGACTGAGCATGAAATGCTTCGATACATGAAGCGATTGGAAAACAAAGACCTTTCATTGGTGCATTCTATGATTTCGCTTGGATCATGTACCATGAAATTGAACGCTACGACGGAAATGATCCCCGTCACATGGCCGGAATTTGGAAACATCCATCCTTTTGCGCCATCAGACCAGACATTGGGGTACACCGAAATGATCGGCGAATTGCATGATTGGTTAGCAGAGATCACAGGTTTTGCAGCCGTTTCCTTCCAACCAAATTCTGGAGCACAAGGAGAATTTGCAGGATTGATGGTTATTCGTGCTTATCACCAAGCCAACAATAATCACCATAGAAATATAGTACTCATACCATCGTCTGCTCATGGTACCAACCCTGCGAGCGCGGTGATGGCGGGTATGCAAGTGGTGATAGTGAAATGCGATGAACTAGGTAACATTGACTTGGAGGACTTAAAAGCCAAAACAACCCAACACAGCGAAAATCTAGGTGGCTTGATGGTCACCTATCCTTCCACTCATGGTGTATATGAGGAAAGTATCATCGAGATCTGTGAAATGATCCATGAACATGGCGGTCAGGTATATATGGATGGCGCCAATATGAATGCTCAGGTAGGGCTAACCTCTCCGGCTATGATTGGAGCGGATGTTTGTCACCTAAACCTTCATAAAACTTTCTGCATCCCTCATGGAGGAGGTGGCCCAGGTATGGGACCTATTGGAGTAGCCGCTCATTTGGCCCCTTTCCTTCCCGGTTCTTCCAATGCAGGAGTAGATGACGTCAATGTATCGAGTGCCCCGTTTGGTAGCGCAAGTATTCTTCCTATATCTCATGCATACATAGCCATGATGGGCGGAGAAGGTCTGAAGGCTGCTACAGAATTGGCCATCCTCAATGCCAACTATATCGGCAAAAGACTAGAAGGGCACTATCCGATTCTGTATGCCAACGAGAAGGGACGAAATGCTCATGAGCTAATCATAGACTGTAGAGACTTCAAAAAATTTGGTGTGGAAGTAGAAGATATTGCTAAGCGTTTGATGGATTATGGCTACCATGCACCGACTGTTTCGTTTCCAGTGGCCGGTACCATGATGATAGAACCTACCGAAAGTGAGGGAAAATCTGAGATGGACCGATTCTGCGATGTGATGATCTCTATCCGTCAGGAGGTGGAAGAAGTGATCTCAGGAGTAGCAGACAAGGACAATAATGTATTGAAAAATGCTCCTCATACGCAGAGAACGGCATTGGCCGAGAACTGGGAGTTGCCTTACTCTAGGGAGAAGGCTGTCTTCCCACTGCCAGAACTAAGACACAATAAGTTTTGGCCTTCTGTGAGCAGAATCGACAGTGCATTTGGTGACAGAAATCTCATGTGTAGTTGTGTTCCCCTTTCGGAATACGCTGACGCCTAATTCACTTCAGCTCAGGCCTAATAGGTTTGTCTTCAAGAACTTTCCTAAAGTTTGAAACTTTATGAAAGTTAGTAACACGAGACCGGTTCACTCAGACCTCCAAGGTTTTGAAAACCTTGGAGGTCTAATGAACCTATAGATTCCCCAGTCTAGGCGACTCGCATCTGGCGCGGAACTTAGTTCCGTGACATTGAAAGCCAGCAATCTACGAAGGCAGAACTCATAAGAAACTTCCTAGCTAGAAGGTAAGGAAATATCTATGTTTCGATGAGCTCAACATGAGATTTCCAAGCTAACACCACCACGTCATTCTCCGACGTAGCGAAGCGTAGATCGGGGAATCTCAGGGACACTAAGGCAAGTTGCAAACTTGAAATTTTAGGAATCCTCGTTACAAACGAGGACTAGATGGGTGCATCAATTTCCCAGACAACACCACTACGTCATTCTCCGGTGAAGCATTGGCATTTAGAGAACCGATTAGCGGTTAATGGTTTGGATAACAAAAAATCTACTAGATTTACCATAATACAAGTAGGTTAAAGTGATTTCATTTACCTTAATCGGTTGTCAAGTGTAAGTGTACAAGATTGAAATTTATGAGGTACTTAAACATTATTATCACCATTATATTACTGAATTCATGTGGCAATCAGAATGCGCAAAACACTATCGAAGAAACTCCAATAGATACAGTTATACTAGAACCAGCAATTCAAGCTGAACCAAAAATTCAAGCTGCTAAAGAATCCAAAACATTAATAGAAGAAGAACCCTTAACATTCGATTCAACTGGTAGACCAAGCCAACCTGTTTTCCGGAATCTCCAAATAGATACCTCTAAACTATTTGGAGTATGGACAATTGATGCAAGTTTTCCGAATGCTGACTTTTTGATTGACAAAGACAAATATTACATCGCTGATTTTGATGGTGATCCTTATATTCCATACATTCTTGAAGGAGACTCGCTAACCCTATTTTTCGAGTGGGGCAAAGAGACTAGCCGAATCTCACTTCCTACCTCAGATTTACTTATGATGCTAAATAAGAATGGCCTAACTACACGATACGAGCGGTTTAAAAACTAGCCGCATCTGGCGCGGAACTTTGTTCCGTGACATTGAAAGCCAACAATCTACAAAGGCAGAGCCCGGAAGTAACTTCCGAACTAGAGAGGTGAGGACTAGATGGGTGGCCGGTTTAAACGGGCCGGTTTTAGATTCCCCGATAAGCTTCATGCTTCAGCTTTCGTGGAATGACGGACAGTACAATAATCTTAACAGGTTCATCAATTTCCCAGACAACACCACCTCATTCCCCGGCGAAGCATAGCGGAGACCGGGGAATCTCAGTGCAGCTCTGTTAATATAAAATCCGGAAAATTAAGAATCTCAACGCAGGTTCCTACCCGCCACAACCCAAATTCCTTCTGAACGCTTCCTTTGAAGATTTACCAGTTTTCTCCTTGGGTTTATCCACTTCCTTTTTCTTAGGAAGGCTCTCTTTTTGAGCATCAAACTTCTCGTTGGCTTTCTTGAGCCTTTCTTTGTCCATACTGTAAGATACGGTTCGTCCTAATGTTGGTTCCTTTCGGTTCTAATTAATGTAAAATCTAAGCATCTTTGCGGCATGGATCAGGACATTACCAATCTAAAAATAGGCGTACTTGGCGGAGGTCAGCTGGGCAGAATGATGCTACAATCAGCAACGGATTTCAACTTGGAAATCCACATGATTGACCCTGACCCTAATGCGCCGTGCGCGGATATTGCCAAGAGCTTTACAGTAGGTAGTTTGATGGACTATGATGCGGTCATGGCTTTTGGGGAAGACAAAGATGTCATCACCATAGAGATAGAAGCAGTGAATACTGAAGCCCTCAAAAAGCTTCAATCCATGGGCAAAAAGGTATTTCCTCAGCCAGAGATCATCGAGTTGATTCAAGACAAGCGAAAGCAAAAGACATTCTATAAAGCCAACAGAATCCCTACTGCTGATTTTGTGCTCACAGAAAACAAAGAAGAGGTAAAGGCACAAGCGGATTTCCTGCCAGCAGTCAATAAACTGGGCAAGGGAGGCTATGATGGGCGTGGTGTACAAGTGCTAAGGTCTGAGGACGAACTATCAAAAGCATTTGAGGAACCTTCCCTCATAGAGAAACTCATTGATTTCAAAAAAGAACTGAGCGTAATCGTAGCACGCAATGAGTCTGGCGAAGTAGTCAGTTTTCCATTGGTGGAGTTGGCATTTCATCCTGAAGCGAATCTCGTAGAGTTCCTTTTTGCTCCAGCAGAAGTGTCCAATGAGATTGCCAGAAAAGCATACAAACTAGCAGAAGATGTGATCAAGAGGCTAGACATGGTAGGGTTGCTGGCAGTAGAGATGTTTTTGACGCAACATGATCAGATCTTGGTCAATGAAGTAGCACCACGAACGCATAACAGTGGTCATCATACCATAGAAGCCAGCATCACTTCTCAGTTTGAGCAGCACCTCAGAGCCATACTTGATTTGCCATTGGGCAATACAGATTTGATCAAGCCTGCTTCCATGATCAATGTGCTTGGCGAAGAAGGATATACTGGGGAGGCGCGATATGAGGGTATGAAGGAATTGCTAGCCGAATCTGGAGTTCATCTTCATTTGTATGGTAAGAAAATCACAAAACCATTTCGCAAAATGGGCCATATCACCATCACGGATGAGGATGTGATTAAATTGAAAGAAAAGACGCTTCGCGTCAAGGAGATATTAAAAGTAAAATCATGAGCAATCCACAAGTAGGAATCATCATGGGCAGTCAGTCAGACATGCCAGTGATGCAAGAAGCCGCCGAAATATTAGAAGAACTGGGCGTAGAGGTAGAAGTAACCATCGTCTCTGCACACCGCACGCCACACCGGATGCTGACTTATGCTGAAGAAGCAGCTGATAGAGGCCTGAAAGTGATAGTAGCTGGTGCCGGAGGTGCTGCTCACCTACCGGGAATGGTCGCGAGTTTGACCACATTGCCAGTGATTGGTGTCCCTGTGAAATCTCGAAACTCTATCGATGGATGGGATTCTGTGCTATCCATCCTTCAAATGCCAGGAGGTATTCCCGTGGCTACAGTAGCACTTGATGGAGCCAAAAACGCTGGAATCTTAGCTGCTGAAATCATCGGTGCTTTTGATACAGAGATTTCTAAAAACCTTCAGGATTACAAAACCTCACTGAAAGATAAGGTCTTAGACTCAGCAAATAGTCTGGAACAGAATGGTTGGAAATCTAAGAAGATAGGATTTTAGTAAGCCAATTAGACTTCCGTCAATTCCTCTTGCTGTGGTTCTACTTCCTCTGGTGGTTTCGGGAAGATAAGCGATAAGAATATAGAGGCAAAGAGCAGTCCCATGATGATTCCAAAAGACCAGAAGATGGAAATGTGTACATGCTCTACGCCCAGTAGCGCTCCTAGCGATTCTTGAATAATCTCCATCTCAAGCATCATTTTACCTCCAATAAATATCAAGACGATAGAGAGACCTTTTGGCAATAGGTAAAACTTATCCAGCACATTAGCCAACAAAAAGAACATCGCTCGTAAGCCCATCACAGCGAAAATGTTGGAGGTATAAATCACAAACTCATTCTGTGAAATGGCAAATGCTGCAGGAATAGAATCCACTGCGAAAATCAAATCTGTAGACTCGATGAGGATGATCACCAAAAACAGAGATGTAAAAACTCGCTTTCCGTTTTCCTTCAACCAAAACTTGCCATTTGATGGAGTGTCAGTGAATGGGAAGACTTTCTTTGCCCATTTCATCAGAGGATTTTTCTCAGGCTCTACATCCATATCCTCATCCTCGCCAAAGATCTTCACTCCTGAGTAAATCAAGAAAGCCCCAAAAATGTAAAGTATCCAGTGGAACTGAGCGATCAAAAAGGCCCCTACAAAAATGAAAATGGCTCTGAAGACAATCGCTCCAAGTATCCCCCAAAACAGAATGTTGTGATAGTATTCCTCCTTAACGTTGAAGTAGCGGAGGATCAATAGTATGACAAATATGTTGTCTACCGAAAGTGCTTTTTCGGTCACATAGGCAGAGAAAAACTCAAATGTAGCTTGCTCCCCTTCTCCAAAAAAGTAGATGAGCATCCCGTAAGCAATAGAAACAGAAACCCAAAAAAGGGTCTGTAGTAGGGCTTCACGCTGAGAAATCTTCTGATCGGCTTTGTGAAAAACTCCAAGGTCTACTAATAGAAACGCAACGATAACTACGCCAAACACTCCGAAAAGAAGTGCTTCATTTTGACCTGAAAAAAGAGCTAATAGCATATGTGACAAAAATTTGGTGGTTTGGCCTCAACGCTGAAATTGGTCGACAAAGAAAGCAAAATAAAGTGATTTTATCAACGAATGTGATTTAGGCAAAACACAAGCCCTGTCGTTTCGTTTTTATATAACTTGATCAATAGATAGAATCATTCACTACTATGGAAGGGATAGTTATCGAAATCGTACTTTGTGTTATATTCTATGCCGTGCTCTTGTATTTCATTTTCCAACCTAGAAATACACAAGGGCATCTGAGAAATGACTCCAATGATGATGAAGGTGAAGGAGGACTGCCTGTTGATTTTTCGCCGGATTTTGATTTGCCACCCGGTGTGTGTCTTCCAGATGATCCTATTTTGAGAAAAATTGAAGACACAGAAGAAATCCTTGCATGAAAAAAAGCAATGCCTTCGATGAGTTGAAAAAGTTCAACCCATTGAATTATAGTCCAATAGCAATCAGTCGGAATCGTCCAAAAACCGGATTAGCGCCAGGGAGTTTGATCTACACTGGTAAGGTCTATACGGATCAAGTGACTATTGAAGTCTTGGATTACACCAATGAAGAGCTTAAAGAATACCAGGTAAAGGATATTGCTGAGTTAGCCAATTTCAACAATGGAAATTCTGTGACTTGGATCAATATCACAGGTCTGCACGATACCTCGGTGATCCAAAAGTTGGGAGATTTATTGGGTCTGCACCCCTTGACGCTAGAGGACATTTTGGATACCAATCAAAGACCAAAGGTTGAAGATTTTGATGAGCACCTCTACCTCTCATTGAAGATGATCAATCACCTCGAAGGAGTCAACAAAATAGATATCGAACAAGTAAGTATTGTCCTTCATGAAAATTATGTCGTCTGTTTTCAAGAAAAGCCAGGCGATGTATTTGCCGATATCCGTCAACGATTGAAAAATGGAAAAGGTCGGGCCAGAAGACGAGGATCGGATTACCTCGCCTATATGCTGTTGGATATTATCATTGATTACTACTACGAAACGCTCGATGAAGTGTGGATGAAGATAGAATCTCTAGAGGATATTGTGGTCAGGAGGCCAGATCGGATAGAATTGAAGAATATCCAAGTCATCCGAAAAGATCTCATACAGCTAAGAAGACACATGTATCCGGTAAGAGATGTCATTCACTCGCTCACTACGCGCAACTCCAATTTCTTCAAAGACGAGACATTGATGTTCGTTAGAGACTCCTATGACCATGGCGTACAGGTAGTAGAAAATTTAGATACCTATCGGGAAATATTGACCAGTGTTATGGACTTGTATCTCTCCCAATTGAGTATCAAAATGAATGAGGTCATGAAAGTCCTTACCGTGCTTTCATCCATCTTCATTCCGCTCACCTTTGTTGCGGGTATTTACGGGATGAATTTTGAAAAAATGCCAGAACTTGGCTGGGAACTTAGCTACCCTTTCGGGTTTTACACACTCTGTGGGGGCTTGGTTGTTACCATGCTGATCTTCATGAAGACTAGAAAATGGCTTTAGACAGAGGTCAGATTCTGTAAATCGATGAATTTCTTATATGGGCCATGTTCATTTTTGAGCAATTCACTATGCGTGCCAGCTTCGATGATCTGCCCGGCATCCAACACATAGATTTTGTCCACAGACTTAATGGTTGATAGCCTGTGCGCTACCACTATTGATGTCCTTCCTTTCATCAGTTCTGTGAGGGCAAGTTGTACTTGCTGCTCAGACTCAGCATCCAAGGAACTGGTGGCTTCATCAAGAATCAATATTTTAGGGTCTTTCAAAACTGCTCTTGCAATGGCTATTCTTTGGCGCTGGCCGCCGGATAATTTTACGCCACGTTCACCCACCAAAGTTTGAAATCCTTCTGGAAATCCTTCGATAAAGTCTAGCGCATTGGCTTGAAGTGCAGCATCCTTGATTTCCTCATTCGTTGCATTTGGTCTTCCATATCTGATATTTTCAGAGATGGTTCCACCAAATAAAATCACCTCTTGTGGAACAATCGCAATCTGAGACCGAAGATCAGAAAGATTCAGATCCTGCGCTGAAAATTGATCAAAAGACAAGTTTCCCGCACTCGCGTGATAAAAACGCATTAACAGCTGAAGAATGGTAGATTTTCCAGCACCACTATGACCTACTATCGCTACCTTTTCTCCTGCCGAAATGGACATATTGATTCCTTTGAGCACTTCTGTCTCGGGACGAGTCGGGTAGCTAAATCTGACATCTTTGAAAGTGATATTGCCGGTGAGTTCTTGATGGATTTCATCCTGATTAAACTCTTGCTCGGGCTCTTCTTCTTGTATTTCTAGAATCCTCTCAGACGCCCCAACTGCTTTCTGTACTTGACCAAATAAATCTCCAATACCAGCAATAGATGCTCCAATGAAGGTTGTATAAAGTACGAATGAGAGAAGTTCACCCACAGTCATTTCCTGAGACTGAACCAACAAAGCGCCGTACCACATCACAGCTACTATCCCTCCGAATAGCATAAATATGATAAATGAAATAAATGCAGCTCTGTATTTACTTACTCTCAGGGCCGTTTTCACCACTCCAGACAATGCTCCTTTGTAACGTGCTATTTCATACAATTCGGAAGTGAATGCCTTGACGGAATTGACCCCTTGAATGGTCTCATCCACTATCACATTGGCTGAAGCCAACTGGTCTTGAGTCTTTTTGGACAGCTTTCTGATCGATCTGCCAAATACGATAGCCAAAATCACAATAATTGGAAAAGTACCGAGCATGAATACGCTCAGCGTAGGGGCTGTGAAGAATATCAAAACTATCCCCACGATCAAAACGATGAATTGGCGAATAATCTCTGCCAGACTCACTGAAAGGGTGTCCTGCAGAATGGTTACGTCATTGGACAATCGGCTCACCAATTCACCACTTCTTGTCTTATCAAAAAAGGAAAGGGGAAGCGTAATGATCTGACGATAAAGGTCACCACGAATGTTTGCCATGGTTTTTTCAGTCACATAAGCAAAGAGTACCACCCGGAAGAATGACACAATGCTCTGTACAAACAGAACCGCCAAAAGGATGATTCCAGCTGTCTGGATATCATTGATCTCAAAATTTCCCCATGTCCAAGTCTTGCCGGATGCTATATCAATCAGCTTTCCACTGGCGTAAGGAAATACCATGAATATGCTGCTCGACGCAATCAGAAAAACCATCCCAATCCCAAATGTGAGCTTGTAGGGCAATACGTAACTAAAAATCCCGAGAAGCTTCTTCAGACCTGCTCGGTCAAGCTTTTTCTTCTTTTGTTCCTGATCCATTAGTTGATTTTACCTGAGATCACATAGTTCATCTCATCCTTCAATATCATGTCTTGTGAGCCTTCTATCCGAAAGGAAATCAATTGATTGTCTGAAAATAACAGGGTAGCCCTTCTTTTGTTGATATAGATGTATTTGAATTCACTCAAGCCCATATCAATCTGACTCAATTGACCCCCTACGTACCTCAGCTCAAACTTCCAAACAGGAAGTTCCTGATCTTGCCTAGGTACATATTGGACAAGACCACTTTGTTTATTAGCAACATAGGAACCTACATAATGGGGTTTATTCAAGTTAAACTCACGCATCAAGCGAAATTCGTTCTCCCATTCTTCTCTGCTCGGTTTGGTGGTTTTTACCTCTGTTGCTTCTTGACTGTTCAAGGTCTTTGTTAGTTCGCTTTCATTGGAGATGAGGATCTCTATCTGCGTATCTATCAGCGAATCAAGATCAAAATACGCTTGTAGTCTAGGACGATCACCTTGTGCTGATTGACAAGACAAAGCAATCATCCCCAATACCAATAAAATAAATGTATTTCGCATTTTACAGTAATTCCTCACCAGTCATTTCGGCTGGTTTCTGAACACCTATAAGCTTCAAAATCGTGGGAGCTAGGTCACCCAACTTTCCAGATTTCAACGGCCCCTGGTAGTCCTTGTCAACCAAAATACATGGCACCAAGTTCGTAGTATGGGCTGTATTTGGTGAGCCATCTGGGTTAATCATGATGTCAGAGTTTCCATGATCAGCTATGATTATGCTGCTGTAGCCATTGGCTAATGCCGCTTCTACTACACTCTTAGCACAGTCATCTACTGTCTCGCAAGCTTTCACTGCTGCTTCAAAAACACCTGTATGTCCAACCATATCCGGATTGGCGAAATTCAAGCAAATGAAGTCTGCATCACCTTTCTCCAACTCTGGGATGATTGCATCTCTGATGTCTCTTGCGCTCATTTCCGGTTGCAAGTCATAGGTGGCTACCTTAGGAGATGGACAAAGCAATCTAGTCTCTCCTTCAAACTCTTTCTCTTGTCCGCCAGAAAAGAAAAATGTCACGTGCGGATATTTCTCAGTCTCGGCAATCCTTATTTGTTTTTTCCCATTTGCGGCAAGCACCTCCCCGAGGGTTTGCTTCAAGTTATCTTTATCAAATACGACTTTCACATTGTTGAATGTGTCATCATAATTGGTCATGGTGAGGTAGTACAAATCCAGTTTCGCCATTCCATGTTCTGGAAAGTCTTTTTGGGTGAGCACCTCTGTAATTTCTCGTCCTCTATCCGTACGGAAATTGAAACACATCACCACATCGCCCTCTTCTACCTTACCTACAGGCTGACCACCTTTAGTTTGAATAATCGGTTTGATAAACTCATCCGTCACGCCTGCATCGTAAGAGGCTTGCATGGCACCCACCATATCTTCAGTTTCCACTTCGCCGGAGGCATTCACCATGGCATCATAGGCCAATTTCACCCGCTCCCATCGCTTGTCACGATCCATCGCAAAGTATCGTCCTGTAATAGTCGCGACCGTACCGGTCGTTTCCTTCATGTGATTTTCCAAGTCTTGAATGAAGCCTTTTCCGCTTTTCGGATCACAATCTCTACCATCTGTGAAAGCATGTACAAAGACATTGTCACAATCATTAGCACTTGCAGCGGTAAGCAATCCCTTTAGGTGGTTGATGTGAGAATGCACACCGCCATTGGAGAGCAATCCTATAAAATGAACTTTCTTATTATTGGCCTTAGCATAGTCAAATGCGGCTACTAATTCTTTTTCAGTGGCGAGTGTACCTTCCTCAGCTGCTTTGTTGATCTTAACCAAATCCTGATAAACCACTCGGCCAGCACCAATATTCATATGGCCTACTTCAGAGTTACCCATTTGTCCTTCAGGAAGACCTACCGCCAATCCAGAAGCTTCCAACGTGCTATTGGGATATTTTCCATAAAGACCATCTACGAAAGGAGTAACAGCTTTGTCAATTGCAGAAACAGCTTTGTCGGTAGCAATGCCCCAACCATCGAGTATGATAAGAATTACTTTTTTGTTCATGCGGCAAATATAATAACCGCGCATCCAAGATTGATCTATAAAGTGGCTTTTGGGTTCATTTGTGGCATAATTTTAGATAACTTTAAATAATGTTCCGATTAGCTACAATCTTTCTTTCACTGGCACTATCCTATGGAGCTACCGCTCAAGACGGTATTCTAGAGAATGTGGGAGCTGCTATGAAAGCGGGAAGCTCCAAGGAATTGATCAAATTCTGCAATTCAAACCTCGAAATCAAACTAAACGGGAAGGCTTCTAACTACAGCATCATTCAGGCAGAGGTTGTCCTCCGTGATTTTTTTCTGAAAAATCCGAGCAGAGGATTTGAATATGTACACCGCGGGTCTGCCACAGCAGGTAGTTTGAAATATAGTATCGGGACATACAAATTTGATGAAGGAAGCTATCGCGTGTTGATGCTTCTCAAAAAAGTCAATGATGAAATGAAGATTGATTCGATCAGTCTAAGTCGCGAATAATTACTCTCTAATAGTTTCAGATCGTGTCAGCTTTCCTAATTTTGCGGTCAGATGGCAACACCTCCTTATCTTACTAATCAGAGCATACGCTATTTCATTAAAAATGCCCTCGCTGAGGACATTGGAGATGGAGATCATAGCTCGCTTGGGAGTATACCCAAAGGGCAAATTAGCCATGCCCGCTTGCTGATCAAGGATCACGGAATCATAGCTGGATTAAATTTGGCTGGCCGCATTTTTCATTATGTGGACAAAGACATCAAAATCGATTTCAAAAAGAAAGATGGTGATTTTGTGACCAAGGGTAATGTCGGCTTTACCGTAGAGGGAAATGCTCAGGCCATATTGAGCGCGGAGCGACTAGTCCTCAACTGCCTTCAGCGCATGAGCGGAATAGCCACTTACACACACAGAATGAATCTGCTGATCAAGGGTTCTAGATCAAAATTGCTTGATACCAGAAAAACCACTCCAAACTTTAGGCTACCGGAAAAGTGGGCTGTGCTTATTGGGGGAGGTTACAACCATCGGTTTGGCTTGTATGACATGGTCATGCTTAAGGACAATCACATAGACTATGCCGGTGGAGTCACCGAAGCTATTTTGTCTACCGTGGATTACCTGAAGAAAAACAAGCTGAACTTGAAGATCGAAGTGGAAGTAAGAAACCTTGAGGAACTTGAAGAGGTAATAGCCACAGGTCATGTACACAGAGTCCTCTTGGATAATATGCTACCTTCGGCCATTAGTGAGGCTGTAAGAATGGTGGGTGGACGAATGCAAACCGAAGCATCAGGAGGCATCAATGAAAAAAATATTGGAGATATCGCTGAAACAGGCGTAGACTTTATCTCAGTAGGAGCGCTCACGCACTCCTATCAAAGTTTGGATATGAGCTTAAAAGCTATTTAATAAGATGATTGTAAAAACTAAAAAATACCAATTAACAACAAGCACTTACATCAAAGCTGCTTTAGCCGCAGTGCTCAAACAGCAGTGGTGGGTTGGATTGATTTATCTCGCTATCTGCGCTGGATACCTATGGATCCCAAACTGGTGGTGGATCATAGGTGCCACCATTGGGTTGGTGCTTTATATATTGTTTTGGTTGATCCAATTCGCAGGTGTCACGCAGCTAGAGCAAGGCAAGTTTATGTTTCAGAAGCTGTCCTATGAGATCACGAGTCAGCAGATATTACTGAAGATGAATGCCAAGCAAGGCATGCCACTCAAATGGGATCAGATCAAGAGGGTCAAAGTAGGTAAGGATCATTTTGTACTATTCGTGAGCAAGGCTCAGATTTTGTATCTCCCTTTCAAGATCTTCAATAATGACAATGAGATCAAATTCATTGGCACGGTACTGAAGCGAAAAGGCTACACCAAATAACGTGTCAAGGGCAGCTTATCTCAAGCAAGCCAAAACGAAAGCAGCGAAATTCTGCTCAAGCAGAGAACGTGCTCCTTTTGAAGTAATTCAGAAACTCCAGAAGTGGGAACTCAATGACGAAGAAGCTCAATCCGTACTGGCCGAACTGGTAGAAGAGAGGTTCGTGGATGAGCAGCGTTTTTGTCGGGCTTTCTGCAATGATAAGTTTGAATTTAACCGCTGGGGCAAGGTCAAAATCCAACAGGCATTGTTTCAATATCATCTGCCAGAAGAGGTCATCAAGGAGGGTTTGGCCGTAATCGATCCTGAAAAATACGAGGCTGTACTACTAGAATTAGCCTCCAAAAAATGGCACAAAGTAGTTGGCAGTGCTTGGGACCGTAAGCAAAAAACTCTGGCTTATATGCTGAGCAAAGGCTTTGAAATGGATTTGACTTTTGAAGCTCTCAAAAAACTGGAAGCAATGGATGCCTCTTCTCAAAAATAGTAGACTACCCTTTGCTCTTCTGACTCCTTTCGAGATAAATTTTTAGATTGCCTTATGGAGGAAGGGTTAGACATTGTCATCATAGGAGCTGGCCTATCAGGAATTGGCGCTGCATGCCATCTGAGGAGAAAAAATCCCGACAAAAAATTCTTAATATTAGAGTCAAGGTCAGAATTGGGTGGTACCTGGAGCTTGTTCAAATACCCGGGGGTCCGTTCGGACTCAGATATGTACACCTTCGGCTATTCTTTCAAAACCTGGAACAATCCTAAATCATATGCAGATGCTCCTTCCATTCTGAAATACCTCAATGAAGCAGCCCAAGAACATGAGATATTGGACCGAATCAGATACAACCAGCGAGTCGATGAATACAATTTTGATTCGTCAAACAATCTTTGGACGGTCAAAGTCTCTAACCCTGAGACCGGAATAGAAACGAGCTATACATGTCGCTTCCTGCTAAGCTGTAGTGGATATTATAGCTATGATCAGGGATACACGCCTACATTCGAAGGTTCGGAGGATTTCAATGGCGCTATTTATCATCCACAAAAGTGGCCAGAAGATGCCCAGCTAAAAGACAAGAAGGTGGTAGTCATAGGAAGCGGTGCTACGGCGGTGACTATAGTACCTGAGATTGCACAGGAAGTATCACATGTCACCATGCTTCAGAGATCTCCTACCTATGTAGGAGCATTGCCCAATCAAGATAAAGCTGCGCAGCTGATGAAGCGCATATTCCCGAAAGGAATAGCCTATAGACTCATTCGTGTTAAGAACATCATGCTAGACATGATCTTCTTCAATTTTTGTAGACGCTTTCCTGAGATGATGAAGAACTTCATTATCAAAAATGCGAAGGCTAAGCTTGGAGATTTTCCTGTGGATCCACATTTCACTCCTAATTATAATCCATGGGAGCAACGATTTTGTTTGGCACCAGATGGAGACCTATTCCGAGCTATTAGGAAGGGAAAGGCTTCAGTGGTCACAGACACCATCGATCGATTCGTGACTAATGGCATTCGCCTGAATACGGGTGAAACCCTAGAAGCTGATGTGATCATAACAGCCACAGGACTGAATATCTTGCCTTTTGGAGGAGTGAAAGTTAAGATTGATGATAAGCCCTTTGACTTTTCCGAGTCTTTCGTTTACAAAGGATTGATGCTAAGTGGCCTGCCCAACTTTTTCATTTTTGTGGGATATACCAATGCTTCCTGGACTTTGAAAAGCGACCTTACTAGTGAATATATTTCACGAGTCTTGAACGAGATGGATAAAGATGGTCTGACCAAAGTAGAAGCCCATATTCCAGACGAAGGCTTGAAGAAAAAGCCATTGATGAATTTGAATTCCGGATATCTTCATCGTGCAGCTGGAGCCTTGCCAAGTCAGGGACATAAGGCGCCCTGGAAGGTCTATCAGAATTATATCTTGGATTACAAAATGCTGAGAATAGATAGCATTCGGGATAATGCCCTCTCACTATCCTAGAGCAAAATCAACGTCTTTCTAAAAAGTCATATTAGACAGCCATCATTTGACTTTGCAAACCTCCTTTATTGGCAGTAAATCTCAGGTTTCATTCTAGTCACACTGCTGACAAGTTGAGCATTGTAGATAGAAAAAGCGAATGGAAACTAAGCTTCAAAATTACAAACTAGCTATTCTTGCATTTGATGACGTCTATCAATCAATACGTATTGTACCTACTCGATCAAATCAAACTGGTCATCGTTCAGATGAACAACGAGCAATATGCCACACCATTGGTAGTATTGAACGAAGCAAGCATTGGTCAGCATGTAAGGCATACACTTGAATTTTTTCAACGTCTTGATAAATCTCTGAGTAACGGACAATTGAACTATGACCTTCGCAATCGTGATATCTCGCTTCAAGAAAATGTGGATCTCGCAATTGATTCCTTGGAATTACTGAAGGGCCGAATAGAGGCAAACACACAAGATAAACGGCTTATTCTTTCTGCTAATTATGAATTGGAGAACTCGAATGAACTGAAAATGGAGACTACCTATTGGAGGGAGTTGGCCTATAATATAGAGCATGCTGTTCATCACATGGCCTTGATCAAGATAGGTCTCAAGACCAATTTTCCAAATATTGTCCTTCCCGAACATTTTGGAGTGGCCTCCTCAACTGTTCGTTTTTACCAGCAACCATCTAGTTTTTAATGGCTTCACAAAAGGTGAAATGGCGCAGGCTTTTTTATCGACTTACTCATTGGGAGTTTTTGCCTTTCAGCGTTTTTTATTTCCCAATCTATTTTTACTTCACTTGGGTGGCCCTAAGATGTAGGTCGTTTTTCTTTTTCACAGCCTCCAACCCGACCATTGATTTTGGTGGAATGATTGGCGCAAGTAAGGCAAAAATCCTTGAGCTAATACCCACTCAATATCTTCCAAAATATCAGCTCATCAATCCAACTGAAATCTTGGAAGCTCGGGCATTCGCTTCTCAAATAGGTTACCCGGTAATAGTCAAACCTGATCTTGGTGAGCGCGGAAAACTTGTTGAGGTAATCCAGACATCTGATGCGCTATCGAAATATCACCAAAAAGTTTCAGTCCCCTATCTGATCCAAGAATACATTGATCTGCCTTTAGAACTCGGAGTTTTCTATGTGAAATTACCTGGGTCAAAAACCGGTCAGGTTTCTTCAATCGTGCAAAAGGAATTTCTGGGTGTAAGTGGTGATGGGGAGCATTCTGTACGGCATCTGTTGGAAATGAATCCACGTGCTCTGCTGCAAATCGACTTTGAACATTCGCGCTTTGAGCAACTGATGCAGACCATTCCTGATAAAGGAGAGCACGTGAAAGTGGAACCGATAGGAAACCACTCCAGAGGAACGATTTTTCTGGACGCCAACCATCAGATCACTCCGGCTCTCAGTGATGCTATTGATAAACTATGTCAAGAAATTGAAGGCTTCCACTTTGGTCGATTCGATTTGAGATGTTCTACATGGGAAGAATTAGCTCAGCTTAAAAATTTTAAAATATTAGAATTGAACGGCGCAGGGGCCGAACCGGCTCATATCTACCATCCCGGTGCATCGCTATTTGCCGGGTACAATTCTGTAATCCATCACCTTAGACTACTAGGTCAAATAAGCAGACTGAATCGTCAACAAGGCACTCAGTATTGGACATTTCGTAAGGGGATTCGAAAGCTGCGAGATGTCAGAGCATATAACCAGAAAATTGAATCTCTTTTATAATGGAAGTCATAAGGCCTGCTCAACTGGCCTTCTTGAGCTGCTTTCGCAAATCAAAATGAATGTAAAAACCGCGGAGAATCATAGTCAGTATGAGCGGTATGAGCGCCATATGCAGTGGCTGAGGTAGAGCAGTCCAAATGACCAGCAACACCACATACCAACCAGCCACTATCAAGAAATACTTGCTCAGGAACGGCTGCAATTTTTTGACACCAATCATGTAGGCAAATGGAACATGCAGTGGTATTGCCCATAGAATATTGAGATTGTCTTTGGACAGATGAACTGTGCCAAACCAAAGAAACACGACCCACCACCCGAGTAGTCCGGCTATGGTAAATAGCAATGGATCAATCCACTTGGTTCGCTTATTTCGTTTGAAATCTCGATTGGTGAAGAATCCCACAACGAAAAATAAGATCACAAAAAAGTTGAACGGCGTAAACATGCTCTGCTCCGGGGCTACATCACTTGAGGTATGTACTTCTACGCGCTCAAGCACTAAAGGCACAGTGATAGAATCGCGCTGAAATGTCGCATTGGCGAAAGCCTTCTCTATATAATCCGGTAAAAACATGTATTCCTTAGCGGAAGCTTCATGATCTATCTGTAGACCCAAACCTATGTCAATGATCCAATCGCCCCAAGGCTGATACTCGAGGTAATCATCCATGAGGTCACGAATGGTCTTATCCTGTTCTGTATAAGTCAGATCAAAATTGATACGGCCTGGAAAAACTGCGTCAAGCACGTCATACATTTTTGTGGCACAGTTGTCATAGACATAGTTGTAGTAGTACTCTTTGTTTTCAGGCTTATAATTTTCCGCTAGGAAATCGTAAAGTGCCTGATTCTCCTCTTGGGTCAAGTTGAGGCGCTGCTCTGTAATGAAACGATCATTACTTATATAATAATCACGAAATCTGGGATACTTGGACAAGCCTAGTTTATAGAGCATCTTGCCCAGAGCGAAATTGACGAAGAAATTCTCCTGATCGAAATCAAAAACACCATAGTTGTAAACCCAATCGATATTGCTTTCAGGATCGTAAAATCGAATGGCACTGTGCCCAAAAGCTGAGTACAGTTCCTCCTGATAAGGCCCAAGGGTCATAATGCTGAACTGCGCCTTTTCGGATACTTTGATGGGCTGAGCGGCCCCCAAAAGTCCGACAAAAAAAAGCGTAGAAAAAAGCAACGATCTCCAATACATATCCGGTGAATGCTTCATAAGTTTAAACTATGTATGTCAATATTCGCGATGGTTATCAACTGGCTTCAAAGCTAACCTTTAAACGAATAAATAATGCCTTTAAGATATATCGCAGTTTTAGACAGTCCAGAAAAAATGGAAAGCCCAACATCAGCGGATTTCCGATCTCTCTCTCTATAGAGCCCACTACAGCCTGCAATCTCAAATGCCCAGAGTGCCCCAGCGGATTGCGCTCGTTCACACGCCCAACTGGGCGGTTAGAGCACGACTTGTTCACCAAAGTAATCGATGAGCTCGCAGATACCTTGATGTATTTGATTTTCTATTTTCAAGGAGAACCTTACCTGCATCCCAAGTTGCTGGAGATGATCTCGTATGCTTCATCCAAAAAAATCTATACTGCTACTTCTACCAATGCACATTTCCTGACCGATGATATAGCTCGTAAAACTGTGGAATCTGGACTGGATCGCATGATTATTTCGATAGATGGAGCAAGTCAGGAGACTTATGAGAGCTATCGCAAGAGTGGAGAGTTGACCAAAGTGCTAGAGGGAACCGAAAGAATCCTTTACTGGAAAAAGAAGCTAAATTCTCCCACGCCCCATGTGGTATGGCAGTTTCTAGTAGTAAAACCGAATGAGCATGAGATCCCAACTATTAAAAAACTAGCCAAAGAATACAAAGTGGACAAGCTGGCTTTCAAGACTGCCCAGATCTATGATTATGAGCAAGGAAATCCGCTGATCCCAACAGAAGCCAAGTACTCGCGGTACGACCAGCGTCCAGACGGAACGTATACTGTAAAGAACAAAATGCTCGACGAATGCTGGAAGATGTGGTTCTCCTGTGTGATGACTTGGGATGGCAAAGTAGTCCCATGCTGTTTTGATAAGGATGCGCATCATGTTTTGGGCAATGCCGGTGATTATACCTTTTCAGCAATCTGGAATGGGCTGGCTTATCGCCAATTCAGAAAAACACTCCTTACCTCGCGTAGCGAAATAGAGATATGCAAAAACTGCACAGAGGGAACGCCTGTTTGGGTATGAGTTTTAGAAATTGCGAAACCTGACAGGTCTACAAGGCCTTGTTGGTTTGATTTTGAAGAACTTGCTTAAAGTTGAATCCTTGGGCGAAGCTAATAACGATACAGACCTCCGAGGTTTTGAAAACCTCGGAGGTCTAGGATACTGCCAGATTCCTCAATAATCTTCTTCATTTCAGCTTCATTTTAATGGCATGGTGGAGGCTATTAATGCTAACCTGCAATTGAGTATTTTTAACAAGTAGCGGGATAAAGATGGTCATTTTGTTGACATTGATAAATACATGCCATATAATTGATTCTTACCTAACTAACCTATCTCATGTTTCGGTCTATTGTCATACTAGTATCCCTATTTTTTTCATTCACGATCCTTGGTCAAAAAAACTTATTGAAATACGGTAAAGTCTCCAAAGAAGAACTTCTTATGGACTCTTGCTCCTTTTTCCCAGAAGCCACCTCTATGATATTAGGTGAAGTAGGAGCACTCCGCTTTAACTACAATAGTGACAATGGGTGGAACTACCTTCTTGATATTACCATTAGGAAAAAAATATTTGAACTAGTTGATAAGGATCAAGCGAATATAAAAATCCGAGTTTACTCACCCGTTAACGGATCAAGCGAGGAGAGCATAGGTTCGCTCAAAGCAACAACCTATAATCTAGTTGATGGCAAAGTAGAGAAAACCAAACTTCCAAATTCTGAAAAGTTTGTGACGCGTTTAAGCGATTATATGGTCGAATATTCATTTGCACTTCCCGAGGTAAAGGAGGGTAGTGTAATTGAATATAAATATGTACTCTCATCAGATTTTTACTCTACTCTGAAAACTTGGTATTTTCAGAATGATATTCCCACAGCCTATTCCAAATTAAGCGTCACCATACCGGAGTTCTTCAATTATCAAGTGAGTCAAGTAGGCAATGTGGTTGAGGTGGATTTCAAAGAGCAAGATGTCAACGAAACTTTTACATATACATGGAGCACCGCAGGCCAGGGAGGTGAACTACAACGAGGTACGTCCACTTTAGAGTCAAATAGTAAGAATACTACCATTACCGCTAGAAATATTATCCCTATAGAAGAGGAGCCTCATCAAAACAACAAGTCTGATTTAATATCCAGAGTAGAATTTCAATTAGTCTCTATTCAATATCCACAGCGACCAATTGAACTTATTGCATCGAACTATGAAAAGTTTAATAAGCAAATTTTGGATTGGTCCAATTTCGGAAACGTCTTGAAAAAAGGGGGTTTCGCTAAAAGTTATATCAATACAATCCAAAATGAAGATGAGTTAAGCAGGGCTGTCTCCGTCTATAATTGGCTCATGACCAATAGCACGTGGAACGAAGTTTATGGGTTCACAGGTAGCGATGCTGGGCGGCAAACCATAAATGGAGAGCCTAATAAGGTGGGTGATATCAATCTCTCTTTAGTTGCAGCATTGAGAGAGGCAGGACTAAATGCAGATCCTGTTATCTTAAGCACTAGGGGTCATGGGACTGTACATCCGGTTTTCCCAAATATGGATGACTTTAACTATGTCATAGCCATTGTTGATACAGAAAATGGATCTTATCTATTGGATGCCACCTCTAATCTTCCTTTCGGGATGCTGCCGAGAAGATGCCTGAATGGAAATGGTTGGCGAGCTAGTGAAGGTGGTGGAAGCTGGGTAAATCTTAAAAATGCAGAGTATAAAAAAATGATAGGCTGTGATATCTCATTCGATGAAGAGTCTATGAATAGCCATTTTCATGTCAATGCTGATGGACATTCGGCTATATCAATATATAATTCAGTAGCACGTGATGATGTAGAAGAATACGCCAGTTCTTTAGAAGAGAACTTCCTTGATGCTACTCTCAATAACTTCAACTATCCGGATACAAATAAGGTAAATCATGTAGAACTGAGCTTTGATTTAGAGCGGGACTTTGATCAAGAAGAAATAATCTATCTACCAATAGTGGACTATGAGAATTTGAAAGAGAATCCATTCAAAAGAGAAACACGAAAATCTCCGATAGATTTTTCTTATAAACAGTCCATCATTTATTTAACAAAAATCCATGTGCCGGAGGGTTATAAAGCCACCCTTCCCGAACAGCAAAGTGTAGCCCTTCCAGAAAATGGAGGAGTTTTTCTTTTTTCGGCTACCCAGATGAACGATGAAATAACAGTCTACAGTAAAATAAACGTATCAAAAACTTTATTTACAGCAGCAGAATACCCGGGCTTACGCCAATTCTATCAACTTGTCGCTGATAAGCATAATGAGATGATCATTTTGAAAAAATCGTTATGATCAAGTATTTCTCTTTTGCACTAGTACTTATCGGATCTTTTCAGCTCAGCGCTCAATCTATCATTGCCGACATTCCAGATTCTCTTAAGAATGGGATGAACGAAGTTGTACTGACTGATCAGACCCTTTTTGAAATTGAGAGCCTGGAAAAAAGCCGGATGACTAGAAGTTACGAAGTGGTGATCATGAATCGCTTTGCAAATGATCGTGAAGAAATCTCACTATACTATGATGAGAATAGAACCATTAAAAAGGGTTCCGTAAGGGTGAAGGATCAGTTTGGTAAGGTGATTAAAAAATATGGTTTGAAGGACTTCAATGACTACAGTACCAAAGGGTCAAGTGTCGCATCTGATGGGCGAATCAAGTCATTAGAGATAAAACAAAGCACTTATCCTTACATTATAGAGGTATCATATGCTATAGAATACAATTCCTCATACAGCTATCCCTCTTGGATTCCGCAATCTTACGAAAAGCAAAGCATTTTATCCGCATCACTAGCCATCACTAGTCAACTGGAAACTCCTATTAGGTACAAGTCATTCAATCTTGAAATGGACTCATCCTTGAGTGCTCCATTCAACCATGAGTACTATTGGTCAATAAGCTCACTGAAAGGGTACGATTATGAGCGATATTCTCTGCCAAGTGAAAGATCTCCTCGAGTGTATACAGCCCCAGATCAATTTCAGCTAGATGGCCGTGTGGGCAGTATGAAAACATGGAAGAGTTATGGGAAGTGGATTTATGAACTAAATCAGGGTAGAAACACGCTTACTTCCGAACAATTGTCCGAAATAACTCCTGCTCTTCTAGGAGCGGAAACCAAAATCGACAGTCTGAAGGCCGTTTATGACTACTTGCAAGCCAATATGAGATACGTGAGCATCCAACTTGGTATTGGAGGACTACAGCCATTTGAATCTGGATTTGTTCATGAAAAAAAGTATGGCGATTGTAAGGCGCTTTCGTTCTATACTCAGAGCATTCTTGACCATATCGGAATTCCTTCTTATTACACATTGATATCTGGTGGGTATTATCCGTCCGAACTGATTCCAGATTTCCCTAAAGATTATTTCAACCATGTAATTCTTACTGTACCCATAGAAAACGACACCATATGGCTGGAATGCACATCACAGACGAGTCCTTTCGGAAGTATGGGTACTTTTACCGGTAATAGATACGCCCTATTGGTAGATCAAGAGGGAGGGCACCTTATCAAAACCAAACACTACTCGCTAGACGAAAATGTTCAGATCACCAAGGCCAAAATATTTTTAGAAGAGAAGGGAAAAGGGCAAGGCAGAATAACCAGAACTTACAAAGGGCAAGAAATAGAGAATGATGGATTTAGAGGAGCTCAGATTTCTCCAGAAAGTAAGCAACGAGAATGGTTCATAGATGAACATGATTGGGGGAACATTTCATTGGTAGATTTGAATCTTTCTGAGATATCAAACGAGCCCGTTCCATCAGGACAATTCGAAGTGGAAGTAGAATTTGCCAATATTTCCAGACCCACAGGCAATCGATTGTTTTATAGCCCTTTTATTTTCACCAACCTCAGTGGACTGAAATTGCCCTCCAAGGAGCGATCGAACCCAATACACAGAAGATATCCTTACACTCAAATAGACACCATAGAGGTAATCTTACCTACCAGATACCAAACTGAGAGTCTTCTCAAGGAAGAAGAATTTGATTCAAATTTTGGCAGTTACTCTAGGAAAGTTCTTAATGAAGAAAATTCTCTAATCCTCATACGTAAGCTAGAAATGAACGCTGGAGATTTCCCTGCGGAAGACTATTCTGAGTTTAGAGATTTTGTACACCGTGTACAAAAGCACGATCGTCAGAAGATAGTGTTGATTGATAAAACGTAGAAATTTTTGCTTGAATAAGGATTATGAGCTCTTAGAATCAAGTTAAAGAGGTTTCTCGTATATCCAGCTTTTTGGACTTAAGAAAATCTAATGGAGGAATAAGTCGAGGGCTTTTATTCCAGCCTCTCCAAAAATTTCTCTAGAACAACTTATCCCTCTTTTTCCTTCCAATAAGTCGAAACCCGAGTTTGCCTGAAACCGATATGGCTTCTTCGGTTCGGAGGTCACGTTGCTCAATAAATCTGCTGGTCTCTACGAAAATCGCGTCTTGAATGATTGTATTTCTTCTGAGATCAAACTCCGACTGACCAATCCCAAAATCAAGTTCGAAAAATATGCGCGGACTCAAATTGGCTTGGACTCCCATGTGAACTTGCCAGAGTTTTCTCACCGTATTCAAGTCCCCTTCATAGTTGCGATAGTAAACACATCTATAATCGCACTCATATCCAAGTACGTACCTTTCATTGACTACCAACCTTCTAAATTGGTACTCTCCGCTCAGGTAAGCCTTAGTCTTCTCAAATTCTGGGATAACTGGAAAGTAAAATCTCAACTCATGTCCCACCTTAATACTCTTAGATATTTCAACATTTTCATAAGAGCGAATATCCATTACCCAACCAACCTCATGTGTGACAGATATCCATTTTGGTAATAGAAAATATTCAACAGAACCAAGAAAAGAAGGGTCAACCGGACTTATAAAGTTGAGTACATCCAACTTGACATTTACTAAAGACTCTTTGTCATATCCTTCGTTAGTCCCTTGACCAAATACTTTTGATATAGGAATGAAGGCGAAAAGTAAAATGAGAATAGATGACCTCATAATTATCTGATTTGGCTTAATAGTGTAAGTGTATCATTGATCGAATTGAACTGACTTACACCACGGTTTTCTGTCACTATCAATACATCTGATAACCCTATCAGGTCATTGGAAGGAATATGATCATAGAGCGTATCTTGGTGGGGCCTATAAGGTGTAGAAATATCAAATTTCTTGGTTCCAAAAGCTCCTTCGCTCACATACAAATCACCTTCGAATATGGTCAGCCCTCTCGGTCGTAGCATATTGATAGTGTCCACAGCCACAATGCTGTTGATATCTGAGATATCCAGCGTGATTAGCTGATTAGTTCCTGTACCCCTGCAGTCTGTACCGTCCCTGAGAGTTAAATAGGCAAAACTTCCTTGAGCTATTACAGGGTCACAAGCTAGCTGATGGACGTATCGGGTTATAAAACTTGGGTTCGCAGGGTTTATCAAGTTGTAGATGTAAACTCCATCTTCTGCTCCTAGAAACAGATAATTGCCAAGATTGAAAATGGTTTCCAACCCTCGAGTTGTCGGGATTTCGCTCACCAGTTGTGGTTTTTGGCCGGTCGTGAGTTTCAGAACCTTCAGCTCAACATCGGTTACTATATATAAGTAATCGCCTTTGATGACAAACCGAGCTGTAGATCCACCTACTCCAACAGCTCCCTCACCAGGGCCCAAACTTATATTGCTTTCGTCATTATCCGCACAAGAAAATATGCTCATCGCGACGATCATGATTGTCAGTATTCTTCTCATCTCTTATAGCATTCTGGTGAAGTCAAAATATCCGGCACCCAACCAATTATTCTACCCTTAGATTCATCAGGACACTCAAAGTAGATATCCCTTCCTAGTGGATACTTAAATTGCTCTGGTTCTAGAAAGAGACTTTCCTGCCTATCAACCAAGACTATCTCTTCATTGTCTATTCTAAGAGTAACTAAATCCGCGTGATTATTGACGTAAAGCATGCCATCTCTAATGGCAACATCGGTGTTGCCCGGAATACTTATAAAGAACAATACTTGCGGATTTGACTTATCGCTATTGTCTATTACATGAATTCCTTGACCCACTTCGTTGATCATAAGATAGCCTTGATAATAATAAATCTTACCAGCTAGATTGATGCTGCGGCCGCTTTGCTTTTCAATTTGGAAAGTGGTAGAATCAGCATAAACAGGTCTCATTCCTTCAATATTCCCTTCTGGAAACTCGGGAATAAACGGGTCACATGAAACCGCAGCTATAATAGACAGCCCGAAAACCGCTAAACAGAAATACCTGATTGCTTGCATTTAGATTAATTGGTTGGGAGTATGACCCTCGATGTTTTCAAACAGTTGTACTAAATATATAAAAATACTCCTAATCCCAATGCTAAAGCCTTATCCCATAGAATAATTATAAAAGTCATCAGCTGGTTTAAGGTCTCCGCCAAAAGCCGATTACCTTGCAGCCCACATGCAAAACTCAAAAACATATGGAGTGATATTGGCGATTGTGGGTGTCCTGATGTTTTCTAGCAAGGCAGTCATGGTGAAGCTCGCATATCAGTATGATGTAGATACCGTAAGTCTTCTGCTATTCAGGATGTTGTTTGCCCTTCCTGTATATATCATCATTGCGGTCATGTATCCACCTAAAATCAAGCCAGTGTCCAGAGATTACTTTTGGCTAATTGGCTTAGGCCTTATTGGTTATTACCTCGCCAGCTATTTTGATTTCCTTGGATTGATGTATATCAAAGCAAGCCTCGAAAGGTTGATCTTGTTCATCTACCCAACTTTGGTTTTGCTCATCTCTTATATTTTTCTTAAGAAAAAAATCTCCAAAAGGCAGGCGTTAGGGGTATTTGTAACCTACTTAGGTATCGCTACGATCTTCGGTTCAGAGTTGCAGCTGAGCGATCAATCCAATGTGGTCATTGGAAGTGTTTTGATTCTGCTAAGTGCGCTTACCTATGCTGCCTATTTAGTCGGTTCGGGTTGGTTGATTCCCAAATTTGGCGCTACGGCTTTCACAGCTTATGCCATGATAGTTTCTTGTATTGCCGTGATCATTCACTATGCCATCTCATTACCTAAAGGGCTTTTGGATTTTCAGGCGGAGGTCTATTGGATCGGCTTGGCCATGGCGATATTCGCTACTGTGATTCCCTCGTTTTTAGTGAGTTATGCTATCAAATTACTAGGCGCCAATAACTTCTCCTTGTTCGGTAGTCTGGGGCCTATTTCGACAATATGTCTGGCCTATTTGTTCCTAGAGGAACGACTGACCTGGCTGCAATTTGTGGGTGCCGGAATCATCATAGGAGGGATATTTTTGGCGGAGAAGAGAAAGGCCTAGTCACCTATACAGATTGACGAAGACATCACCAAAGAGGTTAAGAGTATTTCAAAATCCAATCATAGGACCACTACCGATATTAGCATATTTTCAAAGTTAGCATCTACCAATTGAGATTATTGTAAGGATTCGGGCATATGTTGTCAATATGGCAATATTTTCATATCTTTGCTGAAATAATCGCACTAAAAAAGATCAATCGTTATGACATTGCTAAGGGTACACGACCAACAACAAGAATTGACCAACGCATTCGTACAACTAGCAAAAAAAACTATCCGAAAAGGCAATTTCAGTTCTCACAAAGAACAAGAGATCTATTTGCAAGGTCAGGAAATGGGATTTTGCAATGATGAGATTCGCGTACTCCTGGAGGAGGTCATCACAAAATAATCAGAATCTTACCCTGATACCCGGGCCTATCAGGAAAAATGCTTTTCCCTCTGAGAGCAAATATCCGCCACCTGCATACAATGGGAATGTGAGCTTATTGTCACTTGATGTAGGATAAAGCGAGCCAATCACAACAAGTCCAACATCTCTTCTTGAGTTGGCTTGCTCAGTAAAATTAAACGCATCAATCGCTATAAAACCCGCACCCACTTTATACGGCCTTTTCTTGGCAATTTTCCCAGGTTGATAAAAACTAAGTTGGGCAATCATGGCCAAGCTTACTCCTCCAAAATTTGCGAAATTGTCCTCCTTTGCCTTTAAGATTAAAAGTCCCGCAGGGAAAGAAACATCTATGTCAAAGTTGTAATCCCTCTTAAGATGAATAAGAATCTTCTTTGAGCTTCCTTCGCCCTTATACTTGTCTTTTTGGTGACTGATGATTAGCTCTATCCGTGACCACTCCTCTAGATCGGCGGTCTTCTTGGAAATGAAATTATTCAAATTGATGTCTTCAGAGCGGCAATTTTTTGAATCATAATGCACAAACCGCGGAGACTTCTCGCCAGGACAAATGATGAGTTGGTCGAATTCATAAAGTTCTATCAAGTTTCCTTTCTTATTAGAAATCTTGACCTTGATGTTCAGGTATTGTCGCCCAAAAAGCTCTCTACCTTCATCTATCTTTTGCCGATCAAAGTCAAAAACCAAATCAGTTAGGGTTTTTTCGTAATAAATTGGCTTTTCTATTTCGCTCACCACATACTGTCTATCTCCCATATCCAAGGTGATAAAATCAAATAGTCTAGGCCGTTGGTACTCCGCTACCTTTAGTACACTACCTGAAGGTCTATTGTGATTGAATATCTCAATGGTATTGGTACTTATGCTCAGGGGTACTCTAATTTGAAAAATGGAAATGTTTTCATTCTTGATTAGAGAATCATAACTCAAATCATTGGCTCCAGGAAAACTAAACTGTGCCTTGTGCAATCCCTCCCCTTCCAGCTTTATGTTCACCGTTTCCCCAGGAAAAACCTGATTACCCTTTTGCCAATCGCGTCCTTCGCGTTGGACGGAGATGGATCTGACGGTGGTTTTGGGAGTGATGTCAAGATTGGTCACAAAACTGGCTCTATCCCCATCTTTGATATATAGATATCCCTCCGACTTTCTATGAAAAGCATATGGCCTGAGCAGACACAGCACCTTATCATTGTTCAGTCTAGTTTTGGCAAATAGCTCAGCAATCAATGCTCCTCCTGCCTCTTCCTGATCCTCTATTCGGTAGGTTTTTCCCAATTTCAAAAACCGGTGATTATCCAGCTGAATTTCTATCGCCTCCTTTTTATCTTCTTTTGGTGTGACTTCAGGAGTATCAAACTGCAAAAAGGCTAAGCGACCAGATCTTATGCTGAAATTAGCCACCAAAGGTTCAACAGCGTAAACCAGCCGGCCATTGACTAAAGTTGGTTTCTTGGAATACAGGCTTACCGTCACCGATTGTTTACCAAGCTCGTTAGGCAGCAAATGTAGGAGCAGCTTTGATCCTTGTTTGGTTAGCCTATAGTCTACGGGCAACCCTTCTGTCCATCTATTGTCCACCACGATGTTTCTATGATTGTTGGTGGTCAATTGGAAAACCTTCTCTTCACCAATATAGAGTTCATCAGTGCCTTCATAGAGCGCTACATAAGTGGTGGTATAAGGTAACAGCGCCAGCTCTACCAAGTCAGTTGCTTCTGAGGTCTTTACTCTAAACAGGAATTTGAGAAAATCCGAATTGGTCAATTGACTAAATCGAACTTTGAAACGTGCGTAATCCCTGAAAATCAACATGGAGTCAACGATGCTGTAGTCAGCAGAAGCCATCAACTGGATATCCTCAAGGCCAGACCCTTCATCAAAAAACAAATAAACTTCAGCTACCTCAGCCTCCTCACGATATGCAAAAGCCAGTGAGCTTTTTTGGTTCGCCTGAATGACATCCTCTTTCCAGTTGTACTCTGCAGTATCCACGAAGAGTTTGACGTCTAGGAAAACACTTTCTCCAAACTGTGTCTGGGCCGAAATGGATCCAGCACTTACTAGCGTAAAAAGAACAGATAAAATGAAAAAGTTGGAAATCCTCATAAGCTGCAAAGATGCCAAAGGCTATCCAACACTACAAGGTGAGGGCTAATTTGTCTCTTCTGTTGTTATCTGAGGGTTACCTTCTAGCGTCCTATGCACGGGGCATCTATCGGCTATCTGGATTAGCCTTGCTCGCTGCTCTTCTGTCAGGTCTCCTTCCAACTTGATGCTCCTCTTGATTTGATCAATTTTGCCACCTGGCTTATCGGCCTGTTCACCATCAGTCACATGCACTTTATCATGTGTCAGCTTCACATCCACTTCCGTGAGATTGATCTTTTTGAAATTCGCATACATCCTTAAGGTCATTGCGGTACACGCGCCCAAAGCAGATAACAAATACCCGTAAGGTGAAGGCCCAAGATCTGTTCCGCCACTGTCTTTCGGCTCATCAGCTATCAATTGATGTTCTCCCGCCGTGATTTCCGTAAGGAAACCTTGATCCGAAATTCTGGTCCAAACTTCCCCTTCAGGAGCGTTGGTAATGGTGCGTTCATTATCAATGTATTTATTAGCCCATGAGGCAATCATCTGACCAGCGTAGTGCGAATCAGCCTTGGCGCTCAACAGGTGATCTGCTCCATCCAGAGAAAGGAAACTCTTCGGGTGCTTTGCATGCTGATAGATTTCCGCGGCATTATGAACTTCCACGATGGTATCCTGAGGGGAGTGCATGACAAGAAGCGCCTTACCAAGCTCACCAATGATCTTCATATTATCATTTTTGGCCAGGTCATCCAAAAACTGTTTCTTAATCTTAAAAGGTCTACCACCTATGCTCACCTCTGCCTCTCCAGACGCTATAATGACGTCCTCTTTACTTTTCACATGAGCTTTTACATGTTCCGGATTGGAAGGAGCACCGATGGTTACCACAGCTTTCACATTAGTGAGGTGACCACTGACGTGTAATACGGCCGCCCCCCCTAGCGAATGACCAATCATGATTTGTGGTGCAGAATAATTGGTTTCTAAATATTCATAAGCCTTCTCAAGGTCAGATAAGTTGGAAGTAAAATTAGTGTCGGAAAAATCACCCCCACTTTGCCCAAGCCCCGTAAAATCAAACTTCAATACAGCAATGCCTTGCCCTGTGAGTGCCGTGCTGATGCTATCAACCGCTTTGAGGTCTTTGGAGCACGTAAAGCAATGTGCGAAAATGGCAAAGGCTTTTGGCTGACCTATCAACGGAAAGTCAATGCGTCCTGACAATTTCTGACTCCATTCGTTTTCGAAATATACTTTTTCTGATCTCATCGCGCTATAGAATAATGTAGTGTTACTATCTTGATCTTTTGAACTTAACCCAAGGTCTCTAATAAATCTAACATTGGCGCGGTTTTGCACCACCATATTTATCACCTTTTTGATCAGTACGTCCGTACTTGGACAAACGCTGACATATGAGGTCATGCGCGGTGGAAAGTCTATGGGCCAGTCTGTTGTGAAGCGAGACAAAAAGCCAAACTCGGTAAGCTATCACCTCAATACCAAAACAGAATTTCGGGTTATTTTTCTCATAGAAGTAGAATACGACCTTCAGGAAGAATTCACCAAAGGCTGCCTGACTGCAGGCACGGGGTTCAACACCCTCAATGGAAGTCTTCAGAAAAAGACCGAATTGAAAAAACGAACAAAGGATTATAGTCTGGTGATTGACGGCATCCATACCACCATTTCTGAGGACTCCATTTTCGATTCTGTTTCTGAGATTTATTTCGAAGAACCATACGATGAAAAAAAGGTGTTCTCTGCATACTTCGGTAGGTATCTGACTTTCGAGAAAACCAAAGACCACCAGTATGTCTTAACCTCGCCAGATGGATCCAATACCTACACCTACGAAAATGGAATCTGCGTGAGGGTAGATATCAGTCGTGATTTTGCCACATTCAGTCAAGTTTTGCAACCTGATATGCTCGCAAGAGTTAGAAAGAAGGAGATCAAGCTTGAATGACATGATTCATACCATCAGAAAAATTCTCCTTCCTATTGCCATCCTCTTTGTTTTGGGGGTTTCACTCTTCCTTATCAATCAGATAGCAGGGGTTTATCTATTGCTAGCTAGCTTCAACAGTTTAGTGGCCAACATAGGATTGGTCATTATGGTCATTGCAGCCATCTTTCTTATCACATGGCCCGTTTGGTTGGTGGCCAAGCTTCCACAGCCGCTTAAGGTTCCAACTTCAGATTCAGAACTTGAAATATATAGGAAGCGGTTACTCAACAGGTTTAGAAACAACAAATTATTGATCAAGAACGATCAAGTCCCAAGATCAGTAGAGGACCTGCCTGAAGCCTTATCCTTTCTTAGCGGAGAAGCCAACAAAGTAGTCAATGAGACCGCCAAGGCCGTATTTCTCACCACGGCTATTTCTCAAAATGGAAAACTTGACGCCATTACCATCCTAAGTACACAGTCTAGAATGGTATGGAAAATAGCTCATATCTATTACCAGAGACCTTCGGTTCGAGAACTCGCATTCTTGTATGCCAATGTAGCAGGGGCGGCATTGATAGCATCCGAAATAGAGGAGCTGGATGTCTCACAGCAAGTAGAGCCAGTGCTAAATACCATGCTCAAAAATGCCACAGGGAAATCGCTCCCTTTGATAGGGTCAACCGCTCATGTGGTCATGGATTCCTTGCTAGAGGGCTCTACCAATGCCTTTCTCACACTGCGCGTTGGAAATATCACCAAGAAATATTGCGGCAGCAATGCTGTGACCAATAGGAAAAAGATCAGAAAGGCAGCGTTCTCCGAATCTGCCACGCAGCTCACCAAAGTCGTATCTGAATCCTCGTCTAGGTTCATAGGTGGCATTCTCAATGCGACCAAAAAAGCTGGAGTAGATACGGTCAAATCTGGTTGGGAAGGCATCAAAAACACTGGTAGCAAAGTAGTAGACACTGTCTCTGAAGCTGGTAAAAAAGTAAACCCGTTTAGCAAAAAGGAGAAAGAGCTAGATCCTCCTAGTTAATCTTATTCGTATTTTTTTCTCCTAAGAGTCCTCTGCGAGTGACACTGAGAATTCTAAATAGAAAATCTTTGATTGCTTTAACTAGTCCTCGTTTGTAACGAGGATTCCTAAACCTTCAAGTTTGCAACTTGCCTTAATGGCACTGAGATTCCCCGGTCTACGCTGCGCTACGCCGTGGAATGACGTGGTGGATTATTTGTGAAATTATTGCTCTCGAATAGACTGTTTCGCTCGTCATTCAACGAAAGCTGACGAGGGAAGATTATCGAGTCGTGAAGACTGGAAAATCTATAAACTACTAAGACCTCCGAGGTTTTGAAAACCTCGGAGGTCTACTCATATGCACCTAAAGTTGCTTCCGTAGTTTGCTAATCTGACTTTCAAGTCACGGATTCCCGATATCGCTCAAGTCAGCGCCAGAGGGGGTTACGCAACGGAAATTATTGTTGGAGTTCGTTTCAACCGTCCGTTCGGAGTTTGCTCAACTCTTCATATAGTTGTTCTAGATGATCTCGAGTTTCATATTTATATGCGAAATACACCATTCCTGATACCATCATTGATATCCCGAAAACCACTAAAAAGTTGATAAATATGTTCGTATTGGTTGGTATTATGAGGACTGTCAGAAAAATCAATCCAATCGTTCCTAAAATCGCTTGTAAATAACCAAGTGGATTTAGAGTTGCTCTGCGGTTAACAATTGGTTCGCCATGTTGAGTAATAGATATCTTGCCCGATATGACTGAATGAAATCCCTGTGCGCCTCTAGTAAATCTGAAATTGATTATCCGAGATGTTACCAAAATAATGGCGTTCGTTACCATGAAACCAGGTACGAAAGTGTTCCAATATTGTATTTGATCGTTCCTTGTAAATAAGACTTCTAATCTTTCGAGTTAATGATTCATATTTTTCCATAGGCTCTTGATGAACTTCAACGGTTTGTGTATGTGCAGTAGCGGTTTCTGCCCACTAGTTTGTCCAATTGCAAGATACGCGATAAATAAAAAAGCGGTTCAAGTATGCACCTAAATCGCTATTGCTCATATACCTTGTTAGGCACAGTTTTTAATTCAGGTTTCTAAATTCACTTGGACTTAATCCAGTCTTAGACTTGAATAAATTGCTAAAGTGTTGAGGATACTCAAATCCTAGAGCATACCCAATTTCACTGATTGAACTCTCAGAATTGAGCAAGCTATTTTTTGCCTTATTTATCACGAAAAGGTGAATATGCTCTTGTGCAGTTTTCCCTGTTTCTTTCTTCAATAAATCACTCAAATAACTTGGAGTAAAATTCAACTTGCCGGCTAAGTATTGAACACTTGGCAATCCCTTCTCCATGGCGTCATCTGCTTTATAGTATGCTTTCAAATACCGCTCAAATTTGGAAACAATGTCTGTATTGAGATTTGTACGAGTGTAAAATTGACGGTCATAAAATCGAGTGCAATAGTCAAGCAACAACTCGATGTTTGATATGATCAGATTCTGACTGTGCTTGTCTAAGTTCTGACTGTATTCCTTCTCAATCTTGTTTAAAATTTCCTCGATCGTATTCAATTCGTCTTCCGATAAATGCAGCGCCTCGTTTACATCATAACTAAAAAAGGAATATTGGTCGATTTTCTCTCCCAATGCTGATTTTCTGATCAAATCAGGATGAAAGGCCAGTACCCAACCTTTAGTGTCTTCTACTTCAGCGGGCATTTCTTCTTCAAACATAGTTACCTGACCAGGAGCAGTAAACACAAGCGTTCCCTCTTCATAGTCATATGAGTTTTTCCCATAAAAGAGGTTTCCGCATCCAAGGTCTTTCAGTGTGATTTGATAGAGATGATCTATCACCTTCATTCCTCGAAAATCAATGACCGGTTTGAAATCTTTGGTTTTAACCACCGTAACTAAAGGATGCTTCGGATTGGGAAGCCCCATCGCTTGATGGGCCCGACTGATTGTTTTTATATGAAAGGGAGTCTTTTCCATTTCTTGAAATGTAAAACTAATTAAGTCCTAACTGATTTTTTTGCATAGCAAAAAATTCTTCGTCCGACATTTGATCTCTTGCTCCTAACAATTGCTCACAATCTTTACCTGCTCTGTAGCGCAATTTATCTGAATCGTCAGTTGCAGCCTCGTAAATGACTTCAGCTATCTGCTCTGGCTTGGTCATAGTTTCAGGATTCACCGAAGATGCCATGGCCGACATAAAGCCATTTACAAATTCATTGTATTCTGTTAACTCTTGATTGTGTTGCATATCCAACGATCGACCTCCAAAGTCTGTTGCCACTCCACCTGGCTCAATCAACTTTACTTTTACTCCTATTTGAGCTAATTCCCACTTAAGTGACTCAGTAAACCCTTCCACAGCCCATTTGGTAGAATGATATAGCGGCATCAAAGGAAAAGTCATTCTTCCACCCACCGATGAAATATTGATGAATATGCCGTCTTTGTTCTGTCTAAAGTGAGGTAAAGCTACCTGAGTAACATCAAATAAACCCTGCACATTCACGCCAAATTGCCTAATGATACTTTCACGGCTGGCCGATTCGAATGTGCCCATAAGGCCATAACCAGCGTTATTGAGCACGACATCTATTTTGCCGAATTTCTCAATAGCTTCATTGATAGCACTTTCAATGGTATTTAATTCTAGGACATCAAGTTTGGCAACAAGCACATTTGTCAAACTTATAAGCTCCGTTTCTTTTTCAGGCGAACGCATAGAGGCAATTACATTCCACCCTTTTTCTTGAAATAGTTTTGCAGTAGCCCTTCCAATTCCAGAGCTAGCACCAGTGATTAATATTGTTTTGCTCATTTTTTTTTAGTTTAAAAGTGATTCTAAATATTTTTTGACTGACAGAAATGATATAGACTCAAGGATTAGGAGACCTATAAGGTAGATGAGCACACTGAATGTTACTCCTCTCCATAGTGGTTGACTGACAAAAAGTATCAATGATAACATTAAGATGATAAGGGCAATTGAAAGGCCTAGAATGATCTTAGGTACACTTTTGTTAATCTCTTGTATTCGAATAATTTCTTGCTTTTCAAATTCGAGTGGATTCGATTGATACGTTTTTGTTTGCAACAGTTTATTCTGATTCAGGATAAAGCCTATGCCGCTGACTAAAAGGAGAATACTGATTACAAAAAATCCATTTCTCAAACCCTGTGTGATAGGATTGAGTTGGCTAAAATGAAGTAGAACAGCTGATATGAGAAGCAGCACTCCAAAAATGACAAATTGCATTCCTGTAGCTTTCTGAGCAGCAATGTAAATTTCAAAATGTTTGATTATTTCCATTTCGTAAGATTATCAATTGACGTTCAACTCCTTGAATAAGGCCTTCACCGTTATCTTGCCTAGATCATCACAAGCCTTAGGGCTATCTCCTGAAATGAGCTTTCGATCTACATGCGTAGCTCCCGTTATTTTTTCGTTAATGACTGTGATGCCTTCTTTTTGAAGTGCTTCGCACTGAAACCATGGAAGTTGCCCTGGTAAGTAGCCAAGTGAAGGCGACTGCTTATCAAATTTATCAGGGAAGGCCACCATTTTATATCCGTTATAAGGATTTGGTTCATTGTTATTGTCTTTGGCAATCATAGCAGCGGGACCATGACAAACAGCAACTAGGTATCGGTCCGACTCTTTAATCCATCGTAGCAATGTGCCTACGTTTTTATCTTCTGGCAGGCCTACCATAGAGCCATGGCCACCAGGTAGAAAAAGGGCGATGTAGTCTGACTCCCAATTGAGTTCATTTTTTTGTATGAGCTCTTTTAGTGAGAGTGGTTTGTTGAATTTAGTTTGATTTTCCTTGCGGAATTTTAGTACCGCCTGATCTTTGAGAGGTACAGACCACTCTTCGAGGATTGCCGATTTTCCTGTTGGAGTGGCTACCTCAAAATCAAACCCAGCATTGACTAAATGCATGAGTGGCACCATGGTTTCTTGCACATTATTTCCTGTGGAAAAATGTTTGCCATTCGTCATTTTGAAATAACGCTCCTCAGTACAGAGCACGAGTACCTTTTTACTGCCAGTATATTTCTGGTTATCAAAATTGGTCACTTTGTAACCACTTACCTTATCTACACCAAGCTTTCTTCCCATTGGAGATGGGATGTAACCTGAACCATTCTTTTCTTTTGTAGGAGCAATTCCCAGTATCTTTTTGATCATAATCCTCTCATTTATTGATAAACCAAAGTTCATCAGAGCAAAATGAGCTCACTAAAAGATTTCTCGGAAAGACTAAATGAAATTAAGGAAGTTGATATTTAGGGATGGATCGGTTTTAATTGTGTCTAACAATTGGATAAAGTGACCAGCGTTCAATTCACCCGCATATTATCTTTATTATAAATATAACGGGTTTTGATATTACTCAAACCAACAACCACTAAGAATTTGTTGCTAGTCATCAAAGCTAAGTGCGGCTACAAGGATTCCCCGGTCTACGCTGCGCTACGCCGTGGAATGACGTGATGGAGTAATTGTGAAATTTTTACTCTCGAATAGGCTGTTTCGCTCATCATTCCTCGAAAGCTGACGAGGGAAGCTTATCGGGGAATCTTTAGACAACCAAGACCTTCAAGGTTTTGAAACCTCGGAGGTCTAAACTGTTGGTTTTTCTTCTAAGAGTCACTCGCAGAGGACTCTGAGACTTTAACTAGTCCTCGTTTGTAACGAGGATTCCTAAACCTTCAAGTTTGCAACTTGCCTTAATGGCACTGAGATTCCCCGGTCTCCGCTAAGCTGCGCCGTGGAATGACGTGGTGGAATATTTGTAAAATTTTTACTCTCGAATAGACTGTTTCGCTCGTCATTCCACGAAAGCTGACGAGGGAAGCTTGTCAGGGAATCTTTAGACAATCAAAACCTCGGAGGTCTACTCAATAGCAACTAAAGTTGCTTCCGTAGTTTGCTAATCTGACTTTCAAGTCATGGATTCCTGATATCGCTCAAATCAGCGCCAGAGGGGGGGGTGCGTAACGGAAATTATTGTTGGAGTTTGCTCAACTCTTCATCTAGTTGTTCTAGATGATGTCGAGTTTCATATTTATATGCGAAATACACAATTCCTGCTACTATCATTGATATCCCAAAAACCACTAAAAAATTGATAAATATGTTCGTATTGGTTGGTAAAATGAAGACTGTCATAAAAATCAATCCAATCGTTCCTAAAATCGCTTGTAAATAACCAAGTGGATTTAGAGTTGCTTTGAGGTTAACAGTTGGTTCGCCATGTTCAGTAATAGATATCTTGCCCGTTATGACTGGATGAAATCCCTGTGCACCTCTAGTAAATCTCCAAATCTGAAATTGGTCATCCGAGATGTTACCAAAATAATGGCGTTCGTTACCATGAAACCAGGTTCGAAAGTGTTCCAATATTGTATTTGATCGTTCCTTGTAAATAAGACTTGAAATCTTTCGAGTTAATGATTCATATTTTTCCATAGGCTCTTGACGATCAGCTATCGGGCGTATGTCCGCAGCTAGTAAATAGCACGAATGTAGTGAAATCTGCCGAAGCTCACAACGGTTCTAAATGGCATTGCGTTCCGAAAGTCTGAGAATCCTGCGAGCAGAAGATGGTAGAATGGACAGCCATATTTCAGCGACTGTTAGAGGTCGTATAGTTCCGAGCGTTTCCCATAAACCAAAGGTTAATTCTGTTAAAATCAGGCTGATAGGTAAACAGATTGTTCATATAAACCAAGTGATATTTTCCGTTAATATTAGCTTCAACTAATATATAGCTTCCATGCATTACTAACCCATACGTTTCGAAATCAGGAGACGGGAAAGCTGGGGTAGTAAAGAAGTTGACTTGATGAATTCTTTTCTTAAGATATTCGAAATCTATTGGAAGAATCTCCTTGCAGTGCTCAGTCATCTCTAAACCATCAAATTCTTTAAAAGATAAATAGCACCTATTATCTTGATATTTAACTCTATAAACTGAGTGATTCTTGATCAGTCGGATTGATTCAATAGAATCAAGATGGAGTGGTTGTTCGTCAATCATTTCAAGAAAACAAGCGTATTCCTTTAGAATAAGCTTATTCATTATTTCATGCTCATCTAGCCCTTCCAGTTCATCAGGCGAACTAAATTGCATATTTAGTGTGTCTGGAAAAATAGAGTTTGGTTGAGCTGATATCAAAGTCATGTTCTCTCGGAATTCACCTTTTTGCAGCTCTCTGTAATACCAGTGTTCCTTGTTTAGTTTCCCATCACAAGCCAACTGAGCATTCAGTGGCACTACGCTGTTGACTAATAGGACTAGAAAAGTAATTCGCTTGTTCATGTGCATGACCTCTAACAATTGGATAAAGTGACCAGCGTTCAATTCACCCGCATAGTATCTTTATTATAAATATAACGGGTTTTGATATTACCCAAACCAACAACCGCTAAGTATTTGTTGCTAGACATCAAGGCTAAGTGCGGCTACAAGGATTCCCCGGTCTACGCTGCGCCGCGGAATGACGTGGTGTAGTAATTGTATAATTGTTGCTCTCGATTAGACTGTTTCGCTCGTCATTCCACGAAAACTGACGAAGGAAGCTTGTCGGGGAATCTTTAAACAACCAAGACCTTCATGGTTTTGCAAACCTTGGAAGTCTAAACTGTTGGTTTTTCTTCTAAGAGTCACTCGCAGAGGACTCTTAGACTTTAACTAGTCCTCGTTTGTAACGAGGATTCCTAAACCTTCAAGTTTGCAACTTGCCTTAATGGCACTGAGATTCCACGGTCTCCGTTGCACTTCGCAGGGGAATGACGTTGAAGCAGTCCTGTTAATCACCCTTTTCTTGAGGCTTGTACAACCCATCAAAACCAGGCGTCCAGTTTTCGCCACCATCAGTGGAATCTTCGAATAGCTGGCGCACTGTACAATCATCATTCTTGGTAAAAGTCAACCTTGATTTAACCACTTGTCCTTGTCTATTCATGTAATCGCATTGAAACTGGAGCATTCCTTCGGCCTTATCTATTTCCACATAGTCAAGGACTCCTCCTCCGCTATCCACCCACGTCTGATGCCATTTCTTGTCCAATTTATCATAGTAATTGACTGATTGCCCTGTATACACACCGGGAGTGGTGTAGCTCTCATGAATGGCACAGCCTCCATTTGCCATGGTGATGGTATTTTCGCCCACTTTTCTTCCTCCTGCATATACATCCCAAGTCCCAATCCAAAAATCAAAATGTCGAGCATTCGAATCTGTCAAGCATGGATAGGCATTCTCTTTGGCCTTTGATATGACTTTTTGGAAATCAGTTTCTTCAAGCACATTTCCGAAATCTTCGTCAGTTGTTAGCAGCTTGTAATTGAAAAATCCGTTTGACGTAGCATCATTCAACTCTAGGTACATCTCAGTCGTCTTTTTCATGGCAGCATATGTCTTAGCTTTATTGAAGTGTACATACGAGGGGAAAAAATTAGTGGCCAAAGCCTGATCAAAAGATTCTAAAGCCTTTTCATAATTCTTGATTCCAGCGTATGATTTAGCTACACGATACCAAGCCATCGAGTCTTGCTCGTTCTTTTTGAGATACTTTTTGTACGACTTGATGGCCTCAGACCATTTCTGATTGTTGAATAATGAATCTGCAACCTCCCTGCTCTGCTGTGCAAATAGGAATGAAGGGATGATGATCAAAAAAATAGGTAGGACTCTCATAATTGTCATATTTACGAATCAATGATACCAATATGTCATTTAGGATAGGTCTAATCCTATGAGATTTTACCTCAGAACTAGGCAATTCAAAGTATCGATTTTCGGAATTGGGAAGGGGGAATCCCTACGAACTTCTTAAATGCCGAGTTAAATGTGGCTTTATTATTAAACCCGGCCATATAGGCGATTTGAATGATCTTGTATCGATCGCTATCCTCGGAAAGCAATTTTTTGGCCTCCTCCACACGATATCTATTCACAAAGTCATGGAAATTGCACCCTTCCAATTCATTGATCACTCTGGAGATATGATTGGATGAGATGGACAAATCATCCGCGAGTCGTTGAAGTTTCAAGTCATTATTCAAAAAGCCCTTTTCGGTTTCCATATATTTCTTGACGGCCTTTAGGATCGACTCAGCGGCATTTTGGGAGAGCCCCGATTTATCGTATTTGCGAGTAGCAACGACTTGAAACACATTCTTCGGCTCATAGCCACAATACCCAATGAAGTAGATAAAGCCTGTGGAAAAAAAGGAAATGAAATAATCATATTCCAGTCGAATCTTGCCTGTCCATACGAGCACGTAGTAGGTCAGGAAGCTCAATGCATAGCCTGTAAAAAGATACGTGAGAATTGGCTTCCACTTTTGTGAAGTCAGAGATTGCCTCCTGGTCACTCTGACTGACAACCCTGCATAGGCTAATAAATGGCTGACCTGTATTAGGTTCTGCGCAGTGATTAGCCATTGATGGTTAGACACTAATTCTGGAACAGATAGGAAGTAAATAGGATAGATAACCGCCAGGAAGAAATGTTTCCAATCAAGAGTCTCAGGCCACTGATCTGACAAAAGGTATCCATAAAACCATGGCCCGATCAGGTAGGTCATGCCCTGCAGTACACCTAGAAAGCGGGGCAATACTTGAGCGTATCCAGTCCAAAAACTGACATAATAGCTTAGCATGAGGCTGAAACCCAAAATGACCAAGGCCAAAAATTTATTGGCCTGATGCTGCTTTCTCCATATCAAGATGGATAAGACCAATCCTTGTAGGCTGGCTACTAAAAACAACGCTGACCAAAAGTCGAATGAAGGTTCCATTTCAGGTATTAAACAAGCTCACGTCCTTTATACCCTGATGAGTAGCGGAAATATTTCAATATTAGAAATATCTATAAGCGTTTTGATAGCTAGGCTCCCGATCATTTAATTTATTGATCACCCTCCAACACATTCAAATCAATAGATAGTCCCTACTAACCCCCTGAAATATCAATGTTTTTGTCCTCAGCAAATTCTCTGATTGACCGTTTAATGTCTAATGAGATTTCAGGGTTACATGTATAAAACACAGTTTCCTTGCCATTTTTCAAATGGAATTCTATTTCATAAGATGCATATCGAATTGATTCGATATCCGACCAGAGAATTTTTGTGGTAGGCCCAAATAACTTTGTTCTTGTGACTATTTCACTATCCGAAATTTGAACTCTAGGTGAGATAGGCGTTGGTGAAAAAATTACCATTCCATATATCAAAAATCCTGCTCCCATTAAAACGTTGAAAAGCATTTCTGTTGAAAAACCTTGGTGATAATACCGACTACCAGCAAAAGACATGTAAAGAACACTAGCAACTAAATAAACTATCTTATTGGTCTTGTTGGAGAGTCTATTGGTCGATCCAATGAGTATTGTTTTGCTCATACTCTAAATATAGAGCATAACTACTTCTTGAAAAAGGAATCCACAAATTCCATCTTATTGAAGACTTGTAAGTCTTCTACTTTCTCTCCTACGCCTATGTATCTCACAGGGATTTTGAATTGGTCTGAGATGCCTATCACCACACCACCTTTGGCTGTACCATCAAGTTTTGTGATCGCCAGAGAAGAGACTTCTGTAGCTTTGGTGAATTCCTTTGCTTGAATAAAAGCGTTCTGACCTGTGCTACCATCGAGCACCAACATCACATCATGTGGAGCTTCAGGGATAAATCGTTTGATGACATTTTTGATCTTGCTGAGTTCATTCATTAAGTTCACCTTGGTATGAAGTCTTCCAGCTGTATCGATGATGACCACATCCGCACCATTTTCTGCACCATACTTAGCCGTCTCAAAAGCGACTGACGCAGGATCTACATTCATCCCTTTGGATACTACCGGCACATCGATTCGTTTACCCCAAAGTATCAGTTGATCTACCGCCGCTGCTCTGAAGGTATCCGCAGCGCCGAGCACTACATTTTTTCCCAAAGCTTTGAATTGTGCAGCTAGCTTACCGATTGTGGTAGTTTTACCAACGCCATTTACACCTACCACCAAGATCACATAAGGTCCTTCTACTTTTGGGATATCAAAATTATCAAGGTCTACGGTGTTATTCTCAGACAGCAATCCAGCTATTTCCTCACGGAGAATTTTGTTGAGTTCGGAGGCATTCAGGTACTTGTCCTTGGCGACACGGTCTTCTATCCTGTTGATGATCTTGATAGTGGTATCTACTCCCACATCGGAGGTGACCAGAATTTCTTCCAGTTCATCCAATACCTCCTCATCCACAGTAGCCTTCCCAACTACAGCTTTGCCAAGCTTGCTGAAAAAATTCTCTTTGGTCTTTTCCAAGCCCTTATCGAGTGATTCTTTCTTGTCTTTTGAGAAAAAGCTTTTTAAACCCATGGTAGTATTCAGAAATGTGTTGAAACGAAAAAAGTCCCTTAGTAGAGGGACTTTAAAGTTAAATATTTTAGAAGCGTATTAGTCTTTCTTTGCCAATACAGTTTTCACGTCTGCCTCAGGAACCATCTCTTCTTTGTAAGTATAGTTTCCAGAATCAGTTTTGATCATTCTTATCACCTTCGCGAATTTTGCTCCGCCGGGTTGTTTCAGGGTTGCAACTACTTTCTTCGCCATGGTTATTTAATTTCTTTGTGAACTGTCATTTTTCTCATGATAGGATTGTACTTCTTAAGCTCAATACGCTCAGGAGTGTTTTTCCTATTCTTGGTAGTGATGTAACGTGATGTTCCAGCAAGCCCACTTTCTTTGTGTTCTGTGCACTCTAGTATCACCTGTATTCTATTACCTTTCTTTGCCATTTTCTTGCCCGATTATTAAAAGGAGTGCAAATATAAAATAAATTATCAAAACCCGCACTCATTTGTCAAAACTAGGCGCTTTTTCTTCATCTTATCAGAAAACTATCGGTATCACACCCTCTTTCTTCCTCTGCTTGGACAATACGAGTGGATAAATTGAAGCGGAAATCGCCCTTAATTAAAAATTGAATGGTTCTTTAAAATAGTCCTTCTGGAGAGCTTGCACAGTTAATCGAGAATATGGTATCTTAGAATTTATGCTTGCAAAGACCTACGGAAGCGCCGTTTATGGCGTCAATGCTTACACCATCACTATAGAAGTGAATGTTGGACAGGGGATCAAATTTTTCATGGTGGGATTGCCAGATTCTGCCGTGAAAGAAAGCGAACAGCGCGTAGAATCCGCCATCAAATACAATGGCTACAAGATGCCAAGGCAAAAAGTAGTGGTTAACCTTGCTCCGGCTGATATCAAAAAAGAAGGTTCATCCTACGATCTGCCTATTGCCTTGGGCATTCTTCAAGCTTCCGAACAGGTCGTTTTTCCCGAGTTGGAAAAATATGTCATTATGGGTGAGCTTTCCCTTGACGGAATACTAAGACCTATTAAAGGAGCGCTCCCGATAGCTATTGAAGCAAGAAAGAAAGGTTTTAAGGGTTTCATATTACCTAAAGAGAACGCTACGGAAGCAGCGATAGTAGATGGGCTAGACGTCATAGGTGTAGAAACCATCAAAGAAGCCATCGAACATCTCGATGGAACCAATCCTATCAAACCCGTCGATTATGACACGCGAGATGTGTTCTTTGATGACCTGGACAATATAGAATCGGATTTCGCTGATGTGCAGGGTCAAGAAAATATCAAACGTGCTATGGAAATAGCCGCTGCTGGTGGTCACAATGTGATCATGATTGGCCCTCCGGGTGCCGGCAAGACCATGCTCGCCAAACGACTTTCATCTATTCTTCCTCCTCTATCTTTGCACGAAGCATTAGAAACAACCAAGATTCACTCTGTAGCAGGCAAGCTTGGCCAGAATGGAAAACTTATCGCATCAAGGCCATTTAGAAGCCCTCATCATACTATTTCAGACGTAGCTTTAGTCGGAGGCGGTGGAATTCCACAACCCGGAGAAATTTCTTTGGCCAACAATGGCGTCCTGTTTTTGGACGAGTTGCCTGAATTTAAACGAGCGGTCTTGGAAGTCATGCGTCAGCCGCTGGAAGAAAGGCAAGTGACCATCTCCAGAGCTAAGGTGTCGATCGACTATCCCGCCAACTTTATGCTCATTGCCAGCATGAATCCTTGTCCATGTGGGTATTACAATCACCCGGAAAAAGAATGTGTCTGTGGGCCAGGTGTGGTTCAGCGTTATTTGAATAAAGTATCTGGGCCACTGTTAGACAGAATCGATCTGCATGTGGAGGTCACTCCTGTATCATTTGATCAAATGACGGCCGATCGCAAATCTGAATCAAGTCTTGATATCCGCTCACGAGTCATTAAGGCCAGAGACATTCAAAAGGAGCGTTTTAAAGAAACTCCAGAGGTGTTTAATAACGCCATGATGGGCTCGACCACCACCAAAGAAGTTTGCAAAATCAATGCGGCAGGAAAAACACTCTTGAAAACCGCGATGGACAAGCTTGGCTTGTCCGCAAGAGCTTATGATCGTATTCTGAAAGTTTCGCGAACCATTGCTGATCTAGCAGAAAGTGAAGAAATCAACATCGAGCACATCGCAGAAGCCATTCAATACCGGAGTTTGGACAGAGAAGGTTGGGCGGGGTAACTACTCTCTAGCTTCCTCCACACTCGTCACTCCCTTGAAGAAGAACCAGTAAGCTGGGAGCATTAAGAAGTGGGCGATATCATCCCGATTGAAATATGCCGGATGAATATCTATTTCACCGATTTTCACAGGAGCCATAAGAAAGAGTAAGGCCGCACCAATCAAGAAATTCTTGTACCCAGAAATTCCAGATCGATACCTTGATATGGAAGTGACTATGATAAATACGAACTTCAAACCAACAGCCACCATGACCCACTTGAAGTGAAAATCAAGTGCCAACATGACAAATGAAGCAAACGCAGCACTCCTAATGACAGTCAAGAGCATTCGCCGTTTTTTATCATCTTCTATATCGCTAATCAAGCCCATCTCAGCGCAAGCAGCGGCTATGATCCCCAAAGACCAATTGGGGATTTTGCCAAGCATCCCTGTATAGTTGAAAATGAGATGGGAGAAACCTCCAAAAACGAATGAGATGGCTGAAATCAAAAAATAGTAAGACCAGAATTTCTTAAATGAACTGCCTTCTCCTTTGAGCCTAGTGTATAAATACCCACATTCGAAAGCGAGTACCCAATTCATCAATGTGCTTAGTGGCTCCAATAATTGTAAGCCCAAGAATTCGAAAGCGACTTTTTCCAAAACGCCGAGACAGTTGGTTTGAGTTGCGAAACTATCAACCAAAGTTGATAATACACATTTATCCTCTAGTAATTTATCGTACCACGGGACATTCCCTCCTTCACAAGATTGACCAAATAGTACCATGAATCAAGTTCTTTTCAGAAACTATCCATTTGGCCGATCATGCCATTAAATTTGGACATGCTGAGAAAAGTAATCTGGGTACTAATGACATTTTTGGTCATCGTGGGACTATTAGCGATAGCCACACTACAGATTGTGGATAGAAGTCATTATCAATCCACGGCTTATTACTTAGCGATGAATGAGCGCCTCGATTCACTGCAGAAGCATTTAGAGATGAAACCTTCTAAGGATCAATTGATGATCGGTTGGAGTCAGGTCAACATCACACCAACAGAAGCAGCTCCGCTGGCTGGATATGGCGCAAGAGATGCGAAAGCATTTGATCAAATCCAAGATTCCATCTATGTGAAAACCATCATTTTCCAGCAAGGAGATAAAAAGGTGGCTGTGATCACCGCCGATCTACTGCTCATTCATCCTGAAGTAGACCACTACATTGCTAGCAACTTGCCAGAGCATTGGACGAGAGACCAACTCTATTTTACGGCGAGTCATTCACACTCTAGCATTGGAGGGTGGGCGCCAGGGGTAGTGGGTGAATTGTTTGCAGGTAGTTTTGATCGGAGATATGTTCAAGAGATCGGTGATCATGTTATTTCCTCTATCCTCAGTGCAGAACAGTCCGTTGGGACTGGCGCGATTAGTTTTGGTGAGCTCATGATAGACGATCTGGTCAGAAATAGATTGGTAAAAAGTCAAGGTGAAGTTGATCCTTGGTTCAAAATACTGAGTATTCAAAAAGATTCTCTTCAGGGGTATCTCAATTTCTACAGTGCGCATGCTACCACCTTCGATCATCACAATAATTCTGTATCAGGAGATTACCCGGCCTTGCTCAACCAAAAACTTTTGGAAGATTCTATGATCCATTTTTCAGCTTTTGCCGCGGGTGCAGTAGGTAGCATGGGTCCTGTCAAGTTGGGAGAAAATCCAGGTGCAAACCGCCAAACAATTGCAGATAAACTTGTAGCCCAACATAGGTTGTTTCGGCTACTGGGTGGTGCACAGATACCTCAGGATGTTTCCTTAGAGATCTTTAGGTTGAACGTAGCTATGCCGGATCCTACATTCAAAATAGCAGAAAACATCGCCTTTCGACCATGGCTTTTCCACTGGGCCTTTGGAGATTATAATTCTGAGATTTCTGTATTAACTCTCGGTAATACGATTTTGATTGGGCTGCCCGTAGAGTTTTCGGGCGAATTGGCAGTACCTCTCTATGACTATGCCAAATCCCTGAACCTTAACTTAATCATCACTTCGTTCAATGGTGATTATGGTGGCTATGTGATCAAGGACGATTGGTACGACCTCAATAAATACGAATCCAGAACCATGAGCTGGCAAGGACCCTATGCAGGAGCCTACTTCTCCGAAACCATCCGCAGAATACTTAAGATATTAGATGAAAATAACTAAACCGACACTGATAGTTAGCAAGCAAATCGCGCGAAAGAATATTGCAACCATGCAAACAAAAGCTATCAAAAATGGCACTGTGTTGAGGCCTCATTTCAAGACTCATCAATCGGCTGAGATTGCACAATGGTTCCGAGAAGCGGGTATTGAAAAGGCAACTGTATCGTCCGTAGATATGGCTTGTTTTTTTGCAAAGGCCGGATGGAAAGATCTCACGATTGCTTTCCCATACAATCCGCTTGAAGCTGAAGCAATAGATCGGTTGGCCAATCAGATTCATCTCCATGTAACCATAGTTTCGCCAGAAGCATTAGACCACCTCAATAAGCATGTCAAAGCCCCTGTCGGTTATTACCTGAAAATAGATGTAGGCACACATCGCACAGGTATGCTTCCAGAAAATATTGAGGCTATCGTACAAGCATCTAAGAGCAAAAATCCTAATCATCAATTGAAAGGCTTATTGGCGCATGCCGGACATAGTTATCAACCGCTGACTGTTCAGGAAGCCAAAGACATCTTTGATAACTCGATGAAGCTGCTAAATGAAATAAAAAAGGAACTAGGACAACCCAATTTGAGCGTTTCCTATGGAGATACCCCTACATGTTCCTTACTTGATCTGTTTCCAGGAGTAGACGAATTACGACCTGGAAATTTCGTTTTTTATGACACCATACAAGCGCATTTTGGGTCTTGTGAACTTCACCAGGTCGCGGTTTGTCTTGTGTGTCCGGTGGTGGCCGTTCATCCAGAGCGCAACGAAGCGGTGATTTATGGGGGAGCAGTTCATCTATCCAAAGATCATATAGAAACAAAGGAGGGGAAAGATTTTGGGACAGTCGTCGAATGGAAAGGCGATGGTTGGCTTCCGAAACCAAAAGCCAAATTGGCCAGACTTTCGCAAGAGCATGGTATCATTTCAGGTGATCGATCTTACATTGATTCACTGCAGATTGGCGACTTGGTAGGAATTTTGCCTGTGCATAGTTGCCTTGCGGCAGACCTTCAGCCTTACTATGTATCTTTGAATGGTCAAATTATTGACAAGTATAACAAAGCACTTCTATGAAAAAAGCGATTCTCGCTTCTGCATTCGCATTGGTTAGTCTTCTAGGCGCGACTGCACAATCTTCCGACAGCCTCGCAGTGACTGACTCTCTAGGCATGATGATCGGACAAATGATTCTAACGGGAATTGGGGATTTCAGTGATCTTGACAAAAAAGCTCCCGTTTTTCAATCCATCAAGGACGGTAAGGTGGGTAGTATCATATTGTTTGAAAAAAATCTCAGTCCAGACAATACCTCGAAAAAACTTAAAGAGATCATACAGTTTGCTCAGAATGCCTCACCCATTCCTTTGTTTGTGAGCATTGATGAAGAAGGTGGACGAGTGAATCGGCTAAAGCCAAAATACGGGTATCCACAAACCAAATCAGCTCAGAGACTAGGCACCATTGGGCAGCCTGACAGCACTTATCAGTATGCCTTAAAAACTGCTGGCACATTGTACCAATTAGGTATCAATATGAATTTCGCTCCGACTGTAGATGTCAACATCAACCCTTCCAACCCTGTAATTGGTGGGCTGGAAAGATCCTTTTCGGCAGACCCTGACTCAGTGGCGCTTCATGCAGAGCAAGTCATTTCAGCGCATGAAACATTTGGCATCACCACAGTACTCAAGCATTTTCCAGGACATGGTAGTTCCGAGGCTGATTCGCACTTAGGGTTAGCTGATGTGTCCAGTACTTGGAGGTTTCAGGAGTTGACGCCCTACAGCAGGTTATTGGATTCTGGAAAAGTAAGAGCCGTTATGACTGCTCATATAGTCAATCAGGTATTAGACGACAGGAAAATCCCAGCCACCTTATCAGATAGGATAATTTCGGATGTGCTTAGGGGGCTACTTGATTTTGAAGGTGTGGTAGTATCTGACGATATGCAAATGAGGGCCATTTCCGCAGAGTATGGGCTAGAAGAGGCCATCAAGATGGCTATCATTGCGGGTGTTGATATACTGCTATTTGCCAACAATGTGCCGCAGTATGAATTGGTAACCGCTGATCAAATTCATGACATCATCAAGAGTCTCGTGAAAAATGGAGATATTACCCAAGAACGAATTGCGGAATCGTATCTAAGAATCATGAAGCTCAAAGCTGATATGATGCTCACCGCGCCCATTGAAGACAACTAAATCCTGATTAGGTAATAACTATGATCCAGTATAATCCTAAGTCTTGGTTCTCCCTGCTGTTTGATACATACAGCAGATATGTGATGAAACTCCTTTTCCCCTTGCTACTCTTTGTAGGGGTATTCACTCTTTTGCTATGCTTTTTTGTAATTGACGTCTTTAATTTTCATTACAATGGAACCATCGCTTTTCACTCTATTCTCGGAGTTATCCTTGGTTTGTTCCTTGTATTGCGTACCAATACAGCATATGATAGATGGTGGGAAGGACGAAAGCTTTGGGGCCAGTTAGTCAACGACTCACGTCAATTGGCCATAAAAATTGAAGCATTTCTACCGAAAGACGCTACTGAAGATCGTGAGTTTTTTAGGCGTATGATCCCCAATGAGGCCTTCTCGATGAAAGAACACCTACGGGACAGCATCATGGTGGGAGAGCTGGATATAGTAGATGAGGACGTCAAAACCAGAATCATCAACAGCAAGCACAGGCCCAATATGGTCAATAGGCTGCTCTATGAGCGCGTGATGAAGTGCAAAAAAGAAGGTAACATCACTGCCGAAGAACTTTTCATATTGGATAAAGAGCTTAAAGGGTTTACAGATATTATCGGCGCTTGTGAGAGAATTAAATCCACGCCGATACCATACTCCTACAGCATGTTTATCAAAAAGTTTCTGTTCATATATGCCATCACTTTGCCCGTGAGTTTTCTATGGGATTTTGGCTATTGGACTGTGGCCATCGTGATGTTGGCTTTTTACTTCCTGGTGAGCATTGAGCTAATCTCCGAAGAGATTGAAGACCCTTTCGGCAAAGACATCAATGATTTGCCACTTGATGAATTGTCTGTCAAAATCAAGGCTAATGTCTCCGAAATTTTACACCCCTAATCGTCCTTAAGCGTATCTGCAGGATTGATCAAAGCTGTAGTAATCGTCTTGTGACTAATGGTGGTGATGGCTATGAGTAGTGTCGCCCCAAATGCAACAGCAAAAAACTCAGGGCCCATTTCTATACTATAAGCAAACGTATCTAGCCACATACCAAGATAGTAGATAGCTACTGGCGTAGTAATCATAAAAGCCACGGTCATAAGTACCAACACTTCCTTAGAGAAAATGGACAATATGCTAAATGTAGATGCTCCAAGTACTTTCCTTACGCCAATCTCCTTCGTCTTATTCATTGCCATAAATGAGATCAAGCCATAGAGTCCAAAACATCCAATCAAGATGGAGATGATGGCGAAAATTCTAAGTAGCAGGGTCACATTCTGCACTTCCTGATAATTCTCAGCGAGGTTCTCATCATAAAAATCGTAAATAGTGAAAAACTCGGGGTATACCCGCTCCCATGATCTCTCGTAGTGGTTTGTGGCTTCCTTCAGAGCATGAATCGATGTGGCCCTGATAGAAATGCTGTAAAATGCCTTGTAATAATTCATCAGAATAACGAAATCCAATTCTTCTTCCAAAGTGTAGGTATGAAAGTCCTTCACCACCCCAATTATTCTTTTATCTCCTCCCCAACCCGTAGATAAGGTTTCCCCGATTACCTCATCATAGCGACCTTCAAAACCCATCAGCTTGGCCACTTTTTCATTGACCACTATTGTTTTTCCATTGTCTGGTCTCACAGGCTCTCCGGCGAGGATTTCTAAGCCAAATAAATCGATGAAATCTTCATCCACAGCCTTGAAATTGGCATGATATGAGTTCTTAGATTCTAGTGGGGCATAGTTAAAATTACTCTTAGAATTAGAGTTTCCTGTTGGCTCACTCAGGTTGAACGACACAGCTTCAATAGCCGGTGAAGAGAGCATCTCCGTTTTGAAACGCATCATTTTCACTGAATCTCTCTCGGGCAGATAACTTGTGAAAATAGCCTCCGTATCGAACCCTAGTTCTTTGTTGAGAAAGAAATCAGTTTGGGAAGACACAATTAGCGTTCCCACTATTAGAAATTGCGATATAGCGAACTGAAGGGTGACCAGACCTTTTCGCAATGACAGACCGGTTTGAGTTTTTCCATTTATGCGCTTTTTGAGTGCGTCGATTGCGTTCATTCTAGAGAGTAGTATGGCTGGATAAAATCCAGAAAGCAACGTGACTATCAAAAAGATCCCAATCAAAAACAATAAGGTAGTAGCTGAGCCAAACACATCAACTGACAGCTGATAGCCAATGATATCCTGGAGCAGATTAAACATGATCTCCGAAATGGCCAAAGAAATGATCACAGCAAAAAAAGTGATCATGGCTATCTCCGAAAGAAACTGAACCACTAGCTGACTAGACATGCCTCCAATGGCTTTTCTCACCCCAATTTCTTTGGCGCGGTTAGATGCCTGGGCTGTAGCCAAATTGACAAAATTGATACTGGCCGTGAGAACCAAAAAGAGACCAATAATGCCCAGAGCAATCAAAAATTCTTTGGAGGTGGCTCCTGCGTAATTGCCATATTCATCATCAAAAGCAATGTCCGAGAACGGTTGTGCCGTATATCTAATTTTTTCTGATTCGCCTTCTCCTCTATACTTCTCCACAAAATCCAGCATTTTAGAATCGAAGGCCTTCTGACTAAAGTGTTCGTCCGTGAGAATATAGGTATTGGTAGCGGAGCTTGTAGAGTTCCACTGAGTAGGGTCATAGTAAGGACTGATCTCCCCCTTTTGACTGTTGTATTCAAAGATGAATTTGTAGGGAATCGATGTAGGTTCAATTGGGTCTTCCACCACTCCGGTAACGATAAAATCTTTGATGTTACCGTAGTTTACCGTGCGCTGAATGGCCTCAGCGGCACGCTCCTCGGGCAGTCCAAATAGTAAAGAAGCCGCTGAGCGCGTCAAGATGACGGTGTTGGGTTGGTCAAGGGGATTCTCAGCATCTCCAGCCACCCATTTGACGGAGAATATCTTGAAAAATCCGGGCTCGGTAAACATGATTCCCTCTTCTATGAGGAATTTCTTCAACTCTCCACCATCGGTAATATTGAGCTGATCTCCGCCCAGATATTGCGTTCTTACGACTTCCAATATTTCTGGAAACTCCTCTTTTACCGCGGGCCCAAGTGGGTGGGGGGTACCCATTCCCTTCTCACTCCGGTCGGGATAAATGTTTTCATTGACTATCCGATAGATCTTATCGTAATTCTCCTCATGGATGTTGAAGCTGGTTTCGTAGCTGATCACTTTAAAAATGACCAGAGCGCAACCAATTCCCAAAGCCAGCCCTAAGATGTTAAGAGCAGTATAGATTTTGTTCCTTCTTAAGTTGCGGAACGCTGTGACTAGATAGTTTCGAAGCATGTCAGGTTAAGTATTGAGGAATGGTTTGGCAAGTTGCATGCCAACCCAAAAAATATCCCTAGTTCATCCAAAAAGGCCGATAAGGCCAATCGTGCTGAATCATATCGAACACGAAAGTGTTCACTATCGATCTAAATCGGAACGTCTACATGCTTCTCTGCATGGTAAGAAGATCTCACCAATGGTCCGGACTCCACATATTTAAGCCCTCTTTTGAGTCCTTCTTGTCTATAGGCATCAAACTGATCTGGGTGTATAAACTCTGCCACTTCGATGTGCATTTTGGTAGGCTGCAGGTATTGACCCAAAGTCAGGATGTCAAGTCCATTTTCTACCAAATCGTCCATGGCTTTGTGTACTTCATCTTGTGTTTCTCCCAAGCCAAGCATGATACCCGATTTGGTTCGCATGCCTGCCTCCTTGGTAAGCTTGGTCTGCTCCAGACTTCTTGCATATTTCGCCTGAGGACGTACTCGACGGTAAAGTCGCTCTACGGTCTCCATGTTGTGAGAGACTACCTCCTGTCCAGGCTCGATCATCCGGTACAAGGCGTCCCAGTTTGACTTCACATCTGGGATCAATGTTTCTATGGTGGTTTGCGGACTGAGTTCTTTAACCAACTTCACTGTTTGGTACCAGATCTCTGCACCCTTATCCTTTAGTTCGTCTCTATTGACTGAAGTCAAAACAGCATGTTTTACCCCCATAGTGCTGATAGCTTCTGCCACGCGGCGCGGTTCTGCTTCATCATATTCTGGTGGCCTCCCTGTAGCTACCGCACAAAAAGTGCAGCTTCGGGTACATACGTTACCCAGTATCATGAAGGTAGCTGTACCCGCGCCCCAGCATTCGCCCATATTGGGACAGTTTCCACTTTCGCATATGGTATGCAGTTTATGCTTATCTACGATTTTTCGGACACTCGCATATTCTTTGCCCACGGGCAATTTCACCCTCAACCAGTTAGGTTTCTTTATTTTCTGAGCTTTGTCTTGTGATACGGTAGGAAGTTCTATCATGAATATGGAATAAGGTGCAAAGAAAGCCGTGAAGGTCTAAAGTTCCAAACCCTCCAGACTACCTTCTTGTTCCCCAATAGAGGTTAAAATATAGTGCGGTGAATACTGCGTTGTTTTCTTGAGAAGGCACCAAAATGATCTCTTTGGGAAAAGCCTCCGCTGAAAGCCCTACCTCTATGCCAGCAACATTGTGTTTAAATGCTCCAAATTCAAAAGACAAACCTGCTTTGGCGTTTAGGCCGAAAGTAATTTCGGATTCATTGAGCCCTTGAAACAACTTGCCCGAACCTTGAACCACGCCGAAACTGTGCCGTCTGGGGTCAAATTGCTCATATCTGCCATTGTAAAGAATATAGTAGGGAGCTATAATACCGATGGTTGGGCCTCCCGCAAAAATACCGCTTATCTGCACGCCTTGTTTTTGAGACTTGGTAAACAAAATGACCTCTCGCCCATACCTGCCTCTTATGGAATAAAGAAAGTTTTGCTTTCCCCATACAAACGAAGTGCCTGAAGTATTAGATCGATAATTATACTCGAGAGGATGTTTTACATTGATAAATTCTATTCCATAGATATTATAAATGTTGTCATGGTTCTGAAAACCAAACTTCATGAAGAACCCTCCAATGAGTCCCGAATTGGTATTTTTATTCACTCCCCAAGTAATCTCTCTCGAAAATTCATCATCAGATTGCCCTACACCCATTCGGGTTAGTGACAAAAGGACAACTATGATCAAGAGTTTTTTCATTGGGTATTGAATGCGTTAATAAGCTAACATCTTATTACCAGGATAACCCTAGGCACTTGCCAACTTAGCGTGCTCCGCTACGGCTTTGAATGATATCCCAAAATGTGAGGCGTCAAATATAGCCTTACCACCAACAACGATTATCGCTTGAGGAGACTGATGATTCACTCCATACTTAGCTGCTATTTGATTAGATACCTCACGGTAAGTAATCAAATCTAGGTAATATGGCTTCAATTCTCCAGCTTCAGCGGTATCCCACTTTGATTCAAATCTATTCAATGTAGCTGCGCTGATAGAGCATCTAATACTATGCTTAAAAATCAATACGGGCTGTGATTGGGAGATTTGATCGATCTCTTCTAATTGAGCTACAGATGTTAGCTCATTCCATTTTAAGTTACTCATTCCAGATTTCTGCTTCTTTTCGGTCGAACTTTGGTTTCGATATTTTGTCTGTAACAGCATTGGGTTGCTGTTTGTTCCTGTTGAGCCTTGACCACATCAAATTTCTTTTCCTCATACTATTTCTGAGCATCTCGCTATTCTGATTGGCCTTATGATACTTAGAGCTAGGGTGCATCTCATTGTGTTTGATCCACTTCAATTTGAAATCACCCGTATAACTAGTCGCATAATCTGGCTGCTTAGGATCGAACCTTGGCAATTTTGTTCTACTCTCAAATGCTGCCGATCGGCTGGACTCAAGTAGATTTTCCAATCCAATGGCCCAATTGAGCCGCTTGCGCGAAAACCCTTTGAAATTGGCTTCTATTCCTAGATAAACATACTCTTGTCGCTTTTTCTTGTTGACTTCAAATCGGTGTTCGTTGGTAGAATAGCGAGGCTTGATCCAGTTCCAACTATATCTTAAGTAAGGCGAGCCAGCAGAGTATCTTGGATCGGCTTTCACATCCTTGGACGTAAAAGGCATGCCAATCGAATATCGTGGGCTAGATGCATTCTGGGTATTTGGAAAAGGATTGCCGGCTGAATAACGAGGGCTGGCAGCTACACGCTTGTTAGAAAAAGGATTACCTGCCGAATAACGAGGACTTGAAGCTACACGCTTGTTGGAAAAAGGATTACCTGATGAATATCGTGGGCTAGATGCAACTCTTTTATTAGAAAAGGGATTACCTGCCGAATAACGAGGACTCGCAGCAACACGCTTGTTGGAAAAAGGATTACCAGTAGAATAACGAGGGCTGGCCGAAACTTGCTTGTTGGAAAAAGGGCTTCCGGTAGAATACCTTGTCCCTCCTGCTACTCTTTTGTTTGAGAATGGTGATCCTGCGGAGTAACGTGGCGTTACTATACGGCTTCTATTCGAAAAGGGAGAACCTGAGGAGTATCCAGCTGTTGGCCTCTTCTTAGATACAATACTCGCCAATCCACTACTCGAATATCGTGGTGCTTTCTTTTGATAATTTTTGAATAATGTAGCCCTATTTTGACTGACTCGTGGGCTTGCAGATTTTCGCTTCTGCATAGAAGCGAATGGAGACTGTGATGAGAAATTAGGTGCGCTTGATCTCTTATTTTGCTGTGGCCCACTGCTCGACCTAGCCCCCTTTTTCTTATTACCAAACAACGAAAAGCCGCCTTTAGACTTGGTTTTCTGCGTCTTGAGTTTACTTTCAGAATCAGTAATGAGCTGACCTTTGGCTTGGTATTGACCCAAGATGACGAGCACTACGGAGAAAGAAAATATGGTGAATAGCCGCTTCAAAGAATCATTTTGTAGACCTCAAAGATTCAGATTTTAACTACCAATCCCAATCAATAAGGTTTATATCGTTGATTAATAACGCAATAGCTCTTGAATCTTGTCTCTGAGTCGTCCTTTTGGCAAGAAGTTTTCTTCTAATGCCTTGGCAAATGGGACAGGGGAGTCGAGGCTAGCCACACGTGCTACTGGTGCATCTAAGTCTTCAAAACAGTGTTCTCCAATCCATGCTGCGATCTCTCCGCCAATTCCCCCAGTTAGGCAGTCTTCATGTAAGACAATTACTTTACCGCTTTTGCGCACCGTTTTCGCAACAGCTTCTTTGTCCCAAGGCAGTAATGTTCTAAGATCTACGATATCCGCAGAAATTGTAAGCTCCTCTACAGCCTCAAGCGCCCAATGAACCCCCATTCCATAAGTAATGATTGATATTTGGTCTCCTTCTTTGGCTAAAGCTGCTTGACCCACTGGAGTTGTATAGTACCCATCAGGCACCTTTCCATTCAATGATCTGTATAATGCCTTGTGCTCAAAAAACAAGTATGGGTTGGGGTCAGCAATCGCTGCGTTGAGTAAGCCCTTGGCATCTGCAGGGTTGGATGGGTAGACCACTTTCAGCCCTGGAGTATGTACAAACCACGCTTCGTTAGATTGGGAATGAAATGGCCCTGCACCCACTCCTGCACCCGTTGGCATTCGTACCACCACATCGGCATTTTGTCCCCAGCGATAATGTGATTTCGCCAGATTGTTAATAATCTGGTTGAACCCACAGGTCACAAAATCCGCAAACTGCATCTCCACCACACTCTTCATCCCGGCTATTGAAAGCCCTAAGCCAGCACCCAAAATAGCCGACTCGCATAGCGGAGTGTTTCTAATTCTATCCTTGCCAAACAGATCGACAAACCCTTCAGAAATCTTAAACACTCCTCCGTAATCTGCCACATCTTGTCCCATCAGGATCAAATCATCATATCGCTCCAAACTTTCTCTTAGTCCATCTGAGATGGCATCAACAAATCGCTTTTCGGAGCTCTGGGTTGAAGCTATTTCTACTTTTTCCTCATGTGGAGAAAATAGATCTCGAAGTTCTAAGTCAGTATTAGTTAATATCTCTGGCTCAGCAAAAGCTGATTTAACAGCTTCGTCGATCTCCGTCTTAATTTTCTTTTTAATGCTGTCCAAGCCTTCAGGCTTGATTACTTTTTCTTCAGTTAAATAAGTTTCAAAATTTTCGATAGGATCTTTTTCCGACCAATAATCCATCAAATCCTTCGGAACATACTTGGTGCCGGAAGCCTCCTCGTGTCCTCTCATTCTGAATGTTTTAGCTTCAAAAATCACAGGTCGAGGATTTCCTCTTACACTTTCTACTATCGGCTCTAATGCATTAAGCACTTCCAATATGCTATTGCCTTCCACACTATGCGCTTCCATGCCATAGGCTGGGCCTTTCACTACAAATGATTCGAAATTAAACTGCTCAGAACTAGGAGTAGAAAGCCCGTATCCATTGTGCTCAATCACAAAAATGACCGGCAGATTCCAAACAGAAGCAACATTAAGTGCTTCATGAAAATCCCCTTCACTGGCACCACCATCTCCCGTAAATACCAAGGTAGCTTTTGATTGATTCTTCAACAAACACGACAAGGCGATCCCATCTGCCACTCCAAGCTGAGGTCCAAGATGAGAGATCATTCCTACGATTTTGTGTTCTTTAGATCCAAAATGAAAAGATCTGTCTCGTCCTTTGGTGAACCCATTGGCTTTGCCCTGAAACTGCTCGAATAATCTCGTCAATGGAACATTTCGCGAGGTGAATACACCAAGATTCCGATGCATCGGCAAGATGTATTCATCCTCTTGGAGAGCGAGAGCGGCTCCTACAGAAATAGCTTCCTGACCAATTCCGGAAAACCACTTGCTGATCTTACCCTGACGAAGCAAAATGAGCATTTTCTCTTCAATCAGTCTGGGCTTGACCAGTTCCTTATAGATGTGTAATAATTGTTCGTCTGATCTTCCTTTTCTGTCAAAATTCATGGGGCTTTGAAATTTGATCAAAGGTAATTTTAATCCAATCAAGTAATTAGAAGAGAATGAAATAATATAGATTGGCTAAACCCGACATTTTGCGTTTATGATCTCTGTCACAGAGGTAACTTTTGAGGCATAACAGAAGTCACTTGCTCGCCAACTTGGATTAAGGGTTGTCACAATTAAAGAATCAAATGAATTATGACTATGTTATCTATGTTATTTGCCTTGGTAATACTTCTTATGGCTCTTTTTTATATACTCCACAATATTCTTAGGAGTAATTATGGAATCAATATCAGGTTCATAATGACTCTTTAGATATTTAGAAAAATAGACAGAGTTCAACTGGATTCCATCCGTCTTGAGAGCAAAGACATGAAAGTCAAAAGATTAATGTGGGCACTTGAAGTCATCTATTTTCTGCACAATATATCTTGATTAACGTTTTTTATTTATTTTACCAAGGTTTGACATGAAATATCTATTATTTTCTTTTTCCATCATTTTTAACCAATTTCTTTACAGTCAGTCGAAAGACGATCTACCTGTAAGTATTATCCCTCCATCACCGAATGCCTCACAATTACTTGAGTTTGCAAACACGCCAGTAAACTTTTACACAGGCAATCCACAAATGAAAATATCTATTTTATTCCATCCTGGTAATCGCTTGTCGCGAGAAGTTTCTCTAGAATATTATGTGTCTGGTATTAAGGTAGAAGACCGAGCAAACTGGTTAGGCCTTGGATGGAATCTGAACGCTGGCAGGGGTGAATAAACTTGAATTTTACGATAAAGTCCAAGAAGTGAATATTCCAAATGAATGGTTTACGCTTAAAGGCGGTCTACCTAATGATAAACTTTGCTATAGTAAAGAAGCGTCTATCCATCAAGTTTATTATAGCGAGAAGGGGCAGAAATTTGATGTTCAAGTGTTTAATACTGAAGGAGAAGCACTAAATAAACTATTACAAGAGCTTTTGAAATTGAAAGAATCTTATGACAAGTATTAAAATAATTAGCCCATGTTTTCTCATTTATGAACTTTCGATTGTTTTGGCACAAACAAAACAGATATAGAGACTAATATCGTACCCTCGCTGGTCCGAGCCTTTAGCTCTAATGATCAAAGGTAAGTGGCTTGTTATAGTACACCACGCATGAATTTCCATTCCTTTTCCATTGCGACAAAACTTCGGGCTTTCTTCGAATGTGTTTTATAATCATCTCTGACGAACACACCGATCCAATAGATAATATCAAAGCTGATAATATAGGTTTCGTCTCTATTGCCAGGGGCCTGGAGCTCACTCCAAAAGATGAAGAAAATACTGTTATAGGTTTTTCGAATAAAATTTATCCGATCAAGTAATCAATTGGGATTAGTTAATTTTGGCCGCTGCAATGATCGAATACAAAGAACACACCTTACCCAACGGACTCCAGTTGATTGTCCATGAGGATCACAACACCCCGTTAGTTTGTCTCAACATCCTCTATAAGGTAGGCTCCAGAAATGAGGATAATCACAAGACAGGGTTCGCGCATCTCTTCGAGCATCTGATGTTTGGAGGATCAAAGCATGTGAAGAATTTTGATGAGCCTTTGCAGGCTGTAGGAGGTGACAACAATGCCTTCACCAATACAGATATCACCAACTATTACATCACCATTCCTTCTGCCAATGTGGAAACAGCCTTTTGGCTTGAGTCTGACCGAATGCTCAGCTTGTCTTTTGATCCGGAGGTGCTAGAAGTTCAGCGCAAGGTGGTCATTGAGGAATTCAAACAACGCTATTTAAATCAACCGTATGGTGATGTTTGGTTGAAACTTAGACCTGTTGCCTATCAACAGCATCCATACCAATGGCCAACCATTGGTAAGTGCATTGAGCACATTGAGGAGGCTACCATGCAAGATGTCAAAGATTTTTTCAAGGCTCATTATCATCCAGGCAATGCGGTGGTGGTAGTAGCGGGTGACATTACCGAAGAAAAAGCTCTAGCGCTGACCGAAAAGTGGTTCGGGCCGATAGCCAATCAGAATTCTACTGCAAAACCGGTCTCTCCAGAGCCAAAGCAAGACGCTCCAAGAGCGCTCACGATAAAGGCAGATGTGCCCACCAACGCGATCTACAAGACCTATCATATGTGTGATAGACTCGATCCAATGTATCATGCTACGGATTTGCTAAGTGATGTATTGGGCAGAGGGAAATCTTCGATTTTCTATAATGAGCTAGTCAAGAATCAGCAGTTATTCTCGAGCATCTCAGCCCATGTAACTGGAAGCTATGACCCAGGGCTCTTTGTCATCAATGGTAAGCTAATGCCCGGCGTAACTCTAGAAGAAGCGGATCAAGCCATCCAGCAGCTATTGGAGCCCGTAAAGAAATCTATTGATACCCAACTTCTACAAAAGGTGAAAAATCAATCCGAGACTACAACCATTTTTGGTGAAGTAGATTTGCTCAATCGAGCTATGGGATTGGCATATGCTTCATTTTTGGGAGATACTGCCTTGGTGAATAAAGAATTGGATCAAATAAGATCAGTTGAAGAGAAAGACATTTTGGCTGTAGCCAATGACATTCTCAACGAAGATAATTGTACAACGCTTTACTATAAATCAGAAAAAGCATGAAGCCCAATATCAGAGTAGGTTATGGATATGATGTACACGCTTTGGCAGAAGGCGTGGACTTTTGGCTTGGTGGAATTAAAGTGCCTCATACGCATGGAGCCTTTGGCCATTCGGATGCTGATGTATTGATCCATGTGATCTGTGATGCGCTGCTTGGTGCCGCAGATATGCGAGATATAGGCTTTCATTTTTCGGATAAAGACCCGCAGTACAAAGGAATCGATAGCAAAATTTTGCTTGAGCGTGTGGTAGTCCTTTTAGATGAAGCTGGTTGGGGGATTGTGAATGTAGACAGTACCATCTGCCTTCAAGAACCAAAGATCGGCCCTTACATAGATCAGATGAAAACCACCTTGGCGAAGGTGATGGACCTGGAAGTATCAGATGTAGCAGTGAAGGCTACTACCACTGAAAAACTAGGTTTTGTAGGGAAAAAAGAGGGCGTGTCTGCCCATGCAGTTGTATTGATCTATAAGAAGTAAGCTGGTTTCATCTAGTATTCAACCCTTTTGTTTGGTTGCAATACGGCAGGAATTTTGAAGGTATTAATCAACTTGGCACTCCAGCACGACCCCTAATATTCCTTAAAGTCTTACGATCACTACCATTTTTCCTCCCTTCAACTGTAGGTGGAGATAGAAAAATGTCCTAAAGCTGTAATTGGTGTTCCCTTTTATTACATTTAGTGTGTTCAAATAGCAACAGTGAAGAATCTAAAATTTAGTAACGGTGATGAAATGCCCATGCTGGGCCTTGGCACTTCAGGTATCAAACCTGAAGAGGCTGAATCAGTTATTCGCTCGGCTGTGGAAATAGGCTATCGTCATTTTGATTGTTCGCCTATACACAAAAATCAGGTAGCCATTGGTGAAGCCATTCAGTCAGTTGTAGATAGTGGACTGGTAACCAGAGAAGATCTTTGGATTACTTCCAAGCTCTGGAATGACCGTCATTTATACAATGATGTAGAGAGTGCTTGCGAGGAGATATTGGAAGAAATGCAACTAGAGTATCTAGACCTTTTCTTGATTCAGTCACCAGTGGCTTTTCGAAAAGGAGTGGACTACCCCGAGCATGAAGAAGATTTTCTAGATGAAGGTGATGCTCCTCTAGAAGATACTTGGACAGGAATGGAAGATTGTCTGGATGCCGATCTTACCAAACATATCGGGCTGAGCAATTTCAATATTGAAAAAATACAGCGGATACTTGATGACTGCATGATGAAACCAGAGCTGGTTCAATGCGAATGGCACCCCTACTTGCCTCAGCAGACGCTTCATGATTACTGTAAAAGTAATAAACTACTTATGTCTGGTTATGCACTGATGGGTTCTCCTGACAGAGCGGAAATGTTTAGGAATACTAACGAGCCTCTTTTACTATCTGAGCCTGCTATAGAAGCCATAGCGGAAAAACAAGGTTGTACTGTTGCGCAAGCGCTTATAGCTTATTCTATAAAGCGCAAAACAGCGGCGATAGTCAAAGCATCCGATCCTGCTCATCAAAAAGAAAACTTCGAAGCTTTCAATTATTCGGTAGATCGTGAAGACCTTAGGTCGCTTATTGTACTTTCAAAATTCAGATATTTCAAAGGAGATGAATACGTGACGCAAGGATCTCCATACAAGCTCACCGATATCTGGGAATATTGATTTTTAAGCTATTATCCCTTTTTGGGAAACAGCAGAACACACCCAATGCGAATTCTTCGGTTCGATCCAAGGCAAAAGTCAATTAGTATTTAACCAAACTCTCAGAATCCTCCGTCCTTCTTCTTTTTACCGAAAAGATCCTTGACTGCATCTTTGGCCTTATCCTTTACCTCTTCTTTGGCTTTATCTACTTCCTCTTTCACTTCTTCCCTGATTTCTTCCTTTTTCTCATCTACTACTGCATTGACCGAGTCTTTGGCTGTATCGATGACCTCTTTGGCCTCTTCTTTTTTCTCGCCCACTTTAGCCTTTGCTTTGTCTTCAAGGGCAGCCTTCACGCTACCCCCTGTTGATCCAGCAGACTTGGCACTCAATAGGGAAACTTTCGGATCGTTGTATGATCCCAATATGCCTATGTTAAGTGCGACATCTTTTCCGATTACATTGTCTAACCCGGCAACAGAAGAAAGTGCTCCGCTTAGCGCATCACCCACTTGACCTGCAGGCACATCCATAGACATGAGGTAATCCAAACTACCATCTATACCTGTGCTTCCTCCCACTGTAGCCTTCTTTCCTCCAATAGTCAAGTCAAAAGGCTCTACAAACAATCTTCCTTCGCGAATCTCAGCAGACATGATCACGTCCTTAAGTGACACTTCTCCGTCTCCTTGGTTAAGCTTACTTACATTAGATACGGCAGAAAGCAACTTGACATCTTTCAAAGATGCCTGCGCAATAGATATCAAACCAGCACCATGTAGGTCTTCATAGAGAGGCATCATATCAGAGCCCAAACTTCCATTGACCTTGAAGTCTGTAGAAAATTTACCTTGCATCTTCTCCGCTACAGGCACTAATCGCTGAACAGAAGTAAAAGCGGTAAACGCCGAAGCAATGGAGAGTTGCTTGATGGCAAAATCAAAATCATACAATGGTTTCTCCAATGATGATTTGGAGTCATACGAACCATTGAGTACAAACTCACCGTCTAGCATGTTAAAACCGGCTTCCTTAAACTTAACAGCACCTTCGCGCACAATCACCTGCCCTTTGAAATCTTCCATGACATAATTATCATACAAAATCTCATCAATACGAGACGCAAGAATGAAATCAATATTTTCTGGAATTCTAACCACTTCGAGAGCCGTGGTATCTTCTGGTTCTTCCTCCTCTGTGTCCTCAGTCATCCACTCATTGGCATCCACTAGAGAGGAATTGAAATTGAGTTTTCCATAGAGCATTGCACTATCAGCCAGGGCATACTGTAAGTAATTAGTTATTTCACCGTCCATGTTGAGGTCGGTTTTTCCGGCATTTCCCTCAAATCTTGCTAGTCTGATGACTTCCGGATCAAAAGTTAATTTCGCATTAGCAATTCCAAAGCCTTGCGGCAAATCCACACTTTCATAGTAGAAATCTGAAATATCAAGAATTCCCGATGTTGGCAACTGATCATATCGCTCCGCATCCAAATCGGACATACGCCCAGATGTCGCCAGTTTGGCATTGGCATGTCCTTTTAGGGTCATATCTTCTAGCTGAATGACCTTAGTGATCTTCTCCAAATCAATGTTACCATCCAGTCTAAAGTCCCAGAAATAATCTTCAAAATCTTTGAATAGGAGATAAGTTGAAAATTCTTCACCATCAAGTTTCATGTGGAACTTATCCATCAGAAAACTCGACTCGCGTAAATCTGCCGACGGATAATCAAACTTGGCATTCACTTGAATTTCTTCCATTGGCGCGGGAAAATCAGAGTAATCGACTTTTCCATCTACTATCCCAAAATTCGCTTGCACCACTGGCATAGAGTTGTCATTGTAAGTACCACTCACTATTCCATCAAAATTCACTTGGCCCGTAGCCTTCACGCCATCCAAATATTCTTGATAGGTCCCGGGAATAAGAGATAAGATACTTTTGAGGTTGATGTCCTTGCCTCCATAGGTGATTTCCATATCTATATCTTCGGCAGGCATGCTTACATATCCATCAAACCCGAAAGCAAAATCATTCATGGCGATCTTGTTCTCTTTGAAAGTGAATTTCATATTGGTAAAATCCATTGCCATGGTCAGATCCGCATTGAGCATTTTATCACTGATGTACTCTACATTATCATAACTAAGGGTAAAAGCCCCGATAGACGTAGTGGTGACCATGTCAAAAATGTCTTGTGCAAAATCCCCAGAACCTTTGTGGTTGAGTTGACCGATGGACATCACCATTGGGAGCGTCTGATCATCATAAATGAGATTTGCGTCCTGAATAGTCCAAGATTGAATTTGGATATTTAGAGGTGCGGATGGCTCTTCTGTATCCTCTACTACTTCCTCAGACGGCTTTGCAATGTCATAGTTGGCGCTCCCATTTTCCAATACCAAAACCTTGATATCCGGGCGAACGAGCGAAACATCGATAATCTTAATTTGCTCTCCATCAATGACTGACATAATATCGAGCGTTAGATTAAACTCACTCACTGATAGCAATGTGTCTTGAGCAAAATCACCCAGACCTACTATCCCAAAATTGCCAACTGTGACCGAAAAATCTGGAAATGACTTGAAAAGTGATAGACTTAGGTCTTCTGCACTATAATAAATCTCTGCATTCAAGGCATTATCCAATTCCTTATCTATTGCTGCTTTGATATCATCCTTGAATATGATGGGTAGCAATACCGCTGCTAAAAGAATTAGACCAAGAAGTGATGCGAGAACTATGAATACCTTTTTCATAAGTGCTGTTTTAGTATTTATCTAGCAAATTAACTCCGATTAATCATTTGAAAAATGAATCCCGCGTTAAATAAAACACGAGCCAACATTCCAAAAGGAAGCTAAAAACAGGAAACCCTGCAATTGATTGAGCGCAGGGCCTCATCAAATACTACAAAGGAGGAGTCTTTGTAAAGGAAAATTTACTTACTGAGCGTAAGAAAGATGTCATCCATTAGCTTAAGCTCTACGACATCATTGGTTTTGTTCATAATCTGGTAAACCATGCCAGGCGTATCCTCATCATTGATTAAGATCAAAGAATCATTGCTCACTTTCCATGACAATGAGTGATCCAGTGTGTCTTTACTGAAAACACATCCCTCAAACCCAAAGGCCTTGATCGTCACCTTATCTCCCTGAAAGGTCACTTTTCCAGGCATGGTAAAGTCAGTAATGCCAGATATCCCTTCGAAAGAAGCCGAATCGGTGACCCATAGTGCTTCCCAGTCTCCTTCCCAGCCTGCCGGTCGCTCACTATTACTTCCGCTGGAGCATGCCGAAACAAAAAATACGAGTACTAAGAGATAAACGAAGTTTTTCATAATAAGCGAAAATAGTACTAAAAATACTTAAGCATCAACTCTATCACCTTCTTTTTGAAAGGAGTGTAGGGAGGATAGATGATACTCGGGATAGAAATACCATTTCTTTGTTTCAATACGGCTTTGGCATGGCTAAAAGCTTCAAACCCTGCCTTAGAATGTGCCTTGCCAATACCACTATTGTTGACACCTCCCATAGGTAAGTGCGGATGCCCAAATTGTAGGACATTGTCATTGTGCACTATAGCACCAGATGACGTGTTTTTAGCAATCGCTTCCCGATTTTTTTGGCTCGTGCTATATAGGTAAAGAGCCAAAGGCTTTGGTCGATCATTGATATAATCGATAACCTCTTGAATATCCCGATAAACCTTCAATGTCAATACAGGACCAAAAACCTCTTCTTGCATTACTTCCATCTCTTCATTGGTGTTTTCCAATAGAGTAGGGCCCATGAATTTAATGGCTGAATCAGATTCTCCTCCGAATACCAACTTTGCCCCTTTGCTGATTGCATCGTCAAAAAGTTTCTTGACTCTGCCAAAGTGATTTTCATTGATAATGGAACCATAACTGGCTTTTGCATTATATCTCGCTTCGGCTTCTTTCTGTAGTTTCTTTTTGAAGGGTTCAGCTATTGATTCATGTACAAATAAATAATCCGGAGCAACACACGTCTGTCCGGCATTGGTCCATTTGCCCCAAGCTATACGCTGAGCAGCATCACCTAGCCTAGCAGTCTCATCTATGATACATGGAGATTTACCTCCCAATTCCAAAGTAACAGAGGTTAGGTTCTTGGCAGCTGCCGTCATCACTATTTTGCCGACCTGAGGGCTGCCCGTAAAGAAAATGTGATCAAAAGGTAATGCAAGCAGCTTGGTAGCCACATCCACTTCGCCTTCAATCATACAGACTTCCTCTGGGTCAAATAGCTCATCTATCATCTGTCCAACCACCTTGTTGGAGGCTGGGGTAAACTCTGAAGGTTTAAAAACAACCGTATTGCCTGCGGCTACCGCCGAAATAATTGGTCCAATACTTAACATGATGGGATAATTCCATGGAGCAATGATTAAGCATCTTCCCTTTGGCTCGTATTGTACATGCGCATGACTTCCCATATAAGCCAAACCACCTTCCACTCGCCTTGGTGCCGCCCAGCTTCCTAGCCTGGATGCAGCATGCTTAGCTTCCTTAAGAATTGGAAACAATTCCGTGACGTCTACTTCTGATGCTGGCTTGCCCAAGTCCTGAAATCCGGCTTGTTGAAAATCTCTCCTATGGGCTAAAACCCATTTTCTCAATCTTTTGAGTTTTTTCTTCCTTCCCGCTATTGACTGATTGCGTAACAATCTTGATCGCTGCAATTGCGCATCAAAGGCCGTCTGAATAGTCTTAACTGATGATTGAGTGTTTGTTAACATTTTGGTAACATTGGGTATTTGTATTAACTTTAAATTAACATACGCTTAACAAGCGAGGCGTATGAAGGGTTTTGAAAGGTTTAATTCTAACATATTGCATTCTTTTCTCCTCGATGGTCACCTTCGGGCAGGTAGATCAATTGCGTTATCATAGCGCTTTTGAGCAAGAAGCATTTGCTGAAAATAATTCCTTCAAAATTCTCCTCGCCGCTGATTCCGAAGTTGATCAGGCTAAATATAATCTATATCGGGAAGACCTAAACTCACTGATCCAGAAGCTCAGCAAATACGCTGATAAGCGAACAACCATTAGTACTGCCGAAAAAGCCTTCTACTATACCCATAAAAACCTTTTGCACGATTATGACAAATATGTCACACTGGGAGATATGTTTGAGTCGGGAAAATATGATTGCTTAACGGGGACGGCTTTGTATGGATTGATCCTTCAAGCCTTAGAAATTCCTTTCGAAATATATGAATTTGAAAATCATGTAATGTTGATGGCTCACATCGATGATGCTTCCGTGCTGATAGAGTCTACAGACCCTTTGATGGGGTTTGAAACAGAGGCGAATCATATCAGAGCTCGATTCCAAAAATTAGGCAACAGCCAATCAGGTGAAATGAACGCAAAGTCTATTTCGTCTCAAAACCCGCTTGACTTATCAGGTGTTGTAAATAAAATTTCACTGAAACAAATAACTGGGCTTCAGTATTACAACCTAGCCATCAAAGCTTATAATAACAATGAGCTATTATTGGCTCAGGACTATCTGGATAAGGCTCAATATCTATACAAAAGCGAGAGAATGGATAAGACCTTGCAGTTCTTTGATGAGAACATAGTCGCTCAGAATTAGTAAGTCCCTTTTCTATTCTGAGATTTTGAATTCTACCCTTCTATTTTTTGCTTGATTCGCTTTAGTGTCGTTCGGTGCTATTGGTTCAGCTTCCCCATACCCAACTGCAACTATTCTGTCTGATGATATGCCACTTGTAGTGATGTAATTGACCACAGCTTGTGCTCTACGTTCAGAAAGTTTCTGATTGTAATCTTCATCACCAACAGAATCTGTGTGTCCTGACACTTCAACTTTTTGGATCTCACCTCTCTTGAGTAGATCCACCAAACGCTTTAGCTCTGAGTAAGAAGATGTGGTCAGTGTAGTTTTGTTAAACTCAAAGAAGATGTTGTTCAAAACAATAGAAGTCCCAGCCTTAATCACTGATAATTGGAGGTTAACCTCTGCAGAATCATTGGCTGATAACTTATTGAGATCAAAATTTTCATCAGTAGAAATGTAGCCTTGAAGCCTAGCAGTCATACCGTATTTCGCACCACCTCGTACTCCCAAAGAGTATTTACCATTAGCTCCAGACATTACCTTGCCCATCTCCAATCCGTCAGGCAATCTCTCAAGAATCACCTCTACCTCAGACATTCCTACTTTTGATGTTGCCTCAATCACCCTTCCATAAATGGTGCGGATATAGTCATCAGGCCTAAGGTCAGCTTCGCGCAAATGAGAAATCGAGCTATACAATTTGCTTGTCTTATCTATGAAGATATCATCCGCCTTAAAACGGAAAATATCTGTATCGTCATCCATATCTCCTCTTGAAAAGTATATATGCTGACCAGAGGCAGGAATACTAAAGTATTGGTCATCTCCTTTCGAATTGACGCTAGACCCTAAGTTTTCGGGCGCGGACCATTTCTCCCAGCTATCGTCCAGTCTGATAGACACGTAAATGTCTGACCCTCCATATCCTCTGTACCCAGATGAAGAGAAATAAAGAATCTTTCCGTCTTGCGCTAAGAACGGTGAAAAGTCATCAGAAGCCGTGTTAATGTCTTTTCCCAGGTTTTTTGGTTCTGACCAGATATTGCCCTTTTTCCAGGAGACATACAAATCTCTTCCTCCGTAGGAATCATCTCGCTCGGCAGAGAGTATCATTGATTCTCCAGACTCTGTCAAGAAGTAGTCAACCTTAGGCGCGTAGTTATAGTCATTCTCTATCTCAATAGCGGAAGGTTTTTCGAACTTATCTCCCGACCGCTTGGATGAAGAAACGCCTGAATACATTCTTCCCTTTTTGCCATATCTATTTCCTAATAAGAGTACTTCTTCACCCTCCACCATGGTAACAGAAGTGATAAAATTGGGCCCTGGCGTATTCAATGGAGGCCCAACGTTCTTTGCGGGTAGCCACTCTCCAGTCTCAGGATCCTTGTCAGATACCCAGATGTCTTCTACATCATCCACTCCACCTACATTGTCTGGGTGATACCGTCTGCTAAAGTATAGGTGCTTGCCATCCGGCGAAATAATTGGGCTATGTTCTGCATAAGAACTGTTAACATCCGCACCCAATTTATCCGCTTCTTTACCCTGCGCCATGCCAGCTGCAAGATTGATAAGGACGGAAATGGGTAAATTAGATGAGGAAATCCCAATCGCATCAATGGCATTGTATCCCGGCACTGCTTCACCGTCTAAGAATACTTTGATAGCATAAATTTCATAAGGAGTGTCTTCAAAAAATAGATTGAGCAACCTGCTTTCTATTGGAATTGGCCTTGGGGTAAGGTCGAAAAGCGTGTACTCATTGTATTCACCGTCATAAGCGTAGACTTTAGTCACAGCACCCGGATTCTCGGTCTCGGCTATTGCTACTTGTTTTGCTTTGATGGGCTTATCAAATGAGACCATCACAAACTCATCTGAATTTTCATTCTTGGCCCTCCAAGCATTGGCATTATCTCCTCCACCTGGATATACATTGGGCTTATGCAAAGCCTGAATAGCTGAATACTCCAAAGGTGAATATTCACTAGAGACATCTACTACCTGAGTACCCCAGACTACTGTTTCTTGAGCATAACTGATCATTCCAGTAAAAAATGCCACTGCCGCGATTAGTAAGTTTTTTCTCATAGGTATGGTGATTATTTGCTCACAACTCTAGCCTCTACTCGGCGATTCTTCGCCTTAGCCTCAGGTGTTCTTTCCGTAACAAGCGGTTGGGAACCGCCAAATGCTTTCGTTAATACTCGATTTTTCTTTACTCCCTTATCCACAAGATATCGCTTGACAGCATCTACCCTTGCTTGAGATAGATTCAAATTGGCTTCAGCATTTCCTGCAAAATCCGTGTGCCCTTCCAACTGAATGACCATGGTAGAATTGTCATGCAAATACTCCGCGAGCATATCCAATTCCTGATGCGAGCTTTCTGTAATTCGATCACTTCCCCTGGCAAAAATCAAGTTTTCGAGTGTTACCAACTCTGGGGCTTTGTCCTCCTCCTCAGGCTTAATGTATAGTACAGATTCCATCACTCCATCTCCATCTGAATCAGCAATAACCACTTCCTGATTAGACTCTATGAATCCAGATGCGGTCAACCTAAAACTATATGCTACGCCTTTGATCAATACGAACTCAAAATCTCCTGTCGAGCTACTTTTCGCCATGCCCATGTCATCATAATAAGGCAACTTCTCATAAAATAAGCTTACTGAAGCAGCTGATGAATCATCTGCGTTAAGCACTTTTCCTTTTAGGGTCACAAATTCTTCTTCAGGTTGACCTATACAGGTTAGCGTCAATGCAGTAAAAAAAAGGCCAAGAATTGCCTTGAGCATATTTTTCTCTTTAGTTAGAAACCTAAATTAAGCGAAATAAACCCAAATATCAATGTAATCGGTATATGCTTAGCGTTCTGCTAAAAGTGAGTCGGCCTCAACAGGCTCCGGTTGGCTAGGTTGTGGCTTCACATACTCTAAGTGATACAGTCTGTTCATCATCACATTTTTGGCGTGCAGGAAGCCTTTCAGCTTGCTAGGATCTACGGGTTCGGATGGAGGGAGGTCTACCTTGAGCGCATCTACTTGCCTTCCGTTTTTCCAAAATCTGAAACACAAATGAGGACCATTGGCCAAACCTGTGCTTCCTACATACCCTATGGTTTGTCCTTGTTTTACTTTCACCCCTGGCCTTATTCCTCGGGCTATTTTAGACATATGGAGGTATTGGGTGCTATAGTTACTGTTGTGTCTGATCTTGACATAGTTGCCATTGTACTTCCCATATTTGGCTTCCAATACCACACCCTCGCCAACCGTACGAATCTCTGTGCCAGTTGGAGCAGCGTAATCCGTTCCTAGGTGTGCTTTATACCGCTTCTGTACTGGGTGAAATCTCTTAGGACTGAAACGCGAGCTTATCCTAGAATAATTAAGCGGTGCTCTCAGAAAGGTCTTTCTAAGACTGTTACCTTCTTCATCAAAATAATCTTCCTGACCGCCTTGTTCATAATAAACGGCGTAATACTCCTTACCAAAATGCTTGAAGTATGCTCCCAAGATTTTATTAACCTCGACCACCTTGTCCTTGACCCGCGTCTGCTCATACACAACCCGTATTTCATCTCCTTTTTGGATTCGGAAGAAATCAACTTGCCACGCGAAAATATCCACCAATTTATTAACCAAAAGCTGAGAAGCGCCACCGTCAATAATTGCTTCATACACGCTCGATTCCACAGTGCCTGTGAAAGTCACCTCCTCTGTGATCATTGGACGTTCGATTGCATTTACGTAGACTGAGTCCGCTAAGTTGAAGATGACATACTGTGTATTATCCGGCTCAAAGACGAGCTGACGTGCAGTCTTCAATGAGTCTCTTTCGTGAATGATAGTATAAGGATATCCAGCTTTCAGCTTTCGCACATCAAAAACTCCTTTTGATGCATTGGCCAATTGGTAAACCTGCTCTTGCGAAATATTATAGTTGTCGAGAATGCTAGATAGATTTTGAGACCATTTTACTTTTCCCTCAAATACATCGAATGAATCTACCTGAATGCCGTAAAGAAATATGGGCTCTGGCACTACTACCTTTGTCGTATCAATTGGCACTTCTAGTTTTGCTAATCGCTGCTGTTCTCTGACGCCCAACCAATACCAAACTGCAACTCCTAATAAGCCTATCAATAAGGCCAAACCAATTTTTTTCAGCATATGATTTCTACTTCAAACGGCTGTAAGCTTGTTTACCGCTCTCCAAAAACGCCACAAAATTATCAACATTTAGGTCGTAAGCTTTCGGTTTGGTCAAAAGTTCTCCCTCAGGACTGAGAATTACATAGTAGGGCTGGGCATTGTTTTGAAATTCTCGAATCTGATAGTCTGCATTCTGCTTCCCGATGGTCTTTTTTACCTTTTGGTCATAAGTGGAAGTATACCATTCGTCCTTTGGCAATTCGGTCTTGTCATCTACATAGAGGGCTAATAATACAAAGTCTCGATTCAAGCGTTCTAATACCGGCGTTTCGGACCAAACACGGGCTTCCATTTCTCTACAATTCACACATCCGTGCCCCGTAAAATCTACAAACACGGGCTTTCCAGATTCCTTGGCACATGCTAGTGCCTGATCATAGTCGAAATAGCCTTTCAGCCCATGAGGCAAATGTAAAAACCCAGAATACAGTGGCACTTCACAGGTAGCAGGCAATTGGGTATCCGTCACAGCAATATTTTTATTGCTTAACAGGTCAAAGTCATGTGTAGACTGGGGAGGCAAATAGCCTGCAAGGGCTTTTAATGGTGCGCCAAACATCCCCGGAATCAAATAGACAACAAATGTGAATACTCCGATCGCCAACATGAGCCGAACTACACTCACAGTTTCGCTATCCGAATCTCCCTTCATTTTAATTTTCCCAAGAAGGTACAGCCCAAGCATCGAGAATATTACAATCCATATAGCCAAGTAAATCTCACGATCAAGGATGCCCCAATGATATGCCTGATCGGCAATGCTCAGGAACTTGAAAGCCAAGGCTAATTCCAAAAATCCCAAGACTACCTTGACAGTATTTAACCATCCACCTGACTTAGGAAGGGCGCTAAGCCAACTAGGAAAAAAAGCGAATAGTGAAAAAGGAATGGCAAAAGCGGCTGAAAAAGCAAACATGCCCAGAACGGGTTTCATTGAAAACCCACCTGCAGATTCTACCAAAATACTTCCGACAAGAGGGCCTGTACATGAAAACGAAACCAATACCAAAGTGAGAGCCATGAAGAAAATACCTACAATTCCTCCTTTGTCTCCCATCTTATCAGCACTATTGACCCACTTATAAGGTAATGTAATTTCAAACAATCCGAAAAAGGAGAGAGCAAAAACCACGAATACGGTGAAGAATATCACATTAGGAATCCATCCAGTTGCCAAATCATTGGCCGTCTCTGGTCCCATGAATGGAGCCAATACTGCACCAATAACCGAATAAATCAGGATAATGCAGAACCCGTAAAACAAGCTATTGAAAAATCTACCGCGCTTATTATGATCCCTGCCTGTAAAATACGTGACAGTCATTGGGATCATGGGGAACACACATGGTGTTAGCAGCGCAGCTAATCCTGCCAAAAATGCAACTAACATGAATGACCATAAGGAGTATGGATCGGTAGATGATTTTTGATTTAAAAAACCCTCTTCTCCTTCTATCTCACTCTTCGGTTCGGTCTTTTTTGTCCTCAAACTCAAGGAAAACTCATCGTCGAAAGGAATGCATACCAGAGTCACATCTGAGCAGACCTGATAATCGTAAGTACCAGAAACTTCAAGCCCTTCATCTAGAACTCTTATCTTCTGAACAAACCTTGCCTTCTTTTTGAAATAGGTGTATTCGCCTTCCCACAGGGAATCATATTTCCGTGATGGATTGATAGGGTTAATGGAGCCTATCAGTTCATACGTTGCGCTGCTATCAAACAAAAATTCCGTGACATTCGGACCTAGATTAGGATCAAAATCCGAAGAATATAGATACCATCCCTCATCAATTTTGACATCAAAGATCACGTCAATCTCATCGCCTACTGATGCCTCATAATCCGACAGTACTACCTTCCATTTTGCGGGCTCCAATACCTGAGCAAACGAAGAAAGGTAAAGCCCCAAAAAGACTAATGAAAAAAGATGCTTCACGAAATGACCTATCATTGATTACGAATGTGATTCTCGAAAGAACTGATAAAAATGCGAAATCGTTTCAATGCCTTTGTAAAAATTGAAAAGACCATAGCTCTCATTTGGTGAATGAATAGCATCTGAATCCAAGCCAAATCCCATTAATATCGGGTCCAAGCCAAGTTCCTTTTGGAACAACGCCACAATAGGAATACTTCCACCTTCTCTGGTTGGAATTGGTATTTTACCCCAAGATTTTTCAAAAGCCTTGCTAGCTGCTCTATAAGCTGGTGAATCTGTAGATACAACAGCGGCCTCACCTCCATGATGTGGCGTCACCTTCACTTTAACAGAGTCTGGCGCAATGGCATTGAAGTGATCTTGGAAAAGCTTAGTGATTTCATCGCTGACCTGATTCGGAACCAACCTCATAGAAATCTTGGCAAATGCTTTGGAAGGAAGAACCGTCTTAGCTCCTTCTCCAATATAACCTCCCCAAATTCCATTCACGTCTAGTGTTGGACGAATTCCTGTTCTTTCAATAGTTGAGAATCCTTTTTCTCCGGCCACATCATTGATATCAAGATCTTTCTTGTACTCATCAAGATCAAAGGGTGCCTTGGCCATCTCGGCGCGTTGATCGTTGGTCAACTCCTCTACTTTGTCATAAAAACCAGGGATGGTTATGTGTCCGTTCTCATCATGAAAGCTCGCAATCATCTGACACAAAATGTTGATCGGGTTGGCTACTGCTCCTCCATATGCACCAGAGTGCAAATCGCGATTGGGTCCAGTAACTTCTACTTCTAAATAGCTCAGCCCTCGCAACCCAACAGTGATAGAAGGCTGATCATTGCTAATGATGCTGGTATCTGAGATCAAAATGACATCTGCAGCAAGCTTTTCTTTATTCGCCTTGACGAAATCTTCCAAATGAGAGGACCCAACTTCTTCTTCTCCTTCTATCATGAACTTAGCATTACATGCCAGAGAATTGGTCTTCATCATTGATTCGAATGCCTTGACGTGCATGTACATCTGACCCTTGTCGTCACACGCTCCTCGTGCATATATTCTTTCGTTTTTGATTACGGGCTCGAATGGAGGTGAGTCCCACAATTCATATGGGTCAGCAGGCTGTACATCATAGTGGCCATATACCAAAACTGTAGGTAAACTCGGATCAATGATTTTCTCTGCGTATACAATTGGGTGACCGGGGGTTTCGACCAACTCCACTGTATCAGCTCCGGCTGATTCGAATTTTGCAACTATGAATTCAGCGGCTTTTCTTACGTCTCCTTTGAATTTTGAGTCTGCACTTACTGAAGGGATTTTTAATAGCTCGAGCAACTCGTTGAGGTATTGCTCTTTATTGGCTTCTAGGTGTTGTACTGCGTCCATTTTGTTTTTGTTGTCATTTTATGAACGCAAATATAGGGTTTCGGTTAGAAGCCAAACCCATCATCCACAGGGTCTTCTTCTATCGTGTCAAAGGTCTCGTCATCTTCCACACTAATTTCATCTGGACTGACCAAATCGTATGGTTCAGTAATACCAAAATACTTCTCTCTAAACTCGTTGATAAAAGTTAAAGTCTCGGTCTCGTCTCCCAATACCAGCACCAATTCTCCTGGTTTCGATTTCCCAAAATTTGAGTTGGCAGCTACATCATCGTTAAAATCACTATTGGAACTGTACATGAAGATTTGATTGCCTGCATAGCCTATAAAGTACCACGTCCCAGGGGCAGCTTGAATGAATATGTTTAGCACGTCATTGTTCGATTCATCTTTCGCAATTTCTATGAAGCCATCCAACTTGGCATTCACATCATTGTCATAGATATTTGAAATGGCCAGTTTGGTGGTATTATAAAAAGATCGGTGCGATTGAGACCATTTCAACTTCACACCGGAGATCAACAATGATTTTTCGAGTGATTCGGATACATCATGCAATGGCTCATAGTCTTTGAGGCTAGCCTTTTCATAGCCTCTCGCCACTTGCTCGTTGGTATAATTGGCCAATTTATAAAGCAACTCTATAGAGGTAAAGTCATTGGCCAGAGGAGGGCCAAGCCGCTCGATTATGTCAGTCAGATCCTTAGCCATGAGCTCCATGTATGACTCAGCATTTTTGAAATTGATCCCCAACATGGCGTTGAGGTTGTATTCATTGGTTTCCTTGTTACCCGAGCCCAACACAGATGCATTGATGGTCACATCCTGATTGTAGATGTTGAAGAAATTGACCGCTCCTTCAAAAATCACATCTTTGGTGCTGTCATTGTAGATATAGGTATGCCCTTCATAGCTTTCTCCTAGTGACTTGCTGGGTTTCTCTATAATATAGGTCAGTGAAGATGTATCATAAGTCAATGTGCCTTTGGCCATGAAGAAATCTTCGTCCGAATCCAACTTTCTAGATTCCACAAAAGTGGAGTAGATAGAGCCTCTTAAGTCATAATGTAATCCGGCAATTGGCTGAGTTTCGTCCTCAAAAAGCGCCGATTCGAAATCCATAGACACCTCCGGATTTCCATCAGTCCTTTCATAATGAAGCCAATAGTCATAGCTAGGGTCCCGCAATTTTAATTTAACAGATCCTTTAAGATCCAACGACTGCTTATAACCATACATCTTGGTTTCTCCTTTGTAGTAGAATCCCGGGGCAATAATTAGGTTGTCCTTGTCTAGTACTTCTCCTCCCGATACGGTTGTTTTTATTGGCTTATCATTGACATATACGTCACTAAGTACGAATGAATTGAACTTGATAGCAAACGTGTCGAGACCCGAGACAAGTCGATATTTGGCTGTTCCTACAAATTCATTTCTTGAGATTATTTTGATCTCTCCGTCATAAAGGTAGTGGTACTTGTTTGTTGTATCTATGATCAGTTCGGCATGATTGAATGACTGCAATTCGAAGTTTTCAAGAATAGTAGTTTCATTATTTTCAGGTATAATCTCAGCATCAGCCACTTTGATGAAAGGAATCCCACTTACGTATAGCTCCCTGCTATTAAAGTCATATACTGCTTCCTCCGCATTGAACGCCAAAGAATCCAACTCCTCACGTGTGGCGTAGAAGTAAGAACTCTCGATCGGAACATCGGCAGGTTTGGTCATGGTCACCGTGGAATCCTCCAAGTCCCAAACGGCATTGGTGATAGAGGTACGCATCTGAGCGTATGGAAATCGCAATGCCGCTATCCCTTCCACTTCTGGTTGAATCAGAGCCGTAGCATTAACCAAATCAAAATTTAGCCGGATATCATCTCCGGCCATCGCAGGCTTATCTGGATTGTCCGTGAGGATTTCAAATTCGGCATGTCTTGCACCATAGGAAAACTCCTTAAATTCCAATTGATCAGAAACAGCTCTGGAACCTCGGGTCAGCATGGTTCCAATACCATAAACCCCTCGTGAGGTGATATTTACTGCTCCATCGAGCTCGGCAGTTGCATTGTAAAACTTAAATGGCGATCGAATATTCTGCAAATTCATACTATCAATTCGCGGTTCCCAATGCATCCTATATGGCCCCAAGACTGCTTCAGGATAGCTCGAACCATTAGCTGTACCCGGGCCGATAAACCCACCAGTACCATACGCGGCAACCGAATCTGGATAATAAACAAAGTCATCTGAGTAAATAGAAGAGGTGATAAAGTCAATTTTTCCTCCTCCTCTCATGCCTTGATTGCTTAATCGAATTTTCTCATAAGTTCTAGCCGCCGTACCATAGAGGTTATAACCTTCGGCGGGAATTTGATGAATAAATCCCAAGGAATTATCCGGCTGTAGTTTCAACGTCTCTTCAAAATCAGGAAAGACATTTCCAGAATTGAACGTACCATCAAACGAAATAGCTGCTTCACTTGTCAAGCTATCTGCATCAAAAGGAGGGATGATAAACTTCACAGAGCGGTCATAAGCGCCATTCAAAACTTCCGGCCCGTCGAAATAAACAATTGCATCCGAATTGGAAACAAAGTCTGGGTATGCTCCCGGTTTACTACCAGATTTATCCTGTGGATCATCCAAATACAACACCCCCGATGTTTCATTCAAATGATTGGTCAAAGGAGATTTATCTCCTTGTAGAGACTTGAGTGAATCTGGTACTGTCACCTGAATCCTAATTGAGTCGACCTGATTGAGTTCAATAAGAAACTGCTCATAGTCAAACTGGTAGTTTTTGCCTTTATATTGGAATTCTCCGGCATTGACCATACCATCCATTTGAAAATTTCTCCCTTTCAATAGGGTCATTTGTTGGTTTTCAGGTTCGGCGTAGACCAGGTAATCAGATGTCAAATAGAATCGCTTCACGCCATTGACCTTCATGTCTCCAGAGTCAAGTCTCCAGGTAATGTTGGGCAAGCCCGGCTCTTTGGATGGAATAAAAAAGTTGTCGAAATCCACTTTTCTTCCTGATGCATTGTAAAAGTGAAACGCTTTTGGTTTCAACTGGACCAGGCCTGTTTCATGATTATAATCTGCAAATCCATACCGCTCAAGGATGGTCATACCCTGACGGATCTGCTTGATATCGGTTTTATAATAATCAGCCAATTCCATCTCCGAAAACTCATTGGTCCTGTAAAGGTTGGCATAATAAACACTCGCAGCTACAGGATTGAAGGCCATTCCCGAACCCAATCGACCAAATCGCTCATCGCTGAAGTAGTCCTTTGACTCTATAGTCACTGGTAGCAAATCCTTGCCATTCTGAATCGTGAAATTCACCGAATCAGTATTCATATCCCACTGGATCATTTCTGCATTGACGTTCACAGCGAAATAGGTGCTCTTGAATGGCGTGACTTGAAAATTCTTCTTTCGCAGCAATGAAAGTTTTCTGGATCTCGCGTCGTAAAAGACGCTCACCCCTGGATGCTCCAAAGTGTCCGAACCATGAATAATGAACAACTCTGCCTGATCAGAGGTAATGATGCTATCTGATCTAAACTCAAATCTCTGAGCAAAAAGCAAAGCCTTGTTGCCTCGATCATCTGTCAGAGTCAGTCGTCCGGGCTTTCTAGATACTGCGGTACCAGCGAATGTGTTGCCACTGATCTCTATTCCTCCTCGATACGCCACATTACGACCTGGTAAGATCAAATCAATATCTGCCTCATTGGAAGTGAAAATGGGATAGCGACTTAGCTGTCTTGGTCTGCGCGTGATGCTTTTGAAGGCAAAAGACCCTTTCACAGAGCCTGCAAAAAGCTTTGGAAAACTCAACGTAGCATTAGGTGACCAAAAGTCTGAGCGGTCAGGCCGAATGTAGAACTGTCCGAGATTGACTACTGCGCCTCGAGAATTCTTATTGTTGGCTGGCCAGTTGATTACTGCACTTTCTCCAGCAAAAGTTCTCGTCTTCAACAAATACTTGCCATTGGCTTCATTGATGACCATGCTATCATGCGGTGTGATGATGATCATTTTGTTATTCGTGAAATCTATCGCTGGACCTTCAGCTGTAGGGTGTATGTATTTGGATTTCAGTCCGGCTACATAGTCCTGCTCCATGGTCTCAAAAAACTGTCGGTCAGCTTTCTCTTCAAACACTTCTCCAGCTGCATCATATCCCCAAGCATTTTCACCAGAATCCACCCAGTTGTTGTCATAGCTTGAGTTAGAATCATCACCCCAAGGGTCATCGTTTGAATTGTCACCCCAGGGATCGTCATTGGAAGAATCGTCTCCCCAAGGATCACTAGCAGCAGTATCTCCCCAAGGATCAGAAGTATCATCCGCCCAAGGGTCGGAAGCATTGGAATTCCAAGGGTCATTGCCCGTATCATTAGCCCATGGATCATCGTTAGATGTATCATCCCCCCAAGGGTCATCTTGTATCGCTGTGTCGTCTGCCGGTTCCTCAACTATCTCTTCCACCACTTCTTCCACTACCTCCTCTTGAATAGGCGGCACATAGTCGTCCAACATTTCGAAAGTAAAAGAACCCCCGTCTGTGTAGGCAAGTAAGTTTCTGGATTGGCCGATGATCCTCCGCGCCATGAACTTGTGCAAGCCCAATAGAAAAGTCTGATAATCCTTACGGTTCATGGTCTGAAGGACCTGTTCGTTGATTTCTAAAACTTTGCTGAGCTGTTCGCTCGAAAGGTTCGCTTGGGTATTGGCGTATGCCAAGTAGCTGAAGTAATACCAGAAATCAGGGTTGAAGGTATAGCCCTTCTTTTGCATGGCAATGGCCAATTTGACTATCTGATCCTTCTGTGTAGCAGAAAAACTACCGTTCCAAGAGTTCTCAAAATCAAAGGCTACTTTGCGTGCAGGCTCGGTATCTAATGCTCTGATACGAGCCAAAACCTGAGGGAAAAAAGTGTCTTTTTCTTCCGAAAAAGCCCTTTGAGCCTCCACTCCCTGAGTAAGGCTTAGGCCAATAGCAATCAAAAGGCAAAGACGCTTCATTCGGATAAATTTAGAGAAATGACTAGAGAATCATTCCTTTTTCAACGCTAACATAGCCCAACGATTGCGTTCGGTTTGCTCAATGATCTTCAAATGATGCTGTGAAGCCACGGATTCCAGATCTGATACATCTTCTGTATAAAACCCACTGAGCACCAAAGTGCCCCCACTTTTGAGTCGCTTGCTGTAATCTCCTATTTGCGCAAGCAGCACATTTTTGTTGATGTTGGCGAGGATGATATCGAATTTTTCTGTTTCAGGAATGACCTCTATTCCGCCAAGGGAAAGCTTGATCTCTTCGCAATGATTGATTTGGAAATTCTCCTCACTATTCTCTATACACCAGTCGTCTATATCAACAGCAGAGATGTCTGTAGCGCCTCGTTTGTGCGCCATAATGGCCAAAGCCCCCGTACCACAGCCACAGTCAAGGACTTTTTTGCCCTCTTGATCTAGTGTCAATTGGTACTTCAGCACTTGATAAGTGGTGGCGTGATGACCTGTGCCAAAAGACATTTTGGGCGTGATCACAATCTCATAGGGTAGATCTGGACGAGGCTCATGAAAAGTAGCACGCAGGATGCATTGTCCTTCTACCTCAACAGGATCATAGTTTTTTTCCCATTCCTCATTCCAATTGACTTTGGCGACAAGATTCACTTGGTAATCCACGCCATATCTATCCAAAACTTCCTTCACAGGCGCTTCTTCCCAATCTGACTCGTCGCAAGAAGCGAGCAAACCTTCTTCGGTTTCTTCAAAGGCGTCAAACGGAAAAAGAGAGAGTTCTGCAATCAGAAGCTCTCTCTTTTCGTCATCACAAGTGATATCAAGTGTGATAAAACTCATTTAAAATGCCTTAATGATGTCTGCAAAATCTCGCGATTGTAAACTCGCACCACCTACTAATCCACCGTCTACATCTGGCTGAGAGAATATCTCCGGCGCATTGCCCGGCTTCACGCTACCTCCATAGAGAATAGAGATGCTATCTGCAGTCTCTTGATCATATTTGTCAGCTATGACTCCTCTGATGAATTTGTGCATTTCTTGCGCTTGCTCAGATGAGGCAGTAACTCCTGTCCCTATAGCCCAAACTGGCTCATAGGCGATAACCACCTTTTTGATTTCCTCTTTGGATAGGTGAAACAACCCTTCTTCTACTTGTGCCTTATTGAGATTGAAATGCTCATCGGCTTCTCTTACTTCCAACTTCTCACCACAGCAGTAGATTGGCAACAACCCTTGAGCCAAAACGGCATCCGTTTTCTTTGCCAAAAGAGCATTGTCTTCTCCGAAGATCTCTCTTCGCTCACTATGACCAATGACCACATAATCCACACCTACTGAAGCCAACATTTCGGTAGATACTTCACCAGTGAATGCTCCTGATTTTGCTTCACTACAGTTTTGTGCACCCAATTTGATATTAGCCGCCGAACCGATCAGTTGTTTGATGGCTGTCAGGTAAGGAAAAGAAGGAATCAAAATGACTTCCGCGTCATTAGTCACTTCGTCTTTCACCATGTTTACCAACTCGGAAGCAAGCTTCTGGCCTCCCGCCAAATCCAGATTCATTTTCCAGTTTCCTGCTGCAATATTCTTTCTCATTATACTTTTTTTAGTTTTTGAATTGCTTTGTCATCCTTGGGTAGGCGCAATTTACGATGATAGTTTTTCAAGGAGGTGATTTGGGGAATGATTTTCGTTGGAATTCGGCTTATTGAAGAGTAGACTTAACTTTTCTAAAGTTTGATACTTTAAGAAAGGTAGTATGCTCAGACCTCCGAGGTTTTAGAAACCTCGGAGGTCTAGGAAGCTGATAGATTCCCTGTTCTAGTAAACCTCCAAGGTCTTGAAGACCATAGAGGTCTAGGGTTTACTCTATTAGTAGCTTAGAAATCAATCAATAAGGACTTATCTGGTAAAGACATTGGTTCTGACCGGTGGGCCTCTATGTAGTCGTTCTTATCTCCAAACCAATTCAATACTTCTTCTCTTCTCAATTTGGTCTTTCGGGCAGACAGAAAAGCATGGTAGGAACTATATGGCCAATCATCGAGCGTATCAACAAAACCATGATGGATCGGGTTTCTATGGATATAGGTAATCACAGCAGTGAGATATGCTTCTGAGGTAATTTCTTTCTTTTTGAAATTTGGTACAAAAAGGCTCCCTCGACGCTCGAACATTTTGTTAAAGGCTTTGGAGTAGCTATTGAAGAGATTTGAGAAGGCTTGCTGGTAGGCTTTGGAGGACTCTAGACCTTCAGGATTTTTAACCCCTTGTAAGTCTTCTTCATTCTTAGTCCTCACCAAAAAATGAAAATGATTTGGCATAAGGCAGTAAGCGTGAGCATCCGCCACCGGCTCGATGTACTTTGCCCATTGCTTGAGGAAAAAGTAATAGTTTTCGCTGGTGCGAAAGAGGTTTTCATCTCCATTTGCATGGTTGTAGACATGATAGTAGGTCTCTGGCTCCATTTGTTAAAGATAATTTATCGATTGTAAAAAAATCCAGCAGCCAATCTTTCTAAACCTCCAAAGTCTTGAAAGCTTTGGAGGTTTATATAGCCACTCAGACCTCCGAGGTTTTGAAAACCTCGGAGGTCTTACCACGAGCTGCTTATGGCGAAGAAGGCTAGACTCAATCCCCAATAACTCCCTTTAAACACCTCTAATCTCGCCTGTACCCCACCTAAGAAGTGGGTACCCCCACTTCTCAAGTACCCCTCCCCACTTAAAAGCTGCAACCGACCAACTAATAGCCTCAACGATGGAGCAAAAAGATCCGGCGAAGGACCAAAAAAGATCATTGTTGTGGTAAAAAGGTGCAACGGAGTATCAAAAAGCATCAGCGATGATGCTAAATGGCTCACGGTTCCTCCTCCGAGCACCACCCGAGCACAAAAAAGGTGCAACGTCCCATCTTTGAAGCGGATCATTGCACCTTTCAAACTCATAGGCCTCCTTTTTCAGAGGTCTTCAAGAATTTATTCCTGTATCATGCAGAAGGAGAAGTGGTTTTACTTTTCTTTTCGAATCGCTTTTTGAGGTCATCATATATGGCCTTAGCTCCCGGGATGTTCATCTTGGCCGCCATTTTTACAGAGTTGTAGTAGCTAAGTGCTGCTACATAGGCTTCTGATCCTGCCATCATGGTGGTATCGCTGATGTTGGATTGTACTTGATCTACCGTACGTAGGATTGGAAGCAAGTCTCCCACGGCATCAAAGTCCTTTTTCATTTCGGGTACATCCATATAAGGCGGAGCAAACTGCGGGTCGCTGGTGGCATAATCCATCACTTTGCTCACAAAAGGCTCTGTGCCATCACTCATTTTGGGAATGGTCTTGCGTTGCTCAGGAGTGAGCGCTAAGACATAGGGCACCAAAGTAGTTTGGATGGTGTCCAGTGCTGCCTTCACAGTGTCTAAGTCTGCTTGAGGGATTTCAATAGAAATTGCATTTTCGGTACTCATAGTTTTCATTATTTATGGTGAACAATACTTATAACTGTTTATAAAACTATGCGAGCAACGCTTTAATGACAATACCCTAATTGTGGTAATTTGTTGAATTCATTCTAATAGAGGGTTGTGAAATCACCGAATGACCTTTCCTAAAGTTTGAAACTTTAGGAAAGGTGGTATCACTCAGACCTCCGAGGTTTTGAAAACCTCGGAGGTCTTAAAAATCTGGTAGATTCCCCTGTCTACTGGACTCAATAAGCCTCAGCTTTTATGGAATGACCATCAAAACAAAATTCAATCCACCTGAAGACTATCCACGGGATTGTTCTTGGCGATCTTGAAAGTCTGCCATCCTGCAATAGCCCAGGCAAGAAGTAAGGCACTGATACCAGAGCCTGCAAAAAACCACCACTCCAACTCGATTCGGTAAGCAAACTGGTCCAGCCAATTTCTGGCTATCAGGTAGGTTATAGGCAGGGCTATGATAATTGCCCCGAAGACCAGACTCATAAAGTCTCTTGAAATAAGCCAAACAACACCAAACTCGCTCAACCCCAAAATCTTTCTAATCCCAATTTCCTTGGTTCTGCGCTCCGCCGTGAAAGCAACCAGTCCCAGCAGTCCGAGACAAGAAATAACGATGGCCAATCCAGCAAAAATCTTCGATAGGGTAGACACTTGCTTTTCAGAGGCATATATGGACTGATAGTTACTATCCAAAAACTTGAATTCTAAAGGAAAATCCGGATTGAACTCTTGATAGTACGCATCAATCGCCTCAATGGTCTCTTGTTGATTTTCCGAATGTAGTCTAGCCATCATAGTAAAGGTCTCGCTATTATCCAGATACATAAAAAGCGGTTTCACTTCATTGTGCAATGATTCTATATGAAAGTCCTTCACCACCCCAATGATTTTGTAGTCCTCACCACGCCAGAGCTTTACCGTCCTTCCTACAGGGTTTTCATATCCAATAATATTGATTGCAGACTCATTCAGTATCAGGCTCTTCGTTTCATTGAAATCCCTCGAAAAACTTCTTCCCGCTACCATTTCAATCCCCAGGGTTTCGATCAGGTTATAGTTGACCGGAATCTTCGCAAAGCCAACTACCAAGTTGGGATCTTTCCCTTCCCAACCGAGACCATCGGTTGTACTTATGATCCCCGAAAAATTTCCTCCCATGGAGGAAGCTGCTACCACTCCGGGAATTTGTGTTAATTCCGAAAGGAAAACATCCTCTTTCTCAGACACTGCCCCTTCTCTCGCGAAGAAAATGACATGCTCCTTGTCATAGCCTAAGTTTTTGTTTTGAAGAAAGCTCACCTGGGTATAAATCACCCATACACCTGTGATCAGGACGATAGAGATCACAAACTGAAAAACCACCAAGCCTCTACGTATCCACACTTCACCAAGAGACTTTTGCATTTTTCCTTTCAGTACCGATATAGGCTTGAATCTGGATAGATAAAAAGCAGGATAGCTCCCAGCAAACAATCCTGTAATGACGATGATAACTGCAGCACCCAGCATAAAATCGAGATCCAAATTAAGGGAAAGCGTCTTGCCCGTAATCTCATTGAAATAGGGAAGCGAAACCCATACAATGACTAGAGCCACCAAAGAAGAAAGGATAGTCATGACAAAAGATTCGCTTACAAACTGAACAGCCAGGTCTTTCCTTGTGATACCGAAAGTTTTCTTGATCCCCACCTCCTTCATTCGTTTAGAAGCCCTCGCTGTAGAGAGGTTCATGAAATTGATGCACGCGATGAGTATGATAAACAATGCAATAACGAAGAATATCTTCACATAGACTATTCGCGATCCAGTCTGGTGACCATTTTCAAATTTTCCATATAGGTATTGGCTTGAATAGGGAATGAGTAACAATTCTGATTTGGACCCCTGATTTTTCGTCTGTGCCAGCGTTCTGACCTCTTCTTGGAATTGTGCAAGATCTGTTTCAGGTTTTAGCAGCACATAGGTATATGGCGCTTGATTGCTCCAGCTTTCGGGCTGCATTTCCCACAGGTTTGCCAGCGTCATCCATGAGTCGTAGCTCAACACAAAATCAAACTGCGAAGTTGAGTTCTTGGGCACATCTTCAAATACGCCCGTGACTTTTGAATCAGAAGTATACTCACCTAACTGCCAATCCAAAGTTTGGCCTATAGCCTCTTTGACTGAGCCAAAAAGCTTGTTTGCTGTACTCTCCGATATGGCGATGGATCGAGGTTCATGTAGCACCAAAGAGGAATTTCCACTGATAAATCTGTATGAAAACAAATTGAAGTAGTCTTTCTGGGCAAAATGTCCCTTAGAAAGAAGGTTTGCCGATCCATTGGTAGAAATCTTAAAATCTCCCAAGTATCCTGAGCTAATCTCTGACGGCAATACAGATACGGCAGCCTCCACCCCCGCAAATTCATCTTCCAGTGCTTTTGCTAAGGGGACCGCCGTATGGGGCTCGGTGATGATGGTGCTCCCATCTACTCCGTTCATCATAACCTGATATAGCCGGTCATCATTTTCATGAAATTTATCTACACCCATTTCATCATTGACCCATAAATAGATCAATGAAGCACAAGCCAACCCTGAAGAAAGCCCAATGATATTGATCAGAAATGACGCCTTATTTCTGCTAAAGCTTCTAAAAATAAACTTGAGGTTGTGCCTGAGTATCGTCATTTGATTGAGTGGTTTGTTTGGTTTAGATGTGCCCAATATTCCCGGCCTGAAGAGTTTCAATACATCAATCGCCAATTTTCTATTGGCCTTTTTCCTCCCTATAGTATCAAGCCTGCGCTCATATAGCTCGAGCAAATCACCTTCAATATCTTGGTGGTAATCTGGGTTACAAAACCACTTGAGCACTCTTAACGGAAACTTGGGAGGTTGCTTTTGCTTCATGTCAATCCAGTTTTATAACTAAATCTGGTAGGGCATTCCACAGTTCATTGCGTGTGGTTCGCGTATACTCTATGGCTCTTTTGCCGTGCGCGGTGATGGTGAAAAACAGCTTTGGACGGCCTCCTCTCGATTCAGAAGATTCGCCATGGGCGGATTTCAAATATCCTTTTCCTTCCAGTCTCCTGAGGGTAGTTTGGAGCGCGCCAACACTTACTTCACGATTGAGTCTCTTCTCTATTTCGTCTTTGATGGTCACGCCGTATGCATTGCCATGCAAAATGCCAACTGTGAGGATCACTACCTCCTCAAATTCACCGATTTGAAATTTCTTCATTGCCTTAATACTACTTTATAGTATTGCAATGATACAGATTTATTTTATAAATACTATTATGTAGTATTTGATTGCGGAATAAGGGTCACATCCTTCTTTGGTGAATTATTTCGGCGGTAAGTGGGCTAGAGCTTCTCCTTCAAATACCTGGCGGTATGGTTGTCTTTAAGCTTAATCAAGTCCTCCGGAAGCCCCTCGAAACAGAGATGTCCTCCATTTTCTCCTCCCTCAGGGCCAAGATCAATGATCCAATCAGCGTTTTTCACTATTTCCATATTGTGCTCTATGATCATCACAGAGTTGCCGTCATTGACCAGTGCATTGAGGGCATCCAACAATTTTTTGATATCGTGAAAATGCAAACCTGTGGTCGGCTCATCGAAGATGAACAACACATGATCTTTCTTGATATTGCCACCTCTTCCGAGGAATGACGCGAGTTTTACGCGCTGTGCTTCCCCTCCGCTCAGAGAGCTTGAAGATTGACCGAGCTTTATATATCCTAGCCCTACATCAAATAGCGGACTTATTTTGTTGATGATGGATGCCTTGCTAGAGAAGAAGTCAAGCGCCTCCTCTATTGTCAAATCCAATATTTCAGAGATGTCCTTGTCCTGGTATTTGACTTCCAAAATCTCTTTCTTGAACCGCTTGCCTTTGCAGTTTTCACATTCCAGATGCAAGTCCGCCATGAACTGCATTTCGATCTTCACTGTACCTTCACCCTCGCAGACTTCACATCTTCCTCCGTCTACATTGAAGGAAAAATGCGCCGGTTTGAAGCCATTGGTTTTCGATGCTGGCAGCTCACTAAACAACTGACGAATGACGTCATAAGCCTTCACATAAGTCACAGGATTGGAGCGAGAGCTCTTGCCAATCGGGTTTTGGTCTACAAATTCGATTTGATCAACCTTACGGTAATCTCCAGACAATTTTTCGTGCTTCCCAGTAGCCTCACCACCGATTCCTAGATTTTTACTGATGGCTGGATAGAGGATCTTTTTAACCAATGTCGATTTACCGGACCCACTTACGCCTGTAATGACTGTCATCACTCCTAAAGGAAAAGTGACTGAAATATTTTTAAGATTGTTCTCTCTGGCTTTCTCGATGGTAAATGATTGATTCCACTTTCTTCTCTGCTTTGGCAGATCTATCACCTCTTTTCCTAGTAAGTACTTTGAAGTAAATGAATCTGTCTTGTCATTCATTTGACCAATAGTGCCTTGAAAAACCAATTCCCCACCATGTGTCCCTGCAGCAGGACCTATATCGATGATCTGATCTGCTGCCTCCATAACTTTCTCCTCATGCTCCACCACGATCACCGAATTACCCAACCTCTTAAGCTCAAGAAGTACCTCAATCAATCGGTCCGTGTCTCTCGGGTGTAAACCTATGCTTGGTTCATCGAGGATATACATGGAGCCTACCAATGCGCTGCCCAATGAAGTTGCCAATTTGATACGCTGAAATTCACCCCCCGAAAGGGTATTCGTCAGTCTGTTAAGGGTTAGATAACCCAGGCCTACCTTTTCCAAATAAGCCAACCTGTTGGTTATTTCGCTAAGGATTCTTTTGGCTACAGCTTGTTGATGATCGGTGAGCGTCAGCTCTCTAAAAAACGCCGAAAGTTGATCCACTGGCTTCAAAACCAAATCAGTCAGTGACGCGTCATTGACTCTTACATAACTTGCGTCTTTTCTTAGTCTAGTCCCTCTACAATCAGGACAGGTAGTCCTACCGCGATACCTCGAGAGCATCACTCGGTATTGGATTTTATAGGTCTGAGATTCTAAGAATGTGAAAAACTCATTTAGGCCTTCAAAATATTCGTTGCCTGTCCATAGCAATTCATATTCTTGCTCTGTCAGTTCATTTATTGGCCTGTGAATTGGGAAATCGAAGCGTATTCCATTTTTCAGCAAAGGGTCTAGCCATTTCGCCTGCAATGTTTCACCCCGCCATGGTGCTATCGCTCCTTCGTATACTGACAAATTAGGATCAGGAATGACCATTTCTGGATCTATTCCGAGTATTCGACCAAAACCCTCACACCGCCTACACGCTCCATAAGGATTGTTAAAGGCAAATAGATTAATACTCGGTTCTTCAAATCGTATTCCATCTAACTCGAATAAATCTGAAAAGACTTTAGTCTCATGGTCAACCATGGTCACTTTACAGTGACCTTCCCCCTCAAAAAATGCCGTTTGCACCGAATCTGAAAGTCTAAACTGTGACTCTTCGTCATTCTTTACAGCCGCACGATCAATCAATATTTCGAACTGATCCTTCTTGCTTATTTTCTTTTTCAGCAGATCTTCAATGAAACTCATTTCATCATTGATCAAGACTCTGGTATACCCCTTGCTCAATAAGATTTTAAGCTCCTCTTCAATTTTTCTTCCATTCTTGACATTGAGCCTGGTGGAGATAATCAGTCTCGTACCTTCTGGGTGTCCTAGGATGAAATCCACGACATCAGTCACACTGTCTTTCTTCACGGCATTGCCGCTGATGGGAGAGTATGTGATACCAATTCTCGCAAATAGCAATTTGAGGTAATCATAAATCTCTGTGGTAGTCCCTACAGTGGATCTTGGGTTTCGAGAGCTCACCTTTTGCTCAATCGCGATAGCAGGAGCCACACCTTTGATGTAATCCACCTCTGGTTTCTCCATTCTACCCAAAAACTGACGGGCATACGAACTCAAGCTCTCGACATACTTGCGCTGACCTTCGGCAAATAAGGTGTCAAATGCCAACGAAGATTTTCCTGAACCGGAAAGACCTGTGATCACGACCAGCTGATCTCGTGGAATGGCTACATCCAAATTTTTGAGGTTGTTGACTCTAGCACCTTTGATGACAATAAATTTTTTTGGATCGTAGTGGTCTATGGTTTTGGCCATGTTTTTGATAAGTGTGAGTCTTTACAACGCTTAAGAAACGCAATTGATTTTTGAAAGCAGGCAAAATTAGAAATTCGAAGGCAGATTTGTTTGTAAAATATATTTCATTAGTTTTGATCGCTCACGAGTAAATAAATTTCAATCCACACAAAACCCTGACAATATAAGATAGACCTCTACGTTAACAACTAAGTGATTAAATGCACAAGACTAAATTGACCGACGGCCAATTGCTGTCTCAATACAAAAACGGTAACGAAGAGGCGTTCGCAGTATTACTCGAGCGACACAAAGACAGGGTGTTTACCACGATTTATTTGATTGTAAAAGATCGCTACTTGGCGGAAGACCTGATGCAGGATGCTTTCATTAAGGCCATAGGCACAATCAAAAGGGGCAAATACAACGAAGAAGGAAAATTCTTACCTTGGATGCTGCGCATAGCGCATAATCTGGCGATTGATCATTTCAGGAAAGCCAAGCGCAACCCTGAAATCATCATGGAAGATGGTAGCAATGTTTTCAATTCCCTGGAGTTCTCTGAGACTACTATTGAGGATGAACATATAAAAAGAGATACACACAATCTGCTAAAGCAGTATATACAAGAGCTACCTGAAGCTCAGAAGGAAGTGTTGGTAATGAGGCATTATATGCAAATGAGTTTTCAGGAAATAGCGGACACTACAGGTGTCAGTATCAATACCGCCCTAGGCAGAATGAGGTATGCTTTGATTAATTTGAGAAAAAAGCTACAACATACAAATATTGCCTATGATCAAAACATTTACAGAAAATGACCTTATCAGGTTTCTATACAATGAATTAAGTAAAAGAGAAGCAGCAGCTCTAGAGCAAGCACTAGTGACAGACACTCACCTTCAGGATCAACTGGAAGAACTACAGATGATTATATGTGAACTTGAAAAAGTGAACTATTCTCCATCAGAAAGATCAGTTCACCGGATTCTTGATCATTCTAGGAGTTTTCACGGACAATCTGTTTAGGTTCGATTGAGAGCATTAAATTAGCCTCTCGTTGAATGAACAAACAACCTGCTTGTGAACAAAAAAGAGCGTTTCGAGGCTTTCGTTTCCTATTTCAAAGAAGCTTTTCCTGATCCTCAGACTGAACTAAACTACAATTCTCCATTTGAGTTGGTAGTGGCAGTAGTACTAAGTGCGCAATGCACTGACGTGAGAATCAATAAAGTTACTCCAGGGCTTTTTGCGGCATTCCCTACGGCTGAGCACATGTCCCATGCATCATTCGACGAGATCTTAGATCTGATTCGGAGTGTGTCTTATCCTAACAATAAGGCGAAGCATCTCATGGCATTGAGCAAAATGATCATGGATGATTTTGATGGGGAGGTACCGGTAAAGCACGAAGACCTAATAAAGCTTCAAGGTGTAGGCAGAAAAACCGCCAATGTGGTGGTTTCAGTGCTCTACAATGAGCCTGCAATGGCCGTAGACACCCACGTTTTCAGAGTATCCAAAAGACTTGGCTTAGTTACACAAACAGCCAAGTCTCCTCTCGAAGTAGAGAAGCAACTCGTCCGCCATATTCCTGACGAATACATTCACAAAGCACATCATTGGCTAATCCTTCATGGGAGATATGTCTGCCTGGCTCGCAAGCCAAAATGTGACGAGTGTAAAATCACTAGTTTTTGCAAGTATTGGGAGAAATTGGGAAGGTAATCTTGAATTAATCAGCGCCTTACGAATTTCCCACCCATTTGTCGATACGTGTTTCCATCGATCACTAAAGAATTTCCATCAAGAGCTTCAAGGTCTGTATACATCGTATGAATTGAGAAACCATATTTCTTAGCCAAATCCAGGTATGCTGTATTGATGCCCTTCTCTGTGTGGCAAAGAATGATGCGCAGTTTTCCTGTATATTTTTCTAACAACTCTACATCTCTGGGAAAGGCATAGTTATCAGCAATCATCACCACCTCATCAGCGTTATCTGATTGGCCAGCACCAAATAAGAGAGCTTCAACATTGTTTTCTGGGTAATCTCCCCCTCCTCCGGCGCGCATGGCTTCAAACATTCTTTCTCTAGCTTCTACAAATAATCCCGTTTTCACGTGGAACAATCCACCTGTAGCACCTACTAATTTTTGCTCAGTAGGTTTGTCATTACCATCATTAAAAAACACAAAGTCAATGTCCTTTTTGGTAGAAGAAAGCTTAAGCCACTTGAGTAAGTCTGCTGTAAATGGATACATGCTTCCCGTCACATCTACGATTACCAAATCAGGACTTATCTTGTTTCGAAACAATACTTCGGACACCACTTTCTTCCTCACTTTTGGCAGAATAGGCAAAAAGCTGGTGTCTACTTCATAGGCCACACATTGACTGTACTGCTGAAGCATATGATATTGATCTTTTAGGTCTTGAGATATTTCGAAGCTCTTAATTGTTACACTCTCTTTTCTTAACGGAAAACTCACCATACCATGAGCTACAAGATCATATTGCTTATTTCCTATGGTCAATCCTCGCCTCCACTGCATAATGTATTTGAGCGCTTTTGCCAAAATGTCCTTGCATGGGAATAGGTTTCCTTTCACTTTCACTTCTTTCACTCTCCCGCCATAATCCATATATACATCAAAGAATACTCGGCCTTTGTAGGGTTCAGAGCAATCGTAAACCTTTTCTAGTTGTGACGATAAATATTCCGGTGAGTAGCGAGATTCGGGATATTCACAATTAATACGCTTGTAGTCTAGCGTTAATTCTTCTTTCAACTCAATAATTTGTTGCTGGAGGGTACCCAAATCAGACTTGATACTATCAATCTCAGCTTTCGCCGTTTCCTTGGTGAAATATTCCTCATAATAAATGACAAACCCGTGGAAGAACTTCAGACAACTTGGCGAAGAATCGCATCCAGTCTGTCCGATGATATTCCAATCAAAGAATTTGTTGACTGTCACCTGTGGATTCAATTGGATCAGTCGGCTGATTCTTGCTTCATCCAATTGCCTCTGATTAAATTCCGCAGTTTCGCTGAAAGTGGTATAAACCAGGTCGATCTTGACAATGCGTCTGTCACTAAAAGGAATCTTCTCGAGTGTGTCTTTTGAAAAACCGGATGCCAATATCAGATATTCATGGCTAGAGTCAAATTGATATTGTCCTATTTTGGAATGAGATGCCTTTTCATAAATCTCCCTAGCACTAGTCTGCCCACTTACCATAGCTAGACTTGCTATGAGCAACATACAACTCAGAACGTACTTCAATAGACCTGATTTTTGTGATTTAGGCATAAAACTTATAGCGAAGTTATCAATCATCATATTCTATGTTAATCTTTAACGCGATGAATATCCTTTACATCCATCAATATTTCAGAACTCCCGATGAAGGGGGTTGTGTTCGTTCCTATCATTTGGCCAAGGGGCTCGTAGATGCTGGCCACAGCGTAACCATGATTACGGCCCACAATATCAAAAACGGCTCTGAAAAAATAGATGGTATCAATGTTCACTATTTGCGAATACCATACCAAAACGAATTTGGATTCATTCGCAGAATAATTGCTTTTCTAAAATTCGTTCGCGGATCGAAAAAGACGATTAAAAGCCTTAATCGAGATTTTGACCTAGCTTATGTGATGACAACCCCACTCACTACAGGACTGATTGCCCTCCATTTAATATCTGCTTATGGCGTTCCATACTATTTCGAAGTTGGCGACCTGTGGCCGGAGGCCCCGATACAAATGGGCGTGATTAAAAATCGCTTTTTACAAAATCTCCTATATGATTTTGAGAAGCAATGCTATTCTCAAGCCAAAACGGTAATCGCTCTTTCACCAGACATTAAAAACTATATCCAAAGAGTTTCTCCAAATGCTTTAATTAAGGTCATTCCCAATTTTTCCGATCTTGAATTCTTTGATTTCCATCCAATAAAGAAACGATTCAATACGAAAAACCCACTCAAGGTTTGCTATGTTGGCACCTTCGGACAAGCCAATCATCTGGAGTATCTAATTGATGCAGCAAAGGCATGCGCCGATGTTCAACTACCAGTGCATTTTACCTTAATGGGAGAGGGGAAGACTTTTGAGAACATTTCCCAGCTGGCATTGGGTTATGAAAACATTAAGGTACTACCATTTTCTAATTTGGAAGAAGTCAAAGTGATACTGGAGCAGTGCGACGCTTCTTACGTTTCCTTTCTCAACATTGATGTCCTAGGTACAGGTAGTCCCAATAAGTTTTTTGATGGATTAGCAGCGGGCAATATGATCATTGTGAATTTTGGCGGATGGATCAACCACCTTGTGACCGAGAAAAATTTAGGATTTGTCTATCAGCCAGAAAAGCTCGAAGATTTCGCTAATAAAATAAAAGAGTACATCGAGTACCCTCAAAAGCTACTATCTGCCCAAAGAAATAGCCGCGACCTTGCTGAGCAGAGATTTAGTAAAGCCCTTCAAATAAGGAAACTGATAGATCTGGTTAGCGCCAAAACCCTCACAGCGGTTATCGACTCTTAGGTTTATAACCGGACTGTCTAAATATTTTTTCGTTATCGGCTTCTCCGAGCAGAGCTCTTATTTCCACATCATTGTTACTCATGTAGCTCTCTACTATCTGCCAACCCACCCAGGCTCCTATTCTTCCGGGGCACTTCTGACTTATTTCATGAACATTTGGTCGCTCTCCTAGAAATCTCTTTTTCATGATGTGATTTGTTTCATACAGTGCTTCATTTTGAAGGAGAGTAGCCCATATGATGTGCTCATTCTCTTCCGCCAATTGAAGCTCATCGGCAGTATAACCAAGCAAAATGGAATCCGGTGTACACGGCAGTAACCTTCGAGTCAAGTAATAGGTCTTACCAAAATCGATCATTTCTGAAAGCAATGTCTCTTCCGTGCCCGTCTGAGTATGATAGCCCGCCATGAACTTAATAATGATAGCGGCCAGATGCTCTTTGTTATACCTCCTCAACACATACCCGGGTATTTCTAACGGTTTGTAGCTGGCATTTTGACCAATAAAAAAATCCAACCCTACGATTATCAATGAGTCAGAAATGAATAAATCATTGTATAAGCCTGTTACAGTGGTCTGAATTTTCGGGGTTTTTGTGTCGGGAAACAAGGTTTGAATCTTGCCTATTGCCCCTTCAAGGTCATTTACAATCAAATCAAAACCTTCATACTCAGCCTTTGCCTCTTGATACAAAGTATCAATGGCCTCATTGGCCAAAAGTCGGTTTAGTTTCGATGCGAGAATTTCCTCAGATGGATATTGGTCACTGTTTAGAAAGACCCTGGTAAATGTCTGGTTATCCGCTAAAAATGAAGTAACTCCTTCCAGGCTCCTCTCAGCAAAAAGCTCTTCTTCTAGTCTTTGAACTTCGATTCTTACATCAGACGTTGCTATCTCATCTTTTGTGGCACATAATTGCTCAGGAGCGCATCCATAAAATAAAAGAATTGGAATGATTATGATAACTACTCGCATACACCTTAATTTTGAGAGAACAAATTTAGCGTTTAAGTCCTCCTCATGAGAAAAATTCAATTAATACTTCTGTTTTCATTGGTTACACTATTTAACGCTGGAGCGCAATCAAAATTGGGTTTGAAATTTTCCCCAATGGTAGCTTCCAACAGAGTCTCACTCGTTGATAGTGTGTATGACGTGGAGCCTATAGGTTCTGCATTCAAGTTCTCACTAGGACTAATATATGATCATGAACTCACAGAGACTTACTTCTTAAGTACCGGACTCATATTTGTGCCTAAATACTTTGGCGTAGAAGTATCTGCAGAGCCAGGTGAAGGAGGAACTCCTCCTGCAGAACCAAAGCAAGAATATAGACTTAACTATCTACAGATTCCTTTATCTCTAAAGCTATTTACCAACGAAATTCAGCCAGATACCAGGGTATTCTTTCAAGTAGGACTTGCTCCTGAGATTCAGATTTTCAATGAACCCGTAGAAGAAGACTATGATCTGATAGAGAATTTCAAAGGGTTTGATACGACGATTCTATTTGGTGGAGGGGTGGAATATCGAGCAGGAATTAATACCACACTTTTTGCAAGTGTCACTTATCAGCGAGGCTTGTCAAATGTTATTAAAACTGAAATACAAGGATTTGAAGAGGAGCTGTTCGTGAGAAACACTGTGGTTTCATTTGATATCGGAATCAAGTTCTAAGTTCAAAATTCACAAGACAAAAAAAAGGCGAAAATGATGTTCATTTTCGCCTTTTTGTTTTTTAAACTTCTATGGTCTCTCCCATGCTATTGAGTACACTGTACTCTGTGAGAGCTAAGGATGAATCTTCTATTAAATTCACCCACTTCATATATTTGAAATACCACTTTACTCTTTTAGATATAATACCACGCGTATAGTATGCATAGATATATGGGTGAAGAGTAACTGTTATTTTCTTATCATTCTGACCAGTCAATACATGATCCAACGTTTTTTCTATCTGGTCTGCTATGGAAATAGATGCTGTGATTTTTCCAGTTCCATTGCAAGAAGGACAAACCTCACGAGTAGCAATATTCAACTCAGGTCTCACCCTCTGACGAGTGATCTGTAGTAATCCAAATTTGGATAAAGGAAGGACCGTATGCTTGGAACGATCATCTTTCATTTCTTCCTTGATGCGGTCATAAACCTTCTTACGGTTTTCTGCTTTTCGCATATCTATGAAATCCACGACGATGATTCCTCCCATATCCCTCAGCCTCAACTGTCGAGCGACTTCAGAAGCGGCCTCAAGGTTCACCTTAAGAGCCGTCATTTCCTGATTGTCTTCTTGGTTGGACTTATTGCCACTGTTGACATCCACTACGTGAAGTGCCTCAGTATGCTCGATGATCAAATAACCACCATTGGCAATGCTTACGGATTTTCCAAATGACGTTTTGAGCTGCTTCTCTACATTAAAGGATTCAAAAACTTTGACCTTGTTTTGATAGAGTTTGAGTATTTTTTCTTTGTCCGGCGCAATCTTGTTGACATAGCTTCTGATCTCATCATAGAGCTCTTTTTCGTCAACTACTATGCTGTCGAATGATTCATTCAAGACATCACGAAGAATTGAATTAGCGCGATTCATCTCGCCAATTACCTTATCACGTGGCTGGGCATCCTTGAGGTTTTTCATCCCGTCCATCCATATCTGAGTAAGATTGGAGAGGTCTTTATCAAGCTCTCTGATATCCTTACCCTCAGCGACAGTACGTATGATCACCCCAAAGTTTTCAGGTTTGATCGAACTGATCAGGCGGCTTAAGCGCTTGCGCTCATTAGCGTCACCTATTCTTTTGGATACATTTACCGCTTTTGAAAACGGAACTAACACCAGGTATCTACCGGCTATTGACAACTCACAAGATAATCTTGGCCCCTTTGTGGAAATTGGTTCTTTAACGACTTGAACCAGTATTTTTTGGTTTTTGGTTAAAACCTGACTGATTTTACCAAGCTTGTTGATATCTGGCTCATGCTTAAACCCCGTTAATTTTGGAGATGCATTGTTTTTACCTAGTGATAACTTGGTGTATTTGTTGAGAGATTGTACCTGTGGGCCTAGATCCAAATAATGTAAGAAGGCGTCCTTTTCATATCCTATGTCTATGAAGGCTGCATTCAAACCTTGGACTACTTTTTTGACTGTCCCAAGATATATATCTCCTACGTTGAACTGGTTTCCATCAGATTCCTGATGGAATTCTACCAGTTGTTTGTTTTTAAGAAGGGCAATACGACATCCTTTTTGAGTTGAGTTGATGATTAATTCATTACTCACGTTGACTCAATTTAGATGTATATTATTTTTTCTTGTGTCTGTTCTTTCTAAGTCTCTTCTTTCTCTTGTGAGTAGCGATCTTATGTCTTTTTCTTTTCTTACCGCAAGGCATAATTTGAAATGTTTTAGTTACTTAAATATTTTAAAGGTCTTGTATATAAGTGGAAGCTGTTGCTTTCAGCGCAGCGTCAACTCCCTCTGTATCTACTATTTTTTCGAATGCTTTTTTACCAGCAAGTGTATCACCTATTTCTATCTGTGAAACACCTAGGTAAAACAGCGATTCATAGTCATTGGGATCTAACTCCATTAAAGTTTCGAACCTACCAATGGCTTTGTCATACTGCCGTGATCTAATTGCTAAGAGTCCAAGGTTCAGGATAGTTTCTCTGTTGTTGGGATCTTCTTCTAGAATCTCTCTCAACATCTGAACACCCACCATAGGAGCTTCTGTAACCATTAAAGTCATGGCCAATTTATTTTTCAACAAACTATTCTCTGAGTCATCTACCAACAGAGATCTAAATTCTTGTTCTGCCCTTCCTGCCAATACTCTGGACTGCTCCGGGCTGTTACTCATCTGAAACGCTCGATAGTAAATCAACGCCCCAGTATATGACGCCAATCTAGAATCATCAAGACTCAAAATATAGTCGGCATATTTAGCAGCACTGTCTATCATTTGATATTTCAGGTACAGTTCTGCCAAAGAGTCCGCAAAGTTAATACTTTTTTTTATTTCTGAAGTGGTGTTAAGTAGCTGTCTCAGAGAGGAAAAGACGGCTTCATCTTCAGCACTGGTAGATAGGTCATGTGTTTCGATTGAAGCCAGCTGCTCATTCTCCACTACGACTCTTGGCAATTGGTAAAGACCTATGATAGCAACTGATGCCAAAACCAGGAGCAAAATCTGTATTTTGTTCATCTACAATTACAGCCTTTTGCTGTTTTTGATCTTCTCAGTAAAGATCTTAGATGGCTTAAAACTAGGAACATGGTGTTCCTCGATGACTATTGCAGTGTTCTTGGAGATGTTTCGAGCTATTTTTTGTGCTCGCTTCTTGTTGACAAAACTCCCAAATCCACGAACATAGATATTTTCGCCATCCGCCATGGAGTTTTTAACTACTGTGAAAAAAGCCTCAACGGTCGCTTGGACATCCGCTTTGTCAATTCCTGTCTTATCAGCTATTTCGGTTATTACGTCGGCTTTAGTCACTATTATTGTCTTTTATTAAATACTCTCGATTTTCAAGGGCTCAAATTTAATTTTGGCAGGGGTAAATAAAAAGCTAAATCTCATATTTAAAACAAATTCTATCCTACAATTGAACAGTTTTTCTAAAAACCTAATTGATTGGTATTCAATAGTTAAGAGAGATTTGCCTTGGCGAAAAACGAGCGACCCATATATAATTTGGCTGTCTGAAATAATCCTTCAACAAACGCGTGTTGATCAAGGCTTACCATACTTCAATCAATTTGTATCGCAATACCCTACAGTACATGACTTGGCCAAAGCAAGTGCTCAAGAAGTAATGAAAACCTGGGAGGGGCTTGGCTATTATTCTCGTGCGAGAAATTTGCATCACACTGCAAAACACATTTCAAATGATCTTGGTGGAAAGTTTCCTGACACATACTCCGGACTATTATCTCTCAAAGGAGTTGGCCCTTATACTGCTGCGGCTATTGCTTCGATAGCATTTGGTCTGCCTACACCAGTACTTGATGGGAACGTATTCCGATTTATTTCAAGGCATTTTGGGGTTCATAAAGAAATATCAGACACCAAAAACCGTAGGTTTTTTATTGAGATTCTAGAAGATTTGATCCCGTATCAACGGCCTGCAGATTTTAATCAAGCCATCATGGAATTTGGCGCCACCATCTGCACGCCAGCTCCAAAATGTGTTGATTGTATATTTAGAGACTCTTGCTATGCATTCGCTAATGACTTGCAAAGCCAATTACCCGTCAAGGAAAAAAAGGTCAAATCAAAAGAAGTAACCTTAGATTATTTCGTTTTTAGCTACTCAGGACACGCGCTTCTGCGTGAGCGAAAAGAAAGTATCTGGCGCGGATTATTTGAGTTTTATGGTACGGAAGACGTTCCTATCACCAAAACCATGACCTTTTTTAATGCTAAGTTCCAAGAGTTGGCAATCAATTCTACCATAGGTCCGGTGAAACATTTGTTAACACATCGGAAGTTGTGGGTGTCATTCCATAACGTCCGCGTAGCAGACGAATCAACTTTGTTTTCAATCGCCAAAGAATTGGGTTTGAAGGTATATAGCTGTGAAGAAATATTAACTTTGCCGTTACCCAAAGTGATAGTAAACCACTTGGAGCATTTTGATTTTTAAATTATTTTTATTTCATGGCTGGAGTTAATAAAGTAATCCTTGTAGGAAATTTGGGCAAAGACCCAGAGGTAAGACACTTAGAAAGCGGTGCTGTAGTAGCGAGTTTTTCTATCGCGACAAGCGAATCTTATAAGGATCGAACTACCGGAGAGAGAAAAGATCAAACAGAGTGGCACAATATTGTGCTTTGGAGAGGGCTTGCTGAAATAGCCGAAAAATACCTGCACAAGGGAGATCAAGTGTATATCGAAGGTAAGCTAAGAACACGCTCTTGGGAAAAAGATGGTATCACTAGATATACCACGGAAGTAGTAGGTGATAATATGACAATGCTTGGAAGCCGACAAAGTGCTAACTCAGGTGGAGATATTACCCCTCCTCCTCCAGCAGAACCAGCAGCTACAACTCAAACCACTAATGCAGCAAGTACAGAAACTGCATCGGATGATTTACCGTTCTAATGTTTAACCAACCTACAACTCTTTGACAGCACTAGACGACCCCTATCCCTCGGTTCTTTTTCTGTTAATTTCACAGTTGCCGATTTCATTTTATCTAATTAATGGTATTGGTATTCTTGTTCTTTTGTTTTTGTCTGGTCTTATTTCTGGTTCAGAGGTGGCTTTTTTCTCACTTAGCCATGAGCAATTGCAAGACACAAAGGCCTCAACGCTAAAAAAGGATATATACATCAGCAGACTTGTATTGGATCCAAGAAGGTTGCTCGCAACCATTTTGATTCTAAATAATCTGATCAATATCTTCATTGTCACCATATCGACGTTCGCCGCATGGAAAATAGTGGGAGATAAAAATGCACAGGGAGCTGTAATAGTGGTACTCACGATCTCTATTACCGTTTTGATCATCTTTTTTGGTGAAATAGTGCCCAAGGTATATGCCAACCACAATAGTCTGAGCTTTGCACGATTTACTGCGCCAATGCTCACTGTAGCTGACAAGCTGCTTCGTCCTGTCTCATGGTTTTTGATGATGCTGAGCAATGTGATAGAAAATCGCATTGAGAAAAAGGGCTATAACCTCTCAGTTCAAGAAATCAATCAAGCGCTGGAAATAACTGCCGACAAGGAAGTGACAGACGAAGAAAAGGGAATGCTAAAGGGTATTGTGAATTTTAGCACGCTTTCAGTAAGGCAAATCATGAAGTCTCGTATAGACATCACAGCAATAGATATGGAAACAACTTTCCATGAATTGATGGACACTGTGAATAAAACGGGATACTCGAGAATACCGATCTATACTGAGACAGTAGACAAAATAGAGGGTATCCTTTATATCAAAGACATTCTTCCTCATATAGAAAAAGAAGAGCACTTCCGCTGGCAGACACTTCTCCGGCCTGTATTCTTCGTGCCTGAAAGCAAGAAGATTGATGACCTCTTTCGCGACTTTCAGGAGAAGCAAGTACATATGGCCATTGTGGTAGATGAGTATGGTGGTACTTCGGGGCTAATAACACTTGAGGATGTTATTGAAGAAATCGTGGGTGAAATCAATGATGAATTTGATGGTGACACTGACATTGCCTACAACAAATTGGACAGCAATACCTACGTTTTTGAAGGCAAGACATCACTCAATGATTTTTGTAAAATCATTGGGGCTGAAGCTGATATATTCGATGAAGTCAAAAGAGAGAGTGAGTCATTAGGCGGCTTGTTGCTGGAGCTCAATACAAAGCTTCCGCATGCTGGTGAAAAAATCACCTTCTCCAATTTTCAATTTACCGTAGTGGCGGTAGACCAAAAACGCATTAAACGCGTTCGGGTATTTATTGCTTATGACATTAAGGATACGAAAGGAGATTTTGAAGACTAAACCAACAGGATTTATCTTCATTGCGTTGCTTTGGATGGCAGTAGGGTGCGGGAGTAGCAACTACCTTCCCAAACCAAAAGGCTACAATAGAATTGAGCTACCTAAGCATGAATATGTCGCATTGGCAGATACCTTCCCTTTCAAGTTTGAACATTCAACTGCGGCACGAATCATCAAAGACCAATCTTGGATAGCTGAGCGCTATTGGATAGATGTCAATTACCCAGATCTTGGAGCCAATATTCAGATCACTTATAAGGCCGTCAAAAACCAACGAAAACTACTCGAAGAATACATAGGTGATTCCTATAAACTCACTTCCAAGCACAACGCCAAGGCTTATGCCATAGAAGAAAAAGTATTGGAGCTCCCAATAGGTGATTATGCATCGTTTACCGAATTGGAAGGGGAAGTCCCTTCTCAACTCCAATTTCATGTTTCGGACTGCACCAATCATTTTATCAGAGGGGCCTTGTATTTCGAGACCGCCACCAAAAACGATTCCCTCGCTCCAGTCATTCGCTATCTCAAAGAAGACGCTCTCCACTTGCTGGAAACACTAGAATGGAAATAATTTAGTTTGTTAAATCAACCCACTCAACTTTTATAGCCCATTACATTATATGTTGCAACATATATAATTATGTTTGCGTTTCATTATCGAAACACAAAATATAAAATGATGAAAAAATTTAAAATCGCTTACTATGTAGTTACAGGACTCTTGTCCCTAATGCTCCTTTATTCTTCTATAGGCATGTACTTGCTACAAACGGATATGGTCAAAGGATTCTTCGAAGCGCTTGGCTTCCCGACATTTATCGTGATCCCTCTTGCCATAGCCAAAATCACTGGGGTGGTGGTCTTGCTTACAAGGTTTAATGATACCATCAAGGAATGGGCATACGCTGGATTCTTTTTCAACTTTGTATTGGCGGCAGCAGCGCACATTAATGTAGGAGATGGAGAAGCCGGTGGAGCCATAATGGCATTGGTGTTACTCGCAGTTTCTTACATATTGGACAAAAAGGCCTTCATGGCTTCTTTGAATTAAGAAATAGCCAAAATGAGATAATGAAGCGCTTGCTATATGGTAAGCGCTTTTTTTATGATCAATTTTTCCCAGGGAGTCGTTGAGAATATTTTCTCATAGTACTTTAGTGAAAATCTCATCCTCATGACTTCCTTCTTTGATCGAAATATTGAATTTCTTAAAGGTGTCGGGCCACAGCGCGCTGACCTCCTCAAAAAGGAATTGGAGATTTTCACTTATGCCGATTTGATTCAGTATTACCCCTTCAGGTACGAAGACCGGACCAAATTTTATAAGGTCAATGAAATAAGGGAAGACCTTCCTTATATCCAGATCATCGGTAAGTTCATATCGTTTCAGATGGTCGGAGTGGGGCACAAGCAAAGACTTGTTGGACAATTTGCCGATGATACGGGTGTAGTAGAGCTGGTCTGGTTTAAAGGCGCGAAGTGGATTCAAAGCCGTTTATCGACTGGGGTTCAATATATCGTCTTTGGGAAACCTGCTCGCTTTGGGAGCAAATACAACGTGGCTCACCCAGAAGTAGAACCACTCACTGAAAAGGCAAAAAAAGGAAGCTATCTCCATCCTGTCTATCATACATCAGAGAAGCTTAAGAAGAGGTTTATCGACAGCAAGACCATCAGCAAAATGATGAAAATGCTTTTGATAGAAGCGGTCAATCATATCAATGAGACACTCCCTGAATACCTCATTGAGCGTTATAAATTAGTGGATAAGAAAAAGGCTCTTATTCAAATTCATTTTCCTAAAAACAATCAAGAACTGCAAAAGGCTCGGTATCGATTAAAGTTTGAAGAACTGTTCTATATCCAACTGCGCCTAATCAAGCTGAAACTTACCCGGATAGAAAGCTTCCCCGGAATCAAATTTGACAACAGTGAACGGCTAAATGAATACTATAAAAATCATCTTCCTTTCGAACTAACCAATGCTCAAAAGAAAGTAGTCAAGGAAATCTATCAAGATTTCAGGTCTGGAAAGCAAATGAATCGCTTGGTTCAAGGTGATGTAGGCAGTGGAAAAACGATGGTAGCATTCCTAAGCATGCTCATTGCGATCAGCAATGGAACACAATGCGCATTTATGGCTCCAACGGAAATTTTGGCAGAGCAACACTACAAAGGCCTAAAGGAATATGCTGATTTGTTAGGCATGCCCATACGGCGGTTGACTGGGTCTAGTAAGAAATCAGAACGAACCATTATTGATGAGGAGCTTCGGTCAGGTAAACTACCCATCATAGTAGGTACCCATGCGCTACTGGAAGATAAGGTGCAATTTCATAATCTTGGTCTGGCAGTCATTGACGAACAGCACAGGTTCGGAGTAGCTCAACGCGCAAAACTTTGGAACAAAGGCAAAAAAGAACACCCTCACATCTTAGTCATGACCGCCACTCCTATTCCCAGGACATTGGCCATGACCCTTTATGGTGATCTGGATATCTCTGTAATTGATGAATTGCCAGCGGGCAGAAAACCCATCCAAACACACCACATGCGTGATACACATCGAATCAAAATGTTTGGGTTTATAGAAAAGGAAATCGAAAAAGGGCGTCAGGTCTATGTCGTGTATCCGCTTATAGAAGAATCAGCCACGTTGGACTACAAGGATCTAATGGATGGGTATGAAAGTGTAAGTCGTCGATTCCCAAATTACCAGATTTCGATTGTCCATGGTAAAATGAAGGCTGATGCTAAGGAATGGGAAATGCAGCGATTCGTGAAGGGAGAAACACAAATCATGGTGGCTACTACTGTGATAGAAGTTGGCGTAAACGTGCCCAACGCATCCATCATGGTCATAGAAAACGCGGAGCGTTTTGGTTTGTCACAACTCCATCAGCTCAGAGGACGAGTAGGACGAGGAGCCGAGCAATCCTTTTGTATATTGATGACTGGTCATAAACTTTCTAAAGAAGCCAAACTGAGGATTCAAACCATGGTAGAGTCTACAGATGGCTTCAAAATAGCAGAAGTTGACCTCCAAATACGTGGGCCTGGAGACCTGATGGGTACACAGCAGAGTGGTATTGCGGATCTAATTATATCGGACCTGAGCACCGATACTGAAATTTTGCAGTTGGCTAGATCGGTAGCCAGCGAAGTGTTGCATAATGATCCCAAACTAGAGCACCCGAGCAATCAGAAAATAAAGCGACAGGTTTCAGCATCTAAAAAGAACGCTGTGAATTGGAGTAGGATTAGTTAATTATTAGGTCTAGTGCCTTGAGGTCTGAGTAAGCACTAGTCGGTGTTGTCAACTACTGATTGACAATCAGCAATGTTGGTTAAAAGACCAGCGGCGGCTGAGTCGTGTGAAATCAAACTATTTTCTAAAAATCTCCACATCCCTTTCATAGCCGCTAGTATTCTCATCTAGCGGAAGTCGAATCAGCAACTCACCATCTTCGTACTCAGCCATAATACCATCTACATCTACACCACCATTCAGCTGAACTGCGGCAAGCATGTGGGGTAGTTCATGGTCAGAAGTATTTGATTCCAAAATCATGTTGAAGAGGAAAAGCTCAAAATCTTTGATTTCGATTTTCAATGAATCAGGATTGATTCCCGGCACTCTGATGCTGAGTAACCATTCGGTTTCAAGTTTTTCAATATTGACGATAGGCTCAGTCATACCACCATTGATGGTGTTGACTAGCTCAGCCGTGTGAGCAAGATTTTTGATGAGTACTCTATCTTCTGCTTTCATCGCGTTTCTCATATTGATCCTTGCTTGCAATGTCCATACCATTTCAAAACGGCAGGCCTCTACTGTGCCATTATGACCTTATGTTCTGGCAACTTGACATTGTCACTAGCAAATTCTTGATCTGTTAGTAGCTGTAACCTTTCGTTCTTTTTGCACAATTCATCATGAAACAACAACAATCCATCGGTTGATAGTTTTTTTCCGGATAAATTATAGACTTCTTTGAGCCAATCAACGTATCTGTATTTATGAAATCACAAAGAAGAGCTTTACTCGGTATTTTCCTCGTCCTTATAGGTGGCGTTTTACTTCTCAATAACCTAGATATCATTCCTGAGATTCCAGATTATGTCTTTAGTTGGATCAACATATTCCTGCTGATTGCCTTAATCAATCTATTGTCTGGAAATGCTCGAGGCACGGCTATCTTCCTTATTCTCTGGGTGTTTTTCACAGTCAATGAATACATCGATATTGACATGAGAGACTTCTGGCCTTTGATCTTAGTCATCATCGGTATCTCTTTGATCATGAGAAAAAACTTTGGAGGGACCAACGTGATCGATGAAGATTATTTCGATGAAATGAATGTGTTTGGCGGAAGCTCAAAAAAATTCACGAGCCAAAACCTAAAAGGCGGCAGGTCTACCAACATATTTGGTGGGTCGGACATTGACTTAAGAGGAACTACTCCGGAAAATGGAGCTGTGATAGAAATATTCACCCTCTTCGGTGGATGTGATATCATCGTACCTGACGACTGGAACGTAAATGTAAAAACCACCTCTATTTTGGGTGGTTTTGAAGACAAAAGGTTGACTCCACCGAACAATAATGGGCCATTGGTATACATCAAAGGCACCACTATACTGGGAGGTGGAGATTTAAAAAGTGTGAAGTAAGGGTTATTCCTTTACTTCTACCCCTTTCCAAAATGCGACGTATCCCTTAATATTTTTGGCTAAGGCGCTTGTCTCAGGGTAATACCACGCGGCATCCTTGTTTTCCTTACCGTCTACTTCCAGAGAATAGTAGCTCGCTGTTCCCTTCCACGGGCATACTGAGTGGAGTTCGCTCTCTTTGTAATATTCCTTTTTGATATCGGTAGCAGGAAAATAGTGATTTCCTTCTACCACCACGGTATTGTCACTTTCCGCAATCACCTGTCCATTCCAAATAGCTTTCATAGTTTCTAGTTTTAACTAAGTAAATGTATTCGGAGATCAAAAGTTTTGATGAATGTACCGGGTGTCGCCTTATTGACCCTTTGGCATGGTGAATATGTAATCTTTCACACCCATGCCTATATATACTTCATCAAACGTCAACTCTTTGTCTAGCTCATCCCCTTCAAAGATGACTGCCGTAGGAACAAGCATCGTTCCGTAGTTCTTGTATTTTTCCACCACTTTTAGGATGGTGATAGGCGTCCCAAATTTGGTAGTGATCTCTTCATAATACAGGCGATAATCATCTCTGCCGATGAAAAAGGTATGTTGGTAACTCCCCTCATCCATCATATAAGCAAAGTATAATGTGCCTTCTTTGTCCATCAAACCCTTAAACTTTAGGTGCTCCTTGATCGAATATAGTGGGCTACCAAATGAGAAACTGTTTCGTATGATCAATTCCTCCTCAGCGTTCATACGTTCTACTTCGTATCTACCTTTCCAGGGTGCCTTAATCCATGCATCTTGTCCATCGAATGCCTCCGCATATTGCTTTCCCTGATACTTACCAACGATCTTAACTTTCTCGGGACCTTTGCGAATCAGCTGCATTGGCCATCTGCCAAAATGAGAATCCTTCAGAAATCCATCTATCGTCAGGGTACGAACTTCGTTCCAATCCTGCTGTCCATAATCTTCAAAGTGCTTTTTCAATATCTCGCTTGAATCTTGGCTCCAAGCTGAGAAAGAAAAGAATAGACCTAAGCAGATGATCAAATTTTTCATGGCTCCTCGTAATCCAAAAATTAAGCCAATACCTTAAAACTTGATAGGTTCACTTGTTTCGAATGCGTCCTTTGGTGCTTTTATCATGACTTTGATATCGGTAATATCTCTATCTCCTCTTTCACTAGCCAAAAGCAAACCATCATAGTCTTGATAGTTGGTCCAAGGTCTTACAAAGTTTGGTTCCTCTTGAGTCGCATCTTTATAGTAGGCCCACTGCTCTATGAGCCTCGTCTCTATATCTACCCATATTTCATAGGCGTTTTGGGGAGTGTTGCCCACATCCTCAAAGTTGAGCCTAAGTACATCCGCTCTCACCCCGGTCAGTGTTGGTATTTCGCCCACATAGGTTAGCGAAACTCCTGTATCCTTTAATTTGAAAGGCATCACCAGCCAATAAGAATCATTGATCCAAATATTTTTTCCTTGCTTGAGATATTTGTTGATCGAGTCTTGGCTCACCATTTCCTCCCCTGATCTCCAGACCTTTCCGGTCATATCATCCATATTCAAAGCAATGATCAAATCCTTATTAGGCCAATCAATACGTACCCTGTTGTTCTTTTTGTCCCATAGAAGAGTTCGCACTCCAAAGAAATTCCAGTAGAGTACATTGGTTTCATCCCATTTTTTTCTTCCACCCATGGCGTTCATGATCTGGTCTGCCATGACAATGGCATGAGGCGTGGAGTTTTGGTAATTGAAGCCTTCTGCTGGAGGGTTGTTATATTCTACTACGTTGGTTGGTTCTCCGGTTTCTTCTTTTACGCTCGATTTGTCGGAAGACTTACAGCCTACTAGCAAAATCATGCTGGCGATTATTATCGTTGCTTTATTCATCTTATCTCTATTTTACTGAAGTTTGGTTTCAGACAACTCCATTTTTCCCAAACGAAAATGTAGTTCATTTTTATGCCAAATAGTTTGACTCAAGTAACAATACGATTGATATCCCCATTATTGCAGAAGAAATAACCAATTTCCAATCTCTACGGCTTACACCAAACAACCCTACAAATAAAGCTCCCGCTACTAGCACACAAGCCACAATGATGATTTGCCCTACTTCTAAACCCAAATTGAAGGCAAAAAGTTGGGTGAGAATGCTCTGATCTTGACCGAGCAAACTTTTGAGATAATTGGCATAACCTAACCCATGAATCAACCCGAAACCTGTAGCCAAAACATAGCTCCTGATACTTACCCTTTGATATTCTGTCTTGGTAAACAGGTTGGAAATAGTCGTAAGAAAAACAGTCATTGGAATAAGGAATTCAACCAACTCTGGATCCAACTGGGCTATAGAAAAGACGGATAGTGCCAAAGTAATTGAGTGACCAAAAGTAAACGCAGTGACTAGTGCAAGTACCTTTTTCCAATCTTCCGCCTGATATATGGCGCAAAGAGCAATTACGAAAATGATGTGGTCATATCCATATTTGTCTAATATGTGATGCAGCCCTAGTTCGTAAAACACCTGAAATTCTGTCATATCAGAGGCGAAATTAGAAAAAGCCTTATTGAGACAGGTAATAGACCCCTCTAAAAATCAAACAGAAATCCAAAACCTACCTTGCGGATTCGCTATACCAAACTGAACCTCTGATGTATCAACCAGTTTTTTCCGGTATGCTTCAGCAAGACTACATCACTGCATTCCCAAGATTCCTCGAATGTCTTGTCACGAAATTGGTCCCAAGCTGATGGGAACAATGATTTTTTCAAATCTCGAAATGCGATAGTCATATGAGGTTGAAACCCAAAGTCTTTGTAATCTGCATTCAACAAATTAAGATTCTTCCTCATACCAGATACTATACTGTTCCTCAAGTCAACCAATGCTTCGGTTTTAGTTACATTGACATAAATGACCCTCGGCTCAAAGCAACCAAACCCCCGATGCTCCACTCCAAAACTTTTATGACCCTTTATCTGATCTTGTATCACATTATATAGGATTTCTTCTCGATCTTCACGAAAACTAAATGGCATGTGAAGAGTAATATGAGGGGGAGATCGAAGTGCTGCTTTTGATCCGAAATCTTTGTAAACCTCTTCTTTCAGGTTCTGCACCCTCCCATAAATGGGTTCAGGTGGGATCAATGCCACAAAGTATAGTTGCTTATTTTTATTCAATGTACTACAATCTTAATGTCACTATGAAATATCTCTCCATCTTGATTCTGGCTATTTGCTGCCTCAGTTGTAGCCAAGCTGTATCGCCCACCACTTCTTCAGATGATTACGCTAGCAAAGTAGCTAAGTATCAAAAGTACGAAGGGTTTTATGATTTTTATTGGGATGAGAGCTCTGGCAAAATCCTTTTGGAGGTATCCAATCTTGGTGAGGAATTTCTCTATGTGAATTATCTGGCCGCAGGAGTGGGGTCAAACGACATTGGGTTGGATAGGGGACAGATTGGTGATAACCGCATTGTGAAATTTGAAAGAAGCGGGCCAAAAGTCTTACTCATTCAGCCGAATTACGGTTATAGAGCTATCAGTGACAACAAAGAAGAGGTAAGATCTGTGGATGAAGCCTTTGCGAAGAGTGTCCTTTGGGGATTTAAAGTAGAGAAAGAAGAAAACGGAAAGGTGCTGATTGATATCACTGACTTCATCCTTTCTGATGCTCACGGTGTGGCCAAGCAATTGAAAGACACCAAACAAGGAAGCTACAGTAGAGATGCATCAAGATCTATGATACACCTACCAATGACCAAAAATTTCTCAGATAATACTGAATTTGAAGGGATCGTCAGTTTTAAGGGCACCCCGACTGGTGGCTACATTCGCTCAGTCGCTCCTACATCTGAGGCCATTTCTGTCAGGATGCATCATTCATTTGTTCGCCTACCGGACGATAATTTCGAGCCGAGAGCATTTGATCCGCGAAGCGGATTCTATTCAATGTCTTATCAAGATTATGCCACGCCAATAGAAGAGCCACTCGTCAAGCAGCTCATATTCCGTCACAGATTAGAAAAGAAAAATCCCGAAGCAGAAATGAGTGAGGCAGTAGAGCCGATCATCTATTATGTAGACAAGGGCGCTCCTGAACCGGTAAAATCTGCATTGATAGAAGGGGCAAGTTGGTGGAACCAAGCATTTGAGAAAGCTGGTTACATAGATGCATTCCAAGTCAAAGTACTACCAGACTCTGTGAATCCTTTAGATATCAACTACAATGTGATCCAATGGGTGCACAGAGCAACAAGAGGGTGGTCTTATGGTTCTTGGATCTCAGACCCTAGGACTGGTGAGATCATTAAAGGCCATGTTTCATTGGGGTCTTTAAGAATCCGTCAGGATTATCTGATCGCTACGGGATTGCTCCAGCCATATGAGGAAGGGAAAGAACCTAGCGACGAAATGCTAGAAATGGCGCTTGCAAGATTGAGACAATTGTCTGCTCATGAAGTGGGCCACACTCTAGGTCTTTATCACAACTTCGCCGCAAGTGTAAATGATCGTGCTTCTGTGATGGATTATCCTCATCCGTATATTCAGTTAGACGAAGAAGGAAATATTGACCTCAGTGAAGCCTATGATGATAAAATAGGCGAATGGGACGCTTTTGCAATTCGCTACGGGTATTCGGATTTCAGTGGAAACGAAAATGAAAACCTTCAGAACATAATCACTGAATGGATAGGTGAAGGCCAGCAATTTATCACTGATAGCGATGCGCGCCCTTCGGGCAGCGCTCACCCGCAAGCTCACCTTTGGGATAATGGAGAAAATGCGGCTCAAGAACTCAATAGAATTGGAGAAATTAGAAATAAGATTTTGAACAACTTCTCTGAGAATGCCATCAAAACAGGTGCACCTATTTCCTCCCTCGAAGAAGTACTAGTGCCCATGTATTTTCTTCATCGGTACCAAATAGAAGGAGCAAGCAAACTGGTAGGAGGCGTGAGTTACGCTTATAAAACCAAAGGTGATGCTTTGCCATACCCTAAACTGGTCACGGCAGATGAACAAAAGCAAGCACTTATGGCTTTGAGTAATACACTCTCTCCTGAGTTTTTATCCATCCCAGATGGGCTATTGCAATTGCTCTCTCCAAAAGCTCCTGGATTCCCGAGAACTAGAGAAAGCTTCAAGTCAAATACTGGATTGACTTTTGACCCGATAGCAGCGGCTGAAACCAGTGCAGAGATGACTTTAAAAATGGTTTTTAATCCTCAGAGAATAGAGCGGGTCATTCAGCAAAACTTGCGTGACGAAAGCCTACCTAACTGGGATGAATTAATGAAAAGCGTTTATTCCAATACTTGGAATGCCGCTTATGGTAATGGGCTCGAAAAAGAAATCAAAATGGTGGTTGAAAAACGGGTACTATATCATCTCATTAACCTAGCGGTCAATACTTCTAGTACGGAAACCACAGCAGCACTTGCTAGTATGGAAGTAGATAATTTGATTGGGCGAATTAAGAAAATGAAAAATTCCAATTCTCTGGTCAAAGCACACCTTGCTCATTGCATAGCCATTTATGATCGCTTCAAAGAAGATCCGGATGACTTCAGCATCCCTTCTACGCTTTCTCCACCCGACGGAAGTCCGATTGGGATGGATTGTATGCATTAAGCACTGACAAATCCTAGAAACCAAAAAAGCCTGAATCGTTCACACGATTCAGGCTTTTCTATTTCAACAAGGCCTTTTAACCTTGGTGTTCGTCTTTCAACAAGTCATTAACAGACTTAACAGGGTTGAAAGTAATCAATGGCACAACTACGAATATGCTATTCCAATCAGCCATAGCACCATTCCATAAGCCTGGCAGTTCTTGAGCTTTCAGGTCTTTACCGTCTTTAGATTTTTGAGTGATAAACCCTGTGTCTGGGTCTCTATGTTTCAACAAATCGAACTTCCCACCTGAAGTGTCTTTTAAGAAACAAGCCAAATCTGTAGGATTGAAATGAGTGGCGGTGTTGAATACTGCATTTTGCTCTTCACTAGAAAAATCTATCTGAGCACTTTCTACGATCTGCAAAGACGATGATCCATCTTCTGCCTTTACCCAGAATGGTCCTCCTCCTGGGTCTCCTTCGCTTTTCACCATGCCACATACTCTTAGCGGACGATTCAGTTTGGCTTTAGCAAAATCTATTTTTTCTATATCCGACTTGCCATCCAGCGAGTTTCCCGCTTGGAATCCCAAGCTATCTTCAAGCAAACTCAGCGCTTCATCCAACCCATCGCCTTTTTCAAGTTTGGCTAGCGTAGCGGCTATTTTGTTTTGAAATTCGATCAATAGTCCACCAAGCACTTGTTTGTATTTGATAGTTTCTGCTTGCAATCTGCTTGGCACCACATTGTCTATATTCTTAATGAATACGATATGAGCGTCTATATCATTGAGGTTTTCCAACAGAGCACCATGGCCAGCTGGCCTAAATAGTAATGAGCCATCTTCATTGCGAAAGGGTACGTTTTCTAAATCAACGGCTATGGTATCAGTAGAAGGTTTTTGCTGACTGTAAGTCGCCGAGATCTTCACACCGAATTTAGATTCGTACTTTGATTTGATATCCGCTACATGTGCTTCGAATTTTGGTTGATGCTCTGGCGAAACAGTGAAGTGTAGGTTCACATTTCCATTAGCGTCCTGAGCATACTCCGAACCTTCTATCATATGTTCTTCTACTGGAGTCCTTGCTACCCCGTCCACTTTATGAAATTTCAACAATCCCTTTGGCAAACTGCCATAGTCCAAGCCATCAGCTCCCAAGAGAGTCTCCAATATTTTGACATATTCTTTCTTCACCTGAGCCTCTTCGAGAGCTTCACCGTGTAATTTTTTATAGGTTTCCCTCAAATCATCATAAAAAGCAAACCGATCTAGTTCCTTGAAAAAGTTGAAAACTGAGCCTGCACTCTGGTCACTAATCATTTTTTCATAATCGGAATCAGAGCCGCTGTAACTAGAAATAAAGCCAAAAAGGGATTTGAACATTCTTGTGGCCGCTCCAGACGCTGGTACGAATTTTACTATCTCCAATCCAGCCAGATGGTTTTGGTAAAATGCGATGTGTTTTTCCACATCAGAGTCTGATAGAACCAAAAGTCCACTTCCGTTCAATGCTGGTGCAGATAACGGGGTTGGAGGGAAGCCATTTTTAAACTTGTCCAGCTGATAGTTTACATCATTCAAATCGAGCGGATGATTCTTTATTTGATTAAGATCTGATTCGTTAAACATGTTCTTGCTTCGGTTTATAAAAATTTGATTGAAAAAGCGATTTCTGTTCTAGAAAAAGGGAGGGGTGTTCTTTTTTCTCTTTCAATATTAGTGATTAATTTGAAGGGTTAAAACTATTATATGACAGATCTGACTAACATCTCCCCAACCTTTTACGGTATCAGTCTTGTTCCAAAAAATAAGTGGAAGGAATATGGGTATGCTCTACTTACCATTGCCGGATCTGACGGAATGGTTTCGGATCCAGAATTGGAATGGTTAACCCTTGATATGGCCAAAGAAGTGGGGGTGGATGAAGAAGTGATTGCAGAATGGGAAAACTTTGATTTCGAAGAAGCTGAACTTGAGGATATCTTCGCCACTTTTAATTCTTCTACGCTAGCAAGTTTTAGCAAACTTTTGATTTATGATGCCATCAGAATGAGTTCTGCAGATGGCGAATATGCCCACGAAGAAAAGGAACAAGTTCATGAGGCTGCTCGCATTCTCAAAGTGCAAGACGCAGTAGTTGTGGCTATTGAGGCATTGGTAGACTTGGAGCAGGCTGCCAACAAACTCCGCCTCACGATTCTTTAGTCATATATTTCGTTAAGGACTCCCGCTAATCTGATTCCTGCTTGAAGCAATCTCTGGTTGAGCAATGCTCGATTGTCATAGTCATATCTATAACTCAGCTTTTTGTCCTCAGGAAAGTCATAAACTTGACTTCTAGCTGCCTGTGACTCATAGGCCCAGTCAAGAGTCGTTTGTGACTGCCATTTTTCTACTTGGCTATTCGAAGCGTGGTTGATCCAATTAGTATATTCTGTGTAGCTGTATCTGGTGCCATCTATCATGCCCAAGTCCCATACACGGTGCAAGTTTGAAGACTTCCAGAAATACTCCAATTTCACCTGATTACCACCACTATCATCTCCATTACCTACATGCAGTGGCTGGTGTATATCACCTATCAAATGCACCAAGCATTTCAAAGCGAACGCTTCATCCTCATCACTGAATTTTTTTGACTTTAGTTCTGAAATAAGTCGATCAATGGTCACAATGATGTCTCCTTTCTCCGATGTGCCGGCTTCTTCATAGGTCATCCCATCCGGAATGGTGGTGTAATGCCATGGTGACATATGACGATAGCTAGGATCCGATTTTATAAAATCCATAAAATTGCTCACTTCTGCGAGAGACTCATTCTGAAGAATTTCGCAGATAGTCTTTTTCGCTTTCTTAGTCAAATGTTTTTCTGCTATCAGACCAACCACTCTATGGCCTGTTTGTCCCCAAGACATGGCCTCCGAGGCTATCAATACAAGCAAGATGACTATCGTTAATTTTTTCATGATCTCAATTTAAAGAATAGTAGTTCGTATTGCTTCATCTAAACTAAAAAAGCGCTGGTACATTTCTGTACCAGCGCCTTCACCAACCTAACCTAATAAAGAATGCGTGGATACGGCGTGAGCCGCATTGTGACATCCTTCAAATGGTTAATCGTAAAATCATCCCTAAAGGTTACACTTTTTATAAAAATAATTAAAATAAATCTTCTTATTGTTCATTTTGGTTCTTCTAATTATTCCAGATTCAAACATTGAAAAGGATTCTATGCTTTAATATTCTGCTGATCTAAGAATCGTCTAATTTTGCCGACTTAAATTCAATATGCTGTGAACGCAAACGAAATCCTTAAAAAGTATGAGAACAGTGATCTTCTCAAAAGTATTGCTGAATCTATCAAGGAGAATAAGAAGGTTCGCATCAAAGGAACGGCAGGAAGTTTTGACTCACTTCTATGCGCTGCTACTTCGCAGATCAACGGGCTGAGTAGCATCTACATCCTCCATGACAAGGAGGAAGCCGCATATTTCTTAAACGACCTCACCAATTTTATTGATTCTAACCAGGCACTTCTCTTTCCAAGTTCTTACAAGAAACCGTACCAATTTGAGGAAACAGAGAACGCCAATGTTCTGCAAAGGGCTGAAGTACTCAACAGGATCAATTCTAACCGAGATGAAATTCTCCACATCGTCACTTATCCAGATGCGCTTTATGAGAAGGTGATCAATAAGCGAACCCTGAGAGACAACACCTTCAAAGCAACAGTGGGTGAAAGCCTGGACGTAGATTTCTTGGCTGAACTTCTAAGCAGCTATGATTTCGAACGAACTGATTTCGTATATGAGGCGGGGCAGTTTTCTGTTCGCGGTGGTATTATTGATGTATTCTCATTTGCTCGAGATTACCCATATCGGTTAGAGTTGTTCGGAGATGAACTAGAGAGTATCAGGGAGTTTGACCCTACTACTCAACTATCCACCACTGTATTGGAAGAGGTTACCCTTATTCCTAATGTACAGACCAAAATGCTAAAAGAAGAGCGTTCTTCTTTTTTGAATTTCATCAAAGAAGATAGCATCATCTGGCTCAAGGATTATAGAGAAACCTTAGATCTCATTGAAAAGGGCTTCAACAAAGCCACTGATTCCTTCGATTCCATTATGGAAATCAGCGGTTTCACTCAGGTGGTTTTTAAACCCGAAGACTTATTTGATTCGGAAAAAGACTTTATTGCTCAACTCGAGAATTTTAGATGTGTCGAATTTGGTAACAGGTTTTATCTAAACCCTGCTACTGAATATGATCTAGAGATTAGACCACAACCACATTTTCATAAGAACTTTCAGTTGCTCGCTGAGGATCTTTTCAGTTTTCAGCTGAAAAACTATCAGAAGATCATAGCAGCAGAGTCTCACAAGCAACTCGAGAGGTTAGAAACCATTTTCGAAGAAATCAATTCTGATCTGACTTTTGATGGCTTGGGCGCATCCTTGAAAGAAGGTTTCATAGATGCTCATCATGAGATTGTCTGCTATACTGATCATCAGATTTTTGATCGCTTTCATCAGTACAAAGCCAAAGAGCAGTTTTCAAAAGCAAAATCAATCACACTCAAAGAGCTACAATCACTCCAGCCTGGTGATTTTGTAGTACATATAGACTATGGAGTTGGTCGGTTTGCCGGATTGGACACTGTAGATATCAATGGGAATAAACAAGAAGCACTCCGAGTCATCTACAGAGATGATGATTTACTGTATGTAAGTATTCATTCTCTTCACAAAATTTCCAAATACTCCAGTAAGGATAGTGCTCCTCCTTCTATCAACAAACTTGGCTCCCAGGACTGGGAAAATAAGAAGAAAAAAGTCAAGAGAAAGGTCAAGGACATAGCCAAAGAACTCATAGACCTCTACGCGAAGCGAAAAGCAGCGCCGGGATATGCGTTTCCGGAGGATGACTATTTGCAAGCCGAGCTTGAGTCTTCCTTTATGTATCAAGATACGCCAGATCAGGCCATGGCCACCAATGATGTCAAAAAAGACATGGAACTTAATCACCCAATGGACAGGTTGGTCTGCGGTGATGTAGGTTTTGGAAAAACAGAAATTGCTGTTCGAGCAGCATTCAAAGCTGTAAATGCTGGTAGACAGGTGGCTGTGTTAGTGCCCACTACGATTTTAGCCATGCAGCATTTCCATACATTCTCAGGAAGGTTGGACGGCTTTCCGGTGACCATCGATTATATCAACCGGTTCAAAACCACCAAGGAAATCAACGAGATCAAGAAAAAGGTCAAAGAAGGGAAAATTGATATTCTCATAGGTACTCACAGAATAGTGAATAAGGATATTGAGTTTAAAGACCTAGGCTTAATGATCATTGACGAAGAACAAAAGTTTGGGGTCAAAGTCAAAGAAAGGCTAAAGGAAATGCGTGTCAATGTGGACGCATTGACTTTGACAGCTACCCCGATACCCAGGACCCTGCACTTTTCATTGATGGGTGCGAGAGACCTTTCGATCATTTCCACTCCACCACCAAACAGAAGACCTGTCACAACTGAAATACATGAATATCACGAAGAAATTATTCGTGATTCGGTAAGTCATGAACTGAGACGTGGTGGTCAGGTATTCTTTGTTCACAATCGTGTAAGTGATATAGAGCAAATAGGCAATGTCATCCTCAGGTTGGTTCCTGACGCCAAAGTGGGTATAGCTCATGGCCAGATGGACGGGAAGGTCTTGGAAAAAATCATGATGCGCTTTATTAATGGAGAATTTGACGTGCTGGTTTCTACCAATATTATAGAGTCTGGACTGGACATTCCCAATGCCAATACCATTATCATCAATAGAGCGCATATGTTCGGACTATCCGACCTACATCAGATGAGAGGTCGTGTAGGAAGATCCAATACCAAGGCATATTGTCACCTGATTACTCCGCCTACATCTACTTTGTCTTCAGATGCAAGAAAACGATTGACCACTCTCGAAGAATTTTCTGAACTGGGTGATGGGTTTAAAGTAGCTATGAGAGACCTGGATATCAGAGGAGCCGGCGATTTGCTGGGAAGCGAACAGAGTGGTTTTATCAACGACATGGGATTTGAAGTATATCACAAAATACTCGATGATGCTGTATCAGAACTAAAGGAAACAGAGTTTAAAAGCCTTTTTGAACATGAAGATGCGACCAATGCATTTCAGAAGTCCAAAGAAGAGTGCCTAATAGAAACAGATTTCGAAATATTGATACCCAATGATTATGTATCGAATATTTCCGAAAGATTAAGCCTTTACACTCAATTTGACAATATTAGTACTATAGACGAATTGGATAAGTTCAAGGGCACAATCATAGATCGGTTCGGTCCATTGCCCGAAGAGGTGAATGATCTGGTATTGTCCATAGAACTGCGCTTAATTGCCATAGAATTGGGTTTTGAAAAAGTGACGGTAAAAAACGGCACCATGAAATGCTATGTGTCTCCAAAAAAGGATGAAACTTATTTTCAGTCCCCAACATTTGGGTCGATCTTAAGCTTTATTCAATCCATGCCAGCTCGTTGCAAAATGAAAGATGACAAGAGCAAATTGATTATTTTCATCAATAGAGTTGATGATATTCAGGCTTCTTTGAGCGTGATTCGCAGCATGAAATCACCGGTTAGCGTGTAATGAATTGCATGTTTTACACAATAAATACCTAATTTTCCTATTAATTAAGTACTTAAAGATTGAAAGATTGCCTTAAAATGGTATTTTTGAAATCAATACAGGTTAAAATTGAAGTGTTTCAATAAAGTAAACAGGTTATGAAAAAATTTGTAAATGCAATTACTTCAGCTTCTTGCATGCTGGCAGTGGTTGCGATGGTTAGCTCTTGTGGATCTACCAATCCAACAAGCCAAAGCCCAGGAGGCTATAGCACAGCAACAGGGTTGGAGTTCAATGAAGAAGGAGGATTCGCGGTAAATGATTTCCGTGGACAGCCCGAAGGTCCAAATCTTATTTTTATAGAAGGAGGTAGAACCGTACTAGGTTCTTTTGAAGAAGACGTTCTTAATACCAATGATGGTGTAGAGCGTGCTGTTACTGTTGCTTCATTCTACATGGACGAAACAGAAGTAGCCAATATCAACTGGCTAGAATACGAATATTATATCAAGCAAGACTCAGACGAGTATTATTGGAAAAACAATCTTCCTGATACTACAGTGTGGGCTAAAGATCTTGCATACAATGATCCTTACGTAGATCACTACTATCGTTACCCAGGATTCAGATATTTCCCTGTGGTGGGTGTAAACTGGAGACAAGCTGTCAATTATTGTCAGTGGAGAACAAGAGTAGTAAACATCAAGCTTGCAGAAGATGCTGGATACTATGACGAAGATACTTCTGGTGATGATGCTTTCGCTGGAGCTGAAGGAGAGCCAGCTGCTGCTGGAGAATTTCAAAGAATTCCTTTGGAAACGGGCGTTGTGCTTCCAAACTACAGACTACCAACAGAAGCTGAGTGGGAATATGCAGCTCAAGCACTTATCGGAACTCAGTGGTTAGATGAAAATCAAACTCATAGAAGACTTTACCCTTGGGATGGTCATGCTTTGAGAAATCCTTACGGAAAAAGCATGGGTTATTTCCTAGCTAACTTCAAAAGAGGAAAAGGAGATTACGCTGGTATTGCTGGGAAACTCAATGATGGGGCTATGATTCCTACTTACGTTTACGATTATCCTCCGAATGATTTCGGTCTATATAACATGGCCGGTAATGTGAATGAGTGGGTACAAGACGTTTACCGTCCTCTCTCTTTCCAGGATGTGGATGATATGAACCCGGTAAGAAGAGATGGTTCATTAGATCCAGAAAGTGGATATGATGGTGCTTACAACTTCATCGGTAATGAGAATGAGTACACAGAAGAAGAGTGGTTGGCGAATACTGGTCTACAAAAAAGCTACAATTCGGACAATCCTCCAAGGAAGCGTTTGAGAGTATACAAAGGTGGGTCATGGGCTGACGTAGCTTATTGGATGTCTCCTGGAACAAGAAGATTCATATTCGAAGATTCAGCTACTTCTACTATAGGATTTAGATGTGCCATGATTAGAGCTGGTACTAATTATTAAGATAACCTGTTGAACACTTAAGCCGTACGGATCTGATCTGTGCGGCTTTTTTATTGTCCTGCCGCCAATGTGGCTATATATATGCCAGCTACACCCTCTTTAGCTAGAGATTCTACCAGTTGTCCCATGGTAGCACCTGTAGTGAGTACATCATCTACTACTAGTACATTTTTTCCTTTTATTAAAGTTGTGTTTTGAACACTGTATACCATGTCCATATTCTGCCAGCGTTCCACCTTATTCTTTCTCGTTTGTGTATTGGTGTTTTTAACTCTTGAAACCACATCTGTCACAACTGGAACCTTAAGGTTTTCTGCCAGCCCATTGGCAATTATTTCGCTTTGATTGAATCCTCTTCGTTTCAGTTTAGAAACATGTAGTGGTACTGGGATGATTAGATCCACAGGCCATTCTGCAGCCTTCAAATCATTGGCGAACCAATACCCTAGCATAGAGCCCACTTCTTGAACCCCTTTGTATTTCAATTCGCCTATGAGCTTTCTCGCAATTCCCTTTTTATTATAGTGCAGGTATGCGGCCACTGCCATCACTTTTGGCTCGAATACAAACTTCTGGTCCAGTCGGTTTGGTTTTCTTGTATGATAATTGGTTTTTGGAAGAGAAAACTTACAACGCATGCATATGTGTTCTTCTTGATAAAGTAATATTGTATCGCATCCAAGACAGACTCTTGGATAAACCATGTCAACGAAATCCTGCAGGTATTCTTTGATAATACTCCAAAGCTTCATGATTACAATTTAATCTTTTCGTACAATGGCATATAAAAAAGACCTTGAAAGTGAACGAAAATGGATCTTACTACTTAACACCATTGAAGCATCAATAGGCAAAAGGCCAAAAGACTTGAATGCTGTTCTGTTTTTAATAGGTGTACAGGAGTTAGGACAGGGGCCTAAGCCCTATAGCAAAGAAGAAAAACAAGATCTCATGCATATCGCAATCTGTCGTCTGCTTTCCTCTTCTGGGTTTTATGAACTAAGTGGTCTCGATGAACAAGGTTGGCCACACTGGGTTCCAACTAAGACTCTTCCTCATTTTGATCTATTAGAGCAAGAAAAACTGCTCAAAATGCACGCCATAGAGTATTTTACAGAGGAAATGGGCTTGCTCTCCTAATCTAAAGAGACTTTTTCGCGTATTAACAGCTATGGTCAACAATCAACTCAAGGAAAACCTCAACAAATTCAAGAGAAAACACTTCTTGAATCTGCTGTTCAAGGGTTTGTTGATCACTTTTCTGTTTTTCGGCTCGATCTTTATCATCTCTGGTCTATTGGAGAATTATTTCTGGTTCAATTCTTCTATAAGACTTTCCTTACTCCTAGGTTCCTTGTTCTTATTGGGAGTAGTTCTATTCAGGCATGTAGTATCACCAATAATCGCAATTGTCAACCTCGAGAAGACACTTTCAGATGAGAAAGCCGCATCAATCATTGGAAGTCATTTCAATGAAATTTCTGATAAGCTTATAAACCTCGTCCAGTTGTCAAAACTGGTCTCTAGTGAGCAATCCTTACTTTCTGCTGCCCTATATCAAAAATCTAATGAACTAGAAGGGTTTCGTTTCAGTGAAGCCATTGATTTCAAAGTCAATTTCAAATATTTCTATTATCTCTTAGGTTTAGGCATTGTCGTTCTAAGCGTACTTTTATTTGAGCCTTCTGCACTGTCAGAAGGTCCTACTAGAATTCTCAAATACAATGAAGAATTTGTGCGGCCAGCTCCTTTTTCTTTTCAAGTTGAAAGTAAACTATTTGCGTTCCAAGGAGAGTCCTATGAGTTCAAAGCAAGAATAGAAGGATCAAGCATTCCTGAGACGGTAACAATACTAGATGGTTCATTGGAATACCCTGTCACGCTTTCTGGAAGAAGCATCTCCTATAAAATACCTTCTATTTCGAGAGAAACTCACTTGACTATTTCGTCCTCAGGTTTCAAATCACCGGAATACACAATTGAGGTATATAGTCGACCTGAAATAGAAAATTTCGAAGTAAGAGTGGATTACCCAGACTATATCAAGACCAACGCACCACAATCACTTAACTCGGGATCTTTTATAGTTCCTGAAGGAAGTAGCCTCACGTGGAACATCTCCTCTCAGCATGCCGATTCCGTTTCACTCACAATCAAAGACCAAATTAATTATCTTCAAAAGTCTGATAATCAGGTATTTACTTATAATCACCACGCTAGAGAATCATTTGATTATGATATCAAACTGGCTAATCAACATGCTAAAAACAAAAGTAGGATAGCATATGAAGTCACTGTAATCAAGGATGAATACCCAAAAATAGATGCCCTTCTGAGCTTGGATAGTACTAACTATTCTTCCATCGCCATTACTGGCAATATCTCAGATGATTACGGGTTCACCAAGCTAAACCTCAACTATAAGGTCAATAATCAGCAAGGATACCAGGTAAAGCCCATCAGAATATCTACCAATAGCAACGACCAACCCTTTTTCATTGATTGGTCACTGAAAGATTTAGGTCTGCAAGAAAAAGATGAAATAAACTTCTTTGTAAGCGTCTATGACAATGATAAAATCAACGGATACAAGCGTGTAGACTCTGAAAAGTTTTTTTATAAAAAACCTTCCTCTGAGCAAATAGAGAAAGAAATAGAACAACTCAGTGATCAGTCACAGAGCAATATGAAAAGCTCCTTAAAAGACAGTAAATCGATCAACAAACAGATCGAAGAATTGGAACTGAAACTCAAAAACGATCAGAAACTAGATTGGCAAGAGGAAAAAATGCTCGAAAAGCTCATCAAAGACCGCCAAAAGCTGGAGGAGCAAATTGAAGAGCTGAATAAACAGTCAGAAATGCTCAACCAAAGTAGAAAAGAGTTCAACAAACAAAGCCCTGAACTACAAGAAAAGGCAAAAAAGCTGCAAGAGCTGATCAACGAGGTATTGGACGAAGAAACCAAAAAGCTATATGCAGAGCTTCAAGAGCTTTTGAAGAAAGAAGCAAGTACAGATGAAGTCTTACAGCAACTAAATAAGATTCAATCCAACGAAAAGAACTTAGAAAAAGAACTGGAGCGTGCCTTAGAGCTATTTAAGAGAATGAAAATGGAAACGTTGCTTGATCAAGCTGCTCAGAAGCTAGATAAATTGGGAGACAAACAGAAAGAGTTAGGAAGTGACGAAAGCAAAGAAGCCGAAGATAAAGCAACGGATCAAGATCAAATCAACGAGGAGTTCGAAAAGATCAGTGAGGAAATAGACGAGGCTCAAGAAATCAATGAGGACTTAAAAAGCCCCGCGCCTATGGATGACTTAGCATCTGAAAAGGACGAAATTGAAAAAGACTTGGAAGAGCTTTCAGAAGAGTTAACCCCTGATAGCCAAGAAGATAGTGAAAGTAGACCCAATGAAAACAAAAAGTCTAGAAGTGATCAAAAAATGAAAAATGCCGGTCAAAAAATGAAGAAAATGGCAGAAAAAATGATGCAGATGCAGGCAAGTGCTGAAATGGAAATGATGGAGGAAAATATGGACAACCTCAGAAACATATTGGACAACCTCATCAAGCTATCATTTGAGCAAGAGGAAATCCTGACCAATATCAAGGCGGTTAGCCAATTAGATCCGCGTTTTATTGAACTCTCTCAAGAACAACTCAATTTAACGGATAACATAGGTGTAATTGAAGATAGCCTATTAGCATTGGTAAGTAGAGTTGTGCAGATTAGTAGTTTCGTCACCAGGGAAGTCAATGCAATCAATGAACACCTGGACAATGCAATGTTCCAGCTCCGAGAGCGAAATAAAGGGAGGGCCACTAGCGACCAACAATTTGCAATGACTTCAATGAACAACTTAGCCCTATTATTGGAAGATGTGCTAGAGCAAATGCAAATGTCTATGTCCGAAGCTATGGGTAAACCTCAAAAAGGAAATAAAAAGGGACAGTCCATGCCTAGCATGTCGGAACTCCAAAAACAACTAAGCCAACAGATTCAGGATTTGAAGAAAAGCGGAAAGAGTGGTAAATCTCTTTCGGAAGAACTAGCCAAGCTCGCTGCGGAACAAGCAGAATTGAGAAGGGCTCTGGAAGAAATGAATGATCAACTAGGAAACCAACCTAACCCAGACGGGGAAGGTAATGGTGGGGAGGCCGGAAGCAAGTTGAAAGAAGCCATTCAGAAAATGGAAGAAAACGAAGTTGATCTGGTAAACAAGCGCCTGACTCAGCAACTCATTGATAGACAAGAACAGATCCTTACACGAATGCTAGAAGCTGAAGAATCTCTTCGTAAGCAAAAAGAATCGCCAGAACGAAAAGGAGAAACAGCCAACCCGAACGTCAGGAAATTCCCACCAGAGATAGAGAAATATTTAAAGGCTAAGGAAAATGAAATAGAATTATTAAAAACAATTCCTTTAGATTTAAAACCCTTTTACAAAAAGGAAGTTAACGATTACTTTAGACGTATAAGTCTGCCAAATGAATAGAATGCAAATACAGATACCATCTCTCTCAGAGAATATCAGAATCGTTGAAAGTTTCATCGATAATGCGAAAGAACAGTTTGAACTCAACGACGATATCTATGGTAATATCATGATAGCCGTAACAGAGTCTGTAAACAATGCCATCATTCATGGCAATACAAGTGATTCCAAAAAGAACGTTTCTCTGAGTCTTGCTGTCTCAGAAGAAGTATTGAGGTTTACTATAGCTGATGAAGGAGCGGGATTTGACTATGGAAATTTACCAGATCCTACATCTCCAGAAAATTTGGATAAAGTAGGAGGTAGAGGCATCTTTCTCATGAAGCACCTTTGCGATGAAGTTACCTTCAATGACGAAGGACGAGAAGTGGTTCTTTCATTCTATCTCAACTAATGGATCAAATTCTCTTCTTCAATGAAGATATAAAGTACGAGCTACCGTCAGTAAAGAAAACGACGAATTGGCTCCTGATGATTGCGCAAGCAGAGAATCACACAATCGAAGACCTTAACTATATCTTCTGCTCAGACGAGCATCTCCTTTCTATAAATCAAGAGTTTCTAAATCACGACTACTACACTGATATTATCACTTTTGATAATTCCGATGAACCCCACATTATTAAAGCCGATATATTTATCAGCATCGACAGGGTAAATGAAAACGCCACGACGAATAAAGTGTCTTTAGTGGAAGAGCTCAATAGAGTAATGGCACATGGTCTCCTACACCTACTAGGTTACAACGACAAAACCCCAACAGAACAAAAAGCAATGCGCCAAAAAGAAGATAGCTGCTTATCTTTGTTCCCTAAATAGTTCCACGTGGAACGTTCCCAAACATTCCACGAAAACTAATGTTTCACGTGAAACAAAAAACCCATGTTTCAAGAGTATGATGTCATAGTAGTAGGTGCAGGGCACGCAGGATGTGAAGCAGCAGCAGCAGCAGCAAACCTCGGATCCAAAGTGCTATTGGCTACTATGAACATGAACACCATAGCCCAAATGTCGTGCAACCCTGCCATGGGAGGTGTGGCTAAAGGACAGATCGTAAGAGAGATAGATGCACTCGGAGGATATTCGGGAATCATCACCGACAAATCTATGATTCAGTTCAGGATGCTCAATAAGAGCAAAGGCCCTGCCATGTGGAGTCCAAGAGCACAATCTGATAGAATGCGCTTTGCTGAAGAATGGAGACTTGCCCTTGAGTTAACCCCTAATGTAGATTTCTGGCAAGAGATGATCACCGGGCTCTTAGTCAAAGACAGCACGGTAACTGGTGTAAGAACCAGCTTAGGGATAGAGATAAAAGCTAAAACAGTAATCCTAACGAATGGCACATTTCTCAATGGACTTATCCATATCGGGGAAAAACAATTTGGCGGAGGCAGGGCTGGTGAGAGATCGGCGCATGGTATCACCGAGCAACTAATAGAATTAGGTTTTGAATCCGGAAGGATGAAAACAGGAACACCTCCAAGAATAGACGGAAGAAGTCTAGACTATACCAAAATGGAGGAGCAGCCCGGTGATGAGATGCCAGAGAAGTTTTCCTATCTAGAAAGCACTACGACTCTCAAGACTCAAAGGAGCTGTTGGATAACCTATACCAATCCAGATGTCCATGAAACATTGCAAACAGGCTTTGAGAAATCACCAATGTTCAATGGTAGAATCAAAGGACTTGGGCCGAGATACTGTCCTTCTATAGAAGATAAAATTAACAGATTCGCTGAAAGAGATAGACACCAAATCTTCGTAGAGCCAGAAGGCTGGAACACTGTAGAAGTTTATGTAAATGGTTTTTCAACCAGTCTCCCGGAAGATATCCAGCATAAAGCCTTACAAAAGATACCAGGATTTGAAAACGCCAAAATGTTCCGACCAGGCTATGCTATAGAGTATGACTTTTTTCAACCGACTCAATTGAGTCAGACACTAGAGACAAAACTCATTAAGAATCTATTCTTTGCAGGACAAATCAATGGAACTACAGGATATGAGGAAGCTGCCTGCCAAGGTCTTATTGCTGGTATCAATGCTCACCATGCCCACACTGAAAAAGTACCTTTCGTGCTCAACAGATCGCAAGCATACATAGGAGTGCTCATAGATGACCTCATCAATAAGGGCACGAACGAGCCTTACCGAATGTTTACTTCAAGAGCAGAATACCGTTTACTACTTCGACAAGACAATGCAGATGCAAGACTCACTCCGCTAGCATATGAATTAGGCCTTGCATCAGAAGATAGATACGAACAATGCATGAATAAAATGCATGCAACCAAGAGACTGATCAACGATCTAAAACAAAAGAAGTATAAGCCCAATGAAATGAATCCTTTGTTAGCCAAATTTAACTTTGCCCCAATAAAGGATTCATCAAGTCTTTACCAATTGCTCAAGCGTCCAGAAATTAACCTAGAGACCCTAAGCAAAATGGACCCTGATGTTGATCATTTTCTTGATAACATTTCCAATCATGTAAAAGAGGAAGCCGAGATTCAAATCAAATATGAAACGTACATTGAAAGGGAACAAGACAATGCCCTCAAAATGATCAGCATGGAAAATCGAATCATTCATCCTGAATTTGACTACAGTCAAATATCATCAATGTCACTAGAGGCTAGAGAAAAACTCAAAAATATCAAGCCTTCCACTCTTGGTCAAGCGTCAAGAATAAGTGGAGTTTCGTCTTCAGACATCTCAATACTCATGGTATATCTCAACAAATAGCATGTATCAGAAACTAGAAGAATGCCCTGTGTGCAAACACACTCATTTCACTAATGACATAATCTGCGAAGACTACTCTCAATCCAACGAAAGTTTTGTGATTGTCAAGTGTGAACATTGTGAGTTGAGATTCACTAACCCTCGGCCTGATGAAAACAATATAGCTCAATATTATCAGCATGATGATTACATATCACATACCAACAAGGCCAACAATCTAGTAAACCTCGTTTACAAGTTAGCCCGATATTATACGCTCCGTCAAAAAGCAAAACTCATAAAAGGACACGTGCAGGGGAAACAACTCTTAGATTTTGGATGTGGTACAGGAGTGTTCCTCAATCATATGCATGCGCTCAATTACCAGATCCAAGGATACGAACCTTCAGAACAGGCCAGAGAAATAGCACTCAAATCTGGGAATTTCCCCGTGCATCAGAATCTCACTCAAATTCAAAAAGAACAATACGATGTAATTACAGCTTGGCACGTATTCGAACACGTACACGAACTGAAAGCTACCCTTCGTGCACTAAGAAAAACACTTAAGCCGGATGGAATCATTCTCGCCGCGGTACCCAATATATCTTCCTACGATGCTCATCATTATAAAGAGCATTGGGCTGCATATGATGTGCCTCGTCATCTATACCATTTCAATCAGAATGCATTTCAATCATTAGCTACTAGCTGTAAACTCAAAATAAAAGAGGTATATCCAATGAAACTTGATTCGTACTACGTTTCTCTTCTTAGCGAGCAACACAAAGGAACTACAGCTTCATTAAAGAAACTCATTAATGGATATCTCAAAGGACGAAAATCCAACCTTAAAGCCTCACAGACAGGAGAATATTCTAGCCTAATTTACGTACTCACCAAATGAAACGTTTTCTATTCGCTATTCTTATTCTTACTATTCTTGAAGCTCTTACTTCTCGATGTGCCAATCCTAAAACACCTACTGGAGGTCCCAAAGATACCATCCCTCCATCCCTCATTTCCTCCAACCCCAAAAGTCAATCCATCAACTTTAAGGATCAAACGTTTGAATTAACCTTTGATGAAAGAGTAAATGCAGACAAACTCAAAAGCAATCTCATCATTACACCCACTACGGAAATCACATACAAGACACTCATCAAAAAGAACGTACTTACAATCCAACTTGACGAACCACTAGACGATAGTACTACCTACACTTTCAACTTTTTCGATGGAGTCACCGACATTACGGAGCGCAACCCTGCTGAAAATCTCGTAATCGCATTTAGTACTGGGTCCTTCATCGATTCTATATCTATCTCAGGTAGTGTATATGATATTAATAATGCTAAGCAACTATCCGGCATCACAATTGGGCTGTATCAAAACACAGACACCTTAGACTTTAAGGAAGTCAAACCAAACTATTTCATCACCTCCAATGACGAAGGAACTTTTCAAATCCAAAATATTAAATCCAATCAATACAGATTACTTGCTTTCAAAGATGAAAACAAGAATCTCCTCTTTGATCCTACCACTGAAGAACACGGGTTTATTACTGACTTGATGACAATAGATTCTAGCAACATTGATTCCCTCAGAATTCCCATTCTTAAACTTGACGTTTCCGAATTCAAACTATTATCAGGCAGACCATCTGCCCACTACTTTGACATCAGATATTCAAAGGTCATTCAGGATTACAACATCACCTCCGAAACAAACCTTCCAGTCTACACAGAGCTTACGCCAGACAGAGATGCTATTAGGGTTTACAAAAACAATATGCTCTCGGATAGCACACAGCTAATAATTCAAGCTACTGACACTTTATCAGTAGTACAAATAGACACCCTCTATGCGAAGTATCGAGAGTCTTCCAAAAAGCTAAACCCACTTGGAATAACACTCAGCTCAACTACAGTAAACAACTACTTTGAGGACTCACAATTTACCTTGTCCTTAACTAAACCCATCCAAAACATTGTCGACTCGTCATTCCTGTTTTGCTTTGTTGATTCTTTAATCACATTCGATCTACCGGTGATCAATCTTCAAAGCAATGCTAACCAATCTCGGTTTACATTCAATTCAACCATATCAACCACACAGCTACAGGATTCTATAGCTCTATACCTAAATACCCACCCAATAGACACCACCGATATTGATACAGCTCAACTCATTATCAACAAAAGACTAGAAAGGTATAACACCTCGGCATTTAATTTAATTGTCAAACCAGGGTCGTTTATTTCTGTCGAGTCTGATACCTCAGAGCAAACACAATCTATCTTTAAATTTCCAAATCCTGAGAACTTTGGAACCGTTACAGTTAGCATCACAGACCCATTACCATCCTATACCGTGCAACTCATGGCAGGAGATAAAATCAAGAAGCAATTAACAAATTGTACCAACTGCATATTCGACTTTACTCCGCCTGGCAATTACTGGACTAGGGTACTGATAGATGAAAACCAAGATAGTATATGGTCACCAGGAAACATTAATCTAAACGTAGCTCCAGAACCAGTACTTCACTTTTTAGAAGAGACTACACTAAGGGCAAACTGGGAAGTTGAACTAGAATATTCCCTCTTAACAACCGATTAATTCTGTGGATAAACCTAACAATCACTGTTTATAACTCAACACTCATACACACGTTGTATCCAGCAGTTACAGAATCATAACAAACACTATACTTACCAACAGTTATCCACCTCAACCAAATAGAATTAGTTAATAAACTATATCAACATCCGAATAAATGACTAGTCAACATAATTAAATATATATCTAGCAATCAATACTTTAAGGTGTGAATAGAATGTGAATACAGGTTATTAAATATGATGATATTAACAATTCAAAATAACAAATCTAATTTTGATCATTTTCCCACATATCCACGTACTTAATAATAGAAATAAATTTTCTTTAAATTAAACTTTTATAGTTACTATTCGAACCCAAATCGTGGATAACATCATTTCTAAGTTTTCGTTTGCCTTCATATTTATCATAGTATCGACTTATAGTCATGCTCAGACCAATGAAGCCAAGCTTGCCAATGAGTATTACCAAAATGGTGAATATGAAAAGGCTTTCGAATTATATCGGGATTTGGAAAAAGTCAAATCGGCAATTCCTTTGATTCATGCCAATTATATGGATCTACTGATGAATCAAGACGTAGATAGACTTGATAAATATCTGAATCGAATAGTAAAGCAGAGCCCTACAAATCTGAATTATCAAGTAGATCTAGTTGCTTTTTATAAAACTCAAGATTCTCCCGATTATAGAAAAAGACTGAATTATCTCGAAAAAGAATATCAAGCCAATCATTACCAACTCGCAACAATAGGGCAAAAATTGGCAGCCAAGAAACTAACTGGCGAAGCGATAGACTTTTATAAGTTCTCCAGGAAAATTTCGAATAACCCGTATTCATACGCTCTCGAAGTAGCGTCACTCTATAGGACTATAGATGACAAACCAAAAATGATAGAAGAATACATAAAATACGCTGAGAGTAATCCAGCCAACATCAACTATGTCAAAAACCTATTTCAGAACATATTAACAGAACCAACGGATCAAGATCTATTGGAAGAGTCACTTATTATTAAGGCTCAGAAGAATCCTGATCAGAACATTTATTCCGATTTATTGCTCTGGCTGTTGATTCAGAGAAAGGACTATTATGGGGCTTTCATTCAGGCCAAGGCCAGAGACAATCGGCTACAGAAGCCAGGTGATGAGTGTATGACCATAGCGAGGATAGCTTCGCAAAATCATAATTGGGAAGATGCCATCGATATCTATCAATACGTAATAGATAAATATCCGAAAATGAGAAACTATGCGTACGCCAAGGCCAAGCTGATAGAAAGCAAAGAACAAATGGCTAAAAATAGATTCCCTGTTGATACAGCTGTCATTAGAAACTTATCGGAGGAATATCTAAGTTTTTACCGAGAGATAGGGTCTAACCCGACCACACTAAATGCACTCAGGAGCAAAGCGTTACTGCATGCGTATTATTTAGAAGAAGTAGACACGTCTATCGTATTGCTACAATCGATAATTGACAACAATAGAAGTCCACGTACATTAGTATCGAACGCTAAACTTGATTTGGGTGACATTTTTTTGTTTAGTGGACAACCATGGGAATCGACGTTACTGTATTCTCAGGTAGAGAAATCCAATAAAGAAACACCCCTCGGGTATGAAGCCAAATTGAAAAACGCCAAACTCAACTATTATCAGGGCAACTTCTCATTGGCTAAAAGCCATCTGGATATTTTGAAATTGGCTACTACACGCACCACCTCCAATGATGCCTTGTCATTCTCGCAGATTATCACCAACAACACCATCTTCGATAGTACCGATCAAGTGATGCAAGCATATGCACATATTGACTTGCTCATTTTTACCAATCAAAAACAAGAAGCCAAGAGCCAAATAGATAGTTTGCTCGCTTCGGTTCCCAATCACACGCTTGCTGATGAGTTATATTGGCTTAGAGCCAAAATAGACTTAGAAAATGGGCAATATGAAGAGAGTATCAAAAGCCTCGATCATATTATTACCAAATTCGGTTTTGACATACTAGCAGATGATGCACTATATCAAAAGGGCGTCATACTTCAAGATTATTTGCTTAGCAACAATCAAGCTTCGGAAGTATATTTAGAATTTCTCAAGAAACACCCGGGCAGCCGGCATAGCGCTGAGATTCGTAAGCGCTTTAGACAAATCAGAGAAGAAACCTAGACTAGAAAATAACCAATCTAGGATCTTGACCAACCAAATCTGGGTCAGGAGAAAAATGCTTATTAAAAAATCCTCCCAGGTTTTCCTTTGTTTTAGCAGAAAGCATTTCTGTCAATTGTTCTAAGGCCTCACCAGATATCATGTAAGGACGGAATTGAGGATTGATAACCCCACCCTTGCACAATGCGAAGATCTGATACTCATTGCAATCCGACTTTTTCTTACCACTTACCAGACATTCTTCGATGAGGGCATTATCATCTCGATTTTCTCTTACAAGCGCTTGTCTTCTGCTAGAGTTAAAATGATTACCTAGAAATGACTGCATGGTCTGCTTGGACTCTTCAGAAATATCCTTTTGCATATTCATGGCGCATTCCATACAAATAGCACAATCAAAGATTACATCCGTAGCTTTAAAACCTGGATATTGTCGACATGCTTTTTCGATCATGTAATCTTCACCATCCAAAAGATACTTCTCACACTCAATGCAATGCGTGAAAGGACCATCGGTTTTGAATGAGTGAAAGGGTTCCGGAATTGGAGAAAAGTTATCAGAGCTGGTATTCATAGATTCAAAACTACGAATCAGAAACAGCAGAACCCAAAATAGTATGCATGCATAACATATTTTCTATATATTTGGATTCAGAAATTCCAAGAATGAAGAGAGAAGAAACGGTAGATTATAATATTAAAGTGGCATGGCATGCCATTTCACGAATGTATAATCAATACGGAGCGGAATTTGACGTGACAGCTTCTACAGGATTTGTGTTGCTCAATATCGATGTAGAGGAGGGAACCCCAGCTACCAAAATAGCTCCCTTAATGGGAATGGAGGCTCGTTCGCTTACGCGAATGCTCAAGACAATGGAAGACAAACAGTGGATTTACAGGGAGCAAGATCCCAATGACGGTAGATCCGTACGCATATTCCTCACTGATCTTGGCAAGGAAAAACGCGCTGTTTCAAGTAGAGCGGTCAAGGAATTTAATGCCAAGATTCGCGAGATGGTCTCAGAGGATCAGATCCAACAATTTACGGCAGTTACTCGTGCAATTACAGACTTATTGGATAACAATAACCTTTTTGATAAACTAGCAGAAGCATTTATTTATGAAACGAAAAATTAAAAAGGCGGTAGTTCTTGGCTCAGGTATCATGGGCTCGAGAATCGCATGTCACTTCGCAAATATTGGACTAGAAGTTCTTCTTCTAGACATTAGCCCCAAGGAGTTGCTGGATAGTGAAAAGTCCGCCGGACTTTCATTGGATTCACCCCAGGTTAAAAACAGATTGGTCAATGCAGCTCTAGATACAGCTGTAAAATCAAAGCCCTCACCCCTTTATGAAAAGTCAAAAGCTCAGCTGATCACCACAGGGAATTTTGATGATGATCTTCATAAGATTGAATCTTACGACTGGATCATCGAAGCTGTAGTGGAAAACCTTGATATCAAAAAGTCTCTTTTTGAAAAGGTTGAGAAACATAGGAAGCCAGGTACTTTGATTTCGTCAAATACCTCTGGTATCCCGATCAACTTGATGCTAGATGGTAGAAGCGATGATTTCCAAGATCACTTTTGTGGTACCCACTTCTTCAATCCCCCAAGGTATCTAAAACTTTTGGAGGTAATACCTACCAAGCGTACCAAAAAAGAAGTTGTTGACTTCTTCATGGAATACGGAGATTTATATCTCGGTAAAGAGACCGTATTGTGTAAAGACACCCCTGCATTTATCGCGAATAGGATAGGTATCTATGCCATCATGTCGGGAATGCACACCATCGAAAAAATGGGACTTACAGTTAATGAGGTCGACAAATTGAGTGGTCCGGTAATCGGAAGACCGAAATCTGCTACATTCAGAACCATGGATGTAGTCGGGCTTGATACTGCAGTGAAAGTGGCCGCCGGACTTTATGAAGGGCTTCCAAAGGATGAGTCACGAGATAAATTTAAACTCCCTAAGATCGTTCAAGAATTATATGATCGTAAATGGTGGGGAGATAAAACAAAGCAAGGTTATTATAAGAAAGTAGTAGAGGACGGCAGAAAAGAAATCTTAGAGCTTAACCTTCAAACTTTTGAGTATGAATCCAAAAGTAAGGTTAAGCTCGACATTCTGGATAAAACCAAGAACGAGGAAGACCTTAAGAAAAGACTCAAACTGGCCATTGAGCATGAAGGGCGTGAAGGGGATTTCTACAGAGCATCATTCTTCGATTTATTCAGATATTGTACAGAGCGAATTCCTGAAGTAGCAGATGAATTATACAGAATCGATCAGGCAGTAGCTGCGGGATTCGGTTGGGAGCTTGGGCCTTTTGCTACTTGGGACGCTATGGGACTTGCGGCCTGTGTAGTGAACATGAAAGAGCAAGGTCTTGCACCGGCAGCTTGGGTTGATGAAATGCTCGCGGCTGGTCACACTACCTTTTACAAGTACGAAAACGGCAAGAAGCAATATTATGATGTAGATAGCAAGTCATATAAAGTTGTTCCGGGAACAGAAGGATTTATCTATTTGGATGCTTTCAAAGAGAACAACATAGTTTGGGAAAACGACGGAGCTACAATTTATGATATTGGAGATGGAGTCTTAAATATTGAGTTCCATACCAAAATGAACTCCATAGGAGCAGAGGTGATCGAAGGAGTCAACACAGCCATCAACCTTGCGGAAAAAGATTTTCAAGGACTTGTAATCGGAAATGAAGGCCAGAACTTCTCAGCTGGAGCCAATTTGGCTATGCTATTCATGTTCGCTGTGGATCAGGAGTTTGACGAAATCGATATGATGATTCGTCAATTTCAGTCTACTATGACTCGCGCCAGATTTTCATCCATTCCGGTTGTATCTGCGCCAGCAGGTTTGGCTTTAGGCGGAGGTTGCGAGCTTTCGCTTCATTGTGATGCAATACAGGCTCATGCCGAAAGTTACATTGGTCTTGTAGAGGTAGGTGTAGGTTTGATCCCAGGAGGTGGAGGAACTAAGGAGCTCACATTGAGAGCTTCGGATAAATACATGCCAAACGATCCGGAACTAAATATCCTTCAGGAGTATTTCATGAATATAGCCACCGCCAAAGTAGCCACTTCGGCACACGAGGCGAGGGCAATGGATATACTCAAGCCAAGTGATGGAATCACGTTGAACAGAGCCAGATTATTGGCAGACGCCAAAAACAGAGTGCTAGAAATGGTAAGTGCTGGATATACACAACCTACTGAACGTCATGATATCAAAGTGCATGGAAGATCAAGTATGGCCATGTTTGGTGCTGGCATCACAGGCATGAAGTATGGAGCCTATATCTCAGATCATGACGCCAAGATTGCAGGAAAACTGGCTTGGGTAATGAGTGGAGGAGATTTGTCTGCCAATACGTTGGTCAGTGAATCTTATTTGTTGGATTTGGAGAGAGAAGCATTTTTAAGTCTTTGTGGAGAGCAGAAGACTTTGGAGAGAATCCAAAGCATCCTCTTCAAAGGCAAACCATTAAGAAACTAGAATATTAAAAGACACCTAAAATTATGGATGCATATATAGTAGCAGGATTTCGTTCGGCAGTAGGTCGAGCAAAAAAAGGAGGATTCCGGTTTTATAGACCGGATGATTTGGCCGCAGATGTCATCAAGCATTTGGTAAACTCTATTGACAATTTTGATGCGAAAAGAGTAGATGATCTTATCGTAGGAAATGCTATTCCTGAAGCAGAACAAGGCATGCAAATGGGAAGAATGATTTCTCTTCTTTCTTTACCGGTAGAAGTGCCGGGTATGATTATCAATAGATATTGTGGTTCGGGACTTGAAGCCATCCATTTGGCTTGTGCTCGAGTACATTCTGGCACAGCAGATTGTATCATTGCTGGAGGTACAGAGTCTATGTCATTGGTACCTATGTTGGGGTATAAAACTGCTCTTAACTGGAAAATTGCTGAAAACAACCCAGAGTATTATCTGAGCATGGGCTTAACAGCTGAGGAAGTTGCGAAGGATTTCAATATTTCGAAAGATGAAGCCAATGAATTTGCGATGGGATCTCATCAGAAAGCAGCCAAGGCCATTGCCGATGGCAAGTTCAAGGAGGAAATTGTTCCGGTGACTGTTGAGGAGATTTTTGTGAAGGATGGCCAAAGAAAAAAGAAAGAATACATAGTAGATACAGATGAATGCGTTCGTCCGGAAACGAATATGGATTCACTATCGAATTTGCGTCCTGCATTTAAGCAGGGAGGACAGGTGACAGCAGGTAATTCTTCTCCAACTTCAGATGGAGCAGCTTTCGTTATGGTCATGTCCGAAAAAATGGTGAAGGAATACAATCTAGAGCCAATAGCTAAAATGGTAAGCTATGCAGCGGCAGGCGTTAATCCTAGGATTATGGGAATAGGGCCAGTAGAGGCTGTTCCGAAAGCATTGAAGCAAGCTGGCCTCAAGCAAAACGATTTGGATTTGATAGAATTAAATGAGGCGTTTGCTGCTCAATCTCTGGCTGTGGTGAAAGGGCTTGATTTGAATACAGATATTCTCAATGTAAATGGTGGTGCGATAGCATTAGGTCACCCGCTTGGCTGTACAGGGGCTAAACTTTCTATATCATTATTCAATGAGCTGGGAAGAAGAAGTGGCAAATATGGAATGGTCACTGCTTGTGTAGGAGGAGGTCAAGGAGTAGCTGGGATTTATGAATACCTGAAATAGCATAAAATTGTAGCTCATAAAAAACCCTTGTAGCAAAAGCTGCAAGGGTTTTTTAGTTATAATCCTCTCCAGATTACGTTTGATATTCAAGAAGACTAGATTCTCGAATAACTATAAGTCCCGTTGAGGTCAGAAAAGGTTGGAAAGTTTAGAAGAAAAATTTTATTAAGACAATGTCTAAATGAGCCAATTCTTTTAAAAAACTACAATCTGATTCTGAACAGCGTATTTTACCAAGCCGACAGCATTCTTCGCGTCAGTTTTTTTCATGAGATTTTTTCGATGTGAATGGATGGTCTGCTCGCTGATGAATAGCTGTTCACCGATTTCCTTCATTGTCATTTCCTTACAGATCAACTCTAAAATTTCTGTTTCTCGTTTAGTGAGCTGATTAGGCTTAGGAATGGTTTTTCTCTTGTCCTCGTTTTTTACTTTCTGGTGCAAAGCTTTAGCAACTACCTGGTTGTAGTAAAATTCATTATTGCAGACCGAATGAATGGCCTGGCTTACCTCTTCAGGCTGACATGTTTTAACCAAGTAGCTATGAACACCAATAGTTATAAGATCGGAGATCATGCTCAACGAATCATGCATGGATATCATGATGATGTTGGTGTTAGGAAAATTCTCTACTACATGCTTGGCTGTTTCCCAGCCATCCAAAACAGGCATTTCTAGGTCCAATAGCAAGATGTCGTAATGCTTTTCGGATAGCGCATCGATGGCTTTCTGACCATTTTCCACATCAGAGACTTCAGCGACTATTTCAAAAGATTTCACCATAGCTGCCATGCCCTTTCGAAAAAGTGCGTGATCATCCGCCATTAAGACTTTAATTTGCTTGTTCTCCATAGTCAGTTTGATTCTCCTAAGGTAGTATAAAACACATCGATCACATTATTTGATAAGTAGTTAATTATGAAATGTTTAACAGAATTTGTCCTATGCTTACTAACACTCGTGCTATATTCTTGTTCACCATCTACTCAGAATCAGGCTGTTTCATTGGGTGAGCTAAGGTTTAACACAACAGATGCCTCAGAAATCTATTTTAACAATGTAAGAAGATCATATTATGACCTAAAGGAATTGAAGGATCAAGGGTTGAATTATTATTATCCGAAATATGACATAAACACCTCAGCCTTCCTAGAACCCTATTTAGTTCTGAATTGGAGGAGGGATCAGGCATATATTATGCTCGGCGGATCTGAAAACATTGAAGAGGTCATACTAAAGGTAAATTCTGATTCGTCTAGTATACGCTCTTTACGCCTGATTACCCCGATTGATCAAACCCAATTTTCTATTGAAGTTTATAATAGTCTTGTGCAAAGGGATACCCTATACTATTTAGACCAAAAAAATGATTGGAACCCTTTGTTTGGCGATGAAGAGGTTAAAGAACGTTTCCGCATTACTTGCTATGATTTTTTGAGGCTCGTAGAGATGAAATAGAACGTATCAATTCTCTAAAAAGGTATATAATCGCGAAAGGGTGAAAATTTATAAATTCATTTAGTTTTGCGTATCTTTTCAAGTCCTTCATTTTCAAACATACCTGATGAGTAAATTCAATTTTAAGACTCGATTCAAATACCGCTTTGATAATTATCTATCAAAAGGAACAATGTCCATGATTTACGGACTTGGCATGATAGGATTGGCTATTATCGTTGTGTTCGGAGTTGCGCTTTTGTTCACGGGACTACATCCAGATCATGATGATGACTTCACCATCTTCGAGTCACTGTGGGTGAATATGACTCACGTTTTGGATCCCGGGGTATTGGGAAACCATGAAGACAATTGGCCATTTCGGTTGTTCATGATGCTTACCACTTTTTTAGGGCTGGTCTTGATCTCCACACTCATTGGTCTTGTATCCAATGGTATTCTTGAAAAAATGGATCAGCTTAGAAAAGGTAGGTCTTTCGTAATAGAGCAAGATCATGTATTGATATTGGGTTGGTCATCAAAAATATTTACCATCATTTCGGAGATCGTTATCGCGAATGAAAACCAGAAAAGAGGGGTCATCGTCATCCTTGCCGATATGGATAAGGTTTTGATGGAAGACGAGATAAGAGATAAAGTAGGAAGCACAGGCACCACAGAAGTTATCTGTCGTACTGGTAATCCTATTGACGTACATGATTTATACATCGCCAATCCATTTGATACTAAGGCGATTATCATTTTGGATAAAGACAATGAGAACTCAGATTCTCAAATTATCAAGACGATTGTAGCAATTGTAACCAATCCTGAGCGAAGAGAGGAGCCTTATCATATAACTGCGGAAATGGAGGATAAGAAAAACCTCGAAGTGGCGAAGATGGTAGGAAAGGACGAAGTGGAGTTGATCTTATCTGATGAAATCATCTCTCGGATCATGGTCCAAACTTCTAGACAGTCTGGGTTGAGTGTGGTTTATATTGAGTTGATGGATTTCGGCGGTGATGAGATTTATTTCATGGAAGAAGAGTCCTTGATTGGGAAGACCTTTAGAGAAATATTGTTCGCGTATGAAACCTCGGCGATCATGGGGCTTCAGTATGGAGATGGCTCGGTGGAGATCAACCCAGCTATGGACACCATTTTCAAAGAAGGCGATAGGGTAATTGGAATCACAGAAGATGATGATACGCTGGTACCGGATGCTCCAGAAGTAGTTACCACAGGTGAAGACATGATCGTTTACACTGAAGCTGAGAAAAAGGAAAAAGAAAAGATTTTGGTTCTTGGCTGGAACAACAGGGCTAAGTATATCATTCAAGAGCTTGACTATTACGTACCACATGATTCAGATGTTATTGTGATGTCTAAGTTTGATGATGCAGCCAAGGAAGTTGCAAAACTTTCACAAAGGGTACAAAACATCAACTTGTCTTTTGAAGTAACTGATACTACAGATAGACAGACGCTTCTTGAAATGAACCTCGTTCAGTATGATTACATCATGCTGCTTTGTTATCAGAACTATTTCCCTATTCAGGAGGCAGATGCTCAAACCTTGATTACACTACTGCACTTAAGAAGCTTCACGGAACAGACGGGTGATAAGTATAAAATTGTATCTGAGATGCTTGACATTAGAAACAGGCAGCTAGCAGATATTACTAGTGCGGATGATTTTATCGTTAGTGATAAACTGATCTCCCTATTGATGAGTCAGGTAGCTGAAAACAAGTATCTAATGAGGGTGTTTGAAGACTTATTTGATGCCGACGGTTCAGAGATTTACATTAAACCTGCCAAGGAATATGTGAAGATTGGTGAGCCAATAAATTTCTATACGATTCTCGAGTCTGCAGCGCGCAAAAATGAAGTAGCCATCGGATACCGCGTTATCACTGAGGCAAAAGAAGCCGATAAGGGTTACGGAGTTTATGTAAACCCTCCTAAATCTAAGATGTTTACCCTATCTATGGAAGATATGGTAGTTGTACTTTCCGAAGACTAAGAAGCTCTTAGCGCTTCTCTAATTTGCTTCATAGCCTTTCTGCGGTATCGCTTGGTGCTATGAGGCATATTAGGAATCCTCTCTAGATAATTAAGTACCTCAGTTTTTTGATTTCCGTTGAGATTTCTCACTTTGGAGATAATCTCACTTTCTATTTCATTCTGATACATAACAGTGGTGGTTTGTTACTATTAAGATAACGAATATTACACCAATAAGGTTTATATAAGGATAAGTAGGGTTTATTTAAGGGTGAGCCTATCTATATCTTGAATGGCCATACAATGGGCGCTGATTAAGTGTTTCACCAAAAAAAATTATATATTGACATAGTATATATCAACTCAAAAACTGATCACCCCATGGAGAATAACCAACAAGTGAACGATTTCTTAGAAAAAATTCAGAAGAGAAATGCTCATGAGCCTGAGTTCAACCAAGCAGTTAAAGAGGTCGCAGAGACTATCATTCCTTTTATAAGTGATAAGCCTATCTACCAAGAAGCGAATGTTCTTGAAAGAATGTGCGAACCCGAACGCGTCATAATGTTTAGGGTGCCATGGATGGATGATAACAAAAGAATTCAAACCAATAGGGGCTTTAGGGTTCAGATGAACTCAGCCATTGGTCCATACAAAGGGGGACTCAGGTTTCACCCTTCTGTGAACCTTTCGATTCTTAAGTTTTTGGCTTTTGAGCAAGTATTTAAGAATAGCTTGACTACCCTGCCTCTCGGTGGAGGAAAAGGGGGTAGTGATTTTGACCCTAAAGGAAAATCAGACGAAGAAGTAATGAGATTTTGCCAAAGCTTCATGACGGAGTTGTCTAAGCATATTGGTGGTTATACAGATGTACCCGCTGGAGATATAGGTGTAGGTGCAAGAGAAATAGGATATATGTTTGGTCAGTACAAAAGACTAAACAATGAATTCACAGGGGTTTTGACTGGAAAGGGCTTGCAATACGGGGGAAGCTTGATACGGACAGAAGCTACAGGCTATGGAGTAGTTTACTTTAGCAAGGAAGTGCTAGAAACAAAAGGAGATAGTTTAGAAGGGAAAATATGTGCTGTGTCAGGCAGCGGAAATGTGGCGCAGTATACTATAGAGAAGCTTTTGGAGTTCGGTGCTAAGCCGGTTTCTATATCTGATTCCTCAGGTAGCATATACGATAAGGACGGTATCGACGCGGATAAATTGGAATTCATCAAGCAACTGAAAAATGAAAGAAGGGGAAGGGTGAGTGAATATGCAGAGGAATACCCTGGAGCAAAGTTCTTAGAAGGCAGCCGCCCATGGGGGCTTAATGTTGATTTGGCTTTTCCTTGTGCTACTCAAAATGAAATTCAGCTGGATGATGCCAAAGAGTTGGTGAAAAATGGCTGTGTGGGTGTATTCGAAGGAGCTAATATGCCTACAACTGATGAAGCATTGACTTTTATTAGATCTAAGAAACTGATGTTTAGTCCTGGTAAAGCTTCAAATGCTGGAGGTGTGGCTACATCAGGTCTAGAGATGGCACAGAATGCACAGAGATTGTCTTGGACAAGAGATGAAGTGGACTATCGGTTGAAAATGATTATGAAAAACATCCACTCAAACTGTGAAGAGTACGGAAGAGAAAGTGATACCTACGTAGACTATGTTAAAGGGGCTAATATTGCTGGATTCGTGAAAGTGGCAAATGCAATGATTGCTCAAGGTGTGGTATAGCCTTGGATTTCAAGTCCAATTAAGACTATCTTTGAAGTCTACAAAAAAGCACGAATTATGGCAATGCTAGGTTTGATCCTCTTTCTTTTTGTTTTGGCAATTATCTGCCCGATCATACTACCAAATCACAAGGTTAGTAATCACAAGAAAGATCACGTGTAAACGACTTGACCTATTATACTTTGGGAAGACTTTCTCAGACTAGAGTTCGGTTGTAAATTGACAACCAAATATTAGAATTACTTTGACTTATTGGTTCTCCGAACGTCGAGCAAGGATAGAGCGGCACCAAATGCTGCTAAAAAGATTACGATGTTTACGAAGAGGTTTACACCGTCAGTTACGGCTGGATTTGTTATTTCCATGATGATTTAGATTTTATAAAGCGAATATAGACCAAAAATCGCCTATTTGTCAATGTATGAATAACGAAGTAATTCTTTTTTCTTCACCTGACGAGTTAGAAAAGTCTTTTTCGAATCAAAGCATCCTTACATTTCTTCACGAGAGAGAAAAGTTTTGTATCACTCGAGTGAATAATGATCTTGTTGCCTTCAATGCAGAATGTCCACATTTGGGTTATTCATTGCGAAAAGCACCCATCAATTTATCGTCAGAAATAGTGTGTCCATGGCATAGCTATAGGTTTTCACTATTCACAGGAGAAGAATCTCAAAAGAGATGCAAGGATCTACTCCTACATAAAGTTTACTGGAGCGATAAAGGAGAACTAGTCGTGCGTATTAAGAAAGGCTGAACAGTCTTACAACGGATACGAGCCAATCTGCGATGGATTGTGCCATTTCACTTCCTGACCCTCTGCCCACAACGTAAGTCACAAACAGCACATACAGCCCAAGCAAAATACCTGCCTTTAGCCTGCCAATGTACCCACCAATAACGAAGATGATGAGGACCACAGCAGTTAGCAACCAAAGAAGGAATCTTAACTCACCGCTTAGGTCAACCATCTCTGGTGACATAGGTATAGGCCCATACATCAAAGTGAAAATGAACAATGGGAACCCTAAAGCAAAGCAAATGTCAAAAATATTGCTACCTAGCGCATTTGAGATGGCATCATCATATTGACCTCTCTGGGCATCTTTGATAGAAATAATGGTATCTGGAAAACTTGAAGCAGCAGATGCTAGTATCAAAGCAACAAACATCACTGGTATTCCCAGTCCGTGAAATTCTCCTAGGAATGGTACAGTATAAGTTTCTTCACCTATCCACTCACAAGCCAGCACCAATAAATAACATACTGCAGCAATGGCCAAAGTAGAGGCTATTAGAAGTGACCAAGCATTGAAGTTATTGATCTTATTTCGACCTATAAATACGCGCTCTAAATCCAACGTAATTAGACCTAGAAAGAAAGGTTTCTGCTTAATCTCATCGTCCAGTTCTTCATCAATTTCAGCATGCGATTCTTCGAGCATTACTTCGCGCTCTTTTTTGTCCATGGACCAAAACATGTATACGATGTAGATCACATACACCAACATCAAAAGCAATCCATGATACCAATCTAAGAGCGACCCGCTTACCAATACAATGAATATGAGTTCCGCAATTAAAAGGCTGATTCCATCACGAAGCATGACTTTCTTTGAAGCCCTCACTTTATTGGTCAAGCCCATTCCTATCACGGCTAGTACCGCAACGGCCGGAATGACCATACTATTAAAAATAGCTGATCCAGCTGTGGTTCCGATACCACCCGAGAATCCCTCAGCATCTTTCATGATGAACAAAAAGAAAAGAGAAGTAAACACTTCAGGCATGGAGCTGGCTACCGCATTGATAGTTGCTCCTCTTACACCGTCTGAAAGATTTCGTCCAACATACTCTGATGCTCTCATGAAACCGTCTCCTGCACGCCAGATTACAAGGCAGCAAATTGAAATTAGAATTAATGGAATAACGATACCCATTTAGTAATAAGGCTTAGGTGGAAAAAGTGGTTATTTAGCTGGCTCAGGGTCTAAGATAGCAATTTTATTAATGGAGATTTTCAAAAATGTTCATTTTATCAATAAATGATAAAGATTGGGGTAATTTATTATCATTTAGATACTTATAGCCTGAAAATTACTGATCGGGTTTGACATTACTGTATTACTTTGCAGGTATTAAATCAATGTGTAAATAGAGGTTTTTTAGAATGTACATTAATCTATCAGGTCTTAATATTTTGGTGACCGGGGCTAGCAGAGGCATAGGAAAAGCAGTGGCTACCAAGCTGGCTGAAGCTGGAGCAACTATAGCCATTCATTATAATAAGAATGTGCGAGAGGCAGAAAATCTAGCTCATATTTTGGGCAATGAATCCAAGGCTTTTCAAGCAGATTTATCACAACCTGACGAAGCTGCCAAATTATTTGATAGGGTATCTCTAGAGATGGGCAGCATCGAGATACTTATAAACAATGCAGGAATAGCCGTACCGGCTTCTGTTCAAGGATCTGATGAAGAATGGCAGAAGTCTTGGGATGATACCATGATGGTCAATTTGACCTCACCGGCGGTGCTTTGTAAGAAGGCGGTGGAGTTCTTCTTAAAGAAGAAAGCATCAGGTCGAATCATTAATATCAGTTCACGAGCAGCATTTCGAGGAGACCAAGCCGAGTATTTGGCTTATGCCGCATCCAAGGCTGGATTGGTGTCTATTACTAAATCAATAGCAAGAGCCTATGGCAAGGATGGAATCAAGGCATTCGTCATCGCTCCGGGATTTGTGCGTACGGATATGGCCAAGGAGTTTATGGATCAGTATGGAGAAGATCATGCCAAAGGAGACGTGGCTTTGGAGAGACTGACAGAGCCAAAAGACTTAGCTCCGTTGATTACCTTTATATCGAGCGGTATGGCAGATCATTCTACCGGGTCAACTTTTGATATCAATGCTGGAAGTTACATGCATTGATCCATGAGATAGAATCAGAAGATTCCTTGTTTCTAATCTTCCGTAATTTTATCTTTATTTACTTTTTTAAAAAACAGCTACTATCCTTATGAGTATAAAATCACAATTAAGCGCGCTTATTCAGCTTGCTAAAATAGACGGAGATTTCGCAGGAGAAGAAAAGAGTCACATTATGATGTTGGGTCAAGCCAATGGCTTGAGCAATGAGGAAATACTTCATTTGGTTGATAACCCTGAGCCTTTGCCAGCTTTATCTACAATGACCGATGATGATAAGTTCGAGTATTTATACAACATCGTTCAATTGATGAAAATTGATAGTCAAGTGTACTTGAGCGAAATCAAGTATTGTGAGGAACTCGCAGAGAAACTTGGATTCAAAAAAGGAGTTATTTCCAAGTTGAGCTCCAAGGTTTTTACTGACCCTACCATTACTTCTAACAGAGATGCGTTGAGGCGCCAGATACGGAAGTACCAAAACTAATTCTTAACCTCCTTTGGAGGTTTTTTTTTGATTTCTATGCAAGCATACCAATGGATACCATTCTCTCCTATCAACAAGGAAGCACTTGTCAATTGCAGAAAGCAGTTACACGTGGCTGTGCAGACTGTGGCTGCCATTGGTCGAAAGTTTTTGCCTCCATCTGATGAGGATCAGAATGCTACCTTAATATGGGTACCGGGTCTAAAGCGTATGGCTGGAAAATGGGTTGAAGCTAATGTGGTTTTTCGAAGCTCAATCAGCCTTGATACCATGCAGATACATTTGGTAGATAGGAAGGTTTCGAGTCTTGCCTCGTTTCAGATTGCAGATCATACGCAAGTAGAATTGATGCTTTGGCTTGAAGAACAGATAGGTCAACTGGGATTGCATGCCCCGCACCTGACGCTTAATTTGCCTTATAAACTTCCGGACTATTCTTCTGAGATTGCTGAGCAAAAGCAGCCATTTGATTTGCAACAGGTACAGGAATTGGGTAAGTACTACAATAACTCATTCGTGGCTTTGAGAAACATTAAGGAAAAGTTTTCTACTGAAAATGAGATAACCATCTGGCCTCATCATTTTGATCAGGCACTTCAGGTCAAGTTGAAAGATTCGGGTGATGCGGCAACAGATACCCTTATTTCATTTGGTATGTCTCCGGGTGATGATGAGTTCGAAAGCCCATATTTTTATGTCAATACTTGGCCACATATCGATACTTCTAAGTGTGATAAATTGGATAATAATGCTATCTGGGTCAGCGAAGAATGGACTGGAGCTGTGCTTTTTGCCAAGCATGTAATAGATAGGGATCAACAGCTCATAGTGGAACGTTTTTATGAGCAAGCCCAAGAGCAATTAGTCAAACTTTTGATTAATTAGCTCTTTGAAATCTATATCGAAATGTTCCTTTAGCTTCGTATGAAACTCATCCTCATTGAGGATATGCTTTTGTTGAGTTTCACCAAAGAGTTGCTTCGTCAATAAGCGGTCAGTAAGTGTTATCCTCCCCTCATGAAATTGCTGTGAAATGAATTTTGCTTTCTTCCACTTCGAATCTGGGAGGTCTTGTAGTTGATTGCAGCGAGGTATGAACTGTATCAATTCGCGCGGTTCCAAGACAAACTTATACACTGACTGAAAAACGCTGTTGTCTTTGGAGCTCATGAGTATCCACTCATCGTCAGGATTTTTTTCGAATTTGTAATAGAGGGTATAATCTAGCTGAGCTTGTCGCAATGTCAATTTTTTGGGAATGGTGATGAGTCCTCCAAAACCAACATCGCATAAGTATTGATCTCCATCTAGGTTTACCAGTATCACCATGTGTTCGAAATCAGGGCTGTAAGAACCATCCTGAAAAACGTGGCACGATAGTATGTGAGCGTCATAGCCTAGCTTGGAGAGTAAGTGATAAAACAGACCATTGAGCTCAAAGCCAACACCCCCTCGTTTTTGATTGATGATCTTGGCAAAGATTTTATCAATATCTAGTATGATTTTTTGTCCATAATGGACATCAAGGTTCTCGAATGGTATTTTGAGGAGGTGCGATCGATGAATAGTTCTGAGGAACCTTAAGTCTGGTTGGGCCGCTGAGATTCCTAACCGATCTAAATATGCTTGTGTATTTATAGGTATGGCCTTTGGCTTATTCTTGAAATAATTGAGCCGAGCCACTATCTAATGGTCTGATTCAGGTTGAAAATAAAATTTTCTAGACCCTTTTCCCAAGTCACGCCGGCATCCCAGAATTTGCCCGTGTGGATGTCTTTGACGATAGTTTGCTTGATATAATACTTGGTCACATAGCTATCTACTGGTATTTTTTGTAGTTCGACCTGATTTTCAACGTTGAAAGTATTGGTCATATGATGTGTTTCAGAGCGTATAGTCGGATAGTTGAGCATTTGTTTTACTGATTCGCTACTACTCGATAGAGGCATCAGCACATACTGGAAACCGGCATTGTATAATGCTTCAATGTTGGTTTCTGTGGTAAGCTCGAATTTGTATGGATACTTGCTCATTAGGGAATTAAGCGTCTGGTTTTTTCGATCTACCTCTTGGTTATATTCATTGATTTTATCAAGCACGCTTTCATCTTCTATGTCTTCCGTTGGGGTTTTGGGAAATGCCACTACTGCAAGCTTTTGACTTCTAAGTCGTGATGGATAATTCTCAAATTTCTGCCCTGTAAATAGCGGCAGGTCTTCAAGGTATTCGGGACTTTCGGGGATCAAAAAATTACTTCTGACAAGTTCTTGTCTAAGTACTTGGCGACCCATTTTTAAAAGCAAATCACCCAAATCATTATTAGTGTCGGTGTATGCTTTTGCTCCATCCTGAACTATACGAGTAGGCGAAAAAGAAAAGATTGTAAGTGTATACTGAGGGAGCTGTGTTATGGTCTCGCGCCGTACATGAATGATGTTTTTTACTTGTCTTAGCTCCAGAAGTGACCGATAAGTGTCTTTGGCTTCAGGTCCGGAAAATAGATCTGAAGCATGAATGTATGCGATTGGATCCAACCCTATTCTCCGAATGGATTTGTGAAGAGTTTGACTAAAGGTTTTCCACTCTCCTCTGGTTTCAAAGCCACCCTTTTGTTCGCTTTCTGTGTCGATAACTATCAAAGAACGCTCAGAAGTAATATTTTCAGGCAACTGGTCAGAAACAATGATGCTTCTGGGCCCTCCCAAGTAGATAACTTCGGATTTTTGTGAAAAGGCGTTGAGACAAAGAAAAAGGGAAGCCAAAAAGATTGCTCCTATACGATAGTCCATATTCATAAATGAAATCTAAATTTATACATTAACCTATAAAGCGCAAGCGTATTATCTATGACCAAGAAAAGATGTGATTGGTGCGAAGGTACTTTTGAACAATACATTGATTATCATGATCAAGAATGGGGAGTTCCGAATCATGATGATCAAATCCATTTTGAGTTTTTGATACTAGAAAGTGCCCAAGCAGGCCTGAGCTGGAGTACAATTCTTAAGAAACGACAAGGTTATAAGGCCTTATTTGCCGATTTCAAAGTAGAGGATGTTGCGCAATTCACACCGGGTATAGTAGAAGAATTGCTCCTGGATCCGAGAATTATCAGAAACCGGCTAAAAATCGAAGGAGCCATCAACAATGCTAAACGCTTTATGGAGATTCAATCGGAGTTCGGTTCTTTTGATAAGTACATCTGGGGTTTTGTGAATGGAAAGGTGAAAGTTGGCCGTTGGAAATCGATGGATCAAGTGCCTGCTACTACTAAAGAGTCGGATGCTTTAGCCAAGGATCTGAAAAAACGAGGATTTAAGTTTTTGGGATCAACCACTATTTATGCTCATATGCAGGCGATGGGCTTAGTAAATGATCACACGATAGATTGCTATCGTTATCAGGAATTGATAGATCAGAGCTGAGCGACCACTGATTTTTTGGGAATGATGATTCTCCACATGCCTCTCAAATCACCCGTATAATATCCCGTGGCATTATCGTTGGGATATTTCTTATTGATAGCTTCTTGAGTTTTGGTGTCTATTTCTGTGCCTTTAGATCCATGGCAATTGAGACATAGGGTAGATGATATTAAGATGGGTTTGGTCACAATGAGCTGCTCCTTGTCATATTCTTGTACTTGAGCAGAAGTCACATTTGGTGCATATTCGTAAGCCTCCCATATCTCCTTTTCCAAATCACTTAGAGAGTTACTTGGATTTCGGGGCTTATCCGTAACTCTAGTAATGCTCACGCCCAAGCTGTCTTCTATTCTTTTGAGCTTGTCGATCAGGTTTATATTACAATGATCAATAGCGCCATCTACACCATTGATGACTATAGCACGTTTGAGTTGCACTAGATAAATAGCCGAAGATTTTTCGATGACTTCTTTGCCCAGTTTTTCACCGGCTGCTACTAGATCAGCAGGCATGACTCTTTTGAGCTCACGCTGTTGCTTTTCCAAAGTGTAGGCTGATCTGTCAACAGGCTTTTCAGGAGAGCAGCCCAAAATGAAGAAAACCAACAAAAGAGTAGTGATTGAATGGCGCATGAAAGTCTTATGGCTTTGTATAATTTTGCTTGATAAAGTTAGAAATAGATGATCGATAAACTTGAGGCAATTAAGAAAAGGTTTGAGGAGGTAAGTCAGCTCATCGTACAACCGGATGCTATGTCCGATATGAAGCAGTACGCCAAGCTCAATAAAGAATATAAAGACCTAGAGAAAATCGTCAATAAATACAACGAATACGTAACCACCTCTGATAATTTGCAAGGAGCGAAAGACGTATTGTCTACCGAAAAAGACGAAGAGTTTCGAGAAATGGCTAAGCAGGAGATAGATGAACTGACGCCATTGAAAGAAGAATTGGAGGAGGAACTTAAGTTTATGCTTATCCCCAAAGATCCTAATGATAGTAAGAATGTAATACTTGAAATCCGAGCTGGAACAGGAGGCGATGAGGCAGCTATTTTCGCTGGAGATTTGTTTAAAATGTATCAGCAGTTTGCTTCCAATCAGGGGTGGACTTTTTCTGTGATCAGTGTGAATGAAGGAACTGCCGGAGGATTCAAAGAGATCGTAAGTAGTGTGGAAGGCGAAGATGTATTCGCAAAACTGAAGTTTGAATCTGGTGCCCACCGAGTGCAGCGTGTGCCTCAAACAGAATCTCAGGGTAGAGTTCATACTTCGGCAGCTACCGTAGCTGTAATGCCAGAAGCTGAAGATGTGGATGTGGAGCTCAATATGGGAGATATCAGAAAAGACACTTTTCGTGCATCTGGTGCAGGAGGTCAACATATCAATAAGACGGAATCAGCTATTCGACTTACCCACGCACCCTCAGGATTGGTGGTGGAGTGCCAGGACGGACGCTCTCAGCATGCCAATTATGACAAAGCGTTGAAAGTGCTGCGATCGAGGTTATACGAGATGGAGTTGAAGAAACACAATGATGAGATTAGCTCTCAGCGAAAATCCATGGTAGGATCGGGAGATAGATCGGACAAGATTCGGACCTATAACTATCCGCAAGGCAGAGTAACGGACCATCGAATCAATCATACGGTCTACAATCTCAACAACATCATGGGTGGAGAAATAGACGAGTTTATAGAGAAACTCAGGATCGCTGAAAATACGGAGCTATTAAAATCCGAAAACCAAGACTAACTAGCAAAAAGACCCGTTGGTCTTGATGATGAGGCATATTTTACCAATTTTTCTTTTAGTAGCAGTATTCTCTTCGGCCTGTGAGCCAGAGTCTGAGCAGATCACAGCCTCTTCCGGTGTTCAACTGACTTTTAGTGAAGACACAGTTTTGTTTGATACACTTTTGTCTTCAAGAACGTCAATAACCAAGCGCTTAAGAATATTTAATCCCAATAGCAAAGCTGTAAGAATTGATGAAATCAAAATGGGCAGTGGAGGAAGATCCGAATTTTCTATGATCGTCAATGGTAAGTCCGGAGTGCGCGTACGAGACGAGGTTTTGAATGGGGGGGACAGTTTGCTGATCTTGGTGGATGTATTGGTAGATCCACAGGATCAAAACTTGCCATATTTGGTGAAAGATTCGGTGGTGGTAAGCTGGGGAAATCAAAGCGCTTTTGTGCGACTCGTAGCTTATGGACAAGACGCCCACTTCATCAACTCTGAGGTCATATGCGACGATACCTGGACGGCAGAGAGACCATATGTTATTTATAATTATGCTGCCATTGGGGAAAATTGCACATTGACTATGGAGCCCGGCACAAGGGTTTTTATAGACAATGGGGCTTCACTTTTGGTAGAGGGTACACTGATTATGCAGGGAGATAGCTCAAACAGGATTTTGGTGAGAAATACCCGTTTTGATGAAGATTACCTTGAAGCTCCTGGCCAATGGAATGGGATAGTTTATCTGGAAACTAGCCGAAACAATGTAGTGAGCTATGCAGATATTGAAAATGGACAAATCGGTTTGGGAGTTGGATATGCATTTTTCACAGACGGTGAAAACACCTTTCTGTTACCAGAAATATCTGATAATCGGGTAAGTATACAAATAGACCACACCAGCATTAGACATATGTCGACAGCAGGAGTATTGGCCTTCTCATCGGATGTCAACATGTACAACACGGAAATCTACAATGCTGGAGGCTTTCTTTTTGGAGGTTTTGCTGGTGGCAATTATCAGATTGATCATTGCACCATGACCAATTCGTCGAGCTTTTTCATCAATGATGATCCGATGGTTCAGTTCTCTAACAATCTAGAGCACCCCACAGACATTAAGCTACTCGAGCATCTGTCGCTATCCATGACCAATAGTATCATTTGGGGAGAAGGCGAAAATCAGTTTTTTATTAGTGATGATAATGAGTCCTCTATCGATACACTATTGGTTTCAAATATTATTCAATCAAAAACAGAAATAGCCGGAAATTATACTTCGATAGAACGCAATTTCCCTGGATTTATCGATCCGTTTTCCTTCGATTTCCAATTGGATTCATTGGCTTTTGCAAGAGATAGAGGGACACAGACCGCAATCACGGATGACTTGAAAGGTGTAGCAAGGGACAATATGCCTGACATTGGAGCATTCGAAAGAGTAGACCAATAATGAAAACCTTTCAGAAATCATTTCGACTTCCGGCCTTTTCCAGAGGATTTCATCTGATCACCAATGAAGTGATTCGGTCTTTTCCTGAAATCAGGGAAATAGAAGTGGGAATGTTGCAAGTTTTCATACAGCACACATCAGCCTCTCTCACCATCAATGAAAACGCCGACCCTACAGTTCGAGTGGATTTTGAATCTCATATGAATGTGATGGTCCCGGAAAATGCCCATTATTACGAGCATACTTACGAAGGGTCGGATGATATGCCTGCTCATATCAAAGCATCATTGTTGGGTACATCAGTTCAGGTTCCGATTACCAATGGAAGACTGAATCTCGGAACGTGGCAAGGGATCTACCTTTGCGAACATAGGGACTATGGCGGATCTAGAAACCTGGTGGTTACTGCTTGGGGCAGTTAGGAATAAGTACTGTTCACCTATTATTTCTGAGGACCACCTTTGAGTTTTTTGAGAGGTAGTTTCTTAATCCTTCCACCTCTGATATCTTTCACCTTAGACATCACAAGAAAAGCACTCGGATCAATCATATCTATCTGTCCTTCCAGCCTTGAGACTTCCAGTCGGGTGATTACGGTGTATAATATGTTGGTTTCTGCTTCCTGTTTTGTCTCCAGACTGAAACCTTTGCTGCCATGATAAATGGTAGCTCCCCGACGAAGATCAGTGAGGATCATCTGACGGATTTCGGCATGCTTGTCAGAGATGATTGTTACCCCAATGTATTCTTCAAAACCTTCGAGAATGAAATCAACTGTACGAGATGCGGCAAAATAGGTAATGACAGAGTACAGTGCTGTTTCTACAGAAACAAGATATGCCGCCACTGTGAATATGATCACATTGAAAACCAAAATGAGTTCACCTACAGAGAAACCAATCTTTTTGCCTAGGTAAATGGCCAATACCTCCGTGCCATCTATGATAGCTCCGCCGCGAATAGAAAACCCAATGCCCATCCCGAGAAATAGCCCACCAAACATCGCGACAAGTAATGGCTCATCTGTAATGACCGGAAAGTGAAAATGATAAACTACAAGAGCTAATAGCGAAATGCTTAAGAAACTCTTAATAGCAAAACTCCTACCTATTTGCTTCCAGCCCATGATCAGGAATGGGATGTTGATTAGGAAGATATAAATCGACGGGCGACCTTCTGTAACTACGGCCAAAAGGAGTGAAATACCCGTAACACCCCCATCTAACACATCGTTTGGTAATAAAAAACTCTCAAGACCAATCACGGCACAACCTACCCCTACAAGCATCATAAAGGCATCCTTGGTAAGCTGGCGAACTCTTATTTTGAAAGTATTAACCTCTGCTATTTCAGTCATGGGGGTAAAGCTAATTCTAAGGTTTTAGTTTATTGATGTTTTGGTTTTTCTAGACAGAGATTAATTACCAATCGGTCCCTATTTCTTCGCTTTGTTCATCACGATATAACCATGGTCTGCCACATTGAAGTCTAGATCTGCTCCCGGTGGTAATTGTATTGTCCATGGGCATTTGGTAATATTAATTTTATGGAAAATTACTATCTAATATCATCACCTTTTCATCCATGACAGTTCCCACAAACACTTTGTCTTGATGGGGTACAGCCACAGTGGAGGAGGACAAGTTCTCTCCCTCATCTACAAATACCGATGTTATTTCATATTGTCCTTTAGACTCATATACTATCTTAATGATTTCAGAAGGAGAATATTTGCGCTTGCCCTTGGCGTAGCTAGAAAAGGCGAGGAGGTTAGGGTGGCACCCAATCCATATATTACCCTCTTCGTCAAATTCGATATTGTCCACACCAGTTCCAGCATCTATATCTTCAATGAAAGTAAGTTGGCTATCAGGTTCTACTTGATAAACTTTCACCAGAAAATCTCTCGGCGAAGCAACAAACATCAATTGTAGTTTCGTATCAATATTAATTCCATTGGCGTAAGCAATGCCTGTAGCTACTTCTTGATAAGCACCACCATCTGCATATACAACATTGGATTTTTGAAGGCCTAGGTAATCCTCCAGTACTCGCATGAATCCAGGAGCATAGTGATGATCATTGGTAAAGTAGAAACTTGTAGGAGAGGTGGCCACAAGGTCATTGGGGCTGATCATGGACGCATCCTTAAGTGTTTCTTCATGGGTCAGCACTCCTTGATTGAACCAAAATTTCTCAATAGAATGCTTCTCGTTTACATGATTGATCACTAAAAGTTGGTAGCCACTATCTAGCTTAAGTAGCGAGATGCCATGGGGGTAAAAAGGTTGGTTGAAACTAAAATCTAGCAACTTGGAAGAGAAAGGCGAAACAGTAAGATCTACGAAATACAGGCCTCCTTGTATGGGCCTCCCATCTCTTCTAGAGGCACGATCATCTGACGATATGATAAGAAAATTATCTTCACGGCTGATCGCAATGTCTTCTGCACCGCTGATCCTCAGGTTTTGGATGATACTGGCAGTATTTTTTGGGATGATTTCTCTGAAAAACCCACCGGAGTACAAAATATGTAAGACTAAAGTGGCTAACAGAAATGCGACAATAGATAGAATGACCAATACTTTCTTCATAGGTCTAAAGTAAATAGAATGTCACTGAATTATTAGAAAATAAATCAATGACCAATCATTAACAACAATTAACTTGCAGACAATAAATCAAAGAATATGAGGATAGAAGATGAAATCAAGGCAGAAGAATTTTACTCTGAGCAGCACAAGCTGAGCACCAACTTGATTTATACCCATTATTGGGCTTATGATAGACTTCAGGAGATATTTGAAGAATTTGAGCTAACCCCACAGCAGCACAATGTCTTGCGTATTCTTCGAAGCGCATTTCCTCTCTCGTTTACCACATCGCAGATATTGGATAGAATGATGGAAAAGAATGCCGGTGTATCTCGCATCGTAGACCGGCTGGTGAAAAAAGAGCTCGTGTTAAAAGAGGTATCCAAAGAAGATAAACGGCTCGTTGATATCACCATTTCCTACAAAGGTCACGCACTCTGTGAGAAGATCGATGAAGAACGTAAGCGATTAGACGGCATCTACGGCAACTTAACCACAAAGGAAGCCGCCGAACTCAATAGGTTATTAGATAAAATGAGAGGTTAAGTGTTCGTTAGATAAATATCATTCTCCCTTAACCTCCGTATTATTTTTATTCTACCATCAAACTAATCGCAAATCCTCCTGCCTCAGACATGGTCAAGGTCAGTTGATCACCCTTCTTGATCTCCTTTTCGGAAATGGAAATTGCGGTTGGGTTTCCAATGTATTTGGTCTCTTCCGTATCTGTATAGAGTTTGGCGGTATAAGTTTTTCCATCTTCCAAGAAATCAAAATTGATGGTAAAGTCACGCGCCATTTCATCTGTAATTCCTCCTACAAACCAATTGTCACTTCCTTTTTCTTGCCTAGCAATCACCACAAAGTCCCCAACTTCGCCATCTAGCACTTTCGTCTGCTCCCAGTCTACCGCTACATCTCTGATAAACTGAAAAGCTGGCTGATCCTGGTAATGCTGAATGAGATCAGCAGCCATCTGGATGGGGCTGTAGATGACTACATACAAAGCGAGTTGTTGGGCCAATGTAGATTGAATAGGGTGATTCTCCTTATAAGGCTCTAGGCTCAGATTGAAAATACCAGGAGTATAATCTATCGGGCCTGCCAACATTCGTGTAAATGCTACGATGGGAAGATGCTCTGGAGGAGAAGAACTTGGGTCTGCCCACGCATTGTACTCTTGTCCTCTGAGGCCTTCTCTCGAAACCTCATTTGGGTAGGTTCTTCTTTTTCCCGTTGCTTTTATGGGTTCATGCATGTTGATGGCCACTTTGTACTTGGCGCCATATTCTACCGTTTTTTGATAGTGATTGACCATCCACTGGCCATGGTGATATTCTCCATCTGGAATGATGGTACCTACATAGCCTGTTTTCACAGCATGAATTCCCAGTTTTTCCATCAGTTGATAAGCTGTATCCATGCGTTCCTCGTATCTACCAACTGCGCCAGAGGTTTCATGGTGCATGAATAAGCCCACACCTTTTTCTGCACCATATCGTGCTACTTCTTCGATATCATAATCAGGATAAGCAGTAGTGAAATCAAAAATGGTATCTCTCATATCCGGATCGATCCAGGTTTCCCACCCCGTATTCCAGCCCTCAATCAATATTCCGCCAAGGCCATTTTCAGAAGCAAAATCAATAAGTTCCTTCGCATACTCTGTGGTAGCAGCATGTTTTCCGCTGGCCAGGTCCCAAGATTTGATGCCGAGATGCATATCCCACCAGATCCCAAGATATTTCACAGGTTGAAACCAATCAGAAATATCACCAAGCTCATTGGGGTCATTGAGGTTGACAATCAGTTTGGATTCTATCAGGTGACCAGCTCTGTCTGCCATTTGTACCGTACGCCAAGGAGTATTGAAGGGAGCAGTAGTTTTGACTTTTATGCCACTTTTATTTCCTACCAACTCACTTACCATTTTAAGTTTATCTGTATCTACTTTGAGAGTCATCCCCGCATAGTCTGTCAGGTCAGCTTCGTGAAAACTCAGATAAACACCACCGTCAGTTTTCATGGTCACTGGTGTGTTCACGGCATTTTCAGGGATATAAACCTGACCTAAGTGATCCCCTTCTATGAATTTCGATTTGGCGTCAATCTCCGAAAAGGCAGTCGTGTTGTATAAGTATTCATATATGTCCCAGTCCCCTGGAATCCACCAGACTTTATGGTCTCCTGTGAGATTAAACTCCGTGTTTTCATCTGTAATCACCACCCCTTCCGCGAAAGCCGCTTGCTGGGGGAATTCATACCTAAAGCCTATGCCATCATCGAATGCTCTGAATACAACATCGAAGATTCTATTGGGCTCACTTGTCTCCTGAAGTGTGACTCGAAGTTGGTTGTAGTTATTGTCCACAAGTCTCTGCTCTCCCCACTGCATTTCCCATGTTTCGCTGAAGGAAGATTCTTCTATAGACTCTACCACAAGATTTTCTGCAAGTGCAGCCTGACCTTGAAATTCGAAACCAAGAAATGAAGTGTCAATCTGTATTTTTCCATTGTAGGATACAGAATAACCGGCTTTACCGTCAATAACGGAGAAGTCAATATTGATTGATTGGTCTGGAGAACTGACTCTCCAAGACGGGTTAGGGGTGTTGCATCCGGCCAATAAGGCTAGACCGAAAGCAAAGACATAAAGTTTATTCATATGAATTCTATTTGAATATTTGGGATTCAAGGTTAATGAAAAAATTTAAAGCTACGATTCACGATTGGGATTAATCATACCATTTCATAATAAGCGGGTTTATTGATTGGGAAACTCATGACAGGCACTTCCACGTGATTCACGATAGTTTCGGTCAAGCTGCCAACAAAAGCTCTGGAAAGCCCTTTTCGATGATGTGTAGCAATGGCAATCACGCCAGTTAAATGATCTTGGCAATAATGCTGTAATCCTTCCTCAAAATAGAGTGAGTCCAGAATTTTGACAGATCCTAGTTGCTTAGAAGCAATGGCTATGAAGCTCTCCATTCGTTCTTCAATAACCCATGTTCGCTTAAAATCAGATGGGGTGTTGATGTGCAATAGATGAATTTTGGCACCCATTGTTTCTGCGAAGCTCACCACGTTTTCGAATGGGTGGATCATTTCAGAAGTGAAGTCAGATACAAAAAGTACATCTGGCACCTGGAAGGTTTTCATTTTGTTTTTGATGATCAGCACTGGAATCTCAGCATTGCGGACCACAATCTGAGCATTGGAACCGATGAATAGCTCCTTGGCGCCCTTCGCACCATGTGACCCCATCACTATAAAATCGATCTTTGCAGCACGGGCGTATCGGGTGATCGCGTCGCTAGAGTTGTCAAAGTTGATGTGTGTAGAGCATGCCAGGCCTTCTTTTTCTACTTCTGACATCAGGGTACTTAGCTGTTCTTCGGCTTGTTTCTTTTCGTCAGACATATCTGGAAAAATGGTATTCTGGGCAAAGTCCAAGTGCACCCAATCAATGGGAATGTTGAGGTAATGGTAAAGGTGCAGTTCGGCATCAAATTTCTTGGCTAAGGAAATAGCCACATCGAGTGCGTTGTGGGCACACTCGGAAAAGTCTGTGGGAATGAGAATTTTTTTCATGACTGTAGTGTTTTGCTTTCTACTTGGAACCTACACTTTTATTTAGTCTCAAATAATGATGTGGGTCACCAGAGAGCAAGATTTATCTCACTGATCAGCTACTTTTCTTTTTCCAATATCTAATCAACCCTGCTACGCTCATCCAGCTTGGGTTGGCGGCTTCATATTGTTTCACACCAAGTTCATCTACGCCTTTGGCTCTTAGTTGATCAGCGGTGTATTGAGAAAACTCAGGGGTGATTTCCTCTGCGGTCAGGCCAGATTCCCATTTTGATTTTACCCACCGTGCCCAGTCTTCCAGGATCACCCTCAACTCAGCAACATGATTTTCGGGTGAGTCTATTGCATCGAAATGTGTGAGGTAAAGTTTTTGCGCTCCAGCCTTGAGGATAATATCCAAAGACTCGTTCCAGTCTTCAAGATTGATATCTGGAGGAGGACAAGGAGGCACTACAGGTCCATCACCGATTTTCACTCCGGCTACATCTCCGGTGAATATGACTTCTCCCAATTGCCACGCGATATGGTGCTTGGCATGACCAGGGGTGTGTAGTGCTTTGAATGATTGATCTCCTATTGTCACCGTTTCATTGTGGGCAGGAGATATGAGCTGAGCGGCCGGAATATTCTCCATGATGCCCCAGAGCCGTTCCATTTCATCACCATAGATCATTTTGGCAGAATTGTAGAGTTTGCTTGGCTCTGCCAGGTGAGGTGCGCCGAATGGGTGAACATATATCTTAGCGCCATGTTTGGCGAATGCCCAAGCAGCACCAGCGTGATCAAAGTGGATGTGGGTCAAAAACACGTGCTTAATATCTGACGCTTCATATCCGCAATTGCGAATGGCAGTTTCCAAGCTGGAGAATGTGGAGTGTGGTCCTGTTTCTATCAATACAGGGCCGTCACTTGTGTCTATGAGGAAAGAACCGATGGCCTCCTGAAGACCGAGAAACTGCAGGTCAAGGGTATGGATCATGGGGTGGGGTATGTTGTGATTAAATCAATAAATTTATCGCATAGATGGCGGATACTAATCGCAAAAGCAAGAACTACGACCTATGAACAAGGAATATTTTCAAGATTTTATGCCCGAAAACGTTTGTTTCGGTTGCGGTAAGCGCAATGATGAGGGGCTTCATGTTAAAAGTTACTGGGAAGGTGAGGAGTCAGTGTGCGTATGGAATTCGGAAGAAAAGTATCATGGCTGGGCCAATCTTCTCAATGGAGGAATCATGGCAACCATCATCGATTGTCACTGCATGTGTACTGCCATGGCAGATGCATATCGAAGGGAAGAAAGGGCGCTAAATTCGTCTCCAGAATACAGATATGCAACTGGCACGATCACTGTCAAGTACCTTAAGCCGACACCTAATGATCAACCTATTACGCTTCGTGCGAAAGTGACGGAAGTAAAAGGAAAGAAGACTGTCATGACTTGCGAAGCTTCTGTAAATGATGAAGTAACCGCTGTGGCAGATGTGATAGCGATCAGAGTCTTTGATAGCTCGGTCAACAAGGGTGACAACCCTTTCAAATAATAATGAGTCAATACTAGAAACCAAATAAAAGATGCATCCAGAATTATTTACTATCGGCGGATTTACCATTCATGGCTATGGGTTCATGATCATGATAGGGGCTATCATTGGGTATTTTTATATGTCTACCACAGTCAAAAAGGAATTGGGGATAGAGCCAGAGAAGGTACAGAGTCTGGCTATTTTCGTGATTTTGGCAGCATTTATAGGTGGTAAGTTGTTGTTCTATTTTGAAGATCCGAGTTATTATTTCAGCGAGCCATCTCGCATGATCAAAGGCTTCAGAACGGGTTTTGTGTTCTACGGCTCTTTGCTGTTCGTGATACCAGTGACCATTTGGTTTTTCCGCAAGGAGAAGTGGCCTGTGTGGCCAATGATGGACAGATTAGCTATTACAGCATGCTTGGTACATATGTGCGGCCGTATGGGCTGCTTTTTGGCGGGGTGCTGCCATGGACTGCCCACAGAGAGTATTTTGGGTGTGACCTATACTGATCTTGCGAGTCAAGCAGAGCCACTGGGTGTGGCGCTACATCCTACCCCTCTGTACGAAATCACCATGATATTGCTCATATTGATTGTCTTGATTATGGTCAAAAGGCACAAGAAGTTTGATGGCCAACTTTTCATGGTTTACATCATTCTTTACGCTATTGGCCGGTCGGTGATTGAAGTGTTCCGAGGAGATGTAAGGCGTGGATTTATCATAGAAGATGTGCTATCGCATTCTCAGTTTATCTCACTGCTGGTGATTGCCGGTGCGGTGGGAGTCTATCTTCATTTGAAAAAGAAGGGGGAGTTGTTGAAGGGGTAGGAAAGGTTATTCGTTATCCCTTCCACCCTGTTAGGGTTCCAAACCCTAACAGGGTTGAAAAGCTTCATCGTCATTCCACAAAACTTGAGGACGGAGGTTTATCGAGTCGCGTAGACAGAGACCTCCGAGGTTTTCAAAACCTCGGAGGTCTTAAGAATCTAGAGATTCCTTATTTGCGCGACCCGGTCTCAGTGACTCGGTCTGCGCGACTCGGTCTCCGCAGCGCTTCTCCAGAAAATGACAGGGTGCTGTTAGCTCGGAAATGTCTATGTTTCGTTAAACTCAACATGACATTTCCTCACTCGCTAGCTGCTTGCGAGCTCTGTCTGAATAGATTGCTGGTCTGGGAAAGTTTGGAAATGGCACGGAACTAAGTTCCGCGCTAGTTGCCGATCCACCCTGTTAGGGTTCAAAACCCTAACAGGGTTGAAGGGTTGAAAAATGTCAACCTTTCACCCTAAACCTTACAGCGCTCTTCAATACCGAGAATTCAAACGGAGGTTGGCCAAAGGCCTCACCATCAATGTGCGCATGAAGTTGAGAGTTGGCCTCAATACTCAACTTGTCGCATGAGTAGAGCGATACTGCTTTCATACTTCCGTGTGTACCTCCTTGTAGCTTGTGGATATTAAGGAACCTACTGATCCCACTTAGTCTTCCGATCTCGCATACGTGGAGTTTGCCATCGTCAAGTTTTGCATCGGGGGTGAGTACAAAGCTTCCACCGAAAGTAGATCCTTTGGCCACACAGAGCAAGATGAGATCTTTGGATTTTTTGGTGCTATCCACTTGATAGTTGAAAAGGCGGGACTTGTATGTAGCCAATATGCTCAGCACATGGTAGTAATACTTAGCGGGCCCTGCTAGAATCGACTTCTTGCCTAGCATGTCCGCTACTATTTGTCCATCAAAGCCTACACCTACACCATTCAGAAATTTGCGGCCATTGCAAACGCCCACATCTACAGCAATGATTCGGCCCCTTGCCAGCACCTGAATCTGCTCCGCAAGCGTTTTCCCTATGTTGAGCATTTTGATATAATCATTGCCTGTGCCGTTTGAGATGACCGAGACAGGGATGTCATGTTTCAGTCCATTGATGGCTTCATTGATCGTACCATCCCCGCCTATGACTACCAAATCTGTGAAGGATGAATCCAGGTTTTCAGCCACCGTTTTCCAAGCATTGCCGGACTTTTGCGTGAGGAAAACCTCGTATTTCAACTTATTGTCTGAGAAGAAGTCAACCAGCTCGTTGAGAATATGATCTAGCTTCTTACTGTTGCCAGAGGCAGGATTAGCAACTACAAAAAATTGTCTTTTCACGGCAGAGTTTTAGCAGAACACTAAAGATAATGTTTAGAACGGAAGATTCTCCAAATAGACATTCCCTCCTGTCAAGATAATGCCCATATGCTTACCCTTGAACTGCTCTTTGTTTTTTAGCAATGCTGCAAAAGGAACTGCACAAGAAGGCTCAATGATGATCTTCATACGTTCCCAAATGACGCGCATGGCATCTATGATTTCCTTTTCGGTCACGGTGAGTATCTCTTTGACATTGTCTTTGATGATCGCAAAGTTCCGCGTACCTATGGTAGTCCTCAGCCCATCGGCTATGGTGTTGACCTCCTTATTAGGAATGATTTTGCCAGCTTTGAATGATTGGTAGGTATCATCTGCTCCCTCAGGCTCAGCCAATACTACTTCCATATTTGGGTCAAGATATTTGGCTACTAGTGCTGTGCCAGCGGCCAGTCCTCCACCACCTACTGGCGCCATGATCACTTGGAGCGAGGTAACCTCTTCTATAAACTCCTTAGCACAGGTAGCCTGCCCAGCAATGATCCTATGATCATCAAAAGGAGGGACAAAAATGGCTCCTGTTTTCTGTATGATGCTGTCACAAGTCTCAGATCTTGACTTGTCGTTTGGCTCACAGAGGATGACTTCACCTCCATAGTGCTTGGTAGCTCTGATTTTTACCTTCGAGCTGTTTTTTGGCATGACTATGTAAGACTTGGTGCCGGCAAGGCTTGCTGCAAGGGCTACGGCTTGGGCATGGTTACCGGATGAGTGTGTCGCAAATCCGTTGACCCGGTCTTCTGGCCTGAACCCCATGATCATATTCGCCGCGCCACGCATCTTGAAGGCTCCTACTTTCTGGAAGTTTTCACATTTGAAATAGACTTTGCAACCAGTCATTTCGTCAATGGTATTGGCAGTCATCACTTGAGTCTCTGTGATGAGACCAGTTATTCTTTGATGAGCTCTTTTGATGTCGCTCAGGCTTGGGACTTTGTCTTCGTTCATGGTCATTATTAGTGAGCTTCCAGCCAATTGTTACCTTGACCGATTCCTATTTCCATTGGCACATCCAGCACCATAGCTGTGCGCATAAATTCATCTACTTTGGTTTTGAGCAGTTCCATCTCTTCTTTGTGAGCATCAAACACCAATTCATCATGCACTTGCATGATCATCTTGGATTTCAACTTTTCTGCTTTCATCCAATTTTGAATGTTGATCATGGCGAGCTTAATCATATCAGCCGCACTTCCCTGTATAGGGGCATTGATGGCATTTCTCTCTGCGAATCCACGCATGGTGAAGTTCTTAGCGTTGATGTTTCGCAGATATCTTCTTCTGCCCAATATGGTCTCTACAAACTCATCTTTCCTGGCTTGCTCTATGACGTTATCCATGTAGGCTTTCACCTTTGGAAATTCCGTAAAGTAGGCCTCTATGATTTCGCTGGCTTCTCCTCTGGAGATATTTAGGTTCTGGCTTAGGCCAAATGCAGAAATCCCATAGATGATTCCGAAGTTGACTTCTTTTGCTTTTCGGCGCATACTCGGATCCACTTCGTCCAATGGGACTTTGAAAACTTTACTTGCTGTATTGGAGTGAATATCCACACCGTCTTTGAATGCTTGTGTCATACCCTCGTCACCAGAGACAGATGCCATGATCCGAAGCTCGATCTGAGAATAATCGGCAGCCATGATGAGGTAATCTTCACTCCTTGGTATAAAAGCTTTTCTGATCTCCCGACCTTTTGCGGTTCTTATTGGAATGTTTTGAAGATTGGGATTGTTGGAGCTCAATCGACCCGTGGCAGCCACTGTTTGCCTATAGTCCGTATGCACTCTACCATCTACTTCACTTACCATTTTGGGCAGGGCATCTACATAGGTTGATTTAAGTTTTTGATATTCACGAAATTCTAGAATCTTGTCAGCAATCTCATGTTCGTCTGCCAGCTTAGAGAGAATCTCTTCACCCGTGGCGTACTGACCCGTTTTGGTTTTTTTGGGATTCTCTACCAGCTTGAGTCTGTCAAAAAGGATTTCTCCCAATTGTTTTGGAGACCCAATATTGAACTCTGTGCCGGCTATTTCGAAAATCTCCGTTTGTGCGCGGAGGCTTTCCGTTTCCAGTTCCTTAGACATGGCTGCAAGCGCAGGCTCATCTATTTTCACGCCTTCATACTCCATATCCGCGAGCACGTAAGACAATGGCTCTTCGATATCATCAAGTAGTTTTTCCAGCTTTAGTTCCTTGATTTCTTTCTCCAACTTTTCCTTCAGCTGATAGGTGATGTCAGCATCTTCACATGCATAGTCCTTCACCAACTCAATATCTATATCTCGCAGCTTCTTTGCCGCCTTGCCTTTCCCGACCAATTCTGAGTAAGAAATAGGCGTGTAGTTGAGATAATTCTCTGCTAGTACATCCATATTGTGAGCCGTCTCAGGGTCTATGAGGTAATGAGCCAACATGGTGTCAAAAATCTCTCCGTTGAGCGATACTCCATAATTGCGGAGGATCTGCATATCGTACTTGAGGTTCTGCCCGATCTTGATAGATTTTTCATTTTCCAGCAGGTCCTTGAACTCATTGGCCACAGCCTGTGCTTCAGCATCATCTTCTGGGACGGGCACATAGTAGGCTTCACCTTTTTGGTAGCTAAAGGCTATTCCCACCAGTTTAGCCTCTACAGACTCTAGACTGGTGGTCTCTGTATCGAAGCAAAACTCCTTCTGTTTGGCAAGTTTCTCGATGAGTGCAGCGCGCTCCTCCTTAGTGCTTACCAGATGGTAATTGGCCTTTTTGTCTTCCAACTTTTCTTTCGTCGGAGCGCTATCAAGTGCAGCACCGAATAAACCAAGCTGTCCGGCTTCACTATCTGCGGCAGGTTCACCAAAGACTCTTCGAGAGATGGTGCGTAGCTCAAGCTCTTCAAAAAGAGGATTCAATATCTCAGCAATCGGATCAGATAATTTGAGTTGTTCTTCATCAAAATCAATTGGGGATTCGATATTGATGGTCGCGAGTTTCTTGGAGAAGATACCTTGCTCACCGAATTCAGTGACTTTCTTCTGAAGAGCGCCTTTTAGCTGATCAGCATTGGCTACAATGTTCTCTACTGAGCCATATTCTTTGAGAAGTTTAGAGGCAGTCTTGTCTCCCACACCAGGGATTCCAGGGATATTATCTACCGCATCACCTTTGAGCCCAAGGACATCTCGTACTTGATCTACCTCTTGTATGTCAAATTTGACGAGGACTTCTGGTATACCCAATATGTCCACAGCATTGCCCATATAGGCTGGTTTGTACAAGAAGATGTTCTCTTCTACCAGCTGAGCAAAATCCTTGTCTGGCGTCATCATGTACACTTCGAACCCCTCCTTTGCAGCTTTCTTGGCTAGAGTTCCGATCACATCATCTGCTTCAAAACCATCCAACTCTAAAATCGGGATGTTAAAGCCTTTGACTATTTGTTTACAATAGGGGATGGCTACTTTGATTTCGTCAGGTTGTGCTTGACGTGTGCCCTTGTATTCTGGGAACTCCACATGTCTGAAGGTAGGAGCGGGCGTATCAAATGCTACGCCGATATGAGATGGCTTCTGCTTGTTGATGATCTCCAACAAGGTGTTGGTGAAACCCATAATAGCTCCCGAGTCCAGCCCTGTTGACGTGATTCTTGGGTTTTTGCTCAATGCAAAATGGGCTCTATAAATGAGTGCCATTGCATCGAGGAGGAATAATTTTTTGTTGTCACTCATAGCAGTAAAGGTAGTAGAACCTAGAAGGAAAAGAAATGAGAATTTCGTCTTCTGAATGAGGGTTTCTACTAATTCTGGTTTTCAGCAAAGAGGAACGTTCAGCATAAAATAGGTTTCTTCAGACTTGCGCTGATATGTGATACTTCCTCCATGACGTTTGATTACCCCATATGCGAAATAAAGTCCCAAACCAAGGTGCTTTTGGTCTGTTTTGGTTGTAAAAAAGGGATCAAATATATGGTCAACCACCGCTTTCTCTATATCCGCTCCATTATTGCCAATAGTAAGTAGCGCGGCATTTTCGGAACTTTTTAGAGAGACAGAAATTTTCGTTTGAGTATTTCCTCTTTTTGCCTCTAGTGCATTGTCTAGAATAACCTTAATCGCCTGAATGATTTCAAGAGCTTGACCCTTAACGATGAGTGCAGGCTGGATATCCTTGATTAATTCAATTTCTGGATGACCTTTACTGTAAGTGCTAATTAACTCTTCGAGGAAATATGAGAAATCAAATTTTTGATAGCCTTTTCCTTGTTGCCCAGCTGAGACGCGTACCAAGTTGTCTATAACGGATGATATTTTAGATGAACCTTCTCCTACATGCTTCAAGAGGATTTCCAACTCTTCGAAACTGGCACTTGCCTTCTTAAAAGTTGACTCATCTAATAATGATTTGATTTCAACAATATTATTGAGGATTGGTATGATCCCTCCAGAAACGTAGTTAAGGGGATTATTAAGTTCATGTGCAAGCCCTGAGGTCATCCTCCCTACTGAGGCCATTTTTTCAGATTCTATAAGCTGGCTTTGTGTGGCGGTTAATTTATCTAGAGTTATTTTTAATTCCTCGTTTGACTCGGCTAGACTATGATTTAGTGATATGAGATCTTCATTTTTTTTATCAGTCCTATTTCTTTCTTTATCATACTCCGATTTTGTAAGCAGCATTACATATAGAATTGCGGTCACATATACGATGTTATTGAAAAACGCATTTTCAATGTTCAGATTACTTTTTACAATCACCTCGGGATAGTGGTATTGGATAAGATGAAGTGTGACTACCAACACATAGAAGAAAATGAAGAGGGTAAATTTTCTATTCTTGGATGATAGCAGGACAACAATTATCCCTACCATAATTATTCCTACTCTCATAGAACCATAATATCCTCCAAGTGATACCCAAAAATAAGGGCAACAACAGATTAGTATTGTAATAAGAATCCACCTTAGTCTGTGAAAATATCCTTTATTCGAAAGCAAAAGGAAGAGAACACCCAGAAGAGCCATCAAGATTTCAATGATAGAGAGAGGCGTAATGCCGAACAGCCACAACGCCTGGCCCCCCAGATATGACATGAGCACAAACATGATCAGGCATACGGATTTGAAAACTCGCTTTTCGAGAGGTATAGCATTCTTAAGATCAGGAATGAAACTCATATTGTGGATAAGTTCAACTCCTATTTATCTCCTGGCAGCAATAAAATCTGCCATTTGCTGATAAGCATCCGTTGCGGCTTCTTCGTCATAGATCGGGTTGCTAGGGTTAGCAAAACCATGGTCTGCTTCGTAAGACTTCAATGTTAGTTGGTTAGGAATCTTTGCCATATTGGTCTCGAACTTATCAGCCACCTCCTGATTAATCCATCGATCTTTGGTTGCGAATATACCTAGCACATCACATTTCAAAGTGCCGAGACGCTCCAAGTCATTTTCGGGCATGCCATAAAACATGATTGCTCCTTTGGCTTGATCACCCAACTCGATGGCTGACTGCAAGGACCATCCGCCACCAAAGCACCACCCAACAGTAAATATGTCAGCATCTTCCCCGGCAAATGCTTGTGCTCCTGCAATGATGGCCATGGCACGCTCGGTGGTTACTGACTGCATGTATTTCCTAGCATCCTCTCTGTTATCAGCTACATTTCCATCATAGAGGTCTAGGGCGATGATGTTCATATTTTTAAATCTATCAGAGAAGATATCGGATTGTGATTTCACGAATTCATTCAGCCCGTACCATTCGTGAATGACGAATAAATATTCATTGCTTTTCTTTTTTGCAGGCACGTAATATGCGTTTGCCTGCTCACCGTCCTTTACATCATAGGTGATCATTTTTCCTTTCGCATTTTGCAATACGTACTCTTCTGGATCCAAATGAATCTTTCCGAAAGCAGGGTCATCCGCAAGAGCTGCAAAAGTCTGTACTGTGCTATGGCATTTGGCTATATTATTATCTAATCGATTCGAGGGCTTCTCGGAAAGGGATGCTTCTGGACGAGAAAACAAAAGGACTAATGGCAGTGTCAAGAAAAGAGCTTTCATAGTGCAAGGGTTGAATTGTGTGTCTTCAAGTTAAATCAAATTGATATGAGACACAGAAGATTTATGCTGCATCAAATCCCTAATGTGATAGACGGTTAGCTCAATGGGAATTTGAGCATGAAGCATGTATTATCCTCTACTCTGCCATAGATCAACTTGCCGCTATGCTTTACAACAATACTATAGACAAAATATAGCCCTAGCCCTAGTCGCTCCCCGGTATCGTCAGTTGTATAAAAGGGTTCGTACATTTTGGCTACCACATGTTCTTCGATAGGTGCGCCATTGTTGAGTACCTCAAGAATAGCTGTGTTATCCTCAGCTTTTACTTTCACTTCTATTGTGGGATTGCTCAGTGATCTTGTGGCGTCTATGGCATTTTCCATGAGATATTTGAAAGCCTGGATGATCTCTAGCTCTCTACCATTGATGACTATACCCGGAGTAATCTGGAACTTCAAATTGAGATCGGGCCATTTCTGACCAAACTGGTGCAGTTTTTCTTCTATGGCTTCAGAGAGATCAAACTTATTGTAATTCGAAAAGTCCTTTTGAGGGGACACCTTGACTAAATTGGAAATGGCGGAGGAGATTTTGGACGAACCCTCAGCTATATTGTTAAGTAAAAGTTCTACCTCTTCAAATTGGCTAGATAATGATTCTACTGTCTCGGAGGGTATGCGTTCTTTGATTTCAGATAAGTTGTTTTTGATAGGCATGATGCTCCCTGCCACATAGTTCATCGGGTTGTTGAGTTCATGCGCCAACCCGGACGTGATTCGGCCTACGGAAGCCATCTTTTCTGACTGAATCAGGTGGTTTTTGGCATCATTTAATTTGCTGATGGTTTCCTGAAGTTCTTCATTGGTACGACTAAGTTTTGTGTTCAGCGTTTCGAGTTCTATGTTTTGATTTACCATCAGATCTCGATCACTATCGTATTGGCTTTTGATATGAAAAGAAATGTAAAGCGTCACTAGGGACAGCATTACAAAAGTTATTGGTCGGATGCTTTCGCTAGCCGGGATGGGTTTGATGGTGTCTGGTGCCAGGGCTTGAATGACCGTCAAGACTATGAGTAAGCCACAAAAAATGATTAGGCAGTGTGGTTTGAATTCTTTAGGACAAAGTGTAATGGCTATAATTCCTACCATACTGGCGCCTATGGCCATATTGCCTTTGTATCCACCTACACTGAACCAAAAATAAATGAGCGTGAGAATGATGAGACCGATGAAGGGAATCCTTAGCATCTGGAAATATCCTTTTCTCGACAAGATGTAAAACGCTAAACCAAGAAGTGCAAGGACAAAATCCGCTATGGCTATGTCAAGATGCCCCTCTATTTTCCAATAGGCTTGTACTGCCAAATAGCTACCTAGAAAGAATAGAATGAGGTTGATATACTCAAAAAGACGCTTCTCGAGTTTGTTGTGAACGGTAATTTTAGATGTGCTGGTATTTTTCAATCGTGTAAAATAGTGACAAGAACCCCAAAGAATTGCATGGGACATATAAAATTTCTCAGAAGGCTCATTCCTTGTATTGACTAGGCAGTTTTCCAAACCGCTTTTTAAATGACTGACTGAAGTGAGCGAGATTATCAAGTCCACAAGTGTATGCCACCTCAGAAACTGACATTTCAGAATTGGTTTCTAGTAGTAATCGGGCCTTTTGCAAACGCAGCTCTTTGATATAGGATGCGGGGCTTTTACCCGCCACGGACTTCACACGACGATTTAAGTTTCGTTCGCTTAAAGAAAAGTGATTGGCGAGTGTAGCATTGGATAAGCTTGCCACAGCAATGTTTTCATGGATATATCTATCCAAATCAAGTTTGAAACTACTTTCGTTCTCTTCAATAAAATGGTCGGTTCCTTCAGCAAGCTGCTCTCTGCGTTTTTCGCTTACTTCTAGCGCATTGAAAATACGTGCTTTTAGTTCATCTAAGTCAAAAGGCTTGATTATATAATCATCGACTCCCAGATTTAGGATTTTCACCTTGTCTTCTGAGAGGGTTCTGGCTGAGAGAAAAATTATAGGAATGTCTTTGTATTTCTTTTCGGACTTTAATTTCTGGGCAAACTCATATCCATTCATCACGGGCATCATATAGTCAGTCAGAATAAGGCTTGGAACAAGTCCATTTTGAAGCTGATTCCAGGCTTCTTCCCCATTTGAAGCACTGACCACATTGAATTCATTGAGTTTTTCCTTCAGATAGCCGCTCATTTCCATATGATCCTCTACTAAAAGTAATGTTTGCTTGGTCTCATCTAAATCTAAAGTGGATGCTATCCTAATGTTTTTTTGATCGTGAGGAATCACTTTAGGAAAACGTAGTGTGAAAGTAGTTCCACGTCCTATAGTACTCGTACAAGTCACCGTACCACCGTGCAGCTCTACAAACTCCTTTACGATGGCTAGCCCAATACCAGTGCCCCCTGTCTGATCTATTTCTCCCGACTGAAAATAGCGATTAAAAATATTGGGTAGATCATCTGGTCTGATACCCACCCCTTCATCTGTCAACCTAATTTCAAGATCTTCACCTTCAGGGTTTAATTCGATGAAGATCTTCCCTTGTTGATCGCTGTATTTGATTGCATTGGAAATCAAATTGATCATGATTTTCTCGAATTTATCATGGTCTAACATAGCCATGATAGATTCTTCGGAGTGCGTGATAAATAGCGTCTGCTTTCGCGTATTGGCAAATGAGCGGAAATTTTCCTTGATGTTTTTGACTACTTCCACTACATCAGTTGGTTGTCTCAGTAGCTCCAGTTTTCCATGATCTAGCTTAGCCAGATCTAGCATTTCGTTGATGAGCTGTAGTAGATATTTTCCGTTGTTGAGCGATAGTGCCAACTCGCGTTTGATGGGTTCGGAAAGAGACTCGTCCTTGAGCGTCTGTTCCAAAGGCGATAGCACTAGCGTTAATGGTGTTCGGAGTTCATGCGAAGCATTGTTGAAAAATTGTGTTTTGAGTTGTTCGATTCGCTTAAGTGACTGTTTGTCTTCTTCTAGTTTTTCTATCAATGCCTCGTGCACCATTGCGTCTTTTTGCAGATGAAAATAGCGCGTGACCAGATTGATGGTAAAGTGTGTGTCTCTGAAGATGAAACCAAGAAAAACAACATTGGTAGTAAGAAAATGATGGGGAATAATGTCCTTGAGCGCAAGTGTCATGATGATAGCGGCTACTATCGAGAAACCATTTGCAATTACAAAAGTCCTGGCATTTTTCGGATCATTCTCCCAAGCCTTCCAGACAAGTAGGCCAATGAAACACAAGCTAACTAGAAAATATACTGTAGCTAGTAAAGGGAAATAGTATCCGTTTTGATACCAAATCGATAAAAGAACCGGGATATAAATTGGGAATGTCAGTACCCTATGTAACCATTTCGAGTGCCTTTTGGCATTGAGAAAGTAAACCGAAAATTGATTGAAACTTACGACTATGACCGCTCCTAGTATTATTTCTACAAAGTGGCCCACAAAGACGGGTATGCCTAGTTGATGAATGAATACTTGCGTGTTAAAAATCACAAGTAACATTCCCGTTAGGATGAAGAAGACATAGAAAATTCCCGTTCTACTTGGTTTGAGATAGATCAAAAACAGATTGATAATCAGAATGATAATCTCCATTCCTGTCAGTAGGGTGAACACGGTCGATATTAGATCTGACTGATTTTCTAGTTCTTCTTCGCTGATTACCTCAAGGTGCGACAGAGACCTGCTGGCGATAGAGTTGCCTCCTTCACTTATGAGCTTGATATAGATTGTTTGCTTTTCTGGTGGAATGGAAAGCACACTCCTGTAGAACCCCTTTTTGTATTGGCGGTCTTTCATTTCAATCAAGCTACCAGCAAGAGAGAAAGGCATAGGATCTTCACTGTGATATCCTTCTATGCGCTCAAAGTAATTAGAGAGCAGTAGGTAGTCGCCATATTTTAGAAGTTCAGAATCAACTTTGATCCAATAGTAATTTACAGCAGGAGAAAGGCCATCATATTCATGAAAAGCAATTGCTCCATTTCGCTCAAGCCTTAGGAGCTCTTGGAAGCTTAGGTCCTCTGTATCAGGGTAGATTTCAAAATCTTGAAACCCCAATCGCTCACCAGCCACTGAGAGATGTATAGATACAGAAAAGCATATAAGTAGAAGGAAGTACCGAAGGCTCATCAAAGCTAAAAGTAGGATGAAAATCAATGATCATCAAAAATTCACAGTATAGTAGCTAGGTGTAGATGCAAGCCTATCGATTTAAGTTGAACCCTGTTATCATCCTCATTTGGATGTGTTTTTGACTTTTTTAGGCGCATTGAATCATATAGCACTGGCCGAAATGAGATAAAGATTGGCAAGAATTTGATAATGGAATGGCAATAACTTGGTCGAATTCAAATTGATCTTGATATAGTTCAAATTCACACAAAACTGAAATCTTTATACTATCCAGTAATCGCTAATACCATGAAACAATTCGTCTATTTACTTTCAAAAGAGCTAGGTCGTACTTCCAAACACTTAGCCGCAGCAGTGCTTTTATTCATCGGGTCTGTAGCCATGGCACAGACCATCTCTATACAGGGAGTCCTGAGAGACCCTAACGGAAGCTCTATGAATGATGGCTCGTATTCAGTCACATTCAAGATTTATGACGTTTCTACAGGTGGCACTGCCTTATGGTCAGATACCTATACCAGTCTGAAAACCAAGCATGGTGTCTTCCAGGCCAACTTGGGCGAGAACACCTCTCTTGATGGGCTGGCGTTTGATAAGACCTACTATGTAGGAGTGACGGTAGAGAACTTTGCAGAGATGACTCCACGAATTGCCTTGACGGTATATCCATACGCTAAGGCTATCTTGGGACAAGACAATAAATTTCCATCCACAGGAAATATTGTGCTTGCCAAAGACTCCCTCGTCATCAAGCAAGGAGGAGTGAAGCTGGAAGGTCCTGACGGGCGTATCGTGTTCAACGATGGTACCTCATTGAATACGGCAAATTTTTCAGGTCCGGCATCAGGACTTTTGAATCCATCCAGTATCAATATCAATGCAGATAATGATGGTGACAATACCGGAAACATCAATTTTCAAATCAATGGAGTGAATCAGGCTGCTATTGACAATAATGGTAATTTGAGTGTTGGAGCAATTTCAGCTAAGCATTTAGAGATTAACGACACCTCTATTGTTGCACAAAATGATGCATCAAATTCAACCTTACACCTTAACCCTAGTGGAGAAGCGGTACATGCTGGAAGAAACATCATTGTAGGCAAGGATGATGAGGTTAGAGGGTGGATTGATCTATATGGAGCTGGTACGGGAGAAGATGCAGGAGGAAGAGTGAACTTCTTTAAGGCTGCTGATCATGATGGTGACGGCAGTGCTACAACAACCGAGTATTGGTTTATGGAAGCCATCAATGACGATCTACGAATCGGTAATATATGGGATAACAATGATGTCATGACTATTAACAATGAGGGAAATGTAGGTATTGGCCGTATTCCGTCAACAACCAGGTTAGAGATACAGACTGATGGTACTGACCAAAAAAGCATTTTCGTAGAACATGGTAGTAGCAATCTCATAGTAAGGCCTACAAGTGCTGGAGGGACTGGGACAATCATTGAGAATACCGGCGGAGGAGGATTAGTACTACAACCTACTAGTGGAAATGTTGGTATTGGGACCAGTACTCCTACACAGGCGCGATTGGTCATAGCCAATTCTCCAAGCGTAAGTACCAACGTAGCGTATTCATGGAGTGGTTCATCTGGAAATTCTGGAGCAATTATCGATTGGCCTAACGCCAACGGTGGGAATTCTGGTTACTTCGCTCCTTTTTCTGTTTGGGCGGATGGAAACTATGGAGGGTTAGGCTTTGTCACAGCATCAGACAAACGAATAAAGGAAGTTATTGCCAGATCGGATAATGATTCTGATCTTGACTTACTTAATCAAATTACAATTACCGATTATGCTTTCATCGATAAGGTTCAACACGGCGATAAAGTAGAGAAGAAAGTAATCGCTCAAGAAGTGGCAGCCATTTTCCCACAGGCTGTTACTAAGAGCACTAATGTGATACCAAACATTTATGAAGTCCCCAAAAGAGTTACTTATTCAAATGGAAGTTTGAAAATAAGTCTTCATGATACCCATCAACTAAATACGGGAGATAAGGTGCAATTATTCATCGACGATCAAAAGGTGCTTTTGGAAGTAGATGGAGTATTGGGAGATAGATCTTTCACAGTAGCATTCGATAAAAACCCTGATAGCATATTCGTCTATGGTCAGGAGGTAGATGATTTCCATACTGTAGACTATGATGCCATCTCCATGCTCAACGTATCTGCCACTCAGGAGTTAGCCAAGCGAACAGCAGATCAGGAGGCTCGCATATCTGAGTTGGAAGTAGAAAATGCCAAGTTGAGAAAACAACTGGAGAGACTCAATTCACTAGAAGCTAAGGTCAATATACTCCTGGGCGAGGATAAGGCTGATGCGACTTTAGTAGGAAAGAACTAATCAATCTCACTTCAAAATTTGATCATTATGAAAAAGCAAGTGAGACACGCGCTCGGTGTGCTGCTGCTCTTGGGAGGAGCCACACAGATAAGTGCACAAGTAGACTGTAAGGATGAAATCAATTTCAGCATCTCCAATGTGACATTCAATGGAGGGGCAGTTCCCTATGTGTCTAACGATGATGGTAGTGTACAAGTCACTATCGGTCAGCCATATGTTGGGGCTTCTGGTAGCTTCAATCAGGGTATTTCTTCCAGAACAGGCTTCTGGGGGCATTATCTTTTGGAGCCACAGGGACCAAGGTCAGCGGCTAGCGAAGGAGAATACGTAGATAGAATAGAGGTTGAGTGGGTAGTGGTAGACGACTACAAAGGCCCGGCAGTTACTGGAGAGACAACCAAAATCTACAGGAATGGCAAGCTACTTACCAGCGTGCCTATCAGCCAAACGACGTATGTGGATTATAACGTTTTCCCTGGCGAATTCTATACTTACGGCATTGTCACATCCAATTCTCTAGGGGATGCTAAGCCAATAGAAGTAGTTGGTTTTCTAAATCCAAATGGGCGTGTCACCGGTAAGGTAGAAACACGCAATGGCGCGCCTGTGGAAGATGTCAAAGTGGTATTGTCGCCCAACTTGGGGCGCTCACTCGACATGGACGGCACAGATGATTATATGTATTTTGTTGACCAATCTTATGAGTTTGGAGATTACTATACCATAGAAGGTTGGTGGAGAAATGTAGAGGTTAAGGATCAGACCATCTTCGTAGCGGTTGATTCTGGCACTACTGTACCGATGATTAAGATTTCGCTAGACGCAGATGGTAAGATGCATTATTACCATGACGGCAATGCGGATGGTGATGGTTTGGAGTTGGTGACGAAAGATGGGTACAACCTCACTTCGTTTGACCGAAAATGGCGTCATTTTGCGGCGGTATATGACACGGCCAAAGTTTATCTCTACATCGATGGCAATCGTGTAGCTGAGACGGATGTCACCGAATCGATTTCCAAAATAGCAGAAATCGAAATAGGTAAAGATGGACCTAATCAATATTCGGGTTACTATTCTGGCTTTCTGGATGATTTCAGAATCTGGACCATAGGACGCGAGCGGGCAGACATCCGAAAGTATAAAGACATCACCCTAACAGGCGAAGAATCGAACCTTCAGTCTTACTGGAAATTTGACGAACAGTACAGCGAAAAAATCTTTGACTTTGCTGAGAAAGATGTGGATGATAGAAATCATGGATATATCTGCTCGGTGACGCGCTCAGATTTCATTTCTCCGGCTCAGCTCGGTGCCTACACCGATGAAGGGGGTGACTATCTCATAAAAGGAGTTTTCTACGGAAGTGGACAGACCTTTAGTGTTTCACTATCTAAAGAAACCTCTATCGGATATTCTCTGGATTTTGATGGTACGGATGATTTTATTTCGTATCAACTGGAACGTCTGGAGTATGATGATGCTTTCACGCTAGAAGGCTGGTTTAAGACCAGTGCCGAAGGTCAAAATATGGTAATATATGAGGCTACAAAGGAGTCATCCAATGAAGTGATGCTACAAATTGGATTGCAATCGACAGGAGAGTTTTACGCAAGCGCAGGATTCTCAGGTAGTCTCAATACCATTACGAGCACAGAGAAGTATAACGATGAGTTTTGGTATCACTATGCGGTTGTTCATGATGGTGCCAACGTGGAAGTCTACATAGATGGAGAGAGCATCGGTACCACCACAGATGGAGCCATCTCCAACGTCCTAACAAGGATGGTCATTGGTCGGTCCGACCCCATAGCTACTAATGCAGGATCAGATTACTTCGGTGGTGGATTAGATGAGATCCGATTGTGGAATTATGCTCGCACAGAGACACAGGTCAACGCTACCTTGAATCAAATTATAGAAGGAAATGAGCAGGGTATTGTAGACGCAAACGGAGACCTGGGGATATCGGCGTACTGGATGTTGGGTGAAGGAAGAGGCACGATTATTTCGGACTCATCTCCAAACGGACTCACAGGAGAGCTTAAAAACTATCAGGAAACTCAAGTCTCTTCGGACGAAACTTTGGTGGCCAATTGGAACGGCGATGATATTCCTTTGAGCGTTGAGTTTTTCACGCACGATTTTGATCCCAATAGTCGAAATGCTTCCCTTGATCCGAGCAATACATCTGTGGATAGGGTAGATTTTACGGATATCAGCCAGCTGGGGATGAGCGGCTTTGTGAAGTATGCCAATGCAGATTGTTTTGCAGAGGGTATAGAAATGAAGATCAATGGAGAGTCTATTGTACCACCAGTATTTACTGATGAAGAAGGAAAATTCAGTGTGGAGCTTGAGCCAGGGCTAAGAAACATATTCTTATCAGCAGAAGCGGAAGGGTTGACAATGAATCCAGGGTTCATAGAGCTGCCTCAAGTGGTCAGACCTATATCTGGGCTGAAATTTGAAGTCACGACTACCAGACAGATCAAGGGATTGGTAGGTGGAGGAGAGTGCCTTTTTCCTACCGGAACAGCCGATGTGAGAGCTGTATCTATAGATGGTTGCTATGAAAAGAGGGTAGCATTAGATGCCACTACCGGAGCTTTTGAGCTAAACAATCTCCCACCCCTACAGTATGAGGTATCTATAGTCGACCATAGTAATACTCAAATACAATCTAGCTTCGATCTCAGTGGCGCTGTGACAGTGGATGTCCGAGATGAGAATGATTCTATATCGTTTGTTTACAATTCTGAAACTCAGGTGAGAATGACTTTCGAAGACTCTGAAGACAATGATTGTGATATTCAACTTGATGGTAAAACGGCCACTTTGCTCAATCAGAGCAATGAATATGATATGAAAATTGAATTATATCAGGTTTATGGTTCAGACACCTGTGTATTAGACGCTGGTATTGCCTATGTGGAGGACAACATCAGTGATTTTTCTCCTCGAGATACTGTTGATATATCGGGAGGATATGGCGTTTATTCTTTCAAAGCAGGTGTACCCAACCTGGCTGACCCTTATAACAAGACCATCTCAGTGACTGGAAAAGACACCAATGGAGCAGAAGCAACGGGATTTGGGAGTGTTATAGTCTTAGGGTATAAAACACTGACGAGCACTTTTGAGACTACTACGCCTCAGTTACCATTGATCATTTTGAGAGACCCCCCAGGGGATGGCAGTTATGCCTATTTGGAGCAGAATCAGGAAGTGTGTAATACGGCCTCTTTCAACTACACCAAGACGAACGAGACTGGGACTGAATTTACTGCCCACATGGGACCTGATATTACGCTATCTACCGGATTTTTCATTTCGAAAGAGACGGAGATAGACGTCACCCTAGATATGAGCATTGGAGGATCATCAGTCAACAGTTTTGGTACTGAACTGGAATATGAAACTTGTTTGACATCATCGGAAGTGTTTAAGACCACTGACAATGATTTACTGAGTGATGGAGAAGGAGATGTATTTGTAGGTGGTGGGTTCAATGTCCTCGTTGGTACGAATCGCGTTGTAGATATCAATACCACCACTTGTCAGTTAGAGCTCAACGATGTGGTGATGATCTTGCCAACAGGCTTTGCTACGACTTACATTTACAATGAAAAGTTCATAGAATCCAATGTGATTCCGGGATTGGAGGAGATCGACGATAATCAGTCGGCTCAGCAATGGAAGTCCATCCTTGCTTACAATGAAAGTCTTAAATCAGCTGCACAGTTTAAGGAAAACATCTCTTTTAGCGCTGGTCTGGAGTATGAGCAGTCAATTTCTTCATCTGAGTCTTCTGCCAGCAGTATGCAGGTGTCTGATGCATTCAGCACAGAAGTAGCGCTTGGTACGGGTATTACAGTAGATGGAATTGGTTTTTCATTAGGTGTATCCTCTGCAAGGACCAACGAAAAAGGATATACCAAATCAAGTCAAAAAAGCACCTCAAAGACGGTAGGTTACAGCCTCAATGACGATGACATAGGGGATAGTTTTACGGTGGATATCAAAACGGATGCTCAAGGTATGCCAGTATTTGATTTGGTGGCTGGTGAGTCCATGTGCCCATGGGAACCCGGCACCAGAAACAGAATTGCCGCTGGAATTACCCCAATTTCTGCAACCAGCCTGACAGATGTACCGGAAGATGAACCAGGGGTATTCAGGTTGTCACTTGCCAACAATGCCGAGACTTCTGAAGATCAGTTTTTCGAAATAGGCGTTCTGCAGGAGAGTAACCCGAATGGAGCTACTGTCCTTATCAATGGAAACGAAGCACCAGTGAGTATTTTCCTAAAAGCCAATAAGAGCGAAGAAGTAGTAGTGACTATTGAGAGAGGGCCAGATGCATATGTCTATACAGATTTAGAGTTGGAGTTATTTGCACCATGCGAGATGGAAAGAGCAGAAGGGCTAGGTTTAGATATCAATGATATCATAGCTAATGACCCGGGAAGAGCCGAATTTTTCTCAAGACAAAAACTAAGCGTAGAGTTTGTCAAGACCTGTCAGGATTTGACAATATTCTCTCCAGGAGATGATTGGCTCGTGAATAACACTTCAGATAATATGCTTCCAGTTACCGTATCAGATATCGATTTGGATCAGGCAGAGTTTGACCAATTCAAATTTCAATATCGTAAAGATGTAGACGGAGAGCCATTCGTCAATGGCCCTACGGTGATTCGCGATTCAATTTCTGGTAATTCATACTCATTCGATTGGGATGTCTCTGCCGTAGATGACGAAACATATGAGTTGAGGGTGGTTAGCGAATGCAATTCCGGGTTTATGCCGGGTGAGTCTGAACTTGTACTGGGACGTATTGATCGCATAGCGCCTTCCATTTTGGGAACACCTACTCCTTTAGATGCCGTCTTGGAAGCTGATGACATTATTTCCATCACTTTCGAAGAAGAACTCCAGTGTGACGAAATCATTGCCCTAGGCATACCGGTGAGTCTTGAACAAGGAAGCATGAACAATGTAGCATTGAGCAATACTGAGACAGGGCTCTATCTCGATGCAACCGTAACTTGCAATGGAAACCAACTCGTTATCGTACCTGATATCCAGAATAAGTTTATCGAAGGTCAGGTTCTGAGGGTGGATGTTTTAGGTCTGGAAGATCGGTTTGGTAATATCCAAGATGAGCTCATCACATGGGAATTCCAAGTACGCAGAAATCCACTTGAGTGGCTCGGAGGAGATGTTCAATCGGTGGGTTATGAGGGAGAGTCTCCTTCGTTTACCCGATCGGTAAAAAACAATGGTGCCTTTTCTGTAAATGTAAACCTGAGTGGTGAGCTAGACGTGCAGACGCTCAATGAAACACAGTTGCCTTCATGGATTACGGCTACACCTAGGTCATTCACTTTGCAACCAGGCGGCACCCAAGATGTTACCTTTAGAATAAGTGATCAAATAGGAGGAGGAGAGTATAGCGACATGGTCACCGCTGCTACCTCGTTTGGAGCACCTGAGCTGTCTTTTGATGTTCGAGTACTATGTCCTGACCCAAATTGGACAGTCAATGCGGCTAATTTCGAAAACTCAATGACCCTAACTGGTCAGCTCGATATTAGAGGTGAACTGTCAGAGGATGAATATGATATCGTTGCGGCATTTGTTGATGGTCAGTTGAGAGGAGTGGGCAGCGTGCAATATGCGCCGGAGCTTGCCAGTATTCCGGGCGAACATCCATATTTAATATTCATGACACTCTATACTAATAGTGTTTTTCCCGAGACTATTGAATTTCAAGTTTGGGATGCATCCAGGTGTCAGCTGTATGGACAGGTAGCCGAGCAGTATCAAATTTCACTTGCGACTCCATCACTGGGTTCGCCTACGAGTCCCAGATCAATTACAGTAACGAATGATATCATTCAGAGGGTCCCTCTCTCGAAAGGCTGGAATTGGATTTCTTATAATGTGAATACTGCTAGTTCTACAACCAACGACATACTTTCATCATTAAGTGGAGCTCGAGGTGATATTATTAAGTCTAAGCGAAACTTCAGCCAATATACACCAGGCCTTGGATGGGTAGGATCTCTTACCAAACTTGACAGTACTCAGGCTTTTAGAATCCGTTTAACAGAAGCTGACACTCTTGTATTGGTGGGAGAGGTGGTAGACTTTGAGACTACAGAGATTCAATTGGATTCTGGCTGGAACTGGATTTCCTTTTTGCCTGCTGTGGGTATGGAGTTGAATCAGGCTCTGGTAGATATTAACCCAAATGCCGATTTTATTATCAAGAGTCAAACTGACTTTGCTCAATATGTTGATCAGCAAGGGTGGATTGGAAGTCTAGACTTTTTAAGACCGAATAAGGGCTATCTTCTTTATACGGTTAGATCGAGTGTATTGAAGTATCCTGTAACCGCAGCGAATGCTAGAAGTGAGGAGGTCGAAGAAAAGGAACCGATTGAACTTCCAAAAGCCTGGACAATTGATCCTTCTGAATTTGAAACGAATGGGAACATGGTGATTAGCGTAGAGGGCACAGATATCAAAGAAGGCGATTTCATCGGTTTGTTTGATGGGGATGATCTCGCAGGCTGGGGCCAAGCCAAGTATTTGGAATTCATGGGTGCCTACTACTACTTCGTTACTGTCTACGGTAATACCTCAGTGCAGGAACTGGAAGTCAGGCTACATGATGGCCTTAGCGAATTGAACACCGAAGTGAAAGTGACTGCCTATTCTGAGAAAGTAGTAGGAACAGTTGCGGAACCAGTCGTAATTCGACTAGCTAAGACAGTTCTGAGTGCAGACGGAATGCTAGATAGTGAAGTGTCGATTTATCCAAACCCGTTTGATAACGAAACCACATTGTCTTTAAGATTGATAAACGGAGGACAGGCAAAAGTGAGCATTCACAACCTTGCAGGTCAGCTGGTGCAGGAAGTCTTTAATGGTCAGCTCAATGGTGGAGTCCATGAAATAACCATCAAAAGAGAGATGAACGGGTCTAGTTTATCGTCAGGTGTATATATCGTTCGCGTGAGTATTGGAGATTTTAGTAGTACTCAAAAGATGGTTATTAGATGAGAGGAATAATCTATACCATAGCTTGTTGCTTATGCCTCATAGGATTTGGTCAGGTAGCTATAGAATCACTGCCTGATCAAATCATAGGTAAGGAAGGAACTTTTGATACAGTTCACCTAGCTGAGTTCACTTCAAGTGAAGTGTTCTGGTCTGCAAGTTTTCTGAAGACTGGAGATGAAGAGATAGCACCGAATTGGTCAGTCAATAGTGCGGGGTTTCAATTTGAGATGAGCCTGACGGCCACCGTGACGAGTAAAGGCATCAAAGCTGTGGGAGATAGTCATCAATTGGCTGTGGTGGATTCAGAGGGAGAAGTACGTTCGGTTGGTACTGCAGTAGCGGTTGCTGATGAATGGATCTATTTCATGACCGTTTATTCGAACACCAACCAAGAAGAACTCTTTTATCGATTTTATGACGATTCATTGTCACAGACCCTTAAAGGCGCACCTTCTTTTAACTTCACTTCAAATGCAGTCTTAGGCCAACCCGATGCTCCTGTAGGTTTATCATTTGGTAATCTAAAACTATCGCTAGTGGGTGGCGCATTGAAAATGGATATTCAGGACACTTCATTCATTGGAACAGAAAGAGTATTGGTCACAGCTAGAAGCTTGGCTGACCCCAACGATTCCGCAACGGACACAGTTTCCTTTAAAGTAGTGGACGATTATGTACCAGTCCTGGTAGGTATTCCAGATCAAATTGTGAGTTTTAATGAGGAGTTTACATCCTTCGATCTAGATGATTATACACAACTTCAAGACTCTGACGAGATCACGTTTAGTTTTAGCAATAACAATGAACTAGAACTAGCGATCGATGTAGATAATGTGGTAACAATAGTCAAACCAGCAGATTGGTCTGGAGAGGAGACTGTGAAGTTTACGGTCACGGATGTTTCAGAAAATTCATTTACATCCAGTCAAAATGTAAAGTTCAGAGGCAAGTCTAGAGATCAAGCTCCTGTTATTACATCCATTGAGGATCAAACTACTGGAATAAGAGGGAATTTTGAGCAAATCAATCTTGCGGACTTTGTTGCTTCATCTAATCCTGAATCTATCCTATGGGATTTTGAGTTCATCACAGACTCAAGTACTGCTGTACCAGATTGGTCATTTAGTCCAAATGAGTTTCAGTTTGATATGACTGCAACGATTGCTGTAAATGCCTTAGGCAAGAAGCTCGTGGGCACCGAGCATACTGTCGCAGCATTTAGTGGAAAAACCGATCAAGTGCTAGGAACAACTAATGCCGTATTGGTGAATGATGAGTGGCTTTATTTTTTAACCATCAATAATAACGAGGATCAAGATTCAGTTTATTTTAAAGTTTATGATGCCAACTCAAGTCGAATCTTACCAACCAAGCAATATGTGACCTTTAGCGCCAATGAAGTATTGGGTGATCCCTTGGAACCCATCCAAATAGAAGCGGGATACATTTTTCCTAATATTGATCAGGATGTTCTCAGCTTTACATTACTAGACGCAGATTGGGTCGGAAACGAAGCACTTAGACTAACTGCTACGGATACTCAAACGGATCAGATGTTGAGTGATAGTGACACGATCATATTAAGAGTATTAGACACCAGACCACCTGTATTGCAAGAGGTGCCAACTCAGAGTGTTTTGGAAGGGACAGTGCTAAACTCGCTTGATCTATCTTCATATTTATCTAATGTAACCACTGAGCAGGTTATTTGGAGTATTTCAGGGGCGGACACATTAAAGCCGGTATTGAATGGGTCAACGCTTTCTTTTAGTTTGGCAAGCGAACATTATTTCGGAGTTGAGACCATCATTGTGCGAGCAACCAGTACAGTGAATGACGTCTTATTTGATGAAATTTCTATACAGTTAGAGACGGAAAATGTAAATGACGAGCCAAGCTTTAAGACAGAACCTTTGGCAATTGCCAATCTGAATGAACTCTATCAGTACGACATTGTTGTTGAGGACTTAGATAAAGATGAGCTAAGCTTACAAGCACAGAACTTACCTTCGTGGCTTTATTTCGTAAGTGCGCCCAATGGAGGTTTAATCCTTGGAATACCCACAATCAGTAATGCAGGGGATTTTGCTTTTGATATTGTTTTATCCGATGGACATATAACTATAACTAAGGAGGTAAGTATTACTGTAGCTTCAGGTCAAATCGAGGCAGTACCGAATCAAGAGATACAAGAGGGAGACACTTTTGATCAATTGGTTCTAAACAATTATTTGACACTTTTTGGAACGATCAATACAGTTTGGTCAGTCTCTGAAGGCTCTGAGCTGACTACCAGCATTGCAGATAGTGATAAGTTGACGGTTGAAGTACCAAATAGTAATTGGTTTGGTAAAGAGGATATAGAAATAACTCTCAGTAATGCGGAGAATGGATTTGTATTGGATACAAAACAAATTCAATATGAGGTGATCAACGTTAATGATGCACCTATTATCACCTCTACACCATCAGGCAGTGGTACAATTGGTCAGACCTACTCTTATGCAGTATTGACAGAAGATATAGACGGTGATGTTTTGACAGTTACGACAACCAATCTTCCTTCATGGCTGACATTGGTATCTAATCAGAATGGCGTAACGATACTTGGTACCCCAAGCTCAGCGGATTCAGGCGCGAATGAGTTTCAGGTAGTAGTGAGTGATGGCATAGAGACGGTCACTCAGGAGGTTTCTATTCTTATTGGATCAGTAGGTATTTCTACGATTGCTGACCAGACGATAGCAGAGGGGAATAAGTTTGACACGTTGGCATTAGACACCTACATTGTATCAGTTGGTACTTTCAATCTAGGCTGGACTGTTACAGAGGGAGCAGCATTGAATGTTAGTATCAATACTGAGAATAAGCTGATTGTCACTACCCCCGATGAGGATTGGTTTGGAAAAGAGTCGATCACGGTTAGTTTGATTGATTCAGACAATGGTGATGTATATGCTAGCCAATCAATAGTCTATGAGGTCACTAATGTGAATGATGCACCTATTATCACCTCTACACCATCAGGCAGTGGTACAATTGGTCAGACCTACTCTTATGCAGTATTGACAGAAGATATAGACGGTGATGTTTTGACAGTTACGACAACCAATCTTCCTTCATGGCTGACATTGGTATCTAATCAGAATGGCGTAACGATACTTGGTACCCCAAGCTCAGCGGATTCAGGCGCGAATGAGTTTCAGGTAGTAGTGAGTGATGGCATAGAGACGGTCACTCAGGAGGTTTCTATTCTAATTGGATCAGTAGGTATTTCTACGATTGCTGACCAGACGATAGCAGAGGGGAGTAAGTTTGACACGTTGGCATTAGACACCTATATTGTATCCGTTGGTACTTTCAATCTAGGCTGGACTGTTACAGAGGGAGCAGCATTGAATGTTAGTATCAATACTGAGAATAAGCTTATTGTCACTGCTCCCAATGAAGATTGGTTTGGAAAAGAGACGATCACGGTTAGTTTGATTGATTCAGACAATGATGACGTATTTGCTAGCCAATCAATAGTCTATGAGGTCACTAATGTGAATGATGCACCTGAATTTATGTCTGACCCTTCTGCTGAAGTGCAGGCTGGTGAAGAATGGGAAGTCAAAACGTTGGTCACAGATGTAGATGGCGACAATCTTAGTTACGCATTGATAGATGCACCTTCATGGCTAAAAATATTTTCAGAAAATGATGGCTTTACACTTTTTGGGATTCCACCGTTCCTAGATATGACCTACGATTTTGAAGTCCTAGCAGCAGATGGAACAATCTCGCAGAGCAAAGTGATCTCCTTGAAAGTGAACTACACACCTCTTTCAGCGAAGCATCAAGTCTCAGGCATATCGATTTACCCTAACCCTTCTCAGGATTTCTTGTGGATAGATTCCAAAGCCAAGATTGAAAGAGTAGAGATAATCAATGAAGAAGGAAAGATCTTGTTTCTTTCTAACACAGGAACAAAGAGAGTAGAGCTATCGAGTCTTGCCAGCGGTATTTACTTCTTGAAAGTAAACCAGTCAAGACCTATCAAGTTTATCAAACAATAGATCATCCCTTCACCGTCAGCATTGAAAACCCGTCCTTTTGAGGGCGGGTTTCTTTTTGGAGAAGTAGAAAAAAATTGGCGGTGGTAAACCCAATGGATTGAAAGAACGAAAATTGAGGCTCAGAAATAAAGCACAAAAAAACGCCAACCGGTTAAGGTTGGCGTTTCATTTTTCTATTGAGGTGAGATGAATATTACATCCCCACCATCACAAATGCACCCCAGTAGTAAGGAGACTTCCATTTGTTTTTCAATCTTTTCTGAGCGATGATGAATGCTTCTTGTTTCGTTCTGCCGCTCAGCCATTCTTCGTAAAAGATGGTCATCAGCTCCTGGGTGGCTGCATCATCCACCGTCCACATGGACATGATGATGGCGTCTGCTCCGGCTACTTGGAAGGCTCTTTGGAGACCATAAACTCCTTCACCATTTTTGATCTCTCCAAGTCCTGTTTCACACGCAGACATTACCACAAGCTCAGTATTGTTTAGATCCAGATTCATGGCTTCAAAAGCCGTTAGAATACCGTCTTCATCATGTGGAATTTCTTCGGAAATAACCCCTTCAGCTATGTAGCTATTGGCTCCTGCTAGCACCAGTCCAGATCGGAGCAATGGATTTTGAACATATGAATCTTTTTCGCCTTCATGTTCTGTATCTGATTCTAAGAAAAAACCATGAGTAGCTATATGTAGCACCTTAGGGCTTCTGAGGACTTTAATGCTATCTTCCAAAGCCACATTGCTCATATACTTAGTCACAGCCGTGTTTTTGGTTTGATATAAGCTATCAATCAGGTTCACTTCGATCTTGGTACCTGGCAGTAGCGCCAATGATTGATTGGACCTCATATATCTCAAAAGGTTTCCGCGGATACCTCTTGGCAATGACCCACTTCTGGTAAGATTAGCATCACCTTCGGCACCTCGTGCGCCACGAGCACCTCTCTCACCGCCTCTGCTCACGCTACGTTTCTCGGCAGCTGCTTTTACAATATCCGAGGCATCTGTGCCGGTCTCTTCAGCCTTGCTGTCGATTACGCCCATATTATAGTTAGGATAACCGAAAAGAATTGATTCGTTTTGACTGCTACCTTTTTCACCATTGTATGCAACCAGATCCTTGGTGTTGTTGACCAACTGTATTTCCAATTCATCCAAAGTGAAATTCCCAGTAGATGAATTTCTGAGGGTATAAATACTTATTTGGTTAAAGACTCCATCAGGAGAGAAATACACCTTTTTTACCCCTTTGAGTTTGTTGGCAATTGGTCTCCAAAATAAGCGATATGAGAAATCTTCGTCTATTTTGTATTTGATCGCATTTCGGTAGTTAGAGAGGAATCTTGTTTCCATCATTTTACCGTTTTTCATCAAGACCATTTCTGGATAATCTTCCGTTTGATCAGTTACAATTAATGCTGCGTAGTAAACCTCATCTGTGAAAACTCCTGCCGAATCTGGTGAAAAGTCCCTAAATCGGACCATTTCTACTGCAGCTTCACCTGGCTTCAGTTTGGCCTGTACGTCTTTCCACGTCACGTCTTTGGCACTAGCATTTTCTGCAAAAACCGATGAACCTTTGCTTAGTTCCTTTTCTAATGCGTTGGAAGACTCATTGAGTTCTTCAATTTTCGCATTTCGCGCTTCGGCTTCCATTTCAGAAGTACTAAATAGTTTGGCCAACTGCTCTTTCTGAGCAATCCACAGATCATATTTATTGATGAGCGATGAGTCTCCACTACTGAGAATCGCTGCTTTTACTTTGTTACTAGCATAGAGGATAAGTCCTTTGGTGGCCAACTGGTAATTATACATTTCACCAAGAAGCTCTTTGTTTTCGCTGCTGGTCTCTACGATGAAAGAATTGTATTGCTCAAAACTTGGGCGAAGGTTGGTATAGTAAAATTTAGACTTTTCGTCTTCACTTAGAATAGGGAAGACCATTTTGATTTGATCAAAATAATTCTTGAAAGTTTCTCTATAATAACTCAACGCCACATCATACTGGCCTTTTTTCCAGTTTAGAATAGCCATCTTATTAGTGCTTCTGGCGTAATCTGCGTGTGTTTTTCCAACAGACTTTTTCCTCAAGTCTAGCGCTTTTTTATGATAGATTTCCGCTTGCTCAAGATCTCCTTTGGTTAGAAATGCATTACCAAGATTAAAATTGGAAAATGACATTTCCATTTCATTATCTTTTGCTGAAACTTCTGCAAGCTCCGATGCTTTTAGCCCATATTCTATTGCTTTGTCCAATTCCCTTGTGGCGGTAAATACCGCAGATAGATTTTGGTAAACTCTGGTATAGTACAAGCTTTCAGTGCCTAACTCTGCACCGAAAATTTCTGCTGCCAAATTGTAATACTCTTTTGCTTTTTCATATTTGCCAGCAAACTGATAATTGATGGCCAAGTTGTAAGCATCCAGACCGTATACAAAAGAAGCTTGACCATAAAACTCTTCGTCCCAAGCCAAGTTTTCCAAATAGATTTCTTCAGCCAAATCATGATTTCCCAGATACTGATAAATGAGCGCCAAGTTTCCTTTCAATAGAACTTCGTATTCTTCGTATTCACCCTGAACACGACTCATCACTGATATTGCCTCTTGGTAGACTTCTTCTGCCAAGGGTAGGTTTCCCATTTGGATATATAGTCCGCCTAGACTGTTGAGAAAAGCAACATATTCTACTGAAGCATATTCACCGTTTTCTTTTTGAATCTCCAACGCTTCAAGGAGAGACTTCTCTGCTTTTTTGTTGGAACCTGCCATTTGATAAAAGTCTCCTTGGAATCTCTTGACAAGCGCATCATTTAGTCCTCGTTTTTCAACGTTCTTTTGAAGCTTTGAGGCCAATTTGAGACCTTTTTCGTACTCTTCTGTAAATACATAATGGTCAAGTAATGATGATGCAGAGACAAAATAATCCTCGCTTTTAACTCCGTTAAGTTCTGCTTCAATATCTAATAGTTGAAGATAGAGGTCTTCGGTTTTGGCATAGTAGCCAAGCTCATCTTGAATGTAACCGATATTAAAAATAAGGTTACGGATATCTTCTCCCTGTTGACCAAGTTCTGTGCGGAGTTCAAATTCTTTCTCGTAAAAACCCAAACTGGTGGTGAGGTCATTTTCCCAGTACAAATAGGCTTCTCCTAAAAATCCGTGCATCAATGCACCTAATGTATCTTTTTTGGTGAGAAACATGGTAGTGATATCTCCCTCACTTTTCAAGATCTTATCATACTCACCGTATTCGTAGTATTCTTCGAGCTTATTATACAGCTTCTCAGCCTTCTTGCTTTCAAATTGATATTGAGCTTTTGCGGTTCCTGCGCTTATCAACACTAGGAAAAATCCTATCACACGTATATTCATGGCGGAATTAAATTTTTTTAATAGAAAATATAAATTAACTAATATTTTTTCAAGCAAACAAATTTTATATTTTTGGTAAATTAATGGATTTTACTGCGTAATCGGTAAAATGTCAATTGCTCATTTGAGCAAATTTATTAAATGCATTGATTTAGGGCTGTTTTTAGCACATGTCAATATATAATCCGAATTAAAAAACCAGACCAGCTTTTTTTCAAGTCGATGTTTTTTTTATTTGAATAAAACAATATGAAATTTTTTACCGCTTATCTATCAAGCATTAAACAAGTTCTTGCCTTTATTCTAGTTACCATTTCATGGTATTCCTCAGGTCAGACTTCATTGAATCAGGCGCTTACCGAAATCAATGCTCGTTACACTGAGATTACCTCGTTAATTCCAAACCCGCATACAATACAGGATAGCCCTGGTCCGACTTACTCTGGAGTAGATTTTATCAGCGATGGGGGTGCCGATATGTATGATAATGGAAACTATATAAACACGAACATTTCAAGAGGTGTAGGATATGCCGATAATGCGATTGATTATTCAGACAATCTTCTGGTAGCTAATTCAAACTTCGGCCCAACCGGTGAATATTGGACGAGACATTTTAACCAATTGTTTATCATGGGCGCAAAATTGGACAATGTTTCTACTTTCTATATTGAAGGTGACCTGGGCTCCGATGGGGGTGGATTGCAGGAATCTTACCAAATCAATCGGAGCATTAATGGTGAGAATTATCGTGGTTTTGTTTGGCAAATTTATAATGCAACAGACCCGTCGGTTAACCACCTGGTAATTGTCAAAGATGCAGGATCGACTGCCTTTGCTTCAGACAATGGAAGCACTGCGGGATATGACCATACTATCAATAGCCTTACTGGCAATTCAGAAATTTATTTCTTGCTGTACGCTCAGACTGGTGGTGTACGAATTACTCAAGCACAGCACGAGGCGATCATGGATAAATTCTTAGAGATTCTTCCTTCTAACACCTCACTCCAATTCAACGACCCAACAGATTATGTAGACATCAGCACGCTTAATGGGCCAGCATCAGGAGCACCCTTTACTATTGAAGCATGGGTGAAGCCTAATTCAAGTGCTCTTGAGTGGAAAACGATTTTTGAATTTGGAAATGACGCTCCTTATTTTGGATTACAGGACGGCTTAAATTTTACTATTTCGGGATCACCCTCTAGCCACGCCATTCCCATTGATACGTGGACACATGTTGCAGCGGCATTTGACGGTACAGTTTTGAAATTGTTTGTTAATGGGATAGAGCAATCTAGCAATACTTACACACCTTCTAACTCTGGTGTAAGTGCAGGGATTGGCTGGCATGAAGGAGATAATGCTTTCAGTGGATGGATAGATGAGGTGCGATATTGGAGTGTTTCCAGATCGGAATCACAGATTGCGGCCTTCATGGATGAGGAAATTGCTGGGGGTACTCCTGGGCTTGTGGCTTATTACCCTATGAACGAAGGCACCGGAACTCAGCTGATGGATGAGAGTAACAATAGCTATACCGGTACTTTTTCTGGCACCCCTATTTGGTCTACAGATGCTCCGGCACTGGCAAGTGAAAGCCCGCTTGATGCGACATCACCTACAGTTACTATTACCTCTGGAGAAACCAGCCCAACTTCAGCTACTCCATTCCAGATTACCATTGCTTTTAGTGAAGAGGTAGTTGGTTTTGAACTATCTGATATTGTCGTTGGTAACGGTATTGCTACAAACCTTCAAACTTCAGACAACACCGTTTTTACAGCAGATATTACAGGAGCTTTGGAGACAGCAGTAACGGTAGATATCGCTTCTATTATAGCCACCGATCTTACTGGCAATGGTAATGTTGGCGCTAACCAATTCAGTATTGATTATGAGTTGCCTAATTATGCCCTCAATTTTGATGGAGTGAGTGACTTTGTTGATTTGGGAGACAACTTTGAAGCATTCGATGAATTGACATTTGAATCGTGGGTGTACTACACAGAAACGGGCTCAGTTTATAATGAAATTTTCACAAAGCAATTTGTAAACTCTTTTGGAATAGACCCAAGTCATAAAATCTGGTTTCATGTGGGTGATGGGAGTAATTGGACGGGTAGTGGTGTAGCTTCCACTTCTGAAATACCTCGAAACGTGTGGACGCATCTTGCTGTAACCTGGGAAGGAAATACTGCAAAAATGTACATCAATGGAGTGCTTAATACGACCGCCGCTCATGTTGCTACTATGGGTTCCAATGCGCTTAGCAGAGGAATTGGTAACTACGGGAATACTAATTCGAATCCATTTGAGGGAAGTATAGATGAGTTGAGAATTTGGGATAGAGCACGTACTGATTCCGAAATTTTGGCTGATTATAATCGATCTCTTAATGGTGATGAGACAGGATTGGTTGGTTACTACAATTTTGATGAAGGAACTGGCACTTCACTCACAGACTTGGCGACTACTTATGAAGATCAACAAAATGGAAGCTTGACAGCTACTATGACAGGACCAGATGACGAGTGGGTTGTTTCTACCCAATCCTTCAACGATGCGCCGGCACCGTATATTGAAATACGCTATCCGAATGGCGGAGAGACTTTCACCGCCAACTCGAAACAAACTATTACATTTAGTACATCTGGGATCAATCAAGAACTTGTGGTAGAGTATTCCTCAGACGGTGGTTCTAATTGGAGCATCATAACTGATGGACAACCCTCAGCTTTGAATGGAGAAGTAGTTTGGACTATTCCACAGTCTGTTTCTTATTCTGCCAATTATCAAATAAGAGTAAGTACAAATGATGGAGGTTCCATCTCAGGCACTAGTTCGACATTCACGGTTGTTGCGCCTCCTGAAAATTCTCTAGCCTTTGACGGAACCAATGATGATGTCCGTCTGGGAACAATTCAAGCTTCAGATCCTTTGGCTCTCGCGGGAAGTAACTTTACACTAGAAGCTTGGATCAACCCTGCTCTGACAGGGGACACATATCAAAGAATTATATCAAAGTCTGATGATGATAATGGAGCAAATGGATATGATTTAGCGTTATGGAAATCAGGCAGACTGGAGCTATATCTGAATGGAGCATCAAGAGCAAACACTTCAGGAGGGGAGATTGTAGCTGATACGTGGCAGCACGTGGCACTTGTAGCAGACGGAGCTGCGTACACCTTTTATATTAACGGAAATCCCGTAAGCACAACGACCTCCAATTATCAGAATCCTCCCTCTGTAGCTACAGAAATGATATTTGGTTCCTGGTCGAACACAGAAACAGGAAGACAGTTTAGAGGCCAGATAGATGATATTAGAATCTGGGAAACAGATCGCTCAGCAACAGAGATAAAGCAAAACATCAATACTGAAATCACCTCCCACAACGATCTTGTAGGAGCATGGAATTTCAACTCGGCTGAAGGAACTACTTTATATGACATATCACAAAGTGGATATGATGGCACGCTTTCCGGTTTTGACTTTAATGCGACCACTTCAGATTGGGTGACTTCTACCGTACCAGTCCTTGATGTAGCTAATCCAATTGCTAACATCACAAGCTTAGAATCAGGTAGTACGTCAGCTTCATCATTCCAGATCACCATTCAGTTCAACGAAGACGTTAGCGGGCTAGAAATCTCGGATTTTGAAGTGACCAATGCATCTGTTTCCAATATATCTGGGTCTGGAGATTTCTACAACGCAGATGTTACACCGCAATTAGGCGGTGAGCTTACCGTTGGAATTGCGAGCGGTACTGTGACGGATCTATCAGGCAATCCAAATGACCTAGGTAACCCATTCTCTATAGACTTTATTGCACCAGAAAATGCTTTGGATTTTGACAAGGTAGATGATGCTGTATCTATTGCGCATGATGCCAGTTTGAATTTTTCAAGTACAATGACCATCGAAGCTTGGGTTTACCTAGATGCACTAGATGGTAGTTGGCAATCAGTAGTGTCTAAGTACAACACTTCGGGGAATAATACGAACGAATATGTGCTTAGTGTAAATACCAACAATAAGTTCCAGTTTAGGATTGCACAATCTAATCTTTCAGATGCGCAAGTGGTTTCTACTTCAGATGCTTTGGCAGGGCAATGGGTACATCTTGCAGGTGTTGCAGATGGGGCCAATTTGAAACTGTATGTTAATGGTGAGGAAGTTGCCTCCAATGGCTATGATGGCTCGATCAATACAAACTCAAGAACTCTTACAATAGGCAAGTTAAGAACAGAAGATGCTTTTGGAATTTTGGGAGGTCAAATTGACAATGTAAGGATTTGGAATGTAGCGAGAGACAAGTCTCAAATCATAGGAAATATGATTGAAGAAATAACAACAGACAATGGTCTTGTTTCCTCCTATTACTTCAATCAAGTAGGGTCAACGTTGTACGATGCTACTTCGAATAATGATGGAAGTCTCATTAATTTCAACTTTAGTGGAACAACATCTGATTGGTTAACCTCTACCGTGCCTTCTTGTGCCCCTTTAGGACAATTCATAGGATCTGTAGATGCTGACTGGAATGACCCTTCCAACTGGTGTGGAGGAGTAGTGCCTACTGCAAATAATGTCATTGAAAACGTGGTAGTCACCAACAACTCTAATATTCAGGAGACACAAGATTTGGTACTCAACGCCAATGTTTTACAAGTTTCTCAAGGAGCAAGTCTTGATCTTGATCTTGGCTCTAATAATGTAGAGATTACCAACAATGCCACTTTCACCAACGAAGGAACGGTGAATTTGACCAACGGAACGACTATCAATGCCACTAGCGGAACCTTTACCAATAAAGGGGTCGTCAATGTACAAAATGGCACTGGCGTGAATGCCTCTTCTGGCTCATTCGTCAATCAAGGAACCTTCTTTTTTGAACAAGGAGCTGTATTAGCTGCTCCTTCAGGGACTTTTGTCAACGAAGGTGTTTTAAAAGGTTTTGCTACCGTGAGTAACAACTTTGAGAACCCTTCTTTGGGTACGGTATCTCCAGGAGCTTCTCCTGGTTGTATGGATTTCGTAGCAGACTTTACCAACTCTGGACTTTTGGAGGTAGAAATAGATGGCATCACCGCATGTACCGAGTATGACCAAATCACCGTAGGAGGTACCGCTTTCTTGGGAGGAACGCTCACCGTGATCCCAGGATATAATCCAACAAATGGGGACGAATTCCTGATCATTGATGCCACGGCAGTTTCGGGGACATTTGGCACGGTGAACCTACCTGACGGAAATTGGTCGTTAGCTTACGACTCACCAAGTGCAGGTCAAGTAACCATTAGCTACTTTGATCCAACTCAGTCTCCCGGTTTAACTGGTCCTGGTGGAGTGGGTGAGACGAATGGTACTAGCGCATTGCAACTATGGGTAAAGGCAGATGCAGGTACCAATACTACTACTGATGGAGATGCTATTACTTCATGGATCGATCAGTCAGGGTATGGACACTCTTTTGCAAATGCGACCAGTCCTGCTTACCAAAGTAACGTATTGAACGGCCAACCGGTAATTCGTTTTGATCATGGTGAGTCAATGCAGGCCACAGGGTTCACTGACAACTTCACCTCAACCGGATTCACCATTTTTACGATTGCTAAATGGGATGCACCAGGCGGAGATCAGGGCTTTTTAGGATTTAAGAGTCAGACGGGACTTGGGTCTAATCAAGGAGTCACTTTCTTCGTAGATGACCTGAATGGGACCTCAACCACATTGAGGGTAAGTTCACCTTCTTCGGGCTCATTAGGAGGTAGCACATGGAGTTCTACCACTACAGACCCACACCTGTTATCCTTTACTAGATCTACTTCATTGCTCAATGCTTACGACGGGGGAACAAATGTTGTAAATGACGTAAATGAGGGAGCGATCTATGATGGTACTGACCCATGGATTATTGGTAACTATTATAATTCAAATAATAAGTTCTTCGATGGAGATGTGGCTGAATTCATATTGTACGAAGGAGTTTTGACGACTGCCCCACGAATTATTGTAGAGAACTATTTGTCTGCAAAATATGACATTACTACCTCGACTGATTACTACGCTGGTGACACCAATGGCAATGGAGATTTTGACTTTGACGTCATAGGTATTGGTCAGGAGGTAGATGGATATGATCCTGGAGGTGCTGCCGGAGGAGTGATCCTTACGGACAATGGCTTTTTGCTAGACAATGGTGATTACATGTTTGCAGGTCATGACGGAACTGCTCATGATTTTGTTCAGACAGATCTTCCTTCTGGATATACCAATAGATGGGCGAGAAGCTGGTATGTAGACGTCACCGATGTTTCCACGAATGGCGGAGAAGCAACAGTAGGTTTCGATTTTGATGAAGCGGGATTGACTTACGATCCTTCGGCCAACTATGCTTTGGCGTATCGAGCTACCAATACGGGTGACTTTACCCTGTTTTCTTCTGTTTCCGTAGTGGACGGAAATGTGGTGAGCTTCACAGGAAATGCACTGGGCATAACAGATGGCTACTATACGATTGTCGATGATAGGGTACTGAATTATTCGCTATCCTTTGATGGAGTGGATGATCATGTACTCATACCTGATGATAATGCTTTAGACCTTACTACGAGTTATACATTAGAGACCTGGGTGAAAATCAACTCTTTCTCACAATCAGGCGGGTTGATTTCCAAATATGCCACTCCAAGTGCCAATGGTTATTTACTTCGTTTGTCAGGTTCCGGGAATTTCCAGGGGCTGAACTTTGATGAGCTTGAGACGGCAGATAATCTCCTTTCCGCTGGTACATGGTATCATGTTGCTGCGGTAAATGATAATGGCACAAGAAAACTATATCTGGATGGCGCTGAAGTGGCATTAAGCGGATCGGCGCTTACGGTTACTGCCAATACCGACCCGCTTACCATAGGTGTAGATTATCTAACTGGTGACCCAAGATATTTGGACGCGGAGATGGACGAAGTACGTATTTGGAACATCGCTCGCTCAGCTACAGAGATTGCTAACAATTATGATAGAGTTGTTGATCCAAACTCATTAGGTCTGGTGGTTTATCACAACTTCGCGCAGGATCTATTTACAGAAACAGCCATTGAAGCCAGTGGTAATGGAAACAATGGAGCACTGAACCCAACAGGAATGACGGCTATCTGGTCTGCTAGTGGTCCGGATTTGAATGAGATTTTGCCTAATCCTCCAGTGATCACAGATTTGAGGATCACCAATATCGCGGATAAATCTTTTAATCTGAATCTTACAACAGACAATAATGTAACCCTTTACACCATTGTAACGCAAGACCCAGGTACTCCTTCCGTATCACAAATAGTTGCTGGTAACGATGCAACTGGCGGTAGTGCCGAAAATAATACAGCGATAAGTGTATCTGTAGGAGCGGTCAACGTGGGTATAGGGCAATTAAACCATACTCCAAACGATGCGGAATTAGCAGTTAGCACGACATACTACATTCATGTGGTGGCAGATGGAGGATCAGGTAATTATTCTCAAGTACTGACGGAGAGCTTTAATACGCTTAGTGGAAATCCATTAAACACAGAAGGATTCGAAAGCCTTATGCTGCAGGCTTACAATGGGACTACCACCTTGCCTTCTGGAGATTGGGAATTTTCCAATGCGTTTGGTGAGGATGGCACGGTATCAAATGGCTCAGTATCCTTAGGAATAGATGCTACTGCTCCAGGTAATTTTTATTCACCAGGAATAGATGGTAGCGGAGAGATCTCCTTTTATTATGCAACTAATAGTACGGCAGAGTTTACCATTTCTGAATCTATCAATGGAGGATCATTTTCTCCGATAGCAACCATCACTGCAACTAATACAGACTTTAAGCAATACACGCGATCTTTGGGTCACCCAGGTTCGACAGTTCAGATTTATATATCTACAGATGACATTGCCAGCACGGGTAATTTGTATATCGATGATTTTGGATTTACAGGACTACCTCAACCAGAGGTTACCTTTATTACCTTACCAGTGACTGGTTCTACGCTCACTCCAGATCAGACGGATGTTGTTTTCTACAAGCTTCAAATGGATGTCTCAAGTGCAGCAAGCGTAACAACTCAAGGGTTTTATTTGGAATTGGAGAATGGCCCTTATGCCCCTGCAGATTTCGCGGCGAATGGATTTGACATTTACGCAAGTGTTGGTACCGATCAACTTGGCACCTTAGTAGGCACAGCGAATTCTTTTGGGGATGTGGTAGCCAATTCTTTTGGTATGTTATTTACAGAAACCTATAATCCTAACGACAAAGTTTATTTCTACTTTACAGTGGATGTATCTTCAGCGCCAACTGACGGAAATACCTTCTCTGTTAAACAACCAATTGCTGATAACTTCGGATTGGATGGCTCGGTGATTAAAAATGATGGTGGTCTCACCGGAGGAGGAGCGTTTATCTTTAGCGCTCCAGGTGGTTCTTCATTGGTGACGGGTTCTGCCACTGTGACAAGTACTAATGGTTTTGATTTTTCAAGACAAGAACTCTTGGGCAAAGAAGATGCTGGTGATTATCAGCCGGATTTTGTATACGTTAATAATGAAGGGGTCAATTTTGGCAATGAAGGGAGCACCTCATTAGCTTCTACAGGAAATAGAATCTTGTTATTAGGGACTGGTACATTAGATGCTATTAGCTCAGTTTCAGATTTTACAGGAAGTGCACCATGGATAAATGTTTCTTATGACTTCTCTAATGGAACACTTGGCTCGCCGATATCTGTAGGCCAGCTATGGGCTATGTACTCCAGAGAAGGCAATTACGCAGTAATGGAAATCACCGCAGTGGGCGGGTCAGATTTTAGTTTCAATTACAAATACCAACCTAATGGAACTAATTCTTTTGAGGATGGCCTTTCTGCGCCAACTGCTTTCGAGGCAAGCGAAGCATCATCCGTAGGCTTTAGAGCCAATTGGGAGATCATTTCAGGAGCCAGCAAGTTGTTTGTGGATATCGATGACAATGAAGACTTTGGGTCTCCTTTCGCCACCAATATCGAGGTTACCGATCCTACTGCTGATTCCGATTTTATATTACAGGATCTTTCGACATATCTCAACCAGGATCTATTTTATCGATTATCATATACAGATGGAGTAGATACAAGTGCCTATTCTGATGCCGTATCATTTAGGGTCACTCCGGGTAATGCGCTACCTTTTGCCGGTGATGATTATGTTATAGTTCCGGATGATATCCTTTTAGAACCAGCAGGTGATTTCACTATAGAATTTTGGTATAATTCTTCTGCCATTGGTAACAATATCATACTAGAGAAAGGGAATGCTAATGCCGAATTTTCTGTACAACAATCAACTGGAAATCTTATTATTCTTAATGTCAACAATGGCATAGTGAGTACCAACAATATGTATAATGATGGTAATTGGCATCACATAGCTATTGTTTATCGTGGATCGTCTAACGCCACTATCTATGTTGATGGTGTTGATGACACAAGTGCGAATGGCGTAGGAACTCCGTCCTATGGATCGGGAGCATTGACTATTGGAGGCAGATTAGGATCTCCTGGAAATGTAATTGACGGATCTCTTGATGAAGTAAGAATATGGGATGATGAAAGAACCCTTCAAGAAATTGAAAATTATCAGTATTCTACGCTTACTGGCAATGAGGAAGGTCTGTTAGCTTATTATCGTTTTGATGAGACTAATAGCACAGTGCTTCCTGACCTCTCTGGTAATGACCTAAATGGTACGCTTACCAACATGACCGGTACTGAATGGGTATCCTCAGGAGCGCTATCTAGTGGGGTAGCTCCTACCGCTCCAGCAGATCTGATAGCTTACAAATCTTCCGATACCGAAATACAATTAGAATGGACAGATGTAGCCAATGACAATGATAATTACCTGATCGAGTGGTCTGCTACAGATGATTTTGCTGCAATTGTAGGGAGTGAAGTTGTTAGTGGTAACACGGATAATCAGTTGGTGACAATTGGATCAAATGCTGGATACTTTTTTAGAGTGACGTCTCGAAATGTAACTGGAAATGGAGTTTCTGAAACTGAATTTGCCACTACCAAAGGGTTCTCTGCTCATGCCTTAAGTTTCGATGGTACTGATGACTATGTAGACTTGGGTAATCCGGCAGATCTTGAGATTCTTGGCGACTTGACTTTGTCAGCATGGGTATATTGGGAGAGTAATGGCGCAGATCAGCACGTAATCACAAGGAGTGAAACAGGAGAAACAGAAAACACCAACATTTCTTACATACTAAGGGTAGATGCTAGTGGATCCGTTTATTATATTCATGAATATGGAGCAGGTCAGAATGCTTCGGTTACTTCCACGGCCACTATCACACCAAATACATGGAACCATATAGCTATCAGCAGAACTGTGGCTGGTACTACTCAGTTAGAAATTTATATCAATGGGGTCAAGGATGTAACCGAGGGGATCAATCTTACGAATCCATCTGGAGGCACAAGCGCAACCGTGAAAACCTTTATAGGAGGAAATAATCAGGACGCTCCTAATGATGCTACGTTCAAAGGACAAATTGATGATGTTAGAATATACAATATCGCCAAAACAGACTTCTCTGATAGATTTACGCCGCTTCAGGGCAATGAAACGGGCTTGGTCGCTTATTATGCATTCGACGAAAACACCAATGGTACAGGCACCAAAGTAATCGACAACTCTATCAATGCCAATCATGGCGACTTGATAGGAGGCACCATGTGGTCTACCACGGGAGCTATTGTGCCTGCATTCACTCCATATAGTTTATATCCATCTGATGGGTCAACAGGCGTGCCTGCAGATGCCACATTCTCCATAGGATTCGGCGAAACAGTAACGAGCACTGCTGATTATCTCTATTTCACGGATGTGAGTGATGGAACAGCTGTGGACTCACTCAAAATCAATAGTGACGTAACAATCCTTAACGATAGCGCCGTGTTTTCACCTTTGAGACCACATAATTTCATTGTTGGGAGAACTTATGCCATCACTTTCGAAAATGGAACTTTTGAAGATGATATGAGTTCACCATTAGACGGAATAGTGGATACCACACTCTGGAATTTTGAGGTAGTAGCACAGTCAGAACCGAGATATTTCGTGTCCAACACCAACGATGCTGGAGGTGGGTCTCTACGTCAAGCCATACTGGAGGCCAATGTCTCTGAGGAAGCTATAGTAGCGATTAATTTTAATCTACCGGGAGATGGCACATCCGATACGTGGAGGATTACACCAGCGACTAGTTTACCGACCATTTATAACAGCAATAATCCAGAAGTGATTATAGATGCAAGCAGTCAGCCAGGTTGGGATTTTGCGGGTGATAAGTTGATTCATTTGGAAGGCGGTGACTCGATCAACAATGGATTTTACCTAGACGCTTACGATATTGAAGTATATGGATTTAAGATCAGCGGATTTAACCTAGGGATCAATGGTGGCTATGCAGACAATGCTGTTATTGGAGCCCCAGCCAAAGGAAATGTCATTATCAGTAATGATGTAGGGGTTTTCTTCGAATATGCTGCAAATGTGGTGATTCAGGACAATCACATTGGGGTTGACTATAGTGGAGATGTGGCCATGTCCAACCGAATAGGGGTGGATCTTGGCTATGAAACCTATGGTGAGCCGAGTATGGATACTGTTAGAAACAATGTTATTTCGGGAAATACGGAATTTGGTCTAGGCTTGAGCTATTATGACAATGTCATTTATGGAAACACTATCGGTCTGAATGCTGGCGGAAACGCTGCAGTGCCGAATGACATAGGAATTGTAGTTGGTGGCTATCAGTTTGATATCTATGACAACATCATCTCTGCCAATGATTCAGTCGGGATTTTGATCGATGGATTCAACTCTAGCAATCACCATATTCGTGGAAATACTATTGGTACGGACGCTTCTAACTTGCTACCTCTGGGTAATGGATACGGTATTTTAGGTAGTGATTATGATGCTACTAATCCATCTGACACCACCTTGATAGGTGGTTACGACCTAGGCCATGGTAATGTGATAGCCTTTAATGCCAATTCGGCGATCTCCCTTTCGGGAGATAGTTATCAACGCGTCAAGGTGTTGACAAACTCAATCTTCGGCAATGGTAAATCTCTCGAATTACTCAATGGTGCTGACAGTGCAGGCTATACGCCGACTATAACTACAGTTTCCACAGGCATGTTGTCTGGAGATTTCCTAGGATATGATGGTCCATATCACGTTCAGGTATTTGAGTCAGATATGGCAAATAGGTATCAAGGAAAAGTCTTTGTGGGTGAAACTATTGGTTCTGGCTCATCTTGGTCTATAAGTGGCTCTTTTGATGATACCAAGACTCATTCAGTTTCCTTAACAACAGACCTAAACGGAACCTCGGAATTCGGAACTTCTGACGTAGAAAATGCACTTACATTCAACGGTACAAACCAATATGTGGAGGTACCGAACAATGCGGCGCTCAATGAATATACCAATAGCGGAGAGTTGACCATAGAGTTTTGGGTTAATCGTGAATCTAATACAAGTGGGCATATTCTTTCTAACAGGCCTGGAGCCAATAACGCTGGCTTTATTATCATTTTTTCTGGAGCAAATGCGACTTTCTATATTCACGATGGAGCCTGGAGAAATCACACTGTAGCATTGCCAAATGCAAATGAATGGCACCACATAGCCATGGTGGCTGTAGAAGGGGTAGATCTTAAAATCTATTTCGATGGAGATTTGGCAGGTTCTGTTGCCGTGCCAGGAAGCTTTACACAGTCGGCAAGCGTTATGCGCATGATGGCCAATACGTCTGCGTTAAATAATTATGCAGAGGGTCAATTGGATGAAGTAAGAATTTGGAGCACTGCCCGTACACGTCAACAGCTTGCAGATAGTGCCTATGTCACCCTGTCATCAGGCCCAGGTTTGCAAGCTTCTTACTCGTTCAACCATACATCGGGAGATGTAATTGATCTGGTTAATGGAAATAATGGAGCATTAATAAATGGACCTACTTATGTTCCTTCTGCTGCATTTGACTTGGATGTTTTCCGCCCAATACTTTCCAATTTTGTACAGAATGATGTAACAAGTGAAGCTCTTGATTTTAACATTGAAGTTGATGAACTCTCCACACTTCATTATGTAGCTACAAAATCCAACACCCCCCCAACAGAGGCTCAGGTCTTGGCAGGTCAGGATGAATTAGGAACATCTGTTGCTATCAGCGGATCCTATCCTATGGTAAACGGCTCGATCAACCAGATATTAAATGGTTTCATTCCAGCTACCACATACTACCTGTATTATGTTGCAGAAGATGGTGCATCCAATTTGTCGACGGTTTTATCTGCTACGATAACTACGGAGAGCGCCCCGAATGTCACCATTACCAGCACCGAAGCGGGTGCTACAGTGCTGACACCTTTCCCGATTACCATCACCTTTGACGAGGAGGTAGTTGGATTTACGGTCTCAGATATCACGGTGACGAATGGCACAATATCCAACCTTAATACTTCTGACAACATCAGCTTTACGGCGAGCGTTACGCCAGTAGCGGATGGAAGGGTCACTGTGACGGTAGCCTCAGATGTAGCTCAAGACCTTGACGGTAATGACAATAATGGTTCTCAACTATTTAGCATCTTCTCTTGTACCATCAACGATGAATCTGTGTTAGCAGGAGACGTATTGCTAAGGCAAAACGACTCAACTACCATTAGCTTGAGCAATTCAGTAGTAGGTGTGAATTATTACCTGAGAGATGATTCGGATAACTCTGTGGTCACGGGACCTGTAGTGGGTACGGGCTCTGGAATTGCATTCAATACGAGTGGAATTGAAGGTTCTACCACATATAATGTGTTTGCCGGAAGCGATGGGACGCCAGTATATGCTCCTCAAATACAACCTACTCCTTTTGGTCTTGCCAATCATGGAACCTACAATGGGGTAAATTTTGGAGATCTGGATAATGATGGAGATTTGGATATCATGTCTAGCTCCAGGGCCAGTTCTGATTACTTCTATTATGAAAATATAGGCACAGCTACATCGCCTAACTATACCACTGCAGTGGTTAATCCTTTTAATCTTGCAGCTAGCACCACAGATAGACTTAGTGATTTTGTCGACCTGGACAATGATGGTGACCTGGATCTAATGTCTTCAGAGGTTGGTGGCAAATATTATTATCATGAAAATATAGGTACAGCTACTACACCAGAATTTGCTGCAGAAGTGACCAATCCATTTGGTCTCGTTGCTAATGGAAATGCATACTCTTGGGGCATGGAGCTTAAGGATATCGATGGTGACGGGGATATGGATCTTTTCACGTCTAACAACGGATCGAATACTATACATTATTTTGAAAATGTAGGGACTGCTACGAGCCCGGTGTTCGGGTCTAGGCAAACCAACCCGTTTGGTATAGCCGGAACATCGTCATCTTACAATCTGGCCTCTCTGGAAGATTTTGATAGTGATGGTGATTTCGATCTTTTGGTCGGGGGATCAAATGGCAATTGGTACTATCGAGAGAATACCGGAACGGCATCAGCTCCGAGTTTCGGAGCGGTTCAGTTCAATCCTTTTGGACTTGCTAAGATTACTAATACCTATGCTGTTCACGGAGTTGCTGATTTAGATCTTGATGGAGATTTAGACATCCTATCAGGAAGCAATATTGGTGAGTGGTCTTATTTTGAAAATCAAGCGGGCCCAGCTTGTTCATTGGAAATGACACAGACTGTCACGGTCACTATAGATGCAGTTGCTCCCACATTTACCAACTTGAGTAGCGCTGACAACACAGAGACTACTTTAGATATAAACTATACTATTGATGAAGTAAGTGACTTGTATTATATCGTAGTATCCAATAGTGATGCAACACCTGCTGTGAACTCTGTTTTAGATGGAGGTATGTCTTATGCTGGTCCTGGTACGGTACATGCAGTTGGTAGTGTGGCAGCTGTGACCACAGGCTCCCTGACTGCTACGGGCTTATCGTCTGGTACTGCCTATGATTTATACTTCGTGGCTCAGGATGTAGTTGGAAATAATTCTGCTTTGAGTTCGGTGTTGAATTTTAGCACAGTGGCTGGAAATCCAGAGATAGAAATTCAGGGCCAAGGAATAGAGATTGTAAGTGGAGACGTAACTCCTGCCAATGAAGATGATACGGACTTTGGTTCTATGGAAGTTGGAGGGACATCTATCACCAAAACATATACGATTAACAATACAGGTACTGCTGATTTGAATCTTGGAGTAGATGCTGTAAGTGCATCAGGAGATACAGACTTTACCGTAGGATTACAGCCAGATATTGTAGTCACGGCAGGAGGAAGTACGACCTTCACAATAGTATTTGATGCCGTAGCAGAGGGCGTAAGAAGCTCTCAAGTATTGGTGTTTAGTGATGATGCAGACGAGAACCCATACACTTTCAATATTGAAGGGACGGGAACTCCAGCAGCAGATATAACAGCACCAAGTG
>JAGDZO010000003.1:0-38382 GCA_049115815.1 Cyclobacteriaceae bacterium | reverse complement strand
TGGAGACAAGATACCAGCAGAACTGTATTATTATCAACGAAAAGAAGCAGCCTAAACAATGCAATTATTACTATTATTGAACTTAAAATGATACTAAACCTGTCCTAAACATTGGGGTAACATCAATAATTGGAAATGAATAGTTGATAATGCGAACGTTGGAATGATTTCAAAATTCCTTTATGATACCTCAAAGTCATGACGCAGGCATCCTGACATTAATTGAGAATTGGAAATGAATAATTGATAATGCGAACGCGGGAATGATTTAAAAATTCCTTTATGATACCTTAAAGTCATGCCGCAGGCATCTTGGCATTAATTGAGTATTGGAAATGAATAGTTGATAATTACGAACGTGGGAATGATTCCCTGCTCGGTCGCAATTGTATTGCGTCCTTGATTTTTACACCTCATGGCGCGGATTCCCGCTATCGCTCAAATCCGCGCCTTAAAGCCAAATAGAAAATCTGGCTATGAGAAGAATAGCTAAACCTGAAGTGTCACGATCTCAGAGTTCTGTCCAAAGTCATCTTAACTAACAATAAGAATAGTCTACACCATTCAAAATTCTGCGCATGCTAAAAAACTGACCAAGGCTGGCTATATTTAGAATACAGTTAACCCAACGCCCCATGATGAAAACCGCTGAACTCTTGTTCAAAGAGAACAATCAAGAATTTGATCCCATTGCATTTGATCCGAATCTGATATTGTTCTTCACGAATAATGTGAAATCATACGCTGACAAATTTCTCACCAACTTGTCCAGTCAGTATCCCAATGCCATTTTATTTGGATGTAGTTCTGAGTACGCCATCCATGATGAAAGTATCATAGAACAAGGGGCTGCAGCTACAGCGGTGCTTTTCGAAAAAACCACTCTCAAAACAGGTTCAGTTAGGATTGAAAGTCAAGAAGATTCTTATGATAAAAGCGTAGAACTTGCTAAATCTTTCCCAACAAAAGGGCTCAAATCGGTCATCGTATTTTCGAGTAGAGAAAACGTAAATGGTGACTCCATAGTAAGGGGAATGCGAGCGACATTCCCAAAGGATGTGATCATTACCGGAGGTCTTGCGGGTGGTAGCTTTGACAATGAAGAAACTTTCGTGATCTGCAATGGGGATTCAAGTCATCAAACAATTGGTGCATTGGCATTTTACAGTGACAAACTCAATGTTGGCTATGGCTCGATAGGCGGCTGGGATACTTTTGGCCCAGAAAGAAGGGTCACCAAATCCAAAGAGAATGTGCTTTATGAGTTGGATAATAAACCCGCTCTGGAACTATACAAAAAATACCTTGGAGAAGAGGCGAAAGACCTGCCGGAAAGTGCATTGCTATATCCTTTAAGCATTTTCGAACCTGGCAAGAGCATCAATTCGCGTGTGCGAACTATTCTCGATATAGACGAGAAAAACAATAGTATGACCTTCGCGGGGGATATTCCGCAAGGCTATCATGCTCAGCTTATGATGGCTAATTTTGATCGGCTAATAGATGGTGCAGGAGAAGCCGCTTCGCATGCATTGAGTAGCGGGAAAGCATCTACATCCAACCAATTGGCTTTGCTAGTCAGCTGTATTGGAAGAAGAAACACCTTAGGCATAAGAGCTGAAGAGGAAGTAGAAGCGGTAAAAAATAAGTTCGGCGCTCAGACTAGCCAGATTGGGTTTTATTCTTATGGCGAGATAGCTCCTCATGTAGAAACACAAACCTGCGAGCTGCACAATCAGACCATGACTATCACGCTAATTTCTGAAGACTAGATGAACAGGTTACTTCTAAAACAAATTGAGCGCCTAAAAAAGACTTGTTCTGACGATACCCAGCTGCTACAGAAATTACAGCAGATAGTCAGCAGTACTTACGATGACTTTGAGAAGGAACGAAAACGAAAAGACCATGCTGGCCGGCTCATGTCTGATGAGCTCTTGGAGCTCAACGACAATATCCGAAAAGAGAATAAAGTATTTGTTGCGTCTGTCCTAAGTTCAATTGTTGAAGGGGCAATCATCGTAGATAGTTTGGGAAAAGTGATTGAAATGAATCATTCTGCTGTAGAAATCCTGGGGAAAAAAGATGAGGAATTTGTTGACGGTCAGTTCTGTAATATCCTCAAGAGAAAAACGGACTTTGATGAGTTTCTGAATTATTACAATCAGGAGGTATTCGATCAGACTACCAACTATATAGAAGAATACCTCTATGATTCAAATGAAAAGGAAATTGCCTGTGAATTGTCCATAAGTGAATACAATTCCAAAACAGAACATTATTTCATTGTTCTTATTCGCAACATTTCTAAGAGAAAAGAATTTGAAGATGATATCATACGATCCAAAGAGGAGGCGGAGCAAGCTTCGCTCTCCAAATCAGATTTTCTTTCGACAATGAGCCACGAAATACGTACGCCTCTAAACGCAATCATTGGCATCACCAATATCATGCTGATGGAGAACAAGGATGAAGGGAACAAAGAATACCTGGACCTACTCAAGACCAGCAGCAACAATTTGCTTTCCCTGATCAATGATATTCTTGACTTCAATAAAATCGAATCGGGGAAAATTGAGTTTTCTAAAGATGAATTTAATCTATACGAACTTGTGCGGGGCATTGTAGATACCTACACTTTTAAGGCATCCAAAAAGCAATTATTGATTGATCTATCTTATGACCGAAAGGTGCCAGAACTGGTAGTGGGTGATTCTGCGCGACTATCACAGGTCATGATTAATCTGATTAGCAATGCCGTCAAATTCACCTCAGAAGGCAGTGTAAACGTTCGGGTTGCTCTGGAGAAAGAAACTGCTTCCCAATTGCATCTGAGTTTGTCTGTAAAAGATACTGGTATTGGTATCAGTCCGGACGAGCATGATCAAGTGTTTGATCGATTTGTTCAATCCAGTCTATCAGATTCGGGTGAATTTGGTGGCACTGGTCTTGGTTTGGCTATTTCTAAAAAGCTGGTTGAGTTACAAGATGGTACTATCGAGCTGACATCTGACTTAGGCAAAGGGGCTGAGTTTATTGTAAACCTAGCCTTTGACAAGCCGAGTGCCGATACAAATGAAACTGCCAAAGATGACGAGCTCGAGCCGGAGAATATCACACTTGGCAATATCCTATTGGTGGAAGACAATAAATCAAACCAATATGTGATTTCTAAATTTTTCGCAAAATGGGGCTGGAGCTATGATCTAGCTCGAAACGGTAAGGAAGCCTGCGAAATGGCCGATAAGAAGCAATATGACTTGATCCTGATGGATCTGAATATGCCCGTAATGGATGGCTACCAAGCCACCGCACGGCTAAGAAAGAGGGCGAATTATGCCGACACGTCGATAGTAGCCCTTACTGCCTCCGCGATAGTAGAAGTACAAAACAAAGCGAAAGAAGCCGGCGTGACAGACTTCATGAGCAAACCATTTGAGCCCAATCAGCTTCGCAAAATCATTCTTACTTATGCGGCTTGAGTCGGGTGCAAATTCAATTTGACTGATGTTGGTAGCGTATGATAATATCTAAAATCCGTTACATTTGGAATAAACATATGTCTGTTATGTGCAACTAGTTGCGAATAACTTGATGTTAGTTGCAATTATGCTCCCCATAAAGATCATGAAGAATATAACCTTAACACTGCTTCTAATTTTATCTGTATTGCAACTGAAGGCTCAGAAACCTGATTCTGAAGCTATTCTTAAAGAGGGTAAGCAACTATATAGACTTGAAAAAGCCGCTTGGTATTCAACGGATCATTTTCTTGCAAACTTTCAAGATCAAAGAGACAGCATTGGTGGTTATCTATCATATGAAGGAACAGACGGATTAGTCTATTCGATCTTTTTCAGCAGGTTTGATAATTTCCAGATTCTGGCAAGATATCAATTTCAGAACACACCAACCCCTGAACCTAACTGGGTAAGCACAAAGGATAACACTCCAATATCACTTGAGTCTGACCTAATTACGATTAGACAGAACACAATGAACATGATATATGCTGAAGGAAACGACTTCTTTACATTTTATGAAAACACCTCATTTAATCCAATACCAATTATTGACGGAAATGAACGAAGAGTTTACGTACTAACGGCTTCCCAAAAACAAGGCTCAGTCTTCATTGGAAATGATTACCTATTAGAGTACGACTTGAGCAACAATTTAAAGAGTAAAATTAAGCTGCATAATTCCTTGATAGAACTTCCATTTAAAGCTCCAAATGGACAGAAAGTAACCGCAACTATGCACACTCATATTATATCTGAACATATTGACCCAACAGACATTTGTACGCTTCTACTTTACAAGGACTATGTTGACTGGTCTCAACATATCACAATTAACAAGAAGTACGTTTCAATCTTAGATCTTCAAAATGAGAATTTGGCAATAATGACCAAAAAGGCATTTGAAAAGATGCGGAAATAAAAGCAACTAACAGTCGGTAAAAATGCATGTGGCTGCTGCCCCTCTGCCAGCTTCAGCACAACAGAACCGCAATTTCTGGCTTTTGGAAAGGTCTGTGCTTTCTACTTTTCTTTCTGCCACCCGGAAAAATGCTTGCGGAAAGTACTGTATCTGAACCGTTACGAGTTGGTGCTAGAATCGCTAGCTTTATCGAAGTTTAAAAAGCTCGGGCCACACAGCATTTTACCTGAGCTTTATATATTTTTTTTATCATTCCAGGTCTTCCTTACAGCTTGGGCGCAGTTGTTTTGCGACTTGAGTCTTTGACCGCATCATTTCCAGGCTTACTGTTTGCCTTGTGGCACTACTTAGTGGATAAGATTCTTTCGGAATGACTGCATGAGTGTAGAGGGACAACTTGATGAATCTGTTATGCCTAAGCTAGAAGCGGATAACTTGATATTTACAGCTTGGTCGCAATTGTATTGTGACATGAATCTTTGACTGCATGGGTTCAGTGCGAACCCACACCGAAGGCCTAACTTGCCAATGTCACGCCGCAAGCATCTAGACCAGCACTGGGCACTGCAGGTGACTTTCATTGTTTAGATAACAGTAGTTTCTCACAATAAAAAACCGACCCGTTTTCACGAGTCGGTTATCAGTTTTCCATTTAATCTTTTCAGACGACAATACTATTCAGCTTGCACAACTGAGCGAATTGTCATTCTTCTTTTTGGCTGAAGCAATAAAGTGACATTATGCCATCCAATAGTTTCCCCAGCATAAGCAGCAAGTTTTTTAAAACTGGTACTGCCTCACGGTTATTTTCTGCTATCTCTAATCTTCTTGAGCCCATATATCCCTCCTGCTGACAGCAGAAGGGATAGGCCACCGTCAATCGGTGTTGCGGGAGGGGCTCCGGGCTGTGCCCAGATTACTGATACTGATAGCAGTGAAATAACGCTCAATATGACTTTATACTTATTCATAAGATCTCGATTTATTGATTGACTATAAATTTAATTGTCTGGTCTCTGATAGTGATCATGTAGACATGCTTTGGTTTCAGGCCAACCTGTATCACTCCATCTCCATTGAAGAATTGAACTTGTTGGTCTACGATTATTCTACCTAACATATCATGTATTGTGACGTGCTCTAGAGATTCAGAAGGATAATGAAGGAAGAGCTCTCGGGTATTACCTCGCAATGAAAAATCAGAATCGAACTTATCTTCATTTAGCACGGCTTGCTTAAGCCTGAAAATAACCTGAAAGCGATCCGAAGTAATCCCACTGGTCGCTGAAAAAGCGATGTTGGAGTTGTCAAGCAGATCGTATGTTTTATCTTCAAATCTATCGTAAAGGAATACTTGCATGTTCCTACCGAGATTCATCGCCTCTGTAAGGTTGATGAAATAATCGTCACCTTCAGCAAGCTCAAAAGCCAAATCAAATACCGCTTCTTCTCCTTCATCAATCAAGCCTAAACCTTCGATAGAAAACTGACTATCGTCACGAGTGGTGTAAAAGGAGATCTCCTCGTTTCCCACAAGTTTCTCACTGTCATAACCCCTATCAAATTTCTCTGAAGCGCCTTTTGCCAAACCAACTAATACTATATTGGTCAAATCACCATTGGTCAACTGTAGCTTGACTGTCTGAGGAAGAGACTTTTCCCGCTCGTCAGCTACTCGGAAAAATACGGAGTTACTTGCACTTGTCGTCACTTGCATATCCTGACTGAAAGTCACATCACTGTCTGACAATGCACTCACAAAAAATCCCTGAAGCGATCCGATATTCATATCAAAAGCACCTGACCCAGTGCCACCGGAAAATCCCCCGGTATTGAATACCCCAGCTATTCCCATTTTATTCACAGCCAAGTAGTCTCCTCCTCTAAGTCCTCCTGTATTGGCTCCTCCATCATCCCAGAGGTAAAGCGTACCATCAATGTTTGTATTGTTATCTATGAAGTCAACTACTGATATTGCAGCAGTATATGGATTGGAAAGCAAATTGTAGGTGTCTCCTTGAGATGAAACCGAAACCGTGATATCACCCGTATTGGGTTTACCTCCCAACGCTAGATCTAATGGGTTACCATCCGAAAAAGACTCCCTTAGGAAGTAGCCACGACCTGACTCAAGTGGTCCGGATGATTTCTCAATAAATCCATTATTGACATCATATTCATAGACTACTATGGGAAGAGTAGAAACATCTGGTGTGGTGGTCATTGGAGAACCTACTATGCTGTAGCCGCCCAATGAAGTACCCGTAATCTCGCGGGTCTGTTCTAGCTCACCTTCTCCAGAAAAGTCACCATAAATAGCCAAAGCTCCACCATTGGTGATTTCGATGGTCGTATTTTTTTGTACAACCAAGTTTCTTACTTTTTGAATTTCATCGATAACTAACGTAAAATCTCCTGGTAAAGTAACGTCAGTATTCTCATCAGGCAACTGTCCATTTTCCCAACTTGTAGGATCATTCCAGTCTACTTCATCTGTACCAGGATTGATTATTGCTAAGTCATTGATATAGAATGTAATGGTCTCTATTGTCGTTAATCCGCCACTATCTGTAGATCGAATTTGAACATCAATGCTAGTCAAAACTTCAAAGTCTACCGGAATGGCAGTTAAAACTTCACCATTTACAATACTCACTGGCTCATACAAACTGCCATTATATGGTATTTGGGTCAGTACTTCATAAGAATGTGTATCACCTGCATCCTGATCTATAGTAGTAATGTTACCTATAAATGTCCCAATAGGTACTTCTTCATTTACCCTCTCTGAGTCTACTTCAATACCCGTTGGTGCTTCGTTAACGTCAGTAGTAAGAATGGTAAATTGTTTAGTGAAAGAAAGTCCATTGGCATCTGTTGACTCTATGTTTACTTGAAGTGATGGTAAAGTCTCATAGTCAAAAGCCACATTGATCTGTAAATCCGCACCATCAATAACAAACGGAACCACTACCTGACCATCTATTTCAAAAATGGATGCTATTTGGTACGTGTGACTATCTCCCGCATCCTCATCTTGCGTGACCAACGAGCCAATAACAGTACCTATTGGTGCATCTTCAGCAATATGAGTTGCGCTTAAAGTAATATCCACTGGCGCTTCATTGAGGTCAATAACAGAAATCTGAAACTGTTTTACAATGGCATTCATTTCAACCTGAATATCAAACGATGACTTTGTTTCAAAATCAATGGCCTGAGAAGCTCGCAATGCATCTCCCACTATTTGGAATGCTGTATTGTCCCCATACCCTTCGGTAAGAATAAAAATATTATCCCCACCATCTACATCGGTTACTGTGAAGCTAGCCACGGTCGTTCCTGAAGCCAGTCCTTCATTGATGCTAAGTCCAGACAGATCAAAATCAGTAGCTGGGTCGTCCAGATCATTGACGGCAATGCTGAAATTGCTCAGGTTCGTTCCGCTTGCGGAGATGGATTCTATTTGAACATTAAAGGAAGATTCCGTCTCAAAGTCGAGCCCTGATCCCATATATCTCAGCACATCTCCATCTATTTCTAAATCATTGACATTCAAAGAAGATGAGTTGATCGTGTAAATAAATGCATCTGCCGGGTTGCCTGTAAACGTTGAAAGTTTTCCGATTACGACAGGTCCAGATTGATTTTCATCAATACTACTATTGCTCAATAAAATCGAAGGAGCACCTTTATCAGTACCTATATAGATGTTGTTATCATCACCTGTAGTATTTAGATCACTTGAGGCATTGTTGCCCGTGTAAACCACGTCTATAAGCTTATACGCTACCTCCTCGTAAAGGAAAATAGCACCACCTTTCCCTTGACCAACTGTTGATTGAGATGTTTGGATAGTACCTGAATTGGTTCCTCTGGCACCACCAGCAGCACTATTGGAGGAGAAGGTTGAATTACTGATGATCAAGTTTCCTGCACGCGCGAAGATGGCACCACCAAGGCCTGCACCGCCACCGCCACCTCCACCGAAGCGAGCTATTCCACCATTGCCGCCAAACTGGCCCGGAGTACCTGATCCCCCTGCAGAACCATTTACTGAGGAAGTTCCACCTCCACCACCGGCACCACCGCCGAAGTTTCCGTTTCCACCCAGTCCGCCCACAGCAGTGAGTGACCCTTGGCCACCGCCACCACCTCCAGTACCGAAGAAAGGACCATTGCCTCCACTTCCGCCTGGCTGTTCAAATATTGCAGTACCTCCTGCACCACCCGAACCAAACAGACTTGAGCCACCCTCTCCACCAAGTACACCTGATGAATTTGCACCAGCGCCACCTAGAGCCTGGTTACCCGTAAAGGTCATTCTATCGACGATGAGATCGCCATCATTGAGGAAGATCGCTCCGCCAAATCCGGCTCCACCTCCACCTCCACCATCTCCGATACCTCCGTTACCTCCTGTATTGCGGCCGTTTGCTACGGTAAAAGAGCGAAGTGTCACTTGTCCGGACTCCATGAAAAAGACCTGATGCGCATTTTCTCCAGAAACTGTCACTGGTGAAGCATCGGTTCCAACAATTTCCATATTGGAGGCTAGTGCTGGTAAGGAACTAGCTAAAGCTAAGGTGCCATTGACAAAGCGCAGATCAATGACGCTGTGATCAGGGTTCTCATTAGCCGATTCGATCGCAGCACGGAGTGATCCCTCCCCACTGTCGTTGAGATTAGTAACTACTATGGCATTCGGATCCGTGACCGGATTGACAGTGATGGTGATGTCATAAGCGATCGATTTCTGTGGCGTACCATCATCCAACAAGGTCAAGGTAATGGTAGCAACTCCGGACTCACCAGTAGTAGGTTGGTAAAGTAACGTGCCTGTGCCATTTTCATTGACCGTAGCTGTAAGTGATGATAATAGAAATTCATTGTCATTAGCCACCTCAAATGATAGTGATTGCTCTAAATGCAAATCTCCGTCTGTCAAACCTGTGAGCTCCAGTGACTGAAGTGCTGCGTCCTGATCGATTGTTAGGGTAGATACAGGTTGATCATAAGAAGGTGCAGTATTGAGATCATTCACCGTCAGGGCAATTTCCTGTAAGGTCGTAAGACTCCCGTCTGATACCACTACTGAAAACGAATATGCAATAGCATCTTCATCAGTAGGAGTACCAGAAATCGAGGCGGTTCCATCTCCATTATCGGTAAATGTCAACCAAGCAGGTAATTCGACAGTGCTAATTGTCAAGGCATCCAAATCAATGTCAGACGCAGTAATGTTGTAGACATACTCCGTATCTTCATCAACCTCTGAACCTGGTGTAGAAGTAAAGGTTGGTGGGCGATTAAACGCTTCCGGAGCTTCTGTGACCGTGTAGATATCGCCATAGAATACAAAAAGCTGGCCTAAATCATTGATCTGAAAAGCTGCTCTTAATGCAGGTCGAGTAGGTGCATCAGTCAATCCAGCATGTTGATCATTGTAATCACTGTATGAAAACCTTGGCTCACCTACTGTTTCCCAAACACCATCGACTAGTTTAATTACCGAAACAGGGAATTGGTTGCTCCCCAAATCCTCTATGTAGGCAATGTATGGTGTGCCATCCGGATGGATTTGCAACTGCAGGTCAATGACATTTGAAACGCCGGGATTAGAAACATATGTCGTATTCTCATAAAATTCAATGCCGCCATCTGATCTAATCCATGCAGTGTATTGGTTGCCGTCATATAGCTCTATGTCTTTGTTGTGCGTCTCATCAGAGTAGTTGCCATTGCGTAACTGATTAGAACTAGATCCCAAAAATGTCACTGCTCCCTGATCTGTAGACCGCATTCCTCTAGGTGACCTATAGCCTAATGATTGGCCAAATTCCTGTGTCATGGAATACATAAAGTCGGGTGTAATCTCTAAATCAAGATCTTTGGAATTTCTGCTTGTTCCTGAGAAAAAGATGTTCTCCTCTCCATCTTTGGCTAGGAATAAAAATCCGTTTGGATCGTCCATCAATAAGAACCATGGATCACCATTTTCATCAAACTCAAAATCTGCTCGACCTATTCGGTTGTTGGCCTGTTCCACTCGTATTAGACCAGAAACAGGGTGTGAAGCGAACAATATGGGTGAAATATTTGACCCATTGATGGTGCCGTACGCAAAGTGATTTAGGTTATTACTTGGATTCACCAAAGCTTGAATCTGCGGGAAATAATCCGTCAGCGGATAGGTGGTGCTCAAATTGATATTTTCATCCAGCGTTTCAGGATCGAATGTTTCATGTCCGGAGTATTCCTGATACGTTTCCAGGCGTGCGTACGGAATGGTCACGCCCGCATTGGGTCCAGAAGGATATACAATTGTCTGGTAGGTGTTGAAGGTATAGACCGGCTGGTTGTTTTTACCAATGCGCATGTCCACATCGGTGTATGGAGGATCAACGATATCAGTGTGTACAGACCAGTCTCCAGTATTGGTATCATCCAATGCATTGAGCACAAGTGTAATCTCCAGTTTACCCGCAGGGGTCGTATTGGGGATAGATACTACTACCTCCTGATTGGTATAGACAGTTCTTGGCGCAAAAGTAATCGGGATAGATACTTGCTCCCCTATCGTGAAAGAAGAAGTCACCCCAGAAATGTCAAAACTCAAATCACCCGCTTGAGCTCCCGTAAAGCTAACAATCGGGTCTCCAGTCAAACTTAAGTTAGTCAGGCCAGAATTGGTAATGATCAATTCAAGTTCTTTTTCAAACCCAACACCGATCTGCACAGGTAGCGCATTACCAGACCCAATAGATTGGCCATTGATCGTGGCGGTCAACTCCGGCGCGATGGACTGGGTAGTCCATAAGTCAGATGGGCCATTCGAGCCATCCGTAGATACAAATGGCCTTCCTGTTACTCTGTCGATAGCCAACTGAGGACTTGAGGTGATCTCGGGATCGGTTCCTGTGATATAACGTTCATTGAAAAGTCGGAAAGATCCATTTTCATATACAGCCGCGCTCACGCCTAACGAAGAACTTGGTCCCCGAAAAAGAAACATAGGTTCATTCGCCGCACCAAGTCCGAATAAATGATTCCCTTGACGAGAAGCATTGCTGGTAAAACTTGAACTGATACCATCAACGCCGGAATACTCACCTTCCAAGAGGTTACCTGTTGGCGAAAACTTATGATATCTCAGTCTAGACTGTTCTATTCCCCCTACATGTACATTGTCATTTTGATCAATAATCAAATTGACGTAGTAATATATACCAGATACGTAGATGGTATTATAATCATAGCCTATATGCTCCCAGCCTGTAGTTGGATCATATTTCAGCACCAATACATAGCTTGAATTGGTGGTGACTGTCGCGAACAATTGATTATTACTATCAAAATCAATACTATAGGCAAAAATACTGCTGCCAATGTTCGTTCCGAATATGGTACGAAGGTCTTCCATGGTAAGTGTGATGGTTTCTGTAGATGGCAACCCTTTCTGCACTTTAATGCCATACTCATTGTATGCTCCTCCGTCACTGTAAGAATGAACAAACCGCACTGTACCGTTGCGGTCCACTCTAAGTAATCCATCAATCGCATCATTAGCAGTTTCTAAAAGAAAGCTTTCCGATTGATTGGTGATGATATTTTTTACCTGAATGCCAGTACCATTTCCAGGGTCAGTTAAAGAATAGAAATTTCCACTATTGTCCCCCACCAGATCATAATCGCCCGTATTGAAAATAGAAGGTAGTGTCGTCTCCTCTGCATAATTCAGATTACCATCAGGTGAAATAGTTGCTTTGATAAGCTTCGAGACAGTATTCTGAGATGATATTGTTGTCACAAAATAAATATCTCCATCGTCTGCCCATAATTCACGCACCACTGGCAAGGCGTCTTTACCACCGACCGGTTGCCAATTCCCATTGGATAGACTCACCCCACGTCCTACAAGTGCTACTTCAAACACATTATCCAAACTGGAATTGGGAATGGTCAAAAACGTATTGTAAACCCGCACATCGTTCGACTGAAAGGTCACTGTAAAAGATGTGGATGCACCCGGCACTATCAATAAATCAGTTTCTGAATAATCAATCTCAAATCGCCCTTCAAAGTCACTCACTGAGGCCTCTCCGAGCAGGTTGAGGTCCACTGTTCCTGTATTGGTAATGGTAAACTGCTTTTGCAACTGGCCTCCATTACCAGCTGTAAATTCTATTTCGTCACCTGACGTTAGTGTGATATCACTCTCCGATACCTGGATTTCAGGAACAGCAAAACGGTTAGATACACCCCGTATTGGATCTGGATTAAATGAATGATTGGCTTCATTGTTCTTTGAGTCCCATGACAGTTTACCTCCGCTTTCGTCAAATAACCAAAGATTACGGCACTGGTCGAAATTAGGATGCGTATCCGACATGCGTACCTGGTGCCAGTCTGAAACCACCTGAGGTGATAATGCGGTGGACCAGATTCTGACTTCATCCACTGACATGAAACCAGATGGGTCAAGAGATACGCTTCCAAAATCTCCAGCCACGGAGCTATAGCCAGTTCCAGTTTGACTGAAGGAATAGCTACTAATATCTAAAGTGCCTGAGCCAACAGGCTGCCCATTATAGTAGAATACAACCGTCCCATTGTCATGGGTAAACCCAACGTGCTGAAAAGAACTAGCGAGTGCGCTTTCATCAAATGTATTGGATGATATGCTTTGATTGGATATCACATTGCCACTCCCGTCTAAAATGGAGAGTACCAACTGATCATCATTCAACCAAAAAAGTGTTCTATTGGAAAAATCTGATGCCCAGCCTTGAAATAAACCCTGTCTTCTAGAGCCTCCATTGAGCTGCACAATGAACTCCATGGAAAACTGGCTACCCAATGATCCGCTATTTATGTTGTTGCGAAAATCTTTGACAAAATATCCTCCGCCTGCTACCGGATTAAAAGTATCCGGTGTGGTGAAGGTAACTTCTACAGCTTCGACCGGCGTTTGATCTGCTGTAAACAGGTTGGCAATTTTCAAATAATAGGTGCTATTGCGCTCCATATTGGAAAGTATGTATAGCACATCTCCGTCATTGTTGAATGACCACTTGTCAATGATGTCGGTTCCGTTTTCATCGTTGAGCTTTAAGTCCAGCACTGCATCGGTGTATGACTGACCAAAGCTTCGTGTTTTAAAAAGGGCAAATGTTCCGGGTGCAGTTTCTACATAATAGTCTTCTTCGAAAGTAACCTCAATCGCCCGAGACGAAAGTATGCTGCCATCTCTTGGATTTACTCTGATTTTTGCCTGCGCAAAGGCTGGTCTAGAGTAGGTAAATACTTGAGGAGTAATTTCATTGCCATTTGCATCAGCGATGTTTTCTAGTGTTACGTGATACAATTGATCTGGAAGTGATTCATCTAGTGAAACTTGTAGCGTGTTGCCATCCTTGGTAATCGTGGTACTTACCAATTCGCCAGCGGCATCATCCAATCGGACTTTTACGATATTGATGTATTCAGAAGGTTCTATCTCCGTACCATCCACATCAAAGAATGCTTCATCTGTCGTGAAAGCAAATGACCTTCCTAGAATAGTAGTGCCCGATTCAGGGTTGGCCGTAAAAACTGGTGCCGTGCCATCTACTGTAAACGTAATGGTTTCAGGGGCAGCCATCTCATTCCCATATCGGTCTTCAAGATTGTCTACCGCGATATAGTACGTTTGACCATTGGTCAATTCACTATCAGGAGTGATGGTTATTTTGTTTCGAACGATAGACGATGTGAAAAGAACATTAGCTCCCGCTACATCAGTCTCTTTGAAGGTGACAATTCCGGACAAGTCAGCATCCACAATTGCAGATCCGTCTGTTTTAAAAATGTTTTCATTCATGTAGATGGCCAGGCCATCCGCTTTTTGATAGTTACTCTCCCCATCAACCGGGAGTGATTTGCTTATTACTGGAGGATTGCTTTCCACCAAGCTAAGTCCTGTTTGTGAATAGAAATCTGCATTGTCTGAAGCTGTACTTGCAGCATTGGAGGCATTGTTCCCAGAAACGAAAACGCCATTGTTAGTCAGTGATCCACTGTAATGGAAAATTCCTGAAGCTTTGGCTTGGCCCGAGCTAGCGCCCGATCCACCCGATCCTCCTGCCTGGGTAGTGTTGTTCAAAACAGTAACCGTGTTTAAGTAAGCAGATCCTCCGTATATGAACATTGCAGCACCCAAGCCAGCACCTCCGCCACCTGACTGAACGACTCCATTTACTGGATTCGAAGTAGATCCACCAAAGGTACCCGGTACACCTGCTGTTCCTACGCCAGAAGCTCCACCACCGCTTGATCCCACTGAACCTGCACCTGCACCATATCCACCATTGCCACCGTTAGCTCTAGACTCTCCGGAGAAACGTAATCCTCCTCCAGATCCACCAGACCCAAAACCGCCATTGACTCCATCTTCAGTAGTGGAAGCACCACCCGCACCAAGCGGGCCCGCACCACCTGCACCACCAAATGCAGTACTTGGATTGTTATAAGTGCCTCCGTTACCGCCTCTTGCCACATTACTAATGAGCGAGGTAAAGTTGAGCGTGAGATTACCAGCTTCAAGAAAAATGGCGCCACCCATGCCGGCACCACCTCCGCCACCTGAGGCTCCACTGCCACCATTTCCACCGATGGCCCGACCTTCCCTTAATGTGAGGTTATTGATGGTTACATCTCTACTACTGTTTATAAAAAAGATTCTGTGTGCATTTTGACCTGATACGCTGAGTACTTCTTCTCCAGGTCCATTGATGGTCAACCCGGTTGTAATCTCGGGTAGCTGGCTATTCAATAGAATTGTTCCAGTGACCCCTTCCGAGAAATTGATGATGTCCAGACCGTCACCATTGGTGTTGGCATTCTCAATCGCCTGCCTCAATGAACCAGAACCAGAATCATTGGTATTGGTAACTGTGAATGTTGATTGTGCGGCCATCTCAAGCGAAAAAATGCTCAATGCTGCTAGTAGAATAATTCTCAAGTTTGATACGGTCATTTTAATCAACATTGTTGGATCAGTATTTATGATATTGTGTAAAAATATTTCTTTGATATAGCCAAAAACCGGACATTTAGATCGACTGGCATTTGGGGTCGATATGTGGTATGAATACTTCGACATTATCATCGTTTTGAATATTTGATATTTCTGCTGGACGCTTACCAAATTTGTTTTCATAGATCTTGGAGAAATGCGAAGCTTTTTTGAACCCAATTGCGTTGCTCAAATCTTCGACAGTCTCATAAACACCTTGTTCTAAAAGTTGTTTTGCTAAATTCAATTTTACCTCACGCATAAAAGCTCCGACTGATTTGCCAGAGGCCTTTTTTACATTCCGGTTAAGTTGTCTTACACTCAAGCCAAGATCATTGGCTAATGTTAGAGATGTATAGGATTTAAAATGCAAGTTTGACTGAACTTTCAGTGTAGCATCTGCTATTATTTGTTCGCCTCGAGATGCTTTAGTTATTAATGACATTGTCAGCATTTATTCCAGATTAATAAGCTGTAAACCTATTTCAGACAGTCTGCCAAAAACTGGACATTCAATGCCAAAAACTGGACATTATAGGTGTAAAACACCAACAACACGTGGGAAAGGGATTTTTCAGCCAAAATATTCGGCAGGACGTTTGCCAAATCGCTTTGAATAAACCTCCGAGAAATAACCCGGCTTTTCAAATCCGGCAGCATATGACACTTCAGAGATAGTATTGTATGTCCGATTTTCAAGCATGATTCTGGCTTCATTCAATCGAATTTCTCGAATAAAGCTGCCGGCCGTAAGCCCTGTGATTTTCTTTACCGTACGGTTTAACTGCCTTTCACTTAATGAGGCTTCAGCGGCCAAGGTAGCCACAGTCAAAGAGATCTCTCTAAGCTGAGAAATCACCTTCTCTTTTAGCTTCTTAATCAATTGATCGTCAGCGCTAGAGATAGGTTCTTCATCTACCGCCTTTCTTGCCTTACGATTGATTAAAAGATTATTTACTCTTACTCTTAGTTCATTCGGATTAAATGGTTTGACGATATAATCATCTATACCCAGAGTGAGCCCTTCTATCTTATCTTCATCAGCGGCTCTAGCCGTAATCATGATGATCGATAGCTGCTTGGTTTTTTCTTCCATCTTCAGGTTCTGCACCAACTCCATACCATCGATTCTAGGCATCATAAGGTCAGTAATGATCAGGTCATAAGATTTTTGCTGAACCATCTCAAGTGCCTCCAATCCATCTCTCGCTTCATCAACATCATAACTATTGAGCTCCTTTTTAATGAAGGCCCTCATCTCATCTTGATCTTCAACCAGTAGAATTTGTGCAGACTTCAAATCAAGCGGATCATTTGTCTTGTTTGCACTGCTTGATTGGATTATTTCAGCAGTGGGATCTAAAGTCATTTCTTCTTTATCTGCTATTAGTAAAGGAATTGATAATGTAAAGCGTGTACCTATACCCACACTGCTATCAACATCCAATGTACCTTCCATCAGATGGGATAGTTCTTTTGCTAGCGAAAGTCCTATTCCCGTTCCTCCTACATATTGATTTTTCTTACCTGCCTGATAGAATCGATCAAAAATCTGATCCAGCTCCTCTTTATCAATTCCTTCACCATTATCTTCAACAGAAATATGGAGTCTATCATTATGGTTTTCTACAGTCATTTTTATCTCACCCTTATCAGGCGTGAATTTGACTGCATTGGACAAGAGATTGTCCAATACTTTTTCCAGTTTGCCAATATCCACTTTTACAATGGAGTCTTCTTTTAAACGGTAGTCCATTTTTAACCTAACATTTCTTGTTTCGGCTATTGACTGATAGGTGAAAAATATTCGTTTTATAAGGTCATAGCATTTCACTGCCTCTAACTTCAACTCGAGTTTTCCCGCTTCCAATTTTGAAAGCTCTAGTATCTCACCAACCAAGTTTAGCAGCTTTCTGCTGCTGCTCCTCGAAAGCTCTAGATTGCTTTTTATTGAGTCATTGACTTTTCCTAGACTGCCGTTTAGGACTGATTCCAATGGAGCTTGAATCAAAGTCAAAGGGGTACGTAACTCATGTGATATATTGGCGAAAAATCTTGATTTAGCATTATCAAGAGTTTGAAGTTTTTCTGCCTGATAGCGTATTTCTTCAGTACGTTCCAAAATGATTTGCTCTAGCTTTTCATTCTCACGTTTGAGTCTCCGAGCATTGATTCTGACAATAAGCCATATGAATGCTGCAACGCAAATCAGATATACACAATACGCCCAATAAGTGCCATACCAAGGAGCAGATATTAATAAAGGAAAGGCTGTTGTCCCACTTTGCCCATCGTACACATTCTTCGCTTTCACCAAGAAGGTATACTCACCAGCAGGCATATTGGTGTATTCTTTTTCTTGTTTCTGAGTCCAAGAAGACCAATTCTTATCATAACCCTCCAATTTGTAGGAATAAAAGATTGCCTCAGGCGCTATATAGAAGGGAAACGAATATCGGAATCTGTAAGAATACCCATTCTGATAGCTGTTGCTAGCATCGTAATACTCCTTGTTTCCATAGAAAATAATGGAATCTGTGCTATTGTCAAATGTGGCAACCTCCGTAATCAATGGACGTGTAGTTAATCCAAAATCCACTTTTCTCGGGTCATCAACTTGATAAATCCCCTTATAACCACCGAATAAGATTCCTTTAGAAGAATTATATGCTACCTGCAAATTCGAACCAATCTGAGACATTGATCGTGCTTCTGCTTTGAAAGACTTGTCCACTGACTGGCGGTAGATGATACCTCGAACATTGTTCTTGGAGGCATAATAATAGGTGTTTTCATCTTGCTTAGTCAATAGATACAATCCTGTTTGATCAAACAAGTCCCCGAATGTATTGTCCTTTTCGAATTTCTTGAGCATCTGATCATACCGGAACAGCCCTGAGTCACTCAAAAATCTAATCTCTTCTCCAAGCCTGACTACCACATTTCTTTTTTCATTGGGTAACCCATCTGCTGTCGTATACTTGGTAAAAGCAATCAACTCAGTACAGTCCGTATTCAATTGGAAACTAAAGACATTATTGCTAGTAGATCCCCAGTAGTGACGGAGGTATGGATCCCACTGAATTCTTTTGAAAATATTAAATATGCCTGAATAAGCCTCCGTGTCAATTCGATTTGATAATGCCCATGAAGCCTTCCTGTATTCAAAAACCAAAATTTCCTTACCCTCCGATCCTGTAGCGATAACTTTGACAGAGTCAGGAGCGAATGCAACGAATCCATTGCTGCTCAACTTCTCTTCTAGCACTTGATAAATATCGTCCTTAAAATAGCCTACTCCTTCGTAGGCATTGACAAAGTAGCCTTCGCCAGTCGGCAGAAGATCGTAGGAGTAAATACCACTATTGGGAACTCTTTCAAACAGTTCCGATTGTCCATTTTCATTCCATTCCTTGACGTATAATCCATCAAACGTGGAAACTAACAAGCCATCTTCACTTTCTTCAATATCAGATACCAATCCTTTAAGACCAACTTTTTCGTCAAGAATGCTGATTCCAGAATTCATATCTAAAACGAAAACGCCATCATTAGTAGCTACCCACAAATCATTTTCAAGCCCCAAATAAGCGTCGAATACATTGTTAACAAATCCATTAGTCCCTTTCCAATGAGCAATTTGCTTGAAATCCCGATCTGTAATAACCAGCCCTTCTTCCAAAAAACAAAATGCATAAAATTGATCCGATAGTTGTTGAACATTATACAGTTTGGCTTTGCTTAGACTTTCATCCCAGTCTAGGGTCTTTTGAGTCAATTGACCATCTGCCAGTAACAAGAATTCATTCGTACCTATAAAAAACATCAAGGAATCAGCAACAGACAATACATGGCTTACTGTCCTATCAATTTCGGTCAATAGCGGATCTGCTTTTTGTAGTTTTCCATTACTTATCTGACACCAACCATAAGTTGCATGGGGTACTATTACTGCGTTATCATAAATAAACATCGGATACGAATTGGTGCCTGTCTGATGGACTATCATCTGTTGGGAAGACTCGTCGTACTCGTATACATGTTTAGAGCCAGCGAAATAGACACGATCATCGTGATTGAGCACTTCTTCTATTTTGGTAACGTCGATAGTGTCAATTTTATCCTTTAGCGAACTAAAAATGGTTCTACCTAAAGAGTCTGACGTTATATATCCAAGTTCGCCTATTCCCCCCGCATATATCCTTCCACGCTTGTTTTTGGCAAAAGATCGGATTCCTACTCGAGCTATACTATTGAAAGATTGTCCGTCAAAAGATTGCAAGTCTCCTACTATTCCCAGATAGACGACTCCTTGTTCATCTTGTGTGACGTCCCACACTTGATTGGACGATAGTAACTGATAAGAAATCGGAAATCCTTCTCTTGAAATGAGTAGAGACTGATTGCTTACCTGAGAGAATATCTGGAAGGAAGTAATAAGAAGTAAAAACAATTTTAGCGGCTTCATAGTCGCAAATTAGAATGGTATTTAACACCAACCAATTTTTCATCTGAGCATGATTCAAAAAAACTAATTAAATCACTTTGGTAAAGTTTAGATTCCTCAAAGGCAAACGCACCGCTTTCGTTCTTCTCCAGTTTCAAAAATAAATAGTGGTGAATTTTACAAGATTAAACAGGGTCCCTACAACGTATATCATGGAACAAACAAAAAATAGCACCATGGTAATCCATAGTTTTATCCTATTATTTATTCTTGAAAAAACGGTAGCGTTTATTCAGAACTAGCCAAAATAACTCAATTACTTCTTCTTCACGACTTTCATCTCGGCCTTCACTCGTTCATCAAAAGCTGCCAAAGTCTCTTTATCTTTTCCTGTCATATCCATCATCACTTGCTGGAAATTTGATTTAAGCTCCTTATTCTTTTGCTTTTTCTCATCTTCATCAATATTTCCGTCTTTGAATTCCTTCATCAATGCTGAATAGTTCACCTGATGATCCAATCTTGCTTGATAAAGGGTTTTCTTTTGGGCTTTGGTTAATTGAAACTCTTCCACTGTAGCATTGGTGTAATACTCAGCTTCCACATGATCGCAATCGTATTGCGACCTCAATCATTGACTGCTTCACTTTCAGATTTACAGCTAGTTTTTTTGGCACCACATAGTCGATAAGATTCCGTCGAATTGACTGCTAGCGTCTAGAGTAGTAGCCTAAACATTCAACTTACTAGAGTAATGCCGCAGACTATTTGGCTAAAAAACCGGGCGCTGTAGGTGACTTTCACGGTTTCGAAAACAATAGTCTCTCACTACAAAAAAAACCGACCCGTTTTCACGAGTCGGTTTTCCACTTAATCTTTTCATACCACAATACTTTTCAGCCTGCGCATTGCTGAGCGAATTGTCATTCTTCTTTTTGGCCAATATCAAATAATGACATTATGCCTTCCGCGAGTTTCACCAGCCTAAACAGCAAGTATTTTAAAACTGGTATTACCTCACAGTTATTTTCTGCTATCTCTAATCTTCTTCAGCCCATATATCCCTCCTGCTGCTAGCAGAAGGGATAGGCCACCATCAATCGGTGTAGCGGGAGGGGGACCTTGTGCAAAAACAGGGACACTGATAGTTAAAAATGCAACTGAAAGAATTGAGAGTTTTATGATTGTGTTTTTCATGGTTTTTTTCGCTAATCGTGTTCCGCTGATCGCTTTACGCTTTTGGATTAATTTAAAATTATTTACTTCTCTAATTAAGACAATAACAAAAGTGCTATCAGCCTACGGTCATCAGTCCTCTGACTGCTGAAGACTGACGACCTGCTACTGCTTTCTATTTCAAAATAATTTTCTTGGTTTCAATTCCATCTGAGATTAGATAAACCCCATCTGGCAAATAACTCAAATCAACCTCGCTATTGGCTGTATGGATTTCCATCATTTGCTTTCCGGATAAGTCAAATAACTGATACTTAGCAAGCTGATGAATTGGCTTGACAATGTATAGCGTCTTATTGTGAGTATACATGCTGTTATTACTAGTTTCAACAGCTAGGATGCCCATTTCGGTGAGCAGTATAAATCGATCTCTATATTGTCCTGCCTCTACGCTGAATGTGTAATCCTCAATCATCAAGTCAACGATCTGTCCTGTTTCCCGATCAAAAAGGTAGAACTCGTTTCCTTGATATTCGTCTACACTGGTTGTAATGCTATACTGGCCAGCTAAGCCAATATTCACCCCTAGAGGAATTTGTTTTTTGAATCTGGTGATGGTCTGAATAGTTAAAGGTAACTCCGCCTTGATAGTATAGATAGCGTCCTCTGCATTGAGATTGAACATAAGCGCATCATAACCTTCGGAAATCTCAGTATCAGATACATCCTCATTCCAGCCAATCAAAGCCTGCTTGAAAAGCCCGGACTCATTGGTAAGATTAATTCGTACCACAGACTTTTCTTCGTTGTGCTTTCTGAAAAAATTATCATCGGCATTATTTCCAGAGCGTCTCATCATTTCAGTAAAAGTGATATCACCTGCAGATCCATCTAGCTTCACAAAGAACCCCTGAGCCGAACCAATATGATCATTCCATCTACTCTCATTATTGGATCCACTGACATCCGTGGCACCTGTTTTATTTGCTACGATATAATCAGAGTTCGACCCTCTTGTCTGATCAGATCCATTATCATCCCAGATATACACAGCATCTGTGGTGTTGGTATTGGCATCCAAGAAGTCATCTATAAAAATAGCTGCTGCATAAGGATTGCTGACCATATGCCATCCATCATTGACATAGCTCCCTGAATAAGTGATTGTTCCAGTATTTGGCGTTCCAGTAAACTCGATCAATTGCTGATTTGCCTGAGTATAGCCGACTCCCGGAACTAACTCTGCCGAATTACCCGGTCGCATCCATCTCGAAACGCTGAGCATGTCTGATGATTGAGATTCATCATAGTTATATACATTATTGCCCAAATCAGCAGCTGTATTATTTACACTTTGTTGAACAGGCGTACCTACGAAACTGTACTTACCATCAGTATAACGCGTATTGCGATTAACCATGATGTCATTACCTTGATGTGAGCCTGATGCGTAAGTCAGCAGACTTCCTCCAGACATAACTAGCAATGAGCCATTATTGATCAAACCATTATTTACTTGGAGGTAATTGTCAGCTCCCACTGTGAAGGAAACTCCTGAATTAATAGTAATATTATTCACTTCAAGACTACCATGGGCATTGGTATTATAATCACCAGCTATGATCACACCTGGTGTGGCAGCAGAAAGCACACCATTAATCCAGCTATTACCATCCCAGGTCAATTCTTCGGCTACATCCGTGACGGTAATGATCACAGTCCGAGTAGTTACATTACCTGCTGCGTCCGTAGCAATGACATCTATCACATAAGCATTATCTCTGTCTACTCCCTCGGTACCGTCTAATGGTGCTTCGAAATCTGGAGTATTGATAAAACTAATCTCATGGCCATTATCCAGGGAAAATATGGACTCATCCTTTGATGAGCCCATTGTAAAAGTAGCCGGTTCATTAGTAATGGCGATGTAAGCTACTCCTGTGCCATTCTCTGCAAAATCTACCTCTGTTCCTGAAGTGAAGACAGGATCAATCTCATCGATATCTGTCACCGTAATCGTCACTGTCTGCGTGACGGAATTCAGTCCATCTGTGGCGATCACATCTATCTCGTAGGTATTATCCTCATCGGCATCTGTAGGATTTTCAAAGTCTGGAGCTGTGGCAAACGTTACTACACCATTGCTTACGTTGAATTGGCCATAGTCCTTTACTGTTGCAATGCTGTAAGTCAGTGCATTGGCATCAGTTGCCTCCATGATATAGGCCGCTCCTGTGCCATTCTCTGCAAAATCTACCTCTGTTCCTGAAGTGAAGACAGGATCGATCTCATCGATATCCGTAACTGTAATAGTCACTGTTTGAGTGGTCGCATTACCAGCGGCATCTATTGCGATAACATCGATCAAATAAGCATTGTCCGCATTATTGTCCGCTGGGTTCTCAAAGTCTGGAGCATCTACGAAACTTATCTCATTGCCATTGGTCAAAGTGAACAACGACTCTTCTTTTGCACTTCCTAAGGTGAAAGTTACTGCTTCATCCGCTGTGAGCGTGTAGGCCACATCAGTGCTATTTTCAGCGAAAGACGCATTACCGCCTGAATTAATAGTTGGAACTTTTCCGTCAATGATTATACTAGTTTGGGTGACATCAACATTATCCATAATTGCAGTATTTCCTGCGGCATCTTGTAAAGTGATATTTCCAGTGAAACTATAAATGACAGGGTTGCCATAGATAACCAACCCATCAGCATCATTGTGCCCCGATGCTACTAAATATTTAAACAGCAATGAAGAGCTTCCAGAGCCACTTACGTAATCAAAAACAACATTGAAGACAGGACCGTCTGACAACCCTACTTGCATAGTAGCTGTTCCTGAGCCTCCGAGAATTACATTTTCACTAAAATTCACTGCGAAGTTTAACTCCGAGCCAATACCATAGGTACCTTCCTCTGGCCTTGAAACACTCACTATTGTAGGTGCAGTATCATCCAAATCTGTCACCGTAATCGTCACTTCCAAAGTTGTTGCATTGCCAGCACCATCTGTGGCGATCACATCGATTACATAGGCATTGTCTCTATCAACTCCTTCTGCCCCGTCTAATGGGGTTTCATAGTCTGGTGATGAACTGAAACTGATCTTGTTATCGTTAGCCAAGGAGAACAAACCCTCGTCTTTGGATGTACCTAAGCTAAACGTAACCATTTCATCCGCAGAGGCCGTATAGGCTTCTGTTGTTCCGTTCTCTGCATAGTTCGCTGATGCAGCGGAAGTGAAGTCTGGTAATATCGCATCAACAAAAAGATTAGGAGCAGAACCTAAACTTTGAGGATACACTGCATCATTTCCAGCCGCATCTTTTATTGTCCTGTCTCCACTAAAAAACTCAATTGACCCCAAAGAGAAAACACCCGGATTATACTCTCCAGCTTGAACTGTATGTTTAAATACTAGAGTAGAACTGCCCGATCCGCTCTCATAATCAGCAACGGCAGTTGGACCATCGAATGAAGGAAGTATGATAACAGCAGATCCAGATGAACCGCCAAGAATCACTATTTCACTGAACTCAACGCTAAATAACAAGTCATCATTTTCTTTATAAAATCCGTCTTCTGGAAAGGCTACGCTAATAACAGTTGGGGCTGTATCATCCACATCGGTTACTGTGATCGTCACATCTTGATTTACCGTCAGTCCATCCCCAGTCACCTGAACTTCGATTATATACGTGTTATTAGCACCATCATCTGCAGGGTTTTCAAAGTCTGGAGCATTCTTGAATGTGACAAGATCACCAACGATATTAAATAATGACTCATCATTAGCGGATCCTAAAGAATAGGTAAGGCTGTTTGAATCAACATCTGTAGCGCTTATCGTATAAGCAGTACCTGTCCCATTTTCAGAAAAACTTACTGCGGTACCTGAAGTAAACTCGGATGGATCGTTTACTGGCACAACTGTCACAGTAGATACGGCGTGATCTGTCTCCCACGGGTTGTCATGTATTCCTCCTTGGGCCCCACTGTCGGTCACTTCTCTTAAAGTCACAACACGATCAGCTGAACCGGGAACATCACTTATGTTTTGGTAAGACACTGCTTCTAATAGAGAAGCAAATTCGGTATCGATGAAATTGGCCCCCGTAATAGTCACAGTGGCCGTTCCATTGGAAAGCGTCACTGAATAATTTAAGCTATTCCCAGTGGTTACACCTGAATTACCGTCACTCAATGTTATAGATGTTCCATCAACTGATAGTTTTTCATCAGCTCCAGCATTACTACTCACATTCGTAACAGTAAATTTGAAATCTGTTATCGTCTCTCCCGACTCGATTGTGGAAGCAAACATGTCTGCAAACACTAAAACTGCATTGCCTCCTTCAGTGAATGTTGGATCAAGAGAAGTTCCATAAGCACTTGCTCCGTCATTTGATGGTATCATTGTAACTGAATTTATCGCAATACCATTCTCAGCGCCATCATTCACTGTCACAGTAAGAGTCATGACTTCCGATACTATATAGTCACTCGAATTGCTATACTTCAAGCTAGCAAGTAAAGATTCATAAATAGCCGATGAAGCATTTCCTGATGCGGATAAGGTCTTCGTTTCAGCATTGTAACTACCTACGCTTACACCTGCATTTTCAGCGTTGGCTCTCAAATCAAACTCAAAGTAATGATCATAAATATCAAGGCTATACCCACTTAGAACTATGGTCATTGAAGCAATATCATCGTTATTTGCGTCTGTAATTGTGGCATTAGGGAAAATATCGATATAGTCTAATTCTATGAAATCCGTAGTGCTATTTACCCCAGCAGTCGTTCCATTTAAATCTACAACCGGCGCTATATTTTCAGCTACGTCTGTCACCGTAATCGTCACTTCTAAAGTTGTTGCATTGCCGGCACCATCCGTGGCGATCACATCGATCACATAGGAATTGTCTGTATTCCCATCAGCTGGCGTCTCATAATCTGGCGATGAATTGAAGCTGATCTCATTACCATTGGCAAGAGTAAATAAAGACTCATCTTTACTTGATCCTAATGTAAAAGTTACTTGCTCATTGGCCGTCGCTGTATATGCTACTCCTGTACCATTCTCAGCATAGTCTACTGAACTTCCTGAATTGAATACTGGATCAGTAAAATCATTGACAGCAACCGTAAAGCTTTGTTCTGTAATGCCGCCATTCCCATCGTTAGCATTTAAGACTACCGGGTAATCTGCAGGTGTAGCTGGTGCCGTTCCGCTTAAAACAGTACCAGGTGTCGTAACTTTTCGGATTGTATGATTATAACGATCCGCTACATAAACATTACTTGACCCATCAACCGCTAGCCCATAAGGTGTATTGAAATCTGCTGAAGTACCTGTACCGTCAGTACTTCCTGTCCACCCTGAACCTGCTAATGTTGTCACCACCCCTTCAGGAGTTACCTTCTGGATTATATGAGCAGTCGATACATAGACATTTCCTGACCCATCGACTGTTACTCCTCTAGGTGAACCTAATCCTACACATAATGTTGTCACCACTCCATCAGAAGTAATCTTCCGGATTGAACCATTATCCCGATCCGCCACATATACATTTCCAGAAGCATCTACTGTTAATCCAAATGGACCATTGAAGCTTGCTGAAGGGCCTGTTCCGTCAGCATTTCCTGGACTTCCTACTGTACCAGCTAAAGTCGTCACCACTCCCGCAGGAGTGATCTTTCGGATTAAATCATTAGCATGGTCGGCTACATATACATTGCCTGATCCATCTACCGCTATCCCAAAAGGCTGACTAAAGCTGGCTGAAGTACCTGTACCATCAATACTTCCGGAACCTCCTGCTGTACCAGCTAATGTTGTCACCACTCCCGCAGAAGTGATCTTTCGGATTAAATGATTATAACGATCTGCTACATAAACATTACCAGACCCATCAACAGCTACCCCATAAGGCTGACTAAAGCTGGCTGAAGGGCCTGCACCGTCAGTACTTCCGGAAACTCCTGCTGTACCAGCTAATGTTGTCACCACTCCCGCAGGAGTGATCTTTCGGATTAAATGATTACCACGATCCGCTACATAGACATTACCCTCTCCATCAACCGCCACGTCATAAGGATTGTAGAAGCTTGCTGAAATATCTGTATCGTCAGTACTTCCTATAACTCCTGCCGTACCAGCTAATGTCGTCACTTCCCCACCAAAGGATGAGGTAAAGCTTAACCAATCTGGCTTTGTAGTGGCCGTCACGGTTACGGCATGATTGTCTACATCAGACGTTTCAATGGTATAGCTGTATTCAGCGCTCTCATCAACACTCGTAACTGGTGCTGAAGTGAATGTTGGGGCTGTGTTCACAAAATATTCAATACTAAATTGAGCAGCTAATGTGTTATTATTACCTGCAGCATCTTGGGCAACATCCGCTGCAATATCTACAGTTAACGTGCCATTGCCTGATGGCACCAGGTCGAAGCTATAACTAGCACCACTTCCTGCAAAGCTTTGAATTGCTCCTCCATTGACTGTTATATCTCCTTCCACGAAACCAGTTACTGATTCACTGAACGTAATCGTTACCGTAATGGGGTTATGGTCGGTTGGGTCAGTTGCAATGGAAGCGATGGTTACTGTTGGGGCAATTTCATCTATATCAGTCACCGAAATCGTCACCTCCAAAGTAGTGGCATTGCCAGCAGCATCTGTTGCGATTACGTCGATCAGATAATCATTATCTGTATTGCCATCAGCTGGTGCCTCATAGTCTGGAGAGGAACTGAAGCTGATCTCATTGTCATTGGCTAGACTAAACAATGACTCATCTTTGTTTGATCCTAAAGTGAAAGTGACGGTCTCATCTGCAGTGGCTGTATAAGCTACTCCTGTGCCATTTTCTTCAAAAGACGCTGATGTTGAAGAAGTAAAAGTAGGACTCGTATTGTCTATAGCCTGACCGAAAACAAAATTGTCAAAGGAACCATAAAAGCCGTTTTCACTTGCTCTTAGATCTATCCTATCTATATCATCAAATTCATCTCCCAAAGAAATGATTCCTGCTGCGTCTCCGCTAGATGGAGCATCGAAAGTATATAGTAAAACACCATTATCGTAGGCTTCAACTGATTCTACACTATAAAACTGAGCATCAACATAAAAAGATTGAAAATCCAGATTGGATCCATCAACGGTCTCCACGCGTAGGTAATCATCTGCTGAATATGACGCTCCTGAGAAATTTAATTTATCATTACTTATGGAGAAGTTCCCATTCATCGAAAACTGAATATTTGAATTCTCGGTGCTTACATAGTTCTCTCCGCTAAAACTTAAGCCATCAAAAGTGATAACTATATCAAAAACATCCGTCACCGTAATAGTCACCTCTAATGTTGTTGAATTGCCAGCACCATCAGTCGCAATCACATCGATTACATAGGAATTGTCTGTATTCCCATCAGCTGGCGTCTCATAATCAGGTGAGTTGATGAAGCTGATCTCATTGTCATTGGCTAGACTAAAGAAAGACTCATCTTTGCTTGATCCTAAAGTGAAAGTGACGGTCTCGTTGGCAGTTGCTGTGTATGCTACTCCAGTGCTATTTTCTTGGTAAGAGGTTGATGTTGCAGAATTGAAGGCGGGCGCTACTGCATCAATCAAGACATTTGGCGCGCTACCACCACTCTGTGGTAGTATAGCATCGTTACCAGCAGCATCTTTTAGAGTTTTACCTCCGAAGAAAGTGATAGATCCAAGGCTAACTCCGTCACTGTCATATTCTCCGGTCTGCACTGTGTATTTGAAAACTAAAGTGGAGGTACCAGATCCGCTTTCATAAAATGCGTTTGCGCTTCCACTCTCCAAACCCAAAACTATGTAACCGAAACCACCAGAACCTCCTACTATTACATTTTCACTAAACAAAACATAGAACAAAAGCTCAGATCCTGCTTTATAGGTGCCTTCTTCAGGAACGGCTACACCAGTTACTGTTGGTGCAATCTCATCCACATCAGTCACTGTAATTGTCACTGTCTGAGTAGTGGCATTGCCAGCTCCATCCGTAGCAATCACATCGATCACGTAGGCATTGTCCCGATCAACTCCATCTGTACCATCTAGTGGTGTTTCAAAATCAGGTGAGTTGATGAAGCTGATCTCATTGTCATTGGCTAGACTAAACAGCGACTCGTCTTTAGATGAGCCTAATGTAAAAGTGACTGTCTCGTTGGCAGTTGCTGTGTATGCTACTCCAGTGCTATTTTCTTGGTAAGAGGTTGATGTTGCAGAATTGAAGGCGGGCGCTACTGCATCGATCAAGACATTTGGCGCGCTACCACCACTCTGTGGTAGTATAGCATCGTTACCAGCAGCATCTTTTAGTGTTTTACCTCCGAAGAAAGTGATAGATCCAAGGCTAACTCCGTCACTGTCATATTCTCCGGTCTGCACTGTGTATTTAAAAACTAAAGTGGACGTACCAGATCCGCTTTCATAAAATGCGTTTGCGCTTCCACTCTCCAAACCCAAAACTATGTATCCGAAACCACCAGAACCTCCTACTGTTACATTTTCGCTAAACGAAACATAGAACAAAAGCTCAGATCCCGCTTTATAGGTGCCTTCTTCAGGAACAGCTACACCAGTTACTGTTGGTGCAATCTCATCCACATCAGTTACTGTAATCGTCACTGTCTGAGTAGTGGCATTACCAGCTCCATCAGTGGCAATCACATCGATTACATAGGCATTGTCTCTATCGACTCCTTCTGCCCCGTCTAATGGCGTTTCATAGTCTGGTGATGAACTGAAGCTGATCTCATTACTATTGGCTAAACTGAACAAAGACTCATCTTTCGATGTACCCAATGTAAAGGTGACGGTCTCGTTGGCAGTTGCTGTGTAAGCTACTCCTGTGGAATTTTCTTGGTAAGAGGCTGATGTTGCAGAAGTAAAAGATGGAGGTGTATTATCCGGAGGAAAAGTAGCCAGGTTGGTAAATAGTGAGCTATTAAAAGTAATCGCTGTAGCGGAATGAGTATAGCTACCAAATGAATTTTCAAGTTCAATTTTGCTCGTAAATGCTGCTCTATCTCCACTAAAATCAAAATTCCAACCGATACTTGGATTCCCAAAAACTCTTATCAAAGTTGGATACTGAAAAGTTGGATCGAGATTTTGGTCAATAAAAGCACCATTTGTATAAGCTACTGCATGAATTTCAGAAACATTGGCGAGTATACTAACAGCATCAGTATCAGATGATGATGACAGAGCATAAAGTGGATCACTGCTGCCAAAACTAATGCTAGTTTCAATTACCACAACACTTCCAGAATCGCACCCTCCAGATACAGTTATTGTAAAAATGTTAGTGGAATTCTCCACTAGAGTTACCACACAACCCTTTGCTAAACCAGAAGGACCAGCCGTCCATGACCAAAGAGACTCAACACCCCCAAGATCATAGACCGCTTCAAACTGACCTACACTTGTATTAAAGTTTTCATCTGTAAAATAGATTACTTCGCCTGCTGGCAAATCCTGAAGCGCGACAAATGAATATCCATCTGGACCAGAGGTATTGTAACCAATAATAGCTACTTTTTGAGCATCTGCTCGCGATAGTACAAATGCCGAGAAGATAAGGACTAGTAAAAGTTTGAGGTTGGTTTTCATGTTTTATATAAAATTGATACCGATGCTTTAGAGCCTATTTACATCAATTACCCAAGAAGCTCAGTTCAAAATAAAACACTTCCATACCTTATAAATCAGACATTCTAACCCGAAAAAACAGACATTATGATCTAATTAATTGGATAGACGCATTTTTGAACGCCTTCTCTACCAATTTTCTAAATACTACGAAAAGAGACTTTGTGAGGGGGATAGCTTTAGGCTCTATTGGAAATAAACGCAGAAGGACGCTTTCCGAAGCGCAGAACAAATTGCTTAGAAAAGTATTCTGCCTGGTCAAAACCAACCTGATAAGCTGCTTGAGAAACTGAATCCACTTGTGAGGTTTCTAGAAGTTTTTTGGCCTTATGCAACCTTATCTCCTTGATCAATTGCACTGGTGTCAGCCCAGTTTTTGCTTTTATTTTCCTGAGGAGCTGGCGCTCACTAATGGCCAATTCGGAAGCTAAATACGTAACCGTCAAAAAACTGTCCCTGATATGTTTTTCGACCATCACTCGGAGCTCGTTAAGAAATACAGAGTCTACATCACTCACATCATCATCAGATCTTTCACGCACCATACGGTTTTCCAGAATGTTTCTTGCCCTAACCAAGAGCTCATCTCTGCTGAAAGGCTTAGTGAGATAATCATCTACACCCAAAGTGAGGGCAAACAACTTATCTTCTTCCGCCGCTCGGGCAGTTAACATGATCATGGATATATTTTTGGTTTGATCGTTCGCTTTTATTTTTTCAAGCAGTTCAAACCCGTCCATTCTGGGCATCATTACATCTGACACGATCATATCTACTTTGGTCGTGCTAAGCAAATCAAGAGCCTGCAAGCCATCACTTGCTTCTTTCACTTCGAAAAAAGGGCTCAATATAGTTGACACAAATTCGCGCATTTCTTGATGATCTTCGGTCAGTAGTAGGACCGGTTTTTCCACTTTAAAAACTTCTTGATACTTAACAATAGTCTGATCAAGAATCTCCACTATCTGATTAGCTTCATCTGACTCGCTCACTGCATCTTGAATGGAAACGGTAGCCTCTTTTAAAGGGATGGTAAGTGTGAATTCACTCCCTTTACCCAATTGACTACTAACCTTAATACCCCCTCTGTGGAGCTTCGCCAACTCCTGGGACAAGGCCAGACCGATACCTGTCCCCCCGCTGGCTTTAGTAGAAGCCTGACCAGATTGGAAGAACCTTTCAAAAACACGGCTCACATCATCAGGATGAATGCCTTCTCCACTATCTGATACAACAATCTTCAGTTGTTCGTCAACTGCCGCTACTTTCACAATAATCTCTCCCCCATCACTTGTAAACTTGAAGGCATTGGACAAAAGGTTATTGATAATCTTAGCTAGCTTGGCCTCATCAGCTAAAATTGACAGGTCTGCTGAGCACTCATTTTCGAAACGAAACTGGATATTTCGACTGGATACTTCGTTTTGATAGGCAGCCAAAAGTTCGGACATGAAAATGGAAAGCTTTAGCGGATTCTCTTTTAGCTCGAGCTTTCCGGCTTCCAATTTCGTAAGATCCAAAATTTCATTGACCAACATAAGAAGTCTCTCTCCGTTATTTTTTACGATTTGGAGCTGATCCCTCACAGCACCTGGCATAGACCATTGATCATCTGTGACAAGTCGCTCAACTGGACCATTGATCAAGGTAATCGGAGTTCGCAGCTCATGGGAAATGTTAGCGAAAAACCGAGATTTCACTTTGTCCAAAGCCTGCAATTTTTGATTGGCTAGATTCAACTTACGCCTGCTCCAAAAGATATAGGTGGCGATTAAGAAAAGAACCAATAAGAATATCAAAAGGAACATTCTTTGCTTTTTCTGCAAGTTTTGCTCAGCAAGAAGCAAACTATTTCGCAACTCAATTCGGTCTACTTCATGTGTTACTTTTTCCTTCGCCAGAGAATTGAAGTAGTTGTCATCCAAAATGCTAAATCGCATAGAAACCATAGCGTTATGATATAAGAACGCTTGTTCGAAATCATTTAACCTACGATAACAGTTGGTAAGATTATGTAAAGAATTGGAGGCTAGATTTTTTAAACCAACATTCAAAGCAACATCAAGCCCTTGATGGTAATACGAAATTGCTTCCTGAAAATGCCCTCTCATTTGAAAATCATACGCCATATTATTGAGAATAAAAACGCTCATCAAATGGTTCTCAGACCCCTGAGCAGCTGCTAGTCCCTTTTCTAAATAGTTGAAAGATTGACTGTCTTCTGAGTATAGTCCGGCTACATTATAGTGCCTGGCCAATACTTCCATCGTCTCAAAGTCAGTGCTATCCAGGTTGCGCTCGAGTAGCTCGATCGCATCAAGTGCCAATTGAAATTTTGTGGCAGTACTGTCAGCCAATAGTAATTGTAAATAGAGCGAACAACCCTGTTCGATTGGGCTTGATGAGGATTGATAAATGTTAATCGCTCGTTGGAAATAAGGTTGATAAGGTTTGTCTTCTACATTTCCTAATCTTATGCGATTACCAATGTTAAAACAAGCATTTGCAATAGCTGTACTATCTCCGAGTTTTTCACCTAAGTAAAGCATTCGAGTAAAGTACTTATAGCTTTCAACCCCTCTGTCCAATAATTTAGCCTCAAGACCCAATTGCTCATTGAGTCTCAATTCAAGTTGATCATCTTCCTCAACTTTCTCAAGTTCAACCTTCAGGGCTCGAAATTTATCAGAATAGGATGTGTTCTCTAGACTATCTAAGATTTTAGATTTTACACTAGAGTCAATTTCCATAGCCAATCTATTTATAATAGACGTGGACCTCTGAGACAATCTATATTGCTGAAACTGACATTTTGCAGATAGCGGAAACAAACTAAGCGCTAATCCAGCTAAAACAACAATCAATAAAAAGGTTATACGTTTAGCGGATTTCAACTTATAACTGGGATTAACGAAAAACGAATTTGCTAAGAGCTCAAACCTCAGATAGCATAATTAGTATCATATAACTCTTAAGCAGAACACACTGAAATTAGAGTGTCTTACTAGCTTAAACTAGTAAGTCCATATGACAGATTCAATCTATTCCATACATTTATTTATTACACCTTCGCTTCAGCAATCCATTTGTCAATCTTGTTTTCCAATAGCTGCAATGGAATACAGCCTGATTCTAATACTTTGTTGTGGAAGACCTTGATATCAAATTTGTCACCTAATGCCTCTTCGGCCTTGGCTCTTAGCTGGCGAATTTTTAGTTGGCCGATCTTATAAGACAAAGCTTGTGCTGGGCCAGCCATATAGCGCTCTATTTCGGAGGTTATACTCGCTTCTGGTTCTGCTTCATTGTCCAAGGAATACTGAATTGCTTGCTCTCTTGTCCAACCTTTGGAGTGCATGCCTGCATCTACCACGAGTCGTATCGCACGATGCATTTCTGCTCCCAGCATTCCAAAATATTGGTATGGATCATCATAGAGACCTAGTTCCTTGCCAAGCGACTCTGAGTAAAGAGCCCATCCTTCGCCATAAGCGCTATACCATATGGGTTTTCTAAACGAAGGTAAGTTTTCATTCTCTTGCTGAAGAGAAATCTGATAATGGTGACCCGGTATTGCTTCATGCAAAAAGAGATCTTCGTCGGAGTAAAAGTTGTACGAACTCACATCTGGAATAGGCACATAAAACACTCCCGGGCGCGTACCGTCCAATGAACCTGGATTATACTCTGCACTGGCTGACGCTTCTCGGAATGCCTCAGTTTGTTTCACCACAAAGGCTGTCTTAGGAGTCAAATCAAAGAGTTGTGAGAGCTGCGGTTTCATCTTGTCATGGATCGCATTGAAATTATCTATCACCTGCTGTGGATCAGTGAAAGGCATCAATTCTTTCTTATTTCTGACATGATCAAAAAAGGAACTAAGGTCTCCTTCAAAACCTACTTGAGCCTTCACTTTTTCCATCTCGGCGGACAGTCTAGCTACCTCACTCTTGCCTAGCTCAAAAATCTCATCAGCGGTCATCGTAGTGGTGGTGTAGTACTTGATACGATTATTGTAATAAGCCTCTCCATTAGGTATCCCATAGATTCCTGATGTCTCCCTGCCTGCCGGCAGATACTCATTGATCATGAAGTCATTAAAAGCCTTGAACTTTGGGATCACCTGCTCGACTACCATTTTGCGGTAAGACTTCTCTAGCCGTGACTTATTATCAGGCCCCACAGCATCTGGAAAATTCTTGGCAGGCGTGTAGAATAGATTGTCCTCTACAGGCTCTTTGGCAAAATCCGCAAACTGCGGAATGACTTTCTTGATCAAGGATTTGGGTAAAACTACGCCAGTCTCCATGCCCTTTTTCATATTGACCATAGCCGTATCACACCATGCCATAAATGCATTGACACGGTTCAACCAATTGTCATAATCCTCAGCCGTCTTGAAAGGTTGCACGCTGCTGCCACTCGCAAACTGTCCTATCTGAAGGTGCATAGACCAAAACTGATCTACAGGCATCAGCTCTGTATCAAAAGCAAACTCCGAAAGACCCATATCGCACTCCCACATGAGGACATCATAGCTCATTTGCTCTTCTTCTGTCAAAGCCGATTTGTCAAACATGGCAAGCTGATCCTTATATTTTGTAAACATTGCTTCCAGCTTGCCTTCAAAATCCACAGTGAGATTATTGGGCAAGATGTCGTTGTATCTTTCATCACCTGCATAGGTCGCCTCTAAGGGAAACATGGTGAGTCGCTCTTGATGATAATTTTCAAATACTTCTGAGATGGGGGGTAATTCGGAGGTCTCCTGCACTTTTGGTTGGCAAGAGAACAGTAATAGTGCTGGTAGTAAGAATAATAGATTTTTCACGGTTAGTCGTTTTTTTGGCTCAATTTATCACCTAATTATTAAAAAAACCGACCCATTTTCATGAGTCGGTTTGTAGTTGATGTTAGAAAACTAACTAATACTTCTGGACGCTTGGGTTGATCTCATCTGACCAAGCTAAGGTAGCTTTCTCTAAGTGTTGATTTCAATTGCGTGAAACTTAGCTACTGCATTACTTCCTTGCCACTCGCATCAACCATTGATCTCCATTCTGTCTTATACGTATGAGGTAGGTGCCAGCGCTAAGTGAGCTTAAATCAATTGCATCGCTGGGCATCCAAGCTTCGGATCTCATTAATGTTGTTCCTCTCAAATCCAAAACTTGATAGCTAGCCAGAATTGAAGCGTTTATCCCGGATATCATCACATCCGTTCTTGTTGGATTTGGATAAAGAGAGACTACATGATCAGTATGATTTAAAGCAAGCGCTTCTTCGATCAATAAGGAAAATGCGGACTTGGTGGTATCCATATTGTCAAATGCCTCAACGGTCAATAGAATTTCGCCAGAATCACCATTTTGAGGAATACCATAGAATAATAATCCTTCTGTTGTAGTTGCTGAATTAAGCCATGGTGGCATATTTGAGACACGGTAGTCCAGTCGGTCATTCTCCTTATCAGAAATAAGTATTGTCTCACTATAAGCAATACCAATTTTGGCAGATGCCAAAGCAGTTGAGATAAACTCAGGTGCATCATTCACGTTGGTTACTTCATAGGTGACCATGCGGGTGCTGAGTATTTGCTCACTTTCTGCATCACGTAAGTTGACGGTAAGGGTTTCCTCTCCAAACCAATCATTATCGGGTATCGTGGCAACTATCGCATTCTCTGCTGTCAATGTAAACTGTAGCTCATCTCCACCTGATATGCTCCAAGCCACCGCCAGATCGCCTGTCACTACCAGATAATCTGCCAGCGCTAGGGTATCGAAGGTTGTGCCCTCTGCTGTCTGCTGCTTTTCGATACTTAGTATCGTAGCACTGTTGCTCGTCACTGTAAGATCAAATGTCTGTGTGGTTGTGGCTTCTCCATCACTTACCAACAACTCTATGCTATAGGCTCCTGTATTGGCAGACAAGGGAGTACCAAACAAGATACCACCTCGGTCTTTACTGCTAAACGAAAGAAAGGATGGTAACTCTCCTACCACGGTTGTAGTCAGAGCATCTCCATCCAGGTCTTCAGCTATGATCTCATAGCTGTAGGCTGTGTTGATTCTCGCTAGTCTTACCGGGTCTGAACTAATTGTAGGTGCATCGTTGACGTTCAACACTTCATAAGTAACCTGCTGCGTACTCAATAATTGCTGAGTAGCAGGATCTCGTAGGTTGATCGTAAGGGTTTCCTCTCCAAACCAGTCTTCATGAGGCACGGTAGCGACAACTTCATTTTCATCCGTAAGGCTAAACTGTATTTCATTTCCTCCAGCGATCTCCCACGCTGTTGCCTGCTCACCGGTTACGACCAGATAGTCTGTCAAACTCAAGGTATCAAACATGGCTCCTTCCAGTATCTGCTGATCAGCTATCGCCAATATGCTTGCCGAATTACTAGTGACCGTCAGATTATATTGCTGATTCATGGAAAGTGTGCCGTCCGATACGGATAACTCAATAGAATATGTGCCAGCATCTGACGCTTGTGGAGTACCAAACAATATTCCTCCACGATCCTTACTACTGAAGGTAAGAAAATCAGGAAGATCACCTACTACACTAGTGGTCAATGCATCTCCATCTATGTCTGAAGCAACTATTTCGTAGAGATACGGCTCATTGATCTTAGCAAGTAAAGCTGGTTCGCTCGTAATCACAGGTGCGTCATTGACATTGAGTACCTCGTAACTCACAGCTCGCGAGTCTATCAAAGTACCACTCAAAGAATCGAGCAAACTAATCACCAATTGCTCTTCACCCACCCAATCCTCATTTGGTATCTCAACGCTTACTTCATTGGAAGCGGAAAGCGAAAAGAGGAGTTCTTCTCCTCCCTCGATCATCCATTTGATCGAGTCGGTTCCAAGCGGAGAGAGGTAGTCTTTAAGAATTAGTTTATCAAAATCACCGCCCTCTTCAGTCTGTTGGTTAGGAATGCTGGCAATACTGATCGCGTTAGCTGATACTGCCAGCGTATACGACTGCTCAATGTTTTCTGCTCCATCAGAAACGGTGATGGTGATTGTATAAGCACCAGCATCTGAAGCTTGTGGTGTACCGAAAATAACATTACCAGCTCTTGAAAGCCACTCCGGAAGTCCTTCAATGCTGATCGTGAGTTCATCACGATCTTTGTCTTCTGCAACGATCTCATAGCTATACGACAGATTGACCCGAATACTGCGTTGGGGTACTGAAATGATCTCAGGTGCATCGTTGACGTTCAACACTTCATAAGTAACCTGCTGCGTACTCAATAATTGCTGAGTAGCAGGGTCTCGTAGGTTGATAGTGAGTGTTTCCTCTCCAAACCAATCTTCATCAGGCACGGTAGCGACAACTTCATTTTCATCCGTAAGGCTAAACTGTATTTCATTTCCTCCAGCGATCTCCCACGCTGTTGCCTGCTCACCGGTTACGACCAGATAGTCTGTCAAACTCAAGGTATCAAACATGGCTCCTTCCAGTATCTGCTGATCAGCTATCGCCAATATGCTTGCCGAATTACTAGTGACCGTCAGATTATATTGCTGATTCATGGAAAGT
>JAGDZO010000002.1:0-249508 GCA_049115815.1 Cyclobacteriaceae bacterium | reverse complement strand
CCATTTTTTGGGGTATCATCACAGTTTTGAATAGCTTGAATTGAGTTTTCTGGTGCATGCCTCCAATCCCCTCTGTGAGCCACTACAAAGACGTGTGGATCATCTGAATTCTTGAGTTTAGCTGAAAGTTGTTCAGCACGATTTTGTGTGTGCGCATCGAAGAGGAATCCAATAAGTAAAATCAGAATTCCTGACAGTCTGCCTATGTCCATTTTCATAATCTTTAATTTCATGATCCAATTTCCATAATTACGCAATCAACAAGGGTAGGAATATTCATCAATCCAAAGGGAAGAATAAGAATATCCAATTCAGATTGAGTTTATGAGAAATGTAATTGATCAATTCGAATGTCATACGACAAATGAACCAAATCTTAATAAAACGAATTAACCTACCTTATAAGTCCAATTTACCTACCAATCTTCTAATTCTAATATCTGACCTTTGGAGCCTTATGAAAAGGCACAAAATCTCATTTTCAATTCTAATAAGTATATTAACTCTTTTGATAGCTGGGTGTAATGGAGAAAGTCGTAAACCTGTGATTCAGCAGGAAATTGTTCGAACACAAATAAAGCTTAACGACGGTTGGGAAGTTGCTTTTGATGGTATCCACTTCCACTCGATTAACATTCCTCATACTCCTAGAATAGAACCCCTTGTGGTGAACGATCAATGGCAAGGTAAACTTAACTACCGCAGACAGCTAGAGGTAGACGACCCGACCAAAAAATACAAATTAGAATTCGAAGGAGTAATGCATGAATCGGAACTGATTATCAATAAAAAATCGGTCTTCCATCATGTAGGAGGTTACTTGCCTTTCGTTGTGGATATTTCACGTTACTTGAAATACGATCAAACAAACGTGATAGAATTGAAAGTCAATAATGAGGATAACTTTACGATTCCACCAGGTAAAAAGCTCGCTACCTTAGATTTCAATTTCTATGGAGGAATTTATAGAAGTGTGAAATTACACATTCACGATCAAGTGCACATCACCAATTCCATCGAGGAAGCGGTCATTGGCGGAGGAGGTACCTTAATTCATTTTGATAAAGTAGCTCAACAAAAGGCCTCTGGTAAATTAAAAGTACATGTACGAAACGAATCTAAGGAACCTCGTTCAATAGTAGTCAAGTCAGTTCTAACTGACGAAGATGGTGACCCCATAAATTTTGAATCCAAACCAGTTACTGTCTCTTCCCAAGAGGCGTCTGAAGTGAACATAGATCTTGAAATTATCAATCCAAAACTTTGGTCTGTCAAGAAACCACACTTATACGAGCTAAAAACTCAACTTTTTGTAAATGATGTTCTTATAGACGAAAAAAGTGAACGGGTTGGCGTTAGAGCCATTGAGTTATCCCCTAAAGGCTTCTATCTAAATGGCGAAAAGCTTTTTATCAGAGGAACCAACAGACATCAAGAGTATCCTTACGTCGGGTATGCGATCTCTGAAAATGCCAATTATCGTGATGCCGTCAAGATTAAACAAGCTGGGTTTGATTTTGTGAGGCTCTCTCACTACCCTCAAGATGAGTCTTTTCTTGATGCCTGTGATGAATTGGGGATTTTGGTCATGAATGCCATTCCAGGCTGGCAATATTTTGGTGATAGCTCTTTTGTAAAAAACTCTTATCAGGACATTCGAGACATGGTGCGTCGAGACAGAAATCATCCTTCAGTGGTGTTTTGGGAGGTTTCCCTCAACGAATCCGGTATGACAAGTGAATATATGTATGAGGCCAATCGAATCCTGAAAGAAGAGCTACCATTTGAAGACACTTACAGTGCCGGATGGATAGATCATGAGGCTTACGACCTGTTTATCCCTGCAAGGCAGCATGGAAAAGCTCCAGATTATTGGAACCAGTATCGCACGGATGAACGCCCTCTATTTATTGCAGAATATGGTGACTGGGAATACTACGCACACAATGCTGGATTTAATCAAGCGGCCTTCGAAGGCTTGAGAGAAGAAGAACGAACCAGCCGTCAACTGCGTGAGTATGGTGAAAAACGACTATTGCAACAAGCACTTAATTTTCAGGAAGCAGCTAATAGCAATATGAAAGGCAGCAATACCATAGGAGATGCGAATTGGCTCATGTTTGACTATAACCGTGGTTATGCTGCTGATTTGGAAGCTTCTGGGATAAGTGATATTTTCAGAATACCTAAGTTCGCTTATTTCTTTTATCAGAGCCAAAGAAGCCCTAATGACACGTTAGCCTGGCCAACTGAGACGGGGCCCATGGTTAAAATTGCTTCTTATTGGCAAAAAGAATCTAGTCCATCTGTTAAAGTCTTTAGTAATTGTGAGGAAGTCTCCTTGAAAGTCAATGGACAAGAAGTGAGTCGCATACGGGCGATCAGAGATCAGTTTAGCAATGAGCTGACCTATCCACCTTTCATCTTTCATCTTGATCAATTTAAAGCAGGCGAACTTTCGGCAACAGGCTTTATAAACGGGCAACCAGTGGCCTTCGATGAAGTCAGAACCTATGGCAAGCCATACGCTCTAGAACTTACCGTTGATTTATCTCAAGTACCAATTTCTACTAAAGAATCAGATCTTCTTTTTGTATATGCGAAGGTTCTGGACGATCGAGGCAACCTGATTCATGATAGCGAAGCAGAAATATCAATCAAGAGCTCTGGAGGCCAAATCATAGGGGAGCACCCAGTGAAAGCTAAAGCAGGGATAGCCACTGTACTTCTTAAGACACGACCCGACGAGCTCGACTTGAGCCTGACAGCATCGTCCGACAGTCTGGTTTCTTCCACACTCATAATCTCAAATGGTTCTATCCTAGACTCATCGAAATAGTCTTAAACAACTTACCATCTGAGATCTCACAACCCGCCTGAATCATTTTAAACAACTCTTCCTCACGCTTGATTTTGTAGCTCTTTTCGGTGGTATATACCTTGACTCCCTCAGGCGGATTTACAGAAGCGGAAGCAAAAAATGATTCGTTGGTAAAATCTATGCGCTCATTAGTAGTCGTCATACCAACCAACACTATTTTATCCGTCAGACATTGGAATGTCTTGATATCTCTTGAGGATCGAAACTCCAAATACTGAATTTTTCGTAAGACACCCTCCATCACCACGTCACTGAAAAGTGTGATGATATCTTCGGCCTTCTCTAACTCTTCCTCTTTAATCCGCACCCAATTATCTGCCGTTATTCCATTCACAATTAAATAATCTACAAATTCCTTTTCCAGAGCGTTTAGTTCGTCCGTACTTAGCTCTCGATATTTCGCGGTTGCAGCCATTACTTAGCGAATAGTTGTGATTGATCTGCAAAAGCTTTGAATTCGAGCGCATTACCAGAAGGATCTCGAAAAAACATGGTCGCTTGCTCCCCTACTTTTCCTTTAAATCTAACATATGGCTCGATGACAAATTGCACATTTTGTTGCTTCAATCGTTCGGCCAGTTCCTCCCAGTCCTTCATAGCCAACACCACCCCAAAATGCGGAACAGGAACATCATGCCCATCTACAGGGTTACTGCTATCGCTCTGATTGGCTTGCTCAGATATGTGAATCACCAGTTGATGACCGAAGAAATTGAAGTCAACCCAATGGTCAGAACTCCTGCCCTCCGCACACCCGATCACCTCTCTATAAAATGCTCTGGTCTCTACTATTTCTTTGACAGGAATGGCCAAATGGAAGGGTGCTAAATTCGTCATACTCCTTTTTGCTGCAAAACTACCCAAGACCATTTAAATGGTTTTAATGCTGCTCATATTTATGTTTGGTCGTTTATCAAAATGCTATATTGGTCAATAAACCGAAGTTGTTTTTACTTAAAAAGACCTCATGAAATCCCTATTTACAAGCCTACTTTTCCTCGTCCTCCATTCTGCCGTTGGGCAAGTGGATAGTTTGCAGTCTTACTATCAGCAAAGCATCAAAGCTTATGAATCTCAGGATTATAATAAATTCTTGGATTACAGCATTCTATTGAACAAAATAAGACCAAACCACCCCACACTTTCATACAATCTCGCCGCGGCATATGCATTGGCCGATCAACCGGAAGCTGCAGTACAGGCTTTGAGAAGACACCTTGGTATGAATGCAAGTCCTGCTTATTTAGAAGATGATGATTTCGTCGGCTTAAGATCTTTGAACGAATTCAAAGAACTATCCTCTTATATGGAAAGGCTCAATAGTACCATAGAAAACTCAACGACCATAATTCGGCATAGCCAAAAGGAGCATCACTTTGAATCTATAACCTATGACCCAACCACTAGTACATACTTTTTCGGATCGGTTCAGTCAAGGAAGATATTTCGTAGTAAAGACGGTGAGATCACTGAGTTTTTCTCAAACAAGGAAATCTTTGGCGTCATGGGACTTCAAGTTGACCATAAGAGAAACATCCTTTGGGCATGCAGCGCCGCTCTGCCGGAAATCAATGGATATCAAGACTCTCTTCAAAATACTTCCACCGTTTTCGCCATTGATTTAGGAACCAATGTTTTACTAAAGACCTACAGGGTCAAGGATGCTATACTTGGAGATATCATTGTTGACAAACAAGGTAACGCCATAGCATCCGATAGTTACCAGAATAAGCTATATCGGTTCTCGTTATCCGAGTTTGAGATTTTGATGGACTTATCTGATGTAGCTCACAATCTTCAAGGGCTCGCTATTCACAAAAACAGCATTTATATTTCAGATTACCTCAGTGGGATTTACCATATCAATACTAGGACGAACGAATTGACAAAAATCAACAACCATGGTTTCTACTCAGACAAAGGAATTGATGGCCTGTTGTATCATAAAGGAAGTATGATAGCCTTTCAGATAGGAACAAAACCTAGGCGAACCATTACCATTCAGCTGAAAAAGAATGAAGTAGCAGGCAGTACCTTCATAGATCAAAACCTGGGATTTGAAGGAGAAGCCACTCAAGGTGTCATAGTGGACGATGAACTCGTTTTTATAGGAAATAGCGCTTGGAATGCCTACGAGAAAGGTATTTACAACCCTGAACTTGCTGAAGATCTCAACGTAAGATCAGTCCAACTAATCAACTTCCTGATAGAGTAATTCTTTGTGAGCAAAATCATAGAGCGTCAATCTTCTTAGGTCGAAATAGGCAGACCAAAAAGACCTTAGCGCATTGATGTAGCCTCGCTTTGCAGTATCCTTTTCAGTAAGGGCAATGTTGAGGTTGGTGATATCAATCTTACCGATCAGATATCTATTCTGAGCCACATCATATCGCTCTTGAGCTACCTCATCAGATTTTTTGGTGATCTCTACCTGTGACCTGAGTACTTCAAATCTACTTACAAGCGTGATGATCTCTTGTTCAAAATTCTGAACCTCTTGAGCTAAAGTATATTGAGTCAATTCTTGATTGGCCAGAGCTGTTTGTATTCTTGATTTAGATCTTCCCCAGTCAACAATCGGGACACTTAAAGTCAAATTAACCCGCTGCTGATTGTTGGGATCCTGGTATGTTTCTGGAATATCCGATGCAGCATTGTTGAGTCCAAATGAAGCTATAAGATTGGTCTGAACCCTCTGTGCCCTAGCCTCAGCAACATCCCGATTTGCCTCCGCTCTCCTTCTCTCATATTCAATATAATCTGCTCGGTTTTCTTTAGCATAATTCAAGGCTTGATCAAGTTCAATATCAAAAACGGGCATTTCCTCTGGCAGAATCAACTCGAGAGACTCGCTATTTTCATTCTGCAAGCCGATATATGATCGTAAGGCTAGTCTAGCTGTTTGCAAATCCAAACTGGCTTGAGCAACTGCTTGCTTCGAACGAAGCAACTGTAACTCTACTTGCAGCAACTTGTCTTTGGATGTCGTCCCGATATTGTAACGACCCTGCTCAATGTTATAGATCGTGTCATTATTAGCAAGATTAAATTTAGAAATCTGCAGATTTATCTGCGCATCCATATAATCAAAATATCTTCTGGTGGCTTCCTGAGATATGGCTTCCATCTGCTCCACATATGATCTTTTGGACTCTTCGTAGCGCAGTGGCTCTGTGCGCTTCTGCCATTTCAAATCATTGAATCCGAATATGGGCTGGATAATCCTTAGGTTAAAAAGCGTCGTATTGTAGATTGGATTGATGACGTTAGCTCCTGCATTCAGGTCATTGAACTGATTCAAGCTACTATTCACACTAATCTCTCCTCCCGTTAAAGCTATTGGCTGGATTAAGCCCAAATTGAGGCTGGAAGAAATTTGTTCCCTACTTCTATAGGCGAAACTTCCATCATCTTGAGACACTTGGAAGAAGTCGCGATTGTAACCTGGTAGATTGCCCGTGAGGTTCAAAGAAGGGTTGTAGTCGGACTTAAAACTTCTATATCGCCAATAAAAATTCTTTCGACGAGTCTCTGCTGCCTTGGCAGAAGGAGATTGCTCCTGAGCAAGCGTGATGACATCTTCGAGCGTCAGTCCATTCTGGGCATGACTTCCCAATGACATCCCTACCAATACGATAACAAGGAATACGATTCTATTCATATCTAAGAGATTCTATTGGGTTTTGGTTGGCAGCTTTTCTGGCTGGTGCTATTCCGAATATTAGACCTACGATAGCCGCTACTCCGAAAGAAAGGGCTATAGATGAAAATGTGATGACTGTTGGGATATTGGCAAAAGTGCTCACAGTCAGGGCAATGGACACGCCGAGAATCACACCAATGAGTCCTCCAGACACACTGATCATCATAGCTTCGAACAAAAACTGATTAATGATGTCAAACTTTTTGGCACCCAGAGACAACCTCAGCCCTATTTCCTTAATTCGCTCTAGTACTGAAGCCAACATAATATTCATAATACCGATCCCGCCAACCAAAAGGGATATTCCCGCTATTGCGCCCAGCACATAATTAAAAATGTCATTGGTTCTTTGCTGCTGCTTCAGCAAGAGCTCCGGGATTTCAATTTCAAAATCAACCACATCATAATGCTTCCGACCAAGCATTCGGCTAATCACATCAGCAGTTGCGGTCATCTTATCAGTTTCTTGCACTTGAACCACTATTCGATCCAGTTGATGATAGTTAACCGACGCTTCATTTTTATTATCATCAGAATCTCCGCCCATCATGAACATAAAACCAGAACTTCCCGAGTTAGCAGCACGCAGCATGTCTTGGGTGATCAAAGCTCTATTTTCAAAACGAATGAGCATGGTCTGCAATGGCACATATACATCCATATTGTAGTCTCTAATTCCCAAATTGGAAAGGCTTCCTTTGGAGATACTTCTACCCTCTAGCACTCCTATTACTTTTAGCCAATTATTGCCACATTTCAGATATTTTCCAAGCGGATCTTCGGTCGGAAAAAACTTAGCCTTAATTGATTTACCGATGATACAAACGGGTTCGCCATTGATCATATGCTGCTCTTGGAACATCTTACCATTAGCCAGTTTGAAATTGAATATGTCAAAATAGCTAGGTTCAACACCAACCAGTTTGGCTGTCCTACGAATGCCATTGTTAATAAGATAAGTGTCCAATATAATCTCGGAACTAATCTTAGCCACGCCCGGAATAACAGCTTTAATATTCTCTACATCGAGAGATGTAAGGCCCGGCGAAAACTTCTGTTTTTCTTCCTTCTCACCTTCCTCAGCAAGGTTTTCTTCGCTTTGCTTTACCACAGGTCTTATGACAATATTATTGACTCCTACGAGCTTAATCTGCTCCAAAATCTCTTGCTGAGCTCCATTCCCTATTGCCAACATAGCAATCACCGCGGCTACACCGAATATGATCCCTAGCGCTGTGAGGATGGACCTCAATCTATTGGCCACCACAGCCTCGGTGGCTATGTATAGATTCATTAATATCTTCTGATACATAATATTAGGCTCCTGGTCTCTTCTTCATCCCATTAGGTCTGCCTTGCGGCTTCTGTTCTACTTTTGGAGTCTCCTTAGGGATATTTCTTGTGCCATTTAATTCGTCCAACAATGCGATGGACGAATCATCTTCCTCTGGCAGTGATAGGTACACCTCATCTGTTACCTCTAAACCCAGAAGGATCTGAGCATTGTTGGCATTTGTTTCGCCTACCTGCACTTCTTGTTTGCTATAACCAAGGCCATCTTTTTTGAACACATAGGTAATGCTATCTAAGTGGTTGTGAAGACATTCTAATGGTACATACATTGCATTTTCTACAACGCTTGTAAATATCTTATTACTGGTAGTCATCCCGGGTCTTAGATCCCCGTCTATTTTATCAATGGCCACTGTTACCTGAAAAACTTTAGCATCTGAGTTGGGTCTTTGCTCTCCTACATTCGCCACACGGGCTACTACTCCTGTTAATCGTTTATCTGGAAAGGCATCCAAACCAACTTCCACTTTTTGACCTTTGGATATCCGCCTAATGTCCACCTCATTGACATAGGTAACGGAGTTCATTGATGACAAGTCTGGCAATGTGGCTACTATGGGATCCCAAGCACTGATCTGACTTCCAGCTTTCAATTGCTTACCGTCCCACCCCTTTCGATAAATCAACATACCGTCTTCTGGTGCAGTAATCACAAAATTCTGCTGAAGAGCCATCATACCATCTAGCTCGAGTCTTTGCTTCGTTCTGTTCAAAGCCACCTCCTTCATTTTCGCGACATTCTGCTGCCGCTTAATTTCGTAGTTCTCTTTGGCCTGGTCATATGCTCGCTGAGCTTTGTCCAAATTGATTTCGGCTTGCTTGATGGTCGCCGGTGGCTCAAATTGGGATTGCTCCAATATCAAACGTTTCTCTTCTACGCCATATTTTAGATTTATGAGCTCATCTCGCGATTGACGCATTTGAAGCGTAGTATCAAGCTGAGTTTGAATGAATTTTGACTCTTTTTGTTCGAGCTCTAGCTGAGCGTCCTTCAATTTGGTAGTCAACTCCGATGGATCGAGTCGAGCTACGTATTGTCCCTTCTTAACATAAGTACCTTCATCTATAATGTCTTGGATGTTTACATTATATATTCTGTAATTTCTAAGTCCACTCGGCCCCATAATCTTGGTAGAATTCTGCGCTTCTAGCTCTCCTGAGGTGTTGACATCCACAACAAACTCTCCCGACTCTACTGCTACCAGTATATTCGAATCAATGGAACCTCCTGATCCGCTAAAAAAATAGAAAATGAAAATGATAAAAATGACAGCTCCACCGATGAGTAGAAATCGCTTGCTCTTGAACATTGAGAAATGGATTAGGTTGATTCGTTGTAAAGTTAAACTCAGAATCCCTCCTTATGTTGCCTTATAAAGCAGTTAAATACCAGTGATCAAAAACTAATCTCAAATGCACAATTCTGTCAAGTGATTTCAAACCTAAAAGTCCACTTATGAAACGCTCATCACTACCGATACCTGAAAGGAATCTGCCGGTGCAAGTACTCTCAGTCCTTCTTCATTATTGAAGGCATTCACATTACAGGTCATTGGTTCTATGGCTATTGATTCTTCACCTTCTGGTGTAAATACCTGGAGATAATCAAAACCCTCGCCGCACTCGAAGCATAAGGCCGGACCTTCCTTGACTTGAAGTCTATAGCTCAAATCATCAGTCAACAGAAAAGCATCGTCTAACGCTACATTTGACAAATCAAAATCTAACGAATCTACAGAGGTCCTTTTCCCTGTTGGCAATGATCTTGGCGGAACCAACTCAATAGCCTCAGCCTTGCCTGCCTCAAAGCGCGTTTTTGATTTAGGCAAATCATTGATTTGGAAGTATGGATGCCAACCAATACCGAATGGCATAGCAGATGCTCCCTTATTGGTTACCCCAAAGGAAGTCTCAAGTTTGTCACCAGAATATCTATAGGTAACAGTAAAATCATAAGCAAAAGGATAATAACTCTTCTGTCCCTTCTCCACATATTTCAAAGATATAATAGCAATTCCTTCTTCTACTTTAGCTTCTACTAGCTCGAACGGCTCATTATATAACAAGCCATGCAGTTGGTTTTGCTTCTCCGCTTCGTTGATAGGAAATTGATAGGATACTCCGTTGAAAGTGTATTTTCCATCCTTGAGTCTATTGGGATATGGAAATAATATCGACTGCTTATACCAGGTATTATTCTCAAGGTCATCATCGGTAGTTTCCCATAAGACATCATACCACTCGTCGTTGGCCTTCAATTTGAGTAAAGAAAGTTTAGCTCCAAACAACGGAGCAACCGTTAATAAGATTTGTCCGTTCTCTTTTACATGAATCCGTTCATTAGATTCTGAAGAAGTTTTGGTAATTTTCATACTCTTTAGCTCAATTTTGAGCGGCTAAAATATATTTCAAAATGATACTTAATCGCAAACGGAGGTATTATTTTTGAAGGAATTTAAGATTTCGTAAACCAGATTTCATTATGACCAAGAAAATTAACGTAGTTGTACTAGTTCTTTTAAGCGTGGTACTCACCTATTGTGGAGACTCCAAAAAACAGAGTGCAGAACAGGCAGCAGAGAAAAAGCAAGAATTGGAAGCATTCGTCGAGGAGCAATTTGAATATCCGCTACCAACTTCTTTTGAAGTGACTAAAATGCTACAAGATGCCAACGCACAATACGATGCTGATATCACCAATGATCCATCAAAGGCTTCAAATTATGTAGCAGAATGGCAAAAAGCCCTAAACCTTGGGGTCTACGGTGCTGACCTTAGCTTTGCCAGTACATTCGATAGAAGACAAGAGTCGGTTGAGTTCTTGGCGGCATCCAGAAGGTTGATAGAAGATTTGAACATCTCTACTGCTTTCAACAAGGATATGGCTGATCGAATCGAAAACAATCTTGAAAACAAAGATTCTTTGATTTTGATCATTACTGAGTCATTTTATCAGACTTATAATTACCTCAATCAAAGTGGTGATGAAAAGACTTCATTGTTAGTGGTTGCTGGTAGTGTCATTGAGGGACTACATATCACTTCATCGCTAGTAAAAGCCAGTGACTATGACGAAAACTTGTTGGCAGTTTTGGCTGCTCAAAAAGATCAGGTAACTAAGTTGACCACATTGATGGAAAAGCACGCTGATGACGAAAATGTGAACCGTGTACTTCCATTCCTTAGATATGTCAAATTGTTTTATGAGCAAACCGGAGAGTCTAACGAGATTAGCAAAGGCCAGTTTGAGGACGTAGCTAATAGCATCGCCGATATGAGAAGTACCATCGTCGGATAAGAACTAATTTTTGAAAGGCCGTCTTGAAATTCTGAAAAGGTTTATGATTCTAAAATCTGAATCATACCCTCTCTAGATGCAAGACGGCTTTTGTTTTTTCACAGCCTAATAGTCAATGACCGAATCCATAATTAACGCATTAGTCCATCTCTTCGCTATCATAGAGAGCGTCAAAGAGAATAACGATGTAGTCGATTCTGGTGAGCTCATTGTCAAACCTTACCTAAACAAGCTTCTGAACCAAGAGCTCACCAATGAGTACTTGAAGCTGTACTACGATTACCTTTCGTTTTACCAGGAAGTGAATGCTGCCAATGAGGAGGAGATTCTTGAGTTTGATTCTTCAAGTTTACTCCAGATAGCTAAAATATGTAATCAACTCAACAAGGAACTCCAAGTAAGAGAGCGTATCATCGTTTTTATGCAGCTCTTAGAACTCATTCATACAGATGAGCAGGTGGTCCAAAGAGAAGATGAGTTCATATCCTTAGTGGCGATGAATTTCAACCTTGACACCAATGATGTAAAAGCGGTACGCTCATTCATCATGGATCCTGAGTACAAGGATATTCCTAAAGATAAAGGAATGATCATCGACAATAAGATGACCGAATGGCCTGAGGAAGTAGCGTGGATGATGCGTAAGAAGAAGGTCAAAAAAAAGGAAGAAGAAGAATACCACCACCTCTACGTAGAAAATCTATTTGGAAGCATACTGGTTCTATTTATAGAATCAGTGGGAACTTATGTTTTTAAATACGTAGGCCCACTCAACTTGTATTTGGAGGGCAATAGAATTAATCCGAAGAAATTCTACATTCTCAAGCCAGGATCGATCATTAAGGGGCCCAATATTGCTTCCATTTATGAGTCAGACATTATCAGAAAATTCACGGCTCAGAAAAGTAAGGTCAAAATAGTACTGGCTGGCGAAGACCTTTCTTATCATTTCAAGAATAGCAGCAATGGTATCCAGGAATTTAGCTTCTATGAAGAGTCTGGAAATCTTGTAGGGATCATGGGCGGTAGTGGTGTCGGAAAATCAACCCTCATCAATCTGCTGAATGGGAAAATACAGCCCACTTCCGGAAGACTACATATTAATGGCCACACGATTCAAGGAGCCAGCCACGAGGGAGTAATAGGCTATGTACCTCAAGATGATTTACTCTTTGAGGAATTGAGCGTATATGAAAACCTATACTTCAATGCTCGAATTTGCTTCAGTGACTTCTCTGAGGAGCGACTTGAAAGTACCGTCAATAAAGTACTTACTGATCTCGACCTCTTAGAAATTAGAGATTTGACTGTGGGTGATCCATTAAACAAATATATCAGTGGAGGTCAGAGAAAAAGACTCAATATAGCGCTGGAGCTAATGAGAGAACCTTCTGTACTCTATGTTGATGAGCCTACTAGTGGCTTGTCTTCTATGGATTCAGAGAAGGTCATGCAGCTACTCAAAGATCTGGCAAGATCAGGCAAGCTGGTTATAGCCATTATTCATCAGCCATCCTCCGATATTTTTAAGCTATTTGATAAGCTCTGGATATTGGACAAAGGTGGTTTCCCTATTTACAATGGAAACCCTATTGACGCGGTAGTTTACTTTAAGACCATGAGTACGCAAGTGAATGCTGCGGAAAGTGAATGTACACGCTGCGGAAACGTGATTCCAGAACAGATTCTCCAGATCATAGAAATGAAGGAGATTGATGACTCTGGAAAAATGACTTCTACCAGGAGGGTAAGCCCTAGTACCTGGTACGAAAAATATAAAATCAATCTAGAAGCGAATCTCAAAAAAATCAGAATTGAGGAACGACTCCCTCCTTCCAACTTTCATATTCCTTCGCGATTTAAGCAATTTCTGATTTTCTCAAAGCGAAACTGGAGATCCAAACTATCTAATAAGCAGTATATACTAATCAATCTGCTGGAAGCGCCAGTCTTGGCATTTGTCTTGAGTTTCTTTTCGAAGTATGCTCCTGAGGGTAATTACATTTTTTCGGATAATAAGAATTTGCCTGTATACCTATTTATGTCGGTGGTGGTAGCGCTGTTCACTGGTATGTCCGTAAGTGCCGAAGAGATCTTCAAGGATAGACGCATACGCGAAAGAGAATCATTTCTCAACCTCAGCCAATTTAGTTACATCAATTCTAAGATCGCTTTCCTATTCTTATTGTCAGCCGTGCAAACTTTGAGTTTTGTACTAGTTGGAAACTATATACTCGAAATCGAAGGGTTGACCTGGCATTATTTTGCCATATTATTCTCGACCAGCTGTTTTGCCAATTTGATTGGTCTCAATATCTCTTCTGCCCTCAATTCTATCATCACCATCTACATATTGATCCCGTTTATATTGGTACCTCAGCTGTTGCTAGGTGGTGCTATGATCAAATTTGACGAATTGCATAGCAATATTGCCAAGCAATCTTATGTGCCTGTAGTAGGTGATATCATGGCCTCAAGGTGGGCCTACGAAGCTTTGGCCGTGGCTCAATTCAAGCACAACCAGTTTGAGAAACATTTTTTTGAAGTGGATCAAGATATGAGTCAGGCTTCTTTCCAGAGGTCTTATCTCATTCCTGAAATGGAAAAACTCACCAAGTATATTTTGAGTGATTCTGGAAATTTCGCTGCATATGATGAAGAATTTGAGATTATCAGAAATTCTTATCTCAAGATGTCTAACAACTTCAACATTAGGCAATTCCCATTGATTACGGCTTTCCAACCAGATATCTTCACTATGTCAACAGGCAGAAGATTTCTAGCATACTTGGACAATATCCAAGGGAGTTTCCAGGATTGGTACAAAGCTTCAGTCGCCAAAAAGGATAGTATCTACGAAGGTTTGATAGAGAACATCGGTAAAGAGGCGTTTCTAGATCTTAAGAAAAATCACATGAATGAAGGCATTGCCGATTTGGTAATGAACAGGAATGAGTTCAATAAACTCGTAAGGGCAGATAATCAGCTGGTTCAACGAAAAGATCCTATTTTCAAAGATCCAACAACCGATTATGGAAGAGCGCATTTTTATGCCTCAGAAAAAATCATTGGCGATTGGCACATAGACACTATTCATTTCAATGTGGCCATGCTATGGTTGATGATCTCGGTTCTTTATTTGATGTTGATTAATGACGGGCTCAAAAAGATCCTCCGATTCTTCTCTAGGCTTAATCGATTCAAATCACCTTTCTGAATATTGAAGACTTATGTGTCCATCTTCAATTTCTTATAGAGGGCATTTTTCGAAATCTGAGTGATCCCGCCGGATTGAAGAGGAAATACTGATAAATCCTCAATACCCACTCTTACCAGCCTCAATGTTGGGTGTCCGATCTTAGCGGTCATTTTCCTTACTTGACGATTCTTTCCTTCTATCAATTTCACTTCCAGCCAGCATCTATTGGGATGCTTCAGATAGTTTACCGGTGGATCTCTTTCCTCTAGGTCTGGCTCTTCAATTATCGCCACTTCACAGGGTAAAGTACTATACATACCCTTCACATTGATCTCTAACCCATTTCTCATCAGATCCAAAGCCGACTCACTAGGAACACCATCGACTTCCACCCAGTAAGTGCGCTTATGCTTATACTTTGGATCTAGCAGTCTTGCATTTAAGGTTCTGTCATTGGTGAGAATCAAAAGGCCTTCACTATCAAGATCAAGCCGACCTACGGGGTAGACATCCTTTGCTATCTGATAGATGCTGCCAAGTCCAGGATTACCTGCTTCTTCAGTAAACTGAGTAAGCACCCTATAAGGTTTGTATATAATGTAATACTTGTGAGATTTTGACATAAGGCAGTTACCGAACTAAAAATTCAAAATCATTCCATCGTCCAGTTTTCCAAATGCAATCTCCTCATTGTCAATCACATCTACGCCCATATGGGTTAAGAATATTGATTTTGCAGTGAGCAATGATGACTTATTCCGGAGCGTCTCATAGCTCAAATGACCTGGTGAATCGTGTGCTAAATTGTTACATTCAACTATAAGGAGATCAGCATCGTTGGACAACTCAATAATGGAATCATCCCACTCGGTATCACCAGAAAACGCGAAAATCTTATCGCTCCATTCTATCCTAATTCCATGAGGAATAGACAATGGTGAATGGGTAACACCCTTCGCTAGTACTTTGAGGTCATTAATCTCTAGTCCCTGACCATCTTGATATTCAATAAATTGAATATCCATTTCATCAATAAATCTGGATGTATCAGGATAGAGGACGTCCTGCAATATTCTTACTTTAGATTCAATCCCTGTTGGCCCTACAATTTTTAGAGGCCTGCTTTTATACGTTTCGAATTGCTTACTTATGATCAAAAAAGGCAGCCCCCCATAGTGATCCCCGTGAAAATGGGTAATGAAAACCATATCGATATCATCAGCTGATAGACCCACTTGTTTGACTCTAACTAAAGTAGATGCCCCACAGTCGATCATTACATTGAAGTCATTCTCTGACAACATGAAAGAAGTATTGAATCTCCCATCTGATGCAAAAGCATCGCCACACCCTAATACTGTTAACTCCATATTGATAGTTATTTAATAGTCCTTTAAGCCCAAAGCTTTTTTATAAAAAATCCTAATCTCTTTAGGGTCAACCCCATTTCTGAACATCCTAAATGCTTTGAGATTCACCCTCTGCACCTTCCAATAGCCATTGTGATGATACTTGCGAGATGATACGATTACGTTCTTGGGTATGATACAATAGTCCGTACTCTTCTTTGCTCTTTTTATGATATCAAAATCCTCCATGACCTCAAAATATTCGTCAAATCCGCTCAATTCTTCAAAAAAGGAACGTTTGATAAACAAGGTCTGATCTCCTCCCCTACACCACATCATAGGAAAGCGAGTGAAAAAAGCATTCACTTTTAGTAGCAAGTGGTTAGAATCAAACTGATATCTGTACCCTCCGATAAGGTGAGTGCTCGAAGCTTGGTATATATCCTGAAAGAAAGAGGATGGAATCTGGACATCAGCGTGTAAAAAATAAAGCCATTCATATTGAGCATTCGTCGCACCCATATTCATTTGATTGGGTCTTGCTGCCACAGGACTATTAATAAGTCTGGCGAAAGGGTAATTTCTTACCACATCTTGTGTACCATCTGTGCTGTTGCCATCTACAACTATGATTTCAATGTGATCAAGTGACCCATAACTCTGAAAGAAATCAAGACGATTCTTGATATTCGTTTTTTCATTCAATGTCGGGATAATAATGCTTAATCTAAATTCTGATATCATAGAAGCGATACTCAATTATCAACACATTTAGTTGCAAATAACACAAATACCTCGCTCGGCAGCCTCACAAAGCTCTAGTGTTTTATAACATTGGTCAGATCCAAACACGCTCCATGGATCACTGTCTTCACAGCCTGCACATTCACCAGTAATATCTGAATCATCCCCACAGCTTATCATTACCAGTCCCCCTAAAAAAGCGAGAACCAGCCAAATTTTTCTAATGTTTTTCATCTACTATAGTTTCAGTTTATAATGGCAAGTCAAATTCAATGCCACGCTAAATCAGATCTCTGAGATAGCCTCTAAATGACTCTGCTGATTGAATATTTCTACTCTATACTGTGCACCTGTCCACACCATTTTATACAGACCTACATTAGCGTGAGGGAAGTTGTCCATATAAGTCAAAGGATAGCCGGTGGTCCAGCAGAGCAATATTCTCATGGCCCTACCATGTGTGCAAATCAAGATCTTATCTCCACTTTTAGACAAAATACGATCCATTGAACGTCTTTGTCTCGATTCTACCTCTAGCGGTGTTTCACCACCTTCAATCCTCAAGTTCAAATTTCCTTTAGTCCAAGCTTCACAAGTCTGCTGATAAACCGTTGAAGTTTCTTCCGTAAACGGAACACCTTCCTGATTTCCCCAACTTATTTCTCTTAGATCTTCGTCTACCTCGAATGGTATCTTATCATCAATAAAACCCTGGACTGTCTCCTGTGTGCGCTTGAGGTTAGACACATATATTTTATCAAATCCCTCTTGCCTGTAAGACCGGTAAAAAGCAGCGGCCTGCTGTCTGCCAAAATCATTCAAAGAGCTATCGATTCCACTACCTTGAACCATCCCTTTGTTGTTAAAATCAGTTTGTCCGTGCCGAATTATGTAGAGTTCTTTCAAGAATTGCTTATTTGCGACAAACTTAAAAACATTAAAACTCTTTAGTTTGACAATGAATTAGTAATAAATACTAATTGTCGCGAAAGTGAATTCTTGTCATATTATTTTTGAAGCAAAGACCCTGATATGATTCCCAACAATATTTCTTTGGATCAACTCAATGAATTCTGTCGAGAGACTGCTGTATCCAATTTGGACATTGAGTTTACCGCTGTTGGATCAGACTTTATAGAAGCAAAAATGCCTGTGTCTGCTAAGACTATTCAGCCTTTTGGCTTGCTGCATGGAGGGGCATCAGTGTTGTTGGCTGAGACGCTTGGTAGCATAGCGGCAGGCCTCATAGTAGGCCCTGGAAAGGTGCCTGTTGGGTTGGAAATTAATGCCAATCATATCAAATCCGCTAAAAAGGGTTTTGTAGTAGGTCGAGCTACCCCAATCCACATAGGCAGATCCACTCATCTATGGGAAATAAGAATCCATGATGAAGAACATAATCTTGTTACGATCAGTAAACTTACCATGGCTATTTTGGATGAGAAATGAAACAAGAAGCTAAGCGGTCACAAGACATACTGAAAATAGAGCATAGAGAAGATGCTCTAAAACTGGTGCACTCCTGCCTGAAAACTGCTTATCCAATGGCGATATGGAGATTGCCGAATACTAGCGGCCTAGTTATTCAAATTGATATTCAAATCGATAAGTCCGAGGCATTTAAGTCAGTATCTGAAAATCAAAATGCCTTTATCCTCAACAATTACAGAGACAATCACCCAATTCAACCTAAGGTAATAAGGGGTGATATCGTCATTCATATTGATCAGCAACAATCCAAAATTGAGATCAGCCCAAATGTTTCATCTTTCGATATAGATCAATTCACTGAAGTCCTGAAAAATGAAAGTGAATTAAAAGCCAAACCTAATAGTGGCAATGAATATATTGATTCGTTTGAATCTTCAGTAAATCTAGCTATTGAGCGAATCAAGGAAACTTCATTAAGTAAAGTAGTTCTATCAAGATTTAAGGATGTACCTATCGATGAATCTTTTGATGCTTTAGAAACATTTCTCAAACTTGTGGATAAGTACCCGAACGCGTTCTGTTACCTGACCAACACAAAGGAATTTGGACTCTGGATTGGAGCAACTCCAGAGAAACTTATCGCTATAAAAAATCAGACTTTCTCTACTGATGCGCTTGCCGGCACACAACTAAAAACAGAAAATCAGGATCTTGGAGATGTGGCCTGGACACAAAAGGAAATTGAGGAACAAGCTATGGTCAGTCGCTATATTATTGATTGCTTCAAGAAGATTAGGTTAAGAGAATTTCAAGAAAACGGGCCAAAAACGGTGCTTGCAGGAGATCTACTTCACCTCAAGACGGAGTTTGAAGTGGACTTAAAGCTGACCAATTATGCTACTCTGGGTGATGAAATGCTGGAACTCCTTCATCCTACATCTGCGGTCTGTGGTTACCCTAAAGACCTGGCTGATCAATTGATCAATGAGGTCGAAGGTTACAATAGAGGTTTATACGCTGGTTTTTTGGGACCAGTAGGTTTTGAAGGAGCTACCCATCTATTTGTAAATCTCAGGTGTATGCAAGTTTTTTCCGAAAATGTGCGCTTGTATGCCGGTGCGGGAATCACAGCTGATTCTAATGCAGCAAAGGAGATGATCGAAACAGAAAACAAAATGAATACGATGCTCAATGTTCTAATCAAATGATTCATCAGGCTATTTTCGATACCTCCAAAATCATTTCAGCTCATGGCATAGAAGCAGTGGTACTATCACCAGGCTCGCGTAATGCGCCATTGACCATAAGTTTTGCAAGAAACCAAGACCTAAAAATTTACAATATAGTAGACGAAAGATCTGCCGGGTTTATCGCATTGGGGATAGCGCAGAAAACAAATAAACCAGTGGTGCTTTGTTGTACATCAGGTACTGCATTGCTCAATTATGCTCCAGCAATTGCGGAAGCCTACTATCAGCAAATTCCTTTAATTGTCCTGTCCGCAGATCGCCCATCAGAATGGCAAGATCAAAGGGATGGACAGACTATTCGGCAGGTTGGAGCAATCTCCAATTTTGTGGTTGGCGAATATCAGATGCCAACTCCTACCAATGAAGAAACTGGCTGGGAATATACTCGAAAGCTAAACGAAGCAATAGGAACAAGCCAAGGGCAGAAGAAAGGGCCGGTACATATCAATGTACCGTTTAGAGAGCCGTTTTACCCTAGTAAAGACCAATCTCTGGAATTTTCGAATGATCTGCACTTTATCAAAAAGATTTTGGGCGAATCAAAAATTGATATTTTAAGATATCAAACGTCGTTTGCAGAGGCTCGTAAAATTTTGATTGTAGTGGGACAAAAGGCTATGGATGCAGGCTTTGATGATTGTCTGGAAAAACTTAAATCCAAGGCCATAGTACTTGCTGACATAATCAGTAACGTTAAGAATGCCGACATCAGATTACATGATCACTTCTTAGCTGGTCTTAATGAATCGGATATGGATGAGCTTCGTCCTGACCTCTTGATAACTCTAGGAAAGTCCGTCATCTCAAAAAGTTTAAAGCAATACCTCCGAACGCACAAAGCCGCAACACATTGGCACATTGAGGAAAAAGATCAACTAGCCGATACTTTTCAATCCGTAACAGAGCATATTATTTTCCCTCCTGAATTGTGGATTAAAGACTTGACAACTAATAAAAAATTAATATCCACCTCGGAAAATAATGAATACAGATCGGTCTGGGAAACCTTAGAATCAAAAACCAGATCGAGTTTTAATTCGGTTAAGGAATCATGGGAATTTTCAGAGTATGTCGCCTTTGATTACTTACTCAATGCACTTCCTGCTGGGATTGACTTGCATCTAGCCAACAGCATGCCTGTTCGATATGCCAACTTATTGGGAAATGCCTTACCGAACATTGAAGTGTTCTGCAATAGAGGTACCAGTGGCATTGACGGCACCAATGGTACTGCCGTAGGCAATGCGCTATCCAGCAATAAAACGACTTTCTTGCTAACAGGTGATCTCAGCTTTTTCTATGATAGAAATGCCTTCTTTCATGATTACGACTTGAGCAATTTGAAAATTGTAATATTCAACAATCAAGGTGGAGGCATCTTCAGACTCATCAATGGCCCATCATCTTTACCAGAGTTGCCAAAGCATTTTGAAACTCAACATCAACGCACTGCGAGATTAACCGCTGAGGAATTTGGATTTAGCTATCAAATGGTAGACGATGAATCCGAATTACCGGAAGTGATTAATCGAATATCTCAATCGGGTAAACCGGAGATTCTAGAGATAATGACCAACCCAGAAACTAACGAAAGGGTTTATAAGCAAACAAAAGTTAAGATGAATGAACTCCTCTCTAGGGGTTGATTAATCGCAGCCTTCACCTCGGAAGAGGTAGCCGTCAGTACTTTTTTCTACTGAAAGGCCAAAGGTTTGAGCTATGAGATTTGTAATCTCATCCGCGCTCTTCTTTTCAAATTTTGCGGTCAGTTTGCAGGTCTTGGTTCTTTGAGAATCAAACTGATATTTCACACCGTACATATCCTCTACCACTGCTGCAACCTCCTGAAGATCAGTGCTTTTAAAATTTACATTCTTGGTTTTCCAAGCCAGGTAGTTCTCATCTTTTAAGTTCTTCTTTTTGATCCCCTTCTCCCCAAGTTTGATGATTCCCATCTCACCCTTTTCCAGATCGATTTTAAGGGATTGCTGACCGAATTGTTCCGTATTCTGAGCAAACGTCACTTTGCCGGTTCTTACCAATACCTCAACGGCATTCGACTCTTCGGAAGCATCCACCACGAAAGAGGTTCCTAACACTCTCACAGAGGCGTTCTTAGTAACGACAGTGAAGGGTTTATCTGGATTCTTTTCAACCTCAAAAAATGCTTTACCCACCAACTCAACATCTCTGGATTGACTAAAATCTCCAATAGTAATACTAGCCCCTCTTTGTAAAGTAGCCACAGATCCATCAGGAAGATCGAAGCTTGTCACCTCACTAACCGGCTCTCCATATACGTTGGTGTCATTGTTCTTGAGCAAAGAAAAAACCACACCTAATACCAAAACGATAGCTGCAGCAATTCGAAAAATAGGTTGATTCCATAATGGAATAACTTCAAGGGAATTATCATCTTCATGATTGGATAGAATATTTGTCAGCACTACCTGATTGGGTTCCTCTACAGGAGTTGATGCTAACCACACTTTTTTGGCTTCAAAAAACGACTTAGCGTTATCTTTTGACTCCATTCTCCAGTCTTCCACAGCCTGGATTTCTTCATCCGTAGCTTCGCCTGAAAAATACTTACTCAATAATTCTTCCATTACCTTTTTTGCTTCTACAAATAAACAAACAACAACGCATTCCCCCCTATTACTTTTTAGAGTTTATCATTTTTAGGATTATAGTCCAGCGGCATCAGCTCCGCCATTCTCTCCCAAGACCAATATCCACCTACAATAAGATGCTTCGGCGATAAAACCTTACCGGTATTATCAAGCATTATCTTGTCTCGCTCGACCAACCTGATAGTTGACCTCTCAAAAGAATTTTGGCCAGCTACATTCCTCTTTTTAGTTAAGAAAGGTTTATTCAACTCATCTTTATTTGATTCTTCTAAATACTTCAAGCTTTCAAATTGCTTAGTATACGTGATAGAAATAGGTTTTTTAGGTGCAAACCATAATACATTCCTACTGTCCCTGAACAAGATTTCCTCTGAATTTATCCGGATAGAATCAGTATTATCCTGAGCCAAATAGTACATTTCAAACCCTTCCAACCTCAGCTTATCTTTCACCAGGGATTTGAAGAAATGAAAGTTTGATCCCTCATAAGTCTTTTTACGATTTCGTTTCCACCGTTTCTTAACTCGTCGGTTTTCTGGAATCAAATTTTCAAAGCGAGCCTTGGTATGAAATTTTGTAATCCCATTTTCTAGTTCAAAATATTCCAAATCAAAATTCACTCGATATCCTAGTGCCAAATTATTCATGATAATGGGAATCTCTGTTTCTGCCCAAGCCAATTGGTCATTCTCGTTCTTACCAAAGTCCAGAGATCCTGGATTTTCTATTCGACAGTAGGCTGCATTATCCGTACGCCCGATAAACTCGCGCGTGAAATGCCTGAGATACTTTGAATGCTCTTCTTCACTCGCTAAAGGCTTGAACGTAACTTCCACATCCTCCAGCTCAATCACCTTTTCTTTCATCAAGCTATTGACCCTTAGCTTCTCGCCATTCTGTATCTTGATAGGGTGTGAAATGGTCTCATAACCTATATAGGAAAAGATTAATAAGTGAACTCCTTCTTTCAACCCTGACAACTTATAGTTTCCAAATTGATCTGAAGTGGTTCCTTTGGTAGTTCCATTAATAAACACACTCACCCCATGCAGTGGCTCTTTGGTCACACTAGATCGGACCGAACCCGATACTTTGGCGTTTAATTTCAAGTTTTTGGTAGAGTAGCTGGAAATGGCTTCCTGCTTGATCTTTCGGATAATTATCTGATCAGAAACCAGCGTATAGGTCAGTCCGGTGCCTACCAGCAGTATATCCAGAAGTTTGTTGGTAGGTATATCTGTCCGTTTAATCGTAAATAGGCTGCCTTCAGGAAGTATTTCGGCATTGTATGAAAAATTGACCCCACTCTTAGCCATGACAGAATCCAGAACAATGTCGAGCGGTAAATCCTTAAAATCAACAGAAATTGGAGAATCAATACTTTGGGCCTGAGCAGAAAGCCCGATACATATGAAGCAAAAAATAGAAATCCAACGCTTCATACCATATTAACTTAAGTCCTTTAGCGATTCACGTAGATTCTTTAAAGCCTTTCCCATTTGCACTTCTACGGTCTTTATAGAAATTCCTAAATGATCAGCTATTTCCTGATACTTCAATCCATCAAAGCGGCTTAGTTTGAATATCTCTGAGCAACGCGGCGGAAGATCATCTACTGCATCATATATACGCTTCTGCAAGTTTTCTGTTTCCTTCTCATTGAAATCATCCTCAGAAGCCTCTTCCATCATATGAACCATGTACTGACGGTAAGAGTCCTTCACCTTTTCATGCTTGATGGTATTGAGACACGTATTATGCACAGATCGGTATAGATAACTTTTGATGGATGAGTCTGGGGCTATGCTTTCACACTTTTCCCAAAATTTCACAAAAACTTCCTGAACGATCTCCTCCGCATCCTCGGGATCATCCATAAATCGCATGGCGTATGATTTCAATAAACCATAGAACTGATTGAATACGAGTTCGAATGCACGCGTATCTTTGCTACGCAATCTGTCTACTAATAACTGGTCGGAATCCTGCAAAACCTAAATCTGTATGGTCGTCAACTTAAGAAATCAAAAAATCAGCCTGACTGAAATTCAAAACGGAAAAATAAACCAAAATAATCTTTCCGATTTTGAATCAGAGGCGATAAAATTTCTACAACAGTGGTCTTCAGAACAAAAGGTCTTTATTCAGACCACTTCTGGCAGTACCGGTAAGCCAAAGAAAATTCAACTTACTCGGGATCAATTGAACTATAGTGCAGCTACAACCCTCGAGGCAATTGATCTTGATAATCAATTAAAGACGAGTCTACTGTGCATCAACCCAAATTTTATTGGCGGCAAGATGGTCATGGTGAGAGCGGTGAGCAAAGGCATGGACTTGACAATTGTTGAGCCAAGTGAACTTGTTGAGAGTGTAAAAAATATAGAATCAATAGACCTTGTATCATTGGTGCCGCTTCAGGTTGAGAAGCTACTAGCTGTAGATCAGGCATTATTAACAAAATTCAAAACCATTCTAATTGGTGGAGCGCCGATGAGCAATACATTGATCAAAAAATTAGTAGCAATACCGGATGTGCGTTTCAGACAGACTTACGGCATGTCCGAAACCGCCTCCAACGTCGCACTCAAAGACTTGAAATCTGAGAATAAATCATTTGAGATCATAGGTGATGCATCAATAGCGCAAGATTCAAGAGGATGTCTTAAGATAAAGGGAAGCGTGACCAAAGATGAATGGATACAGACGAATGATCTTGTGCAAATCATTGATAACCAACATTTTGAATGGAAAGGAAGAGCAGACTTTATCATCAATACTGGGGGAGTAAAAGTTTCACCAGAAAAGGTTGAGGAAGCTCTTGAATCACAGATTGAAGTACCCTTTTTTGTTGGTGGATTACCGGATAAGTTGCTCGGCACTAAGGTCGTCCTCATCTTGGAGTCTTATAATGATAAACTGCCTGCATTGGACTTTTCCATGCTACCCGTATATGACCGCCCTAAAGAAATATTGAAACTAAATTCCTTTGAATATACTTCCTCTGGAAAAATCGACAGAAATTTGACCTTGAAAAAAATCGCATCATGAAAGTAAAGATCTCCTACCAAACGCTACAACTCCCCCCTCCTCACGCCTTTGCCTATACCTTGGAGTTGGACTTTCAACCGCAAAAATTAGGTATCAAATACGACCTTGAGTTTCTAAATAGAGAAGAGGTTTCTGCTGAGGAATTAGAAGAGGAAGGATATACTGAAAACGATAATTTTAGTTGGTCAGGTGAATTGGGAGAAGTTTGGGTGCAAGATCTTCAGCAAGATATCATGGATGCCGAGCTTGAAGATGAGAGCGATGATTTCAACATCTATCTACACATGGAGATCAGTGATGGAGAAGAAACAGTAGCTGGATTAGCAGTGATGGCTGAAGACTGGGACTATAGGTTGCAGGAACTCATACAAGCCATTTACGAAAAAGCTGGAATAGAAAGTCCATTACAGCTTAAGTTTATTCATCTGGAAAATGGTTCATCCGAATATTATGAGGTCAAGGCGTCATTTGAACACCAGACTGCACAGATAAACAAAACCGGCATTAGCTGGGAAGACCTTCATGAGCTCATGAGTGATGTCTATGCGATCAATTTTGAAGAAGATTTTGTTGACAAACCAAAAACCAATGGGCTTTGGGTAGATCCCAACGGACTCTCTGGTTATCAACTATTCGATAGTCAAGCTGGTCCAAAAGGCAATCAAATCAAGAAACGCATCTTGGATAAACTAAACACCTAATCAAGAATATCTAGAACTTACGCTTCTGGATAATTCCAAATTTAATAGCTGATCCTAAACCGACTATCGCGCCCATCAGATGCGACTCCCAACTGATCCAATCATTCATTGGCAATAAGCCATATACCATTCCTCCGTACCCGAGAACTACCAAGGAAGAAATGACAATAGAAAGGGCGTCTCGCTTAAATAATCCGTAAAAAATCAGAAAACTAGCCAGGCCATAAACCAAACCACTAGCTCCTATATGGTAATGAGGCCTACCGAATAGCCAAACTAAAATATTGGTGAAAAAATAGGCTTCAAAGAACACCAAATATGCAAATCTGGTGTAGAAATAGAATAAAGTCCCTCCTAACACTAGAAGCGGAAGCGTATTGGACATCAGATGACCAACATCTCCGTGTACCAAGGGTGCAGTGAAAATACCTACCAATCCGTAAATGGTCCTTGGTAATATTCCAAGAATGCTCAGATCATAACTCACATACGTATCCACCGTGTATGTAAGCCACATCAAGAAGACGATTCTAAGAGGCGCTATGAGATTAGCTCGCAACAATTCTGTTCTTTGGATACAAAAAAGGCTGCACTAGGCAGCCTTTAAGTTAGTTTTTCGTGATGTTATTCTGCTGGATCTTTGATCATATCTAGTTCGATCAGCTTTGATTCTTCGTAACTCACTGACAAATAACCCAATATCCCTCCTGAAGCTTCGGCAATTTTCTTTGCCAACTCTTTCAAAGAAGCATAAAGTGAAGCAGTAAATCCCTTGTCAAGTTTAGGGAATATAAAATTCAGCTTTCTCAGTTCCGTATTGATAGCCTTTGTTCTTTCATCAGCATCATCCGGTAATTGATCAATGTATTGATTGAATTTCGTTTCGAAATTTTCACCGACTAATTTGTAATATTCTACTAATCGCTCTCTTGCTCTGCTTTGTTTGAAATGCGCAACATCGATAGCCTCTTTTCTTTCAGACTTATCGATTTCTCCATCTGCTCCAGCAATCAATATGGCCACATAGACTGGTGCATCCAGCAAAATCCCTACCTCGTCTTCTCTTAAATCTTCGAATTCTTTGATCATTATCTCATGGTTTTGAAAGTGGTTCGAAAATAGTAAATAATCAGGGTTCTGAGTAATTAATTGTTATCAATTTGAGGCTTTATCACAAACTCCATACGCACTGGAAAATGATCTGAGATTTCGCCTGCCTCTGAAAGTACCTCAGCGCTAATCGGCTGGATAAAATTTTCATTGTAAATGATATAATCTATCATTTGATAAGGTTCGCGCGTATCAAATGTGAAATATTCCGAGGGATTCCTTTCGCGCATCGCTTGGGTGACAGCTGATTGAGCATACTTAGCGGTCATGATCTCAGACATGGCATCTTCTACTATATATTCTGGCTTGCTGTTGAAGTCACCTATTAGCAATACAGGCATGGTAGCGGCATATTTTTCAAAAAGGTCAATCACTACTTCGGTGGATTTCACCCTTGCCTCTTTATCAAAAGCCTCGAGATGCACGTGGACAATTTTGATGGTGTCCTTACCTGCTATCACATCAGCAATCTGAATCAACTTGTTGAGATAAAAAGCCTTGTATAAAAAATGGTTGTCAATATCGTTTTCAACAACTATTGCCTCCTTGTTGGCCATTGGCAAACTACTAAATATGGATTGGCCGGAAATGATTTTGCCAAAATGAGCCGAAACTGGCCAAGTAGGAAAAGGAACGTATCGCTTATTCCAATTGATTGAAAACTGGAAATCTGAATAGTTGACCTCATCAAAGATCAATTCTCCCTGATTAACTTCATAGGATCGTTTTGATTGAAAATCGATCTCTTGTACCGCTAGGATATCCGGTGTTGTTGATTGTAAAAAACTTATAAGCGCTCTTTCGTTCTCCTTTACAAATTCCTCGGATCGCTCCATTGCTCTGTTATTGGTCATACCCGACAGGTAGCCGATATTATAGGTCATTACGCTAAGTGTGTCCCCCTGTGAATACTCTTTTGCATTATCCGCCTTAAGAGCTTTAGTATTCGCAAATTCGAAAGGATTAGGAGCTTTAGCTTCAAAATAGAATACCACCAATGCTACGGACAACATTGAAGAGATAAGAACTAATTTGCGCATGCGTTTCATTTTGAAAAGGCGTAAGTTAAATTTAAAAATACATCAAAAGCAGAGTAAAATGGATTTTTCATATGTTGTAGCTGTAGGTGATGGCGATGAGACTTTTATTGCCACCTTTATTCAGACTTTTGAGGGAAATACTTCGAAAATCATCAATGAGATGCGTGACGCAAAATCCAATGGTAAACTTGAAGAATTGAAGTCACATGCCCATCAACTCAAGCCTTCGCTTGAGATGCTACATCTCAGCTGCTTGGATCAATGCGTCACCATTAACCAATCCCCTGAAAAGGCTACTTCACAAATGATAGAAGATATCCAAAGTCAATGCGCGGAAGCTGTAGCAGGTATGCGAGAGTATTTTAAGGTAGGATAATCTCTTCCTTCTCTCCTAAGTACTTGGGAGTCTTTTTTAGAATGTAAAGATCCATTACTGCATAGGCTCTTGCGAGAATTTCTCGAATAGCCAGATTGGTAGGCAAAGGATCTTTGTTGTCTGCAGAGTAAGCCACAGCGTCGATCCCGTTGTAATCTGCTATGAAGAGTGCTCTGTAGCAATGAAAGTCTTGAGTAATAATGATCATCTCGCTTTGTCCAAATACCATCTTGGAACGCACCACCGAATCCAAAGTCCTGAATCCTGCATAGTCCAATGTAATGTCTGCTTTGTCCACACCTAGCTCAACAAGCGCATTGTACATATCCTGAGGCTCATTGTAGTAGATGGTTTCATTATCTCCACTCACTATGATGTGACGCGTAACCCCACGATGATAGAGGTCGGCTGCTGCTGTTATTCGCTCCTGGAAGTACTTATTGGCTTCACCATGAATGGTGCGCTTACTTGTACCTAAAATCAGCGACACCTTCTTCGATGGAACATTTTCTATCTGCTGATAGATGCGATCGTTAGTAGAAAAAACTATCCAAAAATTGAGACATAGGATTAACGCTCCCAAAATGGATACAACCAACACCAACCCTTTAAACACCTTGAAAATTATGTTCATCATCGGACTTTTCTTAGTCTTCTGATCCTGAAGAGAAAAGACCTAACTGATTGTCCTCCTTTTCTACTTCTGTTTTGATAGAGTCTTTCAGACTTTTGATATCAAAATCGACCTTTTTGGCGGGAGCTTTTTCATCCTGTTCTATTGACTCAGGTGCTTTCGAGGTAGTATCCTCTGGTGTACTTTCCTCTTGGTTTTCCTCTTTGGATTCCTCCTTTTCGGGCTTCTCTTCTGGAATGAGTTCCGCGCTTATGATGTTTTGGATGGGTGATCTATTGCCCATGGCCTTCCATCCCTTGACATCTATAACTTCGGCGAGGTTCAATTCCTTAGTTTCATGCTTGCGGCCTTCCTTATAGGTCACTTTGAGATTGGCATTCTCGCTATTGTTCGCGAAAATGAGTTTTGATCCTTTCTCTTCACTAATAAAGCCGTATCGTTTATCCTGCTTGTTTGTTTCCAGCAAGAACCGCTTCACGTAATAATACTTATTAGAAGCATCATAGTGCAATGCATTGATAGGCGTATCTTTCTTGCATATGGAAATACCCAGAATTTGGTTAGTCTCATACCTATTTGTTAGCTCAAAGCTGGTTAGTTCATAGCTTCCGTCTTTGTAAAAGACTATGATATGGTCCTCTGCTTTGAAGTTGCCCAAGTACTCACCTCGATCATCGGTATTTAATCGACCAACAGTCTCGTCGTACCAAATATCAAGACCTCCTAGGGTAGATACCCCGGCTGACTTAAACTGTACTTTTCTCACAGGATACTTCGTGAGAATATTGCCTCCTGCGCCTCTGCCCTTGATTTCCACATCAGCAAAGTCAAAGTCGAACACTTTTTTCCTAGCGGTAGATGCAGCCGTCAGATAAACAGTGACTATTTCTGCCTCCCCGTTGGGGTTAGCAGAGAAATGTTGCACTTTACCCTTTCCTCCTTTGGTAAGTTCATATTCTCTATCCCGTGTGATAGACATTACCTGAAATCGTTTAACCATGGTTCTTCCAGATTTACCATCCGTATAGATCATGTTATAAACCATCCTTTCATCGGCCTTATTGAACACTCCGGCATATAGAATGTTTTTACCTACAAACACCTTGTCCTGAATCCTCACTACCTGACAGATTCCATCTTTTCTGAATACGATGATATCATCGATATCTGAGCATTCGCACACGAACTCATCCTTTTTCAAGCCATAGCCTACAAATCCATCTGCTCTATTGACGTACAGTTTGGCATTGTTGGCCGCCACTATTGTAGCTGAAATGGTATCGAAATTGGTGATCTCAGTTTTTCTTTCTTTCCCTTTGCCGTATTTGGTGAGAAGCTTGGTGTAATACTCAATCGCGAACTCAGTAAGATTTGCAAGATTATGTTCTACCTCCGCCAATTCATCAGAAAGTCGCTTCATCAATTCATCAGCTTTGAAAGCATCGAATCTCGAAATTCTCTTGATTTTGATCTCTGTGAGTTTCACAATATCCTCCTCGGTGATGACGCGATAAAACTGAGGTTTGTATGGCTCCAACCCTTGATCAATGGTTTGAATAACAGCCTCCCAAGTCTCACATTCTTCTATATCTCTATAGATTCTATTTTCGATAAAGATTTTTTCGAGAGAAGAGAAAAGCATTTTCTCCATCAACTCGCCCTTACGAATCTCAAGCTCCTTTTTGAGCAAATCTTTGGTTTGCTCCACAGAATGCTTGAGGATCTCATCAACCCTTAGAAACTGAGGCTTATCATCATAAATCACACAAGCATTTGGCGAAATAGATACTTCACAGTCTGTGAATGCATAGAGTGCATCTATAGTGATATCGGGCGAAGTATTTGGAGGTAATTGAATCTGAACTTCAATGTCCTTGGCTGTATTGTCAATGACCTTTTTGATCTTGATCTTACCCTTATCATTGGCTTTAATAATAGAATCAATGAGACTGGTAGTAGTGGTTCCGTAAGGAATGTCCTTTACGACCAAAGTCTTATTATCTACCTCCTCAATCACCGCTCTTACACGCACTTTACCACCGCGCTTACCATCATTGTAGTCCGAGACATCAATCTTACCCCCTGTCAGGAAATCAGGATAGAGTTTTACTTTCTTGCCTTTCAATATGTTGATGGCTCCTTCTATCAACTCTATGAAGTTGTGAGGCAAGATTTTAGTTGACAAGCCTACCGCTATCCCTTCTACTCCCTGAGCTAAGAGCAATGGAAACTTAACTGGAAATGTGATTGGCTCTTTCTTACGTCCATCATAGGACAGTTGCCAGTCAGTAGTTTGGTTATTGTAGATAACATCCAGAGCGAACTTCGACAGCCGTGTCTCAATATACCTAGGAGCTGCAGAGCTATCTCCTGTACGTACATCACCCCAGTTTCCCTGAGTATCTAGCAACAGATCCTTTTGACCAATGTTGACAATGGCATCTGCTATGGAGGCATCACCATGTGGGTGATACTGCATGGTGCTACCAATCACATTGGCAACCTTATTGAATCTCCCATCATCCATCTCCTTCAGTGCGTGAAGAATCCGTCTTTGGACGGGTTTCATTCCATCTTCAATCGCTGGCACTGCGCGCTCCATGATTACATAAGAAGCGTAATCCAGAAACCAATTTTCATACATTCCAGATACAGGAAGAACTTCCTGCAATTGATCACTTGGTCTGTTGTTCTCTTCGCTCATTGAATCTTAAAAAATTAGGCTTGCGGTTTGTTTCAATATACGTTTTCTGTCTGCTGGTAGATGAATGTGATAGACTAAGTTTAGTTGGCTTCCATCTTTTGGATTTCTCCAACAAAGCTTTCAATCCATGGACCAACACCTGTACCATGTGTCCCTCCTGGTATAGCTTCAAAAGTGACTACCGATTCGGATGCTCCATTTTTAATAAATTCATTATAAACGGCTACCGAGTTTTGGTAAGGGACGGTGATATCAGCATCTCCATGGTACATGAACATTCTAACTTGCGGTACCCAATCAGTCAAACTATTCTCTTCGAATGCATCCATGATAATGGAGTACTTAGCGTCATTAGGATTTGATAGAAGATCTTCTTGCAAAAGTCCAGATATCAATGTATCCAATTTGGCATTGATTTGTCCACCGCTGAGCGAGCCATCGAAATAACTTGGTATTTCGGTAGCATAAGGTTCCTTAAACATCAAGTCAAGTGGCATATCCCAATCATAGCTTTCCTTATACGAATTGGCCACATAGGCCAAAAAGAATGGCTGATGATAAGATTCCAATGCGAAAAAATATTCTTGAAATAGCTTGACATCATATCCACCTGAAGATGGGAATGAAGCTTTTAGATCATAATACTCGATCCCTTTTTCTTCTATATGCTTATGAACAGCCATTGTCACATATCCTCCTTGCGAATAACCAGCTAGATAGAGTTCATTGTCCATTTTCACGCCTTCATCTAGTGCTACTTGGCGCGATGCATAAATAGCGTCTATCACGTCTGTTGCATTAAGGTCTTCTACATAATATGGATGCATGACATCTACAGATTCTCCAAATCCAATAAAGTCAGGAAGTACTACCACGTGACCCGCACTTGACATGGCAGAAGCCAAAATGATTTGACCGGATCCTAACTCCAACTGACTTGGCGCTTCGGCATTGGAAGCGATAGTACCATGCTGAAAACTTATGGTAGACACAACGTCTTCTGTTTCAGGTAAAAACACCATCGCTGAAGCCAATATCTTATTTCCTTTGTAATTGGTCTCGTAAGTGACTTTATAGGTGGTCACCCCATATTTGAGAGCATCGGTATCTACAGCCAATCCTGATGCCCCAATAAATCCTCTTAAGTCTCCAGCTTGTCTCAAAAATATCTTGGTCGATTCATTAAGAGTCGCCGGTGTGGACTCTGCTACTGGTTCGTCATCACTCTCGCACGCGCTGAAAAAAATCAAAGCACTCAGTGCCCATAATTTGATAATTGTATTCTTATTCATTTTTAAGGTGTTTTCTATTCGGCCAATATAGGCTCTTCACTAGCTGTTTCTACTACATCCTTTTCGATGCGCAACTTGTCTATGATAAACTCTTGACGGTCAGGAGTGTTTTTTCCCATATAGAAACGGAGCAAATCTTTGATCTTGGTGTCCTTCTGTAGGATTACCGGTTCCAGTCGGATATCATCACCTATAAACCCACCGAACTCATTGGGTGAAATCTCGCCCAAACCTTTGAATCGAGTGATCTCTGGCTTTGATCCTAGTTTTTCTATTGCCGCTCTTCTTTCTTCGTCGGAATAGCAATAGATGGTCTCTTTCTTGTTTCTTACTCGGAAAAGTGGTGTTTCTAGTATGTAGACATGGTTGTTGCGTACCAATTCCGGGAAGAACTGTAAGAAATAAGTGAGCAGAAGTAAGCGAATGTGCATGCCATCTACATCAGCATCTGTCGCGATTACAATTTTTCTAAATCTCAGCCCTTCAAGACCATCTTCTATATTGAGTGCGTGCTGAAGTAAGTTAAATTCTTCATTCTCATACACTACCTTCTTGGTCTGTCCAAAACAATTAAATGGCTTGCCTCGAAGACTGAATACTGCCTGTGTCTGTACGTTTCTGGTCTTTGTAATCGATCCACTGGCACTGTCACCCTCTGTAATGAAGATCATTGTTTTCTCCTTCACCTCATCATCACCCTTCTTATCATCATAGTGGATACGACAATCCCTCAACTTCTTATTGTGCAGATTGGCCTTTTTTGCTCTTTCGTTGGCTAGTTTTTTTATTCCTGCTATCTCCTTACGCTCACGCTCAGACTGCAAGATCCTTTTCTGGAGTGCTTCCGCAATTGCCGGGTTTCGATGGAGAAAGTTGTCTAACTCAGTCTTCAGAAAGTCATTGATAAACGTACGCATGGTTGGTCCTTCAGGACCAACATTCTGCGAACCGAGCTTGGTCTTTGTCTGACTTTCAAACACGGGCTCCTGAACCCTTACTGCTATAGCCGCAACTATAGAAGCCCGAACATCAGCAGCATCAAAATTCTTCCCATAGAAGTCTCTAATAGTCTTTACGACAGCTTCTCTAAATGCCGCCAAATGCGTACCTCCATGTGTAGTATTCTGACCATTGACAAAGGAATAGTACTCCTCACCATACTGATTAGCGTGGGTCATGGCCACTTCTATGTCATTCCCTTTTAGATGAATGATGGGGTAACGCAGAGCTTCTTCGTCGGATTTTCTCAAGAGTAGATCCAGAAGTCCGTTTTGAGAATGGTACTTCTTTCCATTGAAGTTGATCGTTAATCCCGCATTCAAGAAGGCATAGTTCCAAAGCAAGTTTTCCAGATACTCTGGAATGAAATGATAGTTTTTGAAAACCGTTTCATCTGGCTCAAAAATAGTAGCAGTACCGTTCCGTTCTGTAGAGGCTACTATCTTAGCGTCATTGGTCACTTCTCCACGATGAAACTCAGCTACTTTGGTTTGTCCCTCTCTGAATGACTGAACTTTGAAATAAGAGCTCAAAGCGTTGACAGCCTTAGTTCCCACTCCATTCAATCCAACTGATTTCTGAAATGCACCTGAATCATATTTCCCTCCTGTATTGATCTTGCTTACACAATCGACCACTTTCCCAAGAGGAATACCACGACCATAGTCCCTTACTTCTACTCTCCTGTCAGATACCTTGATGTTAATGGTCTTGCCATGGCCCATCATGTGCTCATCGATACAATTGTCGATAATCTCTTTTACCAAGACGTAGATACCGTCATCACTAGCAGAACCATCTCCCAACTTCCCGATATACATCCCGGGCCTAAGCCTGATGTGTTCCTTCCAATCAAGGGATTTAATACTGTCTTCCGTGTATTGTACGTCTGCCATAAAAATGATCCAAATTAAAAATGAGAATTACTTTATTACATTCTTAAAAAGCGGAATTTATACAAAAATCAAGACTAAAAAAGAGTCTATTTTTCGTGCTACCTTTAGGCATCAAATGAATCGAAATACCTTAAAATATTGTAAATCAATGGGTTTTAGGGTCTTTTGTAAATCAGATATAATAATCCAATGACCCATGAAAATATTAGGATTGGCCCGAAGTAGTTCAAATAGCTAAAACCAGCAACATCCAAATGTCCACTATTGTTCAAGACCCCAAGAAATCCAGCCAACAAGGTAAGGTAAATATTGACTACAAATGCTAGCCCTCTGAGCCATGCTTTGAGATCTAGACTAGCTATTTTGGGCTCGATTAATTTCTGAAAGCCAAGCATGGCTATATTCACCACCACGAATATGCCAATTGCAAAATAGAAGAAGTTCTCTTTCCTGATTTGCAGTGCCCCTTCTTTGGCCTCCAAGTCTACCATTACGGGAAGATAAGCATAGACCAATACGATGATGATAAGAAAAAGAACGATTGATAAGAACTTCAAAAAACTGACGACTCTCAGCATATTTAAGTTTGTATGTGTAAGGATTAAACTTCGAATTGCACTAACGTAGCAAAAGTAGGTCACCACATTCAGATTCACCTTGACGGAAAAGGAATTTATATCAGCCATCAAAAAGCACATTGGGATAATCCATAAGATTCTCTATCTCTATGTGGATGATCCAGAAGATAAGCATGATCTGAAGCAAGAGATTCAGCTACAAGCATGGAAATCGATCGGTAAATTTCGCGGTGATTCGCAGTTTAGTACTTGGCTGTACCGTGTGGCACTCAATACTGTTTTCACCTACAAACGAAAACAAAAGATCACTACAGACCCACTAGAACATCATGATTCATACGCCGAAAACAAAACCGAGCAAACTGACCAAGCGGAGCTATTGCTAAGAGCTATAAAAGGACTCCACGATGTAGACAAGACTATAATCACACTTCATTTGGAAGATTACTCCAATCAAGAAATCGCCAATATCACGGGACTTAAGGCTAATAACATTGGTGTGAAAATTCACCGCATCAAGGAATCACTTAAGAAAAAACTAAACCCTCAAGCATCATGACAGAATTAAAAGAGATCTGGGGAAAATTGGATCAGAATGGTCCTATAGATAAAGGAATTGAAGAATCTGAGATAAGAAAAGCATTATCTTCAGACAGCCTCGGATTCATAGCGAAGCTAAAAAGGAATGTCTATCAAAAGTTGTTCATCACAGTAGTATTGACTGTGGGTCTAATTCTCTCCATTCCATTCATATTTCCACTGGTATCACAAATATTGATGAGTGTGCTTTGCGCTGCTTATGTACTGGGCTCTTTGTTGTTCTATAAGGAATACAGTATTCTTAAAAATGGGATTGACATGAGTCAAGATATACTCCATGGACTTAAAGACTACTATTTCCGAATAAAGCGAGTCATCCATTATGAGGAGATCATATGTCTAATCCTCTACCCTATTTCCATTACCTCAGGCTTCCTGTTTGGGATGAAGCTTGCTAATCCTGCTATTGAAGTGATGAGCGGCCCTTATGATTGGGTTATTCTCATTGTTTCTATCCTCGTTCTAACCTTTCTGAGTGATCGGTTTACCAAGTGGCTTAATAGAATCGCATTTGAGAGTTACCTTCATGATCTGAAAAATCATATCGAGGAACTAGAAGACTAAAATGAATCCAAAATATTAAGCCGGCCTCTATATATTTGATCCATGGATTTCGACCCCATTATCCTTTCTATTCCCCTATACTTTATTCTGATAGTTATCGAACTGTCAATACAGCTTTATAGCAAACGAAAAATATATCGGCTAAATGATGCTATTACGAATATATCATGTGGGCTTACACAGCAAATTAGCAATGCCTTTTTGAAAGTTGGCACCCTCATAATCTATCAATTTATATATGAGAATTGGGCGATTTTTAACATCCCTATTACCTGGTGGTCAGTGCTGATTCTGATTTTCGCCGTAGATTTCTGCTATTATTGGGCGCACAGAATGAGTCATGAAGTGAATCTATTTTGGGGCGGCCATGTGGTACACCACCAAAGTGAAGACTATAATCTTTCGGTAGCACTCAGACAGAGCAGTTTTCAGGTATTATGGACCTTTTGGTTCTATATCCCTCTTTCTTTTTTGGGATTTGACACGATTACTTTCTTGATCGTACTCGGGCTAAATACTGTTTATCAATTTTGGATTCATACGGAGACCATCTCAAAATTGCCAAAACCGATAGAATTTATCTTCAACACACCTTCTCATCACCGAGTACATCACGGTAGAAATCCGAAATATATCGATAAAAATCATGCGGGTTCCTTGATCATCTGGGACAGACTATTTGGTACCTTTCAGGAGGAAGAAGAAACTCCAATGTATGGCGTTACGAAACAACTAAACACTTGGAATCCTGTCTGGGCCAACTTAGATCATTACTATCAAATGTTCCAACAAATTGGGCGAACCCAGGGTATTTCCAACAAACTTGCCGTACTCATCAACAAACCAGGCTGGCAACCTAAAGCTGAAGGTGGCCCAATACCTGTTCCGGAAATAAGCGGCGAGATAGCTAAATACGATAAGCTTCCTTCACTCAAACTAAACCTCTACATTTTAGTGCAGTTTTCTTTGATTCTGCCACTCAGCGCTGTTTTTCTTTTTTTAAGGGAGAGTTTACCTCTCAACCAACAGCTAATTGCAGCATGTATGGTCATTTGGTCCTTGGCGCAGTTCGGAATTATTTTTGACCAAAATAGTCGGCTGTCATGGCTAGAGTATATCAGAGTAATTTGCGTGGGTGCAGGAGTTATCTATTTGTTTCCTGAACCTTACCTCATGATGATTGTTGGAATAGTGATCATATTGAGTATTGTTTACTATTACTTTTCTACAGCCAAATCAGACTAAAATGAATTCTAAATTATTAACAGTTCTTCTAGTGCTTGGACTGAGCGCGTGCTATTCTATACCTGATCTTGAAGGTTTTGATAGGGATAGCTGGAATGAGAATGCTTGTGATAAGCCTAGATCCGCTCAGCAAGATCTGATCATCATGCAAAAAGAAAAGTTATATAAAGAAGGACAGGCGGAGATAAAAACGCTCTTTGGCCAGCCAGATGAACACGAATTGTACAACAGAAATCAAAAGTTCTTCTATTACAATCTCTCAAGTCCTGAATGCAACCAAGAAGGTAAAAAGCTTCGATTGAGCATCAAATTTGATGCGCTGGATCGCGTGAAGGAGGTACTGATAATCGAATAATCAAAAAGTCACGAGAGAATGGACTGGAGTACCATTGAGCTTTTTCGCTCCCGCCAAAAAAGACAACTCCACCAGAAACGAATATCCTATCACTTCCCCTCCTATTTTCTGGATAAGATCAGCAGCTGCTCTTGCTGTCCCGCCAGTAGCTAAGAGATCATCATGTACCAAAATCCTTTGCCCTGGTTGAATAGCATCTGTATGTATCTCAATCTCAGCAGACCCGTATTCCAGATCATAAGCATGCTTAATCGTATCAAAAGGCAATTTTCCAGCCTTCCTCACCGGGATGAACGGCACACCCAATTGCTGTGCCAGCTGCAAGCCATAGATAAAACCACGAGACTCAATGCCGACCACCCCTTCAACTCTTTGGCTACTCCACTGCTTATAAAAGCCGTCGCTGACTTCCTTGCTAAGTTCAGGATCACCCAAAACTGTGGTGATATCCTTAAATACGATTCCTTGTTTTGGAAAATCGGGAACATCGCGAATGGTTCTCGCGAGCTTTTCTGATAAGGTCATATTATGCTTCTATTCAAATCTCAAGGAGTCAATAGGATCCAATTTAGACGCCTTGTGCGCAGGAAGATATCCAGATATCAGGCCTACTATCATACCCACTGTCACGCCAAATGCGATCCAAATCCAAGGAATCACAAATCCGCCATCACTTATTAGACTTGAAGTCAAATTACCAATGGCTATACCCAAAATGATTCCTCCTATGCCTCCCATTTGACAAATAACCAAAGCCTCAATTAAAAACTGTTGCCTGATTTTCAATGGTGTGGCACCAAGTGCTTTTCGGACGCCAATTTCTCTTGTTCGCTCCGTTACAGATACCAGCATGATATTCATCAAACCAATGGATGCCCCTAGTAGTGTAATAAATCCTATGGTGAATCCACCTACTCGCAAGTAACCCGTAATTTCCCCAAGTCGCTCCGCAAGCGATTGATTTACAGTGATTTGAAAAGAATTCTCCTGCTTAACAGGATCGCGACGTATTGATCGCATCAAACCGGTGGCCAAACCTGTGGCGGCATCCATGTTGGATGCATCATTCACCGCTATGGTGGCCTCATATCTGAGGGATCTTCCGGCAGCCAATCTTCTTGCGGTCAGTATTGGGACCAAACACATGCGATCGACGCTCCCATTTCCGCTAGTTCCCCCCTGTGGTTCTAGCACACCTATCACCTTGAAGTTCGAACCTTGAAATTTGATGTTTTTGTTGATGGGGTCTTCCTCTTTCGTAAACAGCGCATCACGTATCTCGCGACCAATAATGACCACCATTCCCCCATTTTGCACTTCAGTCTGTGAAAAACCTCGACCCTTTGATATATCAAAACCATCTACCACTAAGTAATTCTCATCTCCTCCTTGGATTCGGGAGTTAGGGTTCGTTTTTTTCGAGCCACGTTTGACTTCAGCTGTAAAAGATACAAATGCATTTACACTGACTACACCTGCCGAATATTTCTCTTTGAATCGAATAAGGTCATCGTACGTAAGGGGTGGAAACACCTTCGCTTCCTTGCCGTCCCTTGAGCCTCTATTTGCTCTTACACTTTCCATATCGAAAGTATTGGCGCCCAAGTTTGAAAAACTGTCATTGATGGAAGATTGTATTCCTTCGATAGCCGTAAGTATTCCTACCAAAGAAGTAATTCCAATAGCAATAATAGCTGCAGTCAGAATCGTTCTCAGCTTATTGGCCTTGACCGAATTAATCCCTTCTTTTACATTTTCTATAATATCCATAGGTTAACTTTAGCTGACTGGAAAGATAAAAAGAACTTGATCTTCTCTTTACTCGTTGATCCAAAAATAGTTTTCATTTTCTATGCGTAATATTCTAATTGCAGTTCTACTTGTTTGCTCATTCAATGCCAAAGCGGCATACATTCTCATCCCGATGGATGACACTCAGACGAACCACCTTAAAGCATACGGTATCGCCTACTGGATGTTGACCCAAGAAGTACCAACGGACTGGCTTTTGAATTACCGAGGTGGGAGTTTCATGTCCAAACACTTCCAAAGCATTGAAAATGAATGTGTTATAAGAAATGTCTCTTATCAAATAATTTCTGATGCTGAAGCGAATTCTATACTAACGGAAATATCAAGTCCGGCTTCAAATACCGACGTGATGAAATTGGAGAAGTTTCCCAAGATCGCTGTGTACTCGCCTAAAAGCAAAATGCCATGGGATGATGCGGTCACATTGGTCTTGACATATGCTGAAATACCCTATGATGTGATCTTTGATGATGAGGTACTGTACAATGAATTGCCGAAATATGATTGGCTCCACTTACACCATGAAGACTTCACGGGACAGTATGGAAAGTTCTACAGCAATTACAAACATTACCCTTGGTACCAGCAGCAGCAGCGTGAGTATGAAGAATCAGCCAAAAAGCACGGATATTCCAAAGTAACTCACCTGAAGCTAGCTGTGGTCAACAAGCTCAGAGGATTTGTTGCTGGAGGGGGATTTTTGTTTGCAATGTGCTCTGCAACAGATACTTATGATATAGCATTAGCTGCCGAAGGTCTTGATATTGTAGAAGCCATGTATGATGGTGATGCAGCAGATCCTGCTGCCCAAAGCAAACTTGACTTCAGCAAGACTTTTGCCTTTCAGAATTTCAATATTGAGCGCAACGCCTACGTCTATGAGTATTCTAATATAGACATGCAAACTCGAGAAAGAGGGCTAAAACAAGAAACCGATTTCTTTACGCTTTTTAAGTTCTCTGCTAAGTGGGACCCCATCCCTACCATGCTTACGCAAAATCATGAGCATGTAATCAAAGGTTTTATGGGACAAACTACTGCCTTCAGAAAAAGCCTTATCAAACCTGAAGTGGTCATCCTTGGTGAAACAAAATCTGCTGGTGAAGCCAGATACATTCATGGGGTAAGTGGCAAAGGATTCTGGACATTTTATGGTGGACATGACCCTGAAGACTATCAGCATTTTGTAAGTGAGCAACCAACAGATCTTAATCTCCATCCAAACTCACCAGGATACAGGTTGATTCTCAACAACATCCTGTTTCCAGCTGCAAAAAAGAAAAAGCAGAAGACTTAAAATCAAATGCTATTAATGCATACGGTCACCTCTTACTTCGAGGTTGCTTATAATTTCAGCTTCGGCTCCTAAGATTTCATTCCATCTGGTTCGGACATATTCCTTCGGCATATAGACCTCAGCTAATTCTAGGAAATTATGATAATGGCCAGCTTCAGAAACCATCAATTCGTAATAGAATTTTTGAAGCTCCTCATCCGCAATATTTTTCCAAAGGAGCTTGAATCGTTCACAACTCCGTGCCTCTATCAGCGCATTGATCAGGAGTTTTTCTACTAGTTGTTGCTCTCGGCTTCCGCCCTTCTTCACTATGCTATTCAAGGCAATGACGTATTCATCTTTCCGCATTCTGCCGAGAGCATACCCTCGCTTCTTCAACTGCTCGATTACTCGCTCAAAATGTGCCCATTCTTCAGCTACTACCGGGGTTAGGGCATCTATTATCTCCTGTTTGTCAGGATACTGCACGATCAATGAGATACAGGAAGAAGCTGCTTTTTGCTCACAATAAGCATGATCCACCAAGATATCCTCTATGTTCATTTCCGCGATATTCACCCAACGCGGATCTGTTGGGAGTTGAAGCCCTAATACTGTTTTGTCCTCTTTCATTAGTCAAAAAATAACCATCGAACCCCAAAATCCATAGTGCGAGCCTGACCAGGATAGTAGGGCGTAATGAAATACCCTCCATTATCTTGCTGATTGAGGTTGGTGATCTTCACAAAGGCTCTTACATTATTCACTTGCATGCTGATAAATGCATCAACCGTATAAAAAGCGTCTATAGAAAATTCATCTTGCAAATGAAATTGCTGAATCTCCGGGGCAAAAGCCATAGCGAAATATTCAGATTTTGCATGAATGTCTGCCCCTACTTCCACTCCCATCGTATTTTTAAACCACGAGCCTCTCCAAAATAGTCGACCATTATAGAACAGTTTAGGAACTACCATTTTATCCGCACCATCTCCTGAAAGGGTGCTGAAATAAGTTTCATTCTCAAAATGAAAGGCTTCTCCATTTTCTCTATCGGTAAATACTCTAAAGTTGAATTCTCCACCTAAAGATGTCAGCACAGCTATCTCATTACTCTGTGTGGATTGGGCTTGGTCATCAAAATAGAAGAAGCCGTCCTTTGTCAGAAGTCTCGCTTGTGGAGCAATGTTCAAGAAACCGAAATCAACATTAATCCCTCCCTTGATTTCATTGGTGAAGGCCGACGAAAAGTTATTGTCCCACTCATTGTGATTCCCAAAATACCTGTCTTGCAAAAACGAAGGCTTATACCTCATCGTGGTATACGAGGCAAACACAAGGTCAGAATTCAAATTACCTTTTAATAAGTATTCACCGCTCTGGAGTAATTCGGCTCTTGCCTCCACATTGAATTTTTCACGCCAATCAAACCGCGTATAACCTCCCAAAAAAGTCTCACTAAATTTAGGTGTTGGATCCTGATAGATGTTGTCCTGATCAATATCTCTCCTTTTGAGATAAACCCTATAAAACAAATTGGCCAGATCGCCCTTAACCCCTATTTCATTGACTAACTCTCTCCATTCGAATAAATCATAGGTACTATCTTCATCTATCAAAAGCCTATCATAATAGTCAGCATAAGCGTCATAAGTCGTACTACCTCCACCAGAAAAATCCTGATAGCCGAATGTCTGAGTTTTTACATCCAGCTGATGATAAAACTGTAACGGATTTGTCCAATTGTACTGATGAAAAAGATGAGCACTTATACGCTTATCCGACGCTCTTGCATCAACGAGCTGAATATCCGAATCAGCATATTCATAAAGCTCAGCCTGTGTTACAGTGGCCAAATCCTCCAGATAAATCCCACCAGTTTCCTCTATGTCAAACGCACTATTGGTGACACTTAGCATGGCCGAATATGGCAGCTCACTATGCTGATAGTAAGTATAAAGATCGAAAATAGAAGACTCCACATTCCTGTCTTGCTGACCACTTTTGCCTATTTGTTTATCCGAAGTAATCCTATAAATGTCGAACCCGATATTCCAATTTTCATTGATATTTCTCGAAAAACTCATATCTACCACGGAGCGCCCTTCTCCACCAAAAACCACCATCAAATTGATATGTGGCGATTTTGAGTTGTAAAACTTAAAGTCGTATGGCGTTTTCAAATAGGGATCGTAAGCATTTAATCCACTGGTGCGTCCTATTTGTGTTGGCAAAGAATGAAAGATTGGGAATAGGGCTGTGCCATTGTTGCCTAAGTCTTGATACTTTCGATCTGCCATATCCACAAAAGTGAATTTCTCCAATTCATACAAAGTGGTATCAGGATGTACTTCCTTGGGTTGATTGTTTTTGAGGTGCGATTCATAGATGATTTGGGTAGTATTAGCTCCATAAACGAGCTCAGTAGAGTCATCAATTATCTGGCTCCATGCCACATTGGACATCACTAAAAAGAAAATAAACCACCCCTTTTTCACAGCGCAAAACTATTAATCATTCCCGTCTTTGTTGGTATAATTTAAGTAGGACTCTAGGCTGTTTTGGAATAATCCCTCATCTCTTAGAAATTCCATTGAAATGGGTAAATAGTAACATGGGTATTTCCTCAATTCTTCAAATTGCTGGAGCTTTACTTTGTCCTTTTCGGTGCAAACCAAACTAATCCCCGGCTTTAGTTCTCGTATAATATCTCTCACATCTTGCTCTTTGTAACGGTAATGATCGCGGTAATTGTGTACCAGTTTTACGGAAAACTTACTTCTGAGGTATGATTCAAAAGGCTGAGAGTTGGCCATCCCTGAAATAGCAACAATTTGACGAGTCAGCGGTGGCACATCATCAAATATGGGTTTAATTTCTTCATAGACCGTTTTCATGAAAAACACCTTTGCATCGGTATATTTCGAAATTCTATGCCGGTAGACGACCATTTCCGAGTCGCTCATGTGATCAGGGCATTTAGTAACAATAATAAAATTCGCCCTTTCAGCTCCATCTCTAGATTCTCTCAGGCGTCCTGCCGGCAACATAAAATCTGCTGTGAAAGGATTGTTATAGGTCGTCAAAAGTAAAGATACGCTTGGAGCCACGGTTCTGTGCTGAAAACCATCATCCATGAGGATAACATCGAGCTCAGGCCTTAAGGAAAGATACTCTGTTATGGCTAACATTCGATCCTCTCCCACAGCCACGGGTATCCGTCCTTCATACTTGTGGTGATACATGAAAGGCTCATCACCTATGGTTTCTGCTGATTCAAGCTTACCTGCTAACCTAAATCCATGCGTTTTCCTTCCATAACCTCTGCTCATCATGCCACACTGTATTTCTCTCCTATCGAAATATCGGATGAAATAATCGATCATAGGTGTTTTACCTGTTCCTCCTATAGAGAGATTGCCAACCAATATTACATTTGTATCAAAGGCAACCGACTTGTATAGTTTTTGATCAAAAAGTCTATTTCTAATCCAAGTGATTAGATGAAAAATAAGTGCAAAAGGAAAAAGGATATATTGCCACCAATACATAAACGAAATCTAATGATTGTCAAAGATATCACAGATCATCTGGAAGCTATTGCTCCACTACACCATCAAGAATCATACGACAATAGCGGGCTCTTAGTGGGTAGCAATATGTCAGCTATCACTGGAATATTGATTACGCTCGACGTTACAGAAGCAGTGATCGATGAAGCCATTGAGCATGGTATCAATCTCATAGTAGCTCATCACCCATTGATTTTTAGCGGCATCAAAAAACTTAACTCCAAACATTGGGTAGATCGCTGTATTGTTAAAGCAATCAAAAATGATATCTGTATTTACGCCATTCATACCAATCTGGATAATGTGATCAATGGTGTGAATATGAAAATATGTGAACGCCTAGGCCTTATCAACACGCGAATATTGAGTCCGAAGCATAATACCCTTTTGAAGCTGGTGACGTTCATACCAAAAGCCGATAAGGAAAAAGTACAGAACGCCCTGTTTGAAGCTGGTGCTGGTGTAATAGGTAACTATTCAGAATGCAGCTTTGAAATGGAAGGAAGAGGGAATTTCAAACCAAATGGTGATGCCAACCCAACTATTGGGAAACTAAATACTCGCGAAATAGTAGAGGAAGTACGATTAGAAGTAATGCTCCCAACAGATCGACAGCATGCAGTTATTGGAGCTTTAAAACTCGCCCATCCTTATGAGAAAGTGGCCTATTATCTATCAAACTTAGAGAATCAAAATCAAGAAATTGGAGCAGGAATGATCGGGGAACTTTCAAGCCCGGTTCCTACGAAAGACTTTTTAAAGTCGCTCAAGTCATTAATGAGTACTCATTGCGTTAGACACACCAGTGTCGAGAAGAAAATGGTCTCTAAAATCGCTGTATGTGGGGGTAGCGGAAGTTTCTTGCTGAAAGCTGCCATTCAGCAGCAAGCTGACATTTTTATTACTGGAGATTTTAAATATCACGAGTTTTTTGAGGCAGATAATAAGATAGTCATTGCAGATATAGGACACTATGAAAGCGAGCAGTTCACAAAGGATTTACTCTATGACATTTTAAGTAAAAAATTCGCTAATATTGCACTCCGTTTATCGGAAGTTGAGACAAATCCCATTAAATACTTGTAATACTGCATGGAAAATACCGTAGCAAAGAAGCTCGAGAGTCTAGTGAAATTACAAACCATCGATTCAAAGCGTGATGAGTTGTTAAAAGTTAGAGGAGCATTGCCAGATGAGGTAATGGATCTTGAGGATGAAATAGCTGGTTACCAAACCAGAGTAGAAAAACAGAATCAAGAACTTGCAGAGCTAGAAGAAAAAATAGAGGCTAACAAGACTGCAATAAAAGACGCTGAAAAACTCATCAAGAAGTATGAGGAGCAGCAAATGAACGTACGAAACAACCGTGAGTACGATGCTATCACCAAAGAAGTAGAGTTGCAGCAACTTGAGATTCAAATTCTGGAAAAGAGAATCAAAGAATCTTATGGCAAAATAGATGCTAAGAAAGAGGAAATCGCTGGTACAAGCGAGACACTTTCTGAGCGTAGCAAGGATTTAGAAAGCAAAAAGAGCGAGCTAGAAACGATCTCTGCTGAATCTGAAGCAGATGAGCAAAAGCTTATCAAGGATCGTGAAAAGGCGTCAAAGCAAGTAGAAGATAGACTGCTAGTGGCTTACAACAAAGTAAGAAACAACATGCGCAATGGTCTAGCTGTAGTAGCTGTCAAAAGAGGCGCTTGCGGTGGATGCTTCAATGTAGTCCCTCCTCAGAAACAAGCTGAGATCAGAGAAAAAAAGAAAGTAATTGTATGTGAGCACTGTGGTAGAATACTAGCAGATGTGGAAGATGTGATTGTAGAGGAGGAAGCTCCAAAACGTAGAACAAAACGAACAACAGCCAAAAAATAATGAAAGCGCCCAATGGGCGCTTTTTTTATGCCTATATATAACCAGGCTCAGCACTCGCCTTTCAAACTATTCAAATCACAATACTCCCTTTTCGGGATGTCTTCCTTTCTTAGTTCTATAATAGGATTTGATGTATTCGATATCATTCTCTAGATCACCACTGGGGTGAAAAGGCTCAAGAAATTCTACCACTTTCTTCTCAAAATCAAAGGACACCAACACGATAGGCACTTTTGCCTTCGTGGCTATTCTGTAAAATCCAGTTTTCCAATTGGGATTATATGATCTAGTGCCTTCTGGTGTGATTGTAATAACAAATTCATCCTGAGTATTAAACAACTCGACCACTTGATCCACCAGATTGGTCTTTCGGCTTCTATCAACTGGATAACCTCCAAAACTGCGCATGATCCATCCAACCAGTGGGATAGTGAAAAGTGATTTCTTAGCTAGAAAGTTACTTTTTAGATCGCTAATACTCCTTGCGGCCAGCCCAACAAAAAAATCATAGTTACTTGTGTGAGGCGCTACGATGAGTACAAATTTCTTTAAATCAGGTTTTGACCCTGATACTTTCCAGCCAAAAAACTGGAACCAAAACTTATAAAACCTCTTTTTCATTAGAGTCTAAGTTATTCAGAATTCCATTCTGAATTGCTTCACAAGCATAATTGTAACCATATACATAGATTTCATCAGCTTTTTTAAAGTCAATTACTTTGAATTTACTCAGCCCCGTGGGCTCCAAAAACACATCGCAATATTGTTTTTGAGAATGCACATATCGGGTAATGGCTATCATCATAGACCTCTCCATGAGATCACTCCAGTTTGACATCTTCGAATTATCATCTATTGGATTACAATGTAACGCGATAATCTTTCGAGAACTTTTTCTTATTGACTGGAAAGGAAGATTATCAGTAACTCCTCCATCCACCAACCTTCTCGAGCCAATGGTGACAGCATCAAAAACAACAGGTATTGCGCAAGAAGCCAATACTGGCTTTATTAATGGCCCTTTCTCAAATATGTGTGGTTCTCCGCGTTCAATATCGGTAGTTGAAACGTGTAAGGGTATTTTCAGACTACTGAAGTCATCAATTGGCAAATGTTTCCGAAGTTCATCATAAGCCTTTTCGATATTCAGAAGGCTTCTCCTATTGAAGCTAGGCCGAAAAATGGTTAGAAAATTGGTCTCGCTTATAAACCTGGAGATTTCCTTGGGCGTATGACCATAACAGTAAAGAGCCCCAACAAGAGCTCCAGCGCTCGCTCCAGCAACAATATCAAATTTTAGCCCTTGCTCTTCAAGAGCTTGGATCATGCCAAGATGAGCGACTCCCCTTGCTCCTCCTCCTGAAAGTACAAGGCCAATCTTATGTTGATCCTTCGTACCACCGACTATGTCTGGCATCCCTTAGGTAGGATTATGCAACTACTCCCATATTGGAGAACTTCTCAATTCTCTGATCTACGCGCTTGTCCTTACTTACTTTATTCAAAGCTTTGATATGCTTCAAAAGCTGATTTTTCAATTCAGAGGATGCTGCCTTTAAATCAGTATGGGCACCACCTAATGGCTCATTAATGATACCGTCTATCAATTTATTTTGGAGCATATCCTTCGCCGTAAGCTTAAGGGCCTCAGCCGCTTGCTCTTTGTAGTCCCAGCTTCTCCAAAGAATCGACGAGCAAGATTCCGGAGAAATGACCGAATACCAAGTATTCTCCATCATAAGTACCTTATCGGCAATAGCAATACCTAATGCACCTCCCGATGCTCCCTCGCCAATGATCACACTCACTATCGGCACCTCTAAGGTCATCATCTCTTTCAGATTTCTCGCAATAGCCTCGCCTTGACCTCTTTCCTCGGCCTCGATACCAGGATACGCTCCCGGAGTATCTATCAATGTAATGATGGGAGTGTTAAACTTTTCTGCCAGCTTCATCAACCTAAGAGCCTTGCGGTACCCCTCAGGGTTGGCCATTCCAAAGTTTCGAGTCTGACGCTGCTTCGTATTTCTACCCTTCTGCTGTCCAATGATCATGACAGACATGCCATCTATTGTTGCAAAACCGCCAATCATGGCTTTATCATCCTTCACCGTTCGGTCTCCGTGTAATTCCACAAAGTCATCTGAAAGTTGATAGATATAGTCTAATGTATATGGTCGCTCCGGATGTCTGGATAGCTGAACCCTCTGCCATCTGGTCAGATTTTGAAATGTATCCTTCTTCAATTTCAATATTTTATCTTCCAATTTTGTGATTGCCGCTGATACATCCACACCGCTCTGCTGAGCGAGTTGTTTCATATCAGAAAGTTTATTTTCCAGCTCTACAATTGGTTTTTCGAATTCTAAGTGCATAGGTCGATTTTTAAGAATTCAAAGGTAGCGATAAATCACTTTTTAGTACATCGAAAGCTCGGAGATTTAAACTTCAAATAATTGTAATGGTAGTATTGTATTTGAATTATTAAGGGTATAGTTTTGCAACGCAATTGAAAGCACGGTGTGGTAGTTCAGTTGGTTAGAATGCCTGCCTGTCACGCAGGAGGTCGCGGGTTCGAGTCCCGTCCATACCGCCAAAAGCCCTTGAATTAAGTTTCAAGGGCTTTTTTGATGCTCTTTTCTCTCATACTCACCATTTCGGATCAAGCAATAAAATCAGAGACTTATTTCTGAGTATTAATTTCAAATAGGAATTCTTTATTAGTAAGTTTGCATTCGGCAAACGGATGCGACCAGCTCCTGCTGAATCCCCCAGGACCGGAAGGTAGCAAGGGTAAGCGGTTGTAGCGGTGCGACATTCTGTTTGCCTTTTTTTTTGCCTAATTTTGAATTCCATTTAAAACTTAAACCACTATAAAAAAATGAAATTTTTCATAGACACAGCCAACCTTGACGAAATACAAGAAGCATATGATCTAGGTGTGCTAGATGGTGTAACTACTAATCCTTCATTGATGGCCAAAGAAGGAATTACTGGCCAAGCGAATATTTTGAAGCATTATAAAGACATCTGTGATATCGTAGATGACAATGTGAGCGCTGAAGTGATCTCTACGGAGTATGAAGCCATGCTCAAAGAAGGTAGAGAACTGGCTAAAATCGATGATAAAATCGTCGTAAAAGTGCCTATGATCAAAGATGGCGTGAAGACCATCAAAGCTCTATCTGACGAAGGTATCAGAACTAACTGCACACTAATTTTCAGTGCCGGTCAAGCGATACTCGCTGCTAAAGCAGGAGCTTCATACATCTCCCCGTTCATCGGAAGACTTGATGATATAGGATCAGATGGACTTACCTTGATTGAGCAAATCGTTCAGATTTTTGATAACTACGAATTCGAGACTGAAATTCTTGCTGCTTCTGTCAGACACAATATGCATTTGATTCAATGTGCGGAAATAGGCGCTGATGTAGTTACTTGTCCTTTAGGAGTGATTACAGGACTTTTGAAGCACCCATTGACTGACAGTGGATTAGAAAAATTCCTAGCAGACTATAAAAAAGGTAACCAATAAGCACACTTATTAGTTGGGTGATGAAAGTAGAAACTTCGTCTATGTATATCATCAAAGTAAAGGGAAAAGCTAAGATCCCTAATTACATCCAGCTAAGAGATGAGAATTTCGTGCTTATTGCCTATTTCAGAGCCGATCGGCCTCTTCAGAAGCTGGAGAAATTCGGCCTTGAAGGAAAGGAAGAAGAACTGAAATCGCTTATCGAGGAATTACCTTTTGGGAAATTGAGGAAACTTGAACTTTAGATATGTCCTTTACTAACGAGCCCGTTGTATCCGTATCCAATGCGACCATTTTTCAGGATCATCAAACTGTCCTGAGCGATATCTCATTTGATATTGGCAAGGGTGAGTTTGTATATCTCGTAGGAAGAACGGGCAGCGGCAAGTCTTCATTGCTCAAAACCATGTATGGCGATCTCACTTTGCGGTTAGGCGACATTAGCATTGTGGGGTACAATATCAGAGGCATTAAAGCCTCTGATGTCCCCTTCCTAAGAAGAAAAATAGGGATCATTTTTCAAGACTTTGAGTTGTTTTACGATCGTAGTGTTGCTGAAAACCTCTACTTCGTGATGAAAGCTACAGGTTGGAAAGACAAGGCTAAGATGAAAAGTCGACTAGCGGAGGTACTAATGCGCGTCGGTCTGGGTTCTGTATCTACCAAGATGCCCCATCAATTAAGTGGTGGCGAACAACAGCGTGTGGTGATTGCAAGAGCACTCATCAATGAACCACAGATATTATTTGCAGATGAGCCCACCGGAAACCTTGATCCTGAGGTGGCGGAAGGAATCATTAATTTATTTTTAGAGATAAATAAAAGTGGTACAGCAGTAATTATGGCCACTCACAATCATCAATTTCTCAAGAAATTTCCAGCCAGAATAATCAAATGTGAAAGTGGGAAAATAAAGGACTCAGCTACCGAAAAGGTAGAACTTAAGTCCCTTTACTGATCCCTGATATCAAGTATCTCTATTCGATTCTGACATCTCCATAGCTTGATTTGATCACTATCTTTTTCTGGTCATCTCCAGCACCCAACCTGCCTTTGTACTCTTTTCTTGTATCATCTTTGGATTGATAGTAGAAATCTATTTGCTCCGAATAGTCCTTCAACTTGCAGAAGCTCATATCCGCTTGGATATTGGCTGATGTACCTTCTTCCACATTCAATTCTAATGAGCTGAACTTTCCATAAAACCTAAAAGATTCGAAATCCTTGCTAAGTTTCCTTACTTCAAAATTGGAGACATAGCTACCCTCCATTTCTAATTGCTGATTGATCTGTTCTACTTGAAATTTTGAGAACTGTACCTCTGCATCAAGCGTTCCGATGGTTCCAAGCTCTACCCCACCATACTTACTCTCCATCACTATTTTTTGAAAGTCGCCGATCTCCAAATTAGAAAACTGCTGCTCTATATCCATTGAAAATCCATTGCCCATTCTCAAATCACCATACTTAATCTCTATGTCTGACTTGGTAGTGTTACCAATAGAAGCTTTTCCGAAGGACAAAGTCAAATCCAAAAGACCTTGGAAATCTTCGGTTTTGAGGTTACCAAATTTTATTTCAATCTCCGCATCACCTATTCGTTCGCCTATATAAGTATCTCCAAATTGATTTTCTATCTCAATCCTATTTTTAGCAGGTGCCATTACCGTGTAATTAATCTCAAAAGACTCATCCCCTTTGGTGTTCAGCTTTTGCTCTATATCCGTACGAATCGAAACCTCACCCGATGTTTCTGATATATCTATCTCTATTGCGTTGAGCAGTTTCTCAGCCCGATCCGAATTCTTCCCTTCTACTCTTATTTCAATATCAACTTTAAATTCGTCCTTATCCCAGGTGTCCATCTGAATCTCGCCGAAGGAATTCTCAATCACCAAAGTAGTCTCACTTGTGACGGTGAAAGACTTAGAAATTTTCTTATCCCTTTCTTCAGAAGCACCCAAAAGTGCGTTTCCAAGGACCAAAAATCCTATTACCAGACTATATTTCAACATTCCCAACTTCATTGATTTTCTCATTTTTGTACCTTTTTAATACTTCTAATTGTTGATTCAACACCTCTAACCTCAGTTGTAGGTTAGCAATCATTGCATCCGTCAACATTGATTCTGACGTCTGCTTCTGTGCCATTTTTTTGAGTTCCATATACACATGATCCAGCTCAGCTATTTCATTCAAAAACTCTGATTTGCGCTCACCGGCCTGAATATTTGATAGTTCTCTTTTCTTATCAAGTATCTGTGAGATGTAATAAGTCTCCACTTGCTGAAACTCTGTCAAGTTGGCTGTCATTTCATCACTTCCTTCACTGTAAGCTCCGGTTCGCTCCAGTAGAAGGCCTATAGTAGAAATCAGCAAAAGGACAGCTGCTACTTTCCAAACATTCATTGAATCTGAGCGCTTTTTGCTGGTCACCGATTCTATCTTAGCCCAAATCTCTCGACTTGGCACATCAGCGTCGAACTCCTCTCGGTTCTCGCTAACAAAACGTTCTAGTGAATCACCCATATTTCTTTACTTCTATCAATTTTGACTTTAACCTTTCTTTTGCCCTTTTATATTGAGTCTTGGAAGTTGATTCTGAAATACCCAAAATCTCACTTATTTCTTGATGATCATATCCTTCAAATAAATAAAGCGATAGCACCGTTCTGAATCCTGGAGCAAGCTCATTAAGAGAATTTCTAATTTCAATTACAGAATAATTAGGTGAGAAAGTCTCTGCCTCTGCTTCTGTATAATCTTCTTTTGGTTCAGCAGACTCTATCAAGGCAATTTCTTGTCCCCTTTTCTTAATTTGATTCAGAGACTTATTGATCACTATCCTTTTCAACCAAGCACCAAAAGATGCATCTCCTCTATAGCTTTTGATGTTTCTGAATGCACTTACAAAAGACTCCTGTAGTGCATCCTCAGCATCTTCACGCGAACCACAGATCCTAACACTTGTATTAAACATCGCTTTTGAATACAACAGATATAACTGATGCTGAGCCCTACTATCTCCAAGTCGACATTTGTCAATTATTTCCTTATGAATATTTAGGGTTGGTGTATTCAATCTGTTTAAAACAAAATTCTTCTCAATGACTTAGTTAAATTACTAAAGTTGCAAATGGCACAAATAAATATTCGAAACATCATCAGAACTCATAGCGCTAGAAAGATGAGGATTGGAACAATGGTCTTTTTACTTGGTGTGATATTATCATGTCAGAAGCTTATGGCTCAGAGCGCCAATGATAGTATTCCAGTTGAGGAAACAAAGGAGCGATATTGGCCTAAAATACGTAAAGGGTTATACTTTGATGCTTCTGGGGATATTGTCAATGGACCAGGCAACAAGGAACTGGCCACTAGCTTAGAATTAGGTTTGACATTTTCTGTGATTGACCTGGCATTCTTCATCAACAGAAGTCACGGCGATCATGAAGCCGACTTGATCTTTCCAAATACCTTCGAGCTGGACTATCTTTATGGAGGAGTTCATTTGGGAACCAATTTTAGAATATTGAGTTATATTACTATCAAGCCTTCTATCAACATTGGCAGAGGAGATATGATATGGTCTCGAAAGGAAGAAGATGAAGTGTTTTCCAGAGATGAGTTCAATGCCATACATCCACAATTGAGAGTAGGGTTTGCTCCTTTCAAGTTTGTTAATATCTATGGCAAGGCTGGTTATAGGTTTATCAATAAGCTAAACCTCCAAGGTGTAACCCCAAGTGATTTTGATGGGTATACTTTTGGTTGTGGAGTCAGTTTTTACCTAACAAATGAATAGACTACTGATCATATCGACTTTTGTACTGCTATCTGGTTGTTACCTATCAGATGAAGTTGCTCCAGATCAAGCGGTATGGGATTATGCTCAACCAAATGAAGTTGGGCTCAGCAATGGCGTATTAAAAGATCTTGACCAGGCAATTAAAAACGAAGAATACGGCTTCATTAACGGGTTAACAATAGTACGCAACGACCAATTGGTATTCGAAAACTATTATACTGGAGGAAACAGAGAGAGTTTATTTAGTATAGGAAGAAATTCTGTGAACATTGCCATTTTCCTTTTCGATTCATTTATTAGTGCTGGACTCATTAATAGTATTGATGTTCCCATTTATACTTATTTGGAGGATTATGAAAATATTTTCAACAGCAACCCAGATAAAAAACTAATCACTTTTAGACATCTACTGCTTAATAAATCAGGTCTTGTCTGGAACGAATCAATAGTTAGTTCCATCAGAATAAACAGTGATCTTCAAATGATGAAAAACACAGCTGACTGGGCTGGATATGTACTTTCGAAGGATCTGGAAGCAACACCCGGGATTAGGACAAGTATCAATAGTGGTTCGGGTGTTATTTTAGCAAGAATCTATCAGTCATTGCTGAAAGATTTAGACCTTGAAACCTATATTCAAAATGAACTATTCGACCCCATGTCTATTGGGAATTATTTCATTCAAAGTACCCCGGAAGGTTCGCTTAATCTTACAGATGGTGTCAAGTTAGAAACACTGGATTTCGCCAAACTAGGGTATCTATCGCTGTTAGAAGGTCGTTGGATTAATAAATCAAGAATTATTGATCGAGATTGGCTTCTTGATACTCAAACAGTCGTTACAGTTTTTAACAACAACTATGGGCTCGGTTACGGTTGGTGGATTTTTTCTCCTTCTTTCGTTCAGCAGAGATTGCCAGGCGCCACAAGTTGTTTTTTGATGTCAGGAGGAAATGGAACCAATATCTATATTCTTCCGAACCTGAACATGGTGGTATGTATATCTGCCGAGAATTATTATAATAGCTCCATATACAATCAGTCCCTTGCCATCTTATTCGAAACCTTGCGAACTACCAGACGAGAAACGGGCAATCAATGACTCCAGCAGATGAAAAAGCCCTATTTGATCTTGCTAAGCATGGAGACATAAAGGCTTTCGAAAAGTTATTCAAAAAGCATTACGCAGATGTAGTCAGATTCGCAACCAGCATGGTAAGAGATAGAACCATAGGAGAAGAAATCGGTCAAGAAATCTTCATGTATTTATGGGAGAAGCGAGAGCAGATACATTTAAAATCCAGCCTAAAATCATATCTTTTCTCTTCTACCAAGAACAAATGCATCAACTACTTTAAGCTAGAACTCCCTAAACAACAAGCACTTACAGATCTGGTAGATATAGAAGATGCTCATGAATCGCCCATGACGAGTGACGAACATGAACTCATGAAACTAAAGGTGCAAAATGCCATAGATACACTGCCCGGGAAATGCAGAAATATATTTGTTTTGAGTAGATATGGAGGAATGACCTATCAGGAAATTGCAGATGATCTGGGTATCTCCATCAAAACAGTAGAAAACCAAATAAGTATTGCTTTGAAGAAATTGAAAGAGCAACTCAGTGAAGAACTTAAAGGGTACAATATCAAATAAAAATCAAAAGAACTTAGGGGTATCGAACACTCCCCTTGCCTAATAAACACAATGACCAATTGGAACGAAAAATATCACCAAGCAAAGCGCACTCAAAGCGCCAACTCTCCTGCTGAGGATGATTTTGATTTGTTCTATACTTTGAGTGAATATGATATCACAGTAGATGTCGATAAAGGGTGGAATGAATTTGAAAGCAAGATTTCACAACCTGAATCAAGCAGTCATTCGTTAGGTTATCTTTGGAAAGTAGCGGCAATATTGGTTATCGGCCTGGGACTAGGAGGACTATTTTACTCTTCAGAATTTAATCTAGATAGCGCCAATCAAGTAGTGACGACTGTTGATGAAATCAAAGAAATAACACTCCCAGATGGCTCCATAGTTACTTTATCAAATAAGAGCTCGATTTCTTACAACAGTTCTGAATTTCTTGAGAACAGAAGTTTAGAATTAAATGGTCAGGCTTATTTTGATGTAGTTAAAAGCACCAATTCGTTCAGAATTACTACTGATCATGGCAATATTGAAGTTTTAGGAACTTCATTTAATGTTAATGCCAAAGATCAACTTAATATTATAGTCGAGTCTGGTGTGGTAGAAGTATCTAATGCTGAAACTTCCATAAAAGTCAGACAAGGACAGACTGGAGAAATCAATGCAAATGGAAGTATAGCGGTAAGCTCTACAACCTCAATAAATGGTTTGTCATGGAAAACAGGTCACTTCAGTTTTGAGAACACCGAACTTGCTGAGGTTATTCCTCTACTTGAGGAATATTACAATGTTACCATCGTGGCAAGTAAGTCATTGAAAAAATGTAAGATCACTGCAGAGTTTAAAGACAAAACGCTCTCGAATGTGATTAATGTGATTGGCTCGGTATTAAATGCTCGAAGCAAAATATCGGATAAGAAAGTGAAAATTCTGGGCAAAGGATGTAATTAAAGCCTATTTTTGTAGCTGAAATAGCACTTTCTTAAGAAAGTCACGTTTTAGCTTTTGATGTCCGGAAAATTCAAGCTCCTTTTTATCTTATTCTTCACCTATATAAGCCTTTCAGGTTTAGCTCAGGACTCTTCCCTTCAAAAATCCATTTCAATATCACCAGGTGAATATCAGCTCTCTGACTTATTCATCGAGTTGCGCAGACAAGGAATCCCATTGGCTTTCAGTGAGAATCTAATTCCTAAAACCAACTGTGTGGTAGATCGATCCTATTCATCACTAGATGAATTCCTGAAGCTATTACAATCTCAAGAGCGATTTGAATTCAGCGAAAAAGATGGATTGATTGTGCTGAGATTCAACGCAAACAATCAAATTAATACTATAAGGGGATTTGTAAGAGATAAATCTACTGGCGAAGCTCTAATAGGTGCAGTAGTGTACAAACCCGGCACGATTCAAGGTGTAGTGACAAATAACTATGGATATTTTTCTTTTTCATTAACGGCAGAGCAACACCCTGTGCATGTCAGTTTTGTAGGTTTCAAAACTTATCAAAAGACCTATGACTTGAGTAACGGAGGAGTCATCGAGATCATCGAGCTAGAAGAAAGCATCAGCAAACTGGATGAAATAACCATTTCATCGGTAGAACCGGATTTTAATGTAACAAGCCTAATTCCTGGTATTAATACGCTAGACCTTAATACCGAAGGTGTTATCCCATATTTCTTGGGAGAAGTAGATATCCTTCAAGGAGCGACGTATTTACCTGGAATCAATACTCTTGGAGAAGATGCCAATGGGATACACGTAAGAGGCGGTGCTTCTGATCAGAACCTTATTCTCCTTGATGAAGCTACCATTTACAACCCCAACCACTTGAGCGGCTTAATATCAATATTCAACCCGCATGCTATCAATCATGTAGAGATTATGAAGGGATTCATCCCTGCATGGCATGGTGGAAGGGCATCATCGGTTATCTCAGTCACCCAAAAAGACGGTGATGACAAGCAATTTCATATGTCTGGGAGCATAGGTCTGGTATCTGCTAAACTCATCGCTGAAGGTCCACTCAAAAAGAACAAGAGCTCTTTTATATTTTCAGGACGTCAATCGATTTTTGATATATCTCCCAATAATGCCAGCTCTTCGAGGTTTCAAGACATCAACACCAAGGTCAACTGGAAACCAAACAAAAAGAACACAATTCATTTGGCCGGATACTGGGGAAATGATCGAAATGTCAATGTACTAGATACAAAAACGCAATGGGGAAATAGAAATCTATCATTAAGATGGAATCATCTTTTTGGGAAAAAAGTATTTTCCAATGTATCGGCTATTCTCAGCGAATACAACTACAAAATAACGCAACCCAGGGAAGCCGCGAGCTTCATAGGTCAATCTAAAATTCTCGACTACACCTTAAAATCTGACTTCAGCTACATACTCAACCCACAAAATGAAATCAGGATGGGCGCTACTAGTATTCTACACATCTTAAGACCAGGAAGTCGTGTTCCGTTTGATGTGGAAACGTCTTCATCTAACCCAATAGAGTTAGATTCAGAGCATGGATTAGAATCAGCTTTCTATATGAGCCACCAACTTAAAGTATCCCGGAAATTGGAGCTACAATATGGTCTTCGATTTTCGAACCTGGTGACATTTGGAGCAGATACTACTTTGCTATATGATGAAAATTCTCCCAAATCGATCAGCTCAGTGGTCGACACACTCATATTTGAAAAAGGATCCGTTATTCAATCCGATTGGCGAGCAGAACCAAGAATTTCGTTGAATTACAAGATCACGCCTTCTTCAAGCGTGAAAATGAGCTACACCAGATCCAACCAATATTTACACTTGATTTCCAATACCATAACCCCCTCTCCTACAGATATTTGGAAGCTTAGCGACCAACACATTCGACCTACTTCTTCAGATCATTATTCTTTGGGATATTATCAAAACTTCTCGAAAAACACATACGAAGCTTATATTGATTTCTACTACAAGGACATAAGCAATCTCATCAGCTATAAGGATGGTGCACAATTACTATTCAATAAAAACCCAGAAACCGAGTTGCTCAGTGCATCTGGACGCAACTATGGTTTGGAGGTTTACTTAAAGAAAAACGAAGGGAAGATTACAGGATGGTTGAGCTACACGCTTTCAAGATCAGAGCAACGCGCCGATGGCCAATTTGAAGAAGAGCAAATCAATAATGGCCGATACTTTCCTACCAATAATGACCGTCAACATGATTTCACCTTCACAGGCATCTACCAGCTTAATCGAAGAATGAGCACTTCTATGGTGTTTAATTATCAGTCAGGCAGGCCTTATTCTTTACCTCTAGGTAAATACACTTTTGAAGGAAATGCAGTACCCTACTTTGGTATGCGCAATCAACAAAGATTACCTGATTATCATAGGTTGGATTGGTCTCTCAAATTTGAAGGAAGGCCCAATAAGCGAAATGGAGACCCAAAACTGATCCAAGACTATTGGACATTCGTATTATACAACGTCTATGGTCGAGATAATGTCTACTCCTATTTGTTTCAGCAAAATGAAGCTACTGGCTTCACCGAAATCATCCCAAATTCAATTTTTAATTCTATCATCCCTGCGGTGACCTATAATTTCAAATTTTGAAAAAGTTCGGCTCGATAGTTTTTACGGTACTTCTAATAGCGGGATGCGAGTCTTTGGATTTACCCGAAGGTGGATCAAGTCAGCTAGTCGTGGTAGAAGGATGGCTAACAGATCAATTAGAAACTCACCATGTATCTCTGTCATTATCTTCAAGTTTCACGAGTAAAGAAGACAAGCCAGTCATTGACAATGCGAACGTTTTTGTATTAAGGCTTACTCCGACGAGCAATGCTTACCCCTATGATCACATTGGAGGAGGAGTTTATGAATCTAAAGAACCTTTTGCGGCGGAAATCAACGCAACCTATCAGCTTATCGTCGAACTAGAAGATGGCACTTTGATCAGGTCGAATATTCAAAGCATCAACGATCTTTCTCAGATTGACTCTCTATATACGGGAACCATAGAGCGAGAAAATGAAGAAGATCCCGATATTTTGGACACTTACTATTATCCCATTGTGACTACAAGCGATAGCCCAATCCAAGACAATTATTATCGATGGACCATAAGTAGAAATGATACCCTTCTGATTGGCACTAAAAACCTCGAAATTTTATCAGATCAATTCTTTGACGGAAATACCATTAATCATGAATTGACCGGTTTTGAGTTTGATCTTGATGATTTTATGATGATCGAGCAACAACAACTGTCTTCAGAAGTCTTCAATTTTCTTCAACTTGTCAAGGAGCAGACTACTTTGCTAGGCACAGTCAATTCTACATCACCTGCATCGATAGAAGGCAATCTGTCATTCTCCAATAAGGACGAAACTATCCTCGGCTATTGGGGTGTGATATCGATAGACCGAGACACTTTAACTGTACGTTAAAACTTTTCTTACACTTTTTAGGGGGTACCCAACCTGATTTTGCCTTATACCTGTAACCAGTTAGGTGTTCGTGGTTTGCTTCCTAGGTTTTTTGAGGCTTATCACTGGACCATAAGTTTAGACAGAGTGCAAAATGGGTGATAGAAAAAATAAGATTTCAAGAGGACTAAATAAGCTTCTTAAAAGTAAAAGAAGTAATCATTTTCCAAGTCAGGATATCTTCTTGTCCGATCCGGAGAATCGCAGCAACTACTTTGATGCATTCAATCAGGCACAGCTTGCTGAGATGGTTTCCCTAGGGAAATAATCCATTCCCTTGCGTAAACTTCACATACTATTCCTTTTGGGAATCTAACCGCTGAGAATTAGAGTTTCTTGTCAGGTCTACTGCTATGCTGCCCTATTTGACCTGCCAGAATTTTTGTTTAAGAGCTTTTCAATGGTACTCAATAAGTCAGGTTTCTTCAAGGGCTTGGGTATCACATCTATTGATTGATCTAGGTTGATTTCACCCGAATCTACTATAGCATCTGGGCCATCAACGAGAAGTCTTGGAATGTTTTGTCCCCTCAAATCTTGATCTAACTCATTCATAAACTTTAAACCTTTCATCCAAGGCATATCCAATCCGGTCATAATAAGATCAACCTCATTAGTCTTCAGCAACTCTAGCGCTTCTTTTTCATGGGCTGCCTCTTTCACTTCGTAATGGTCATCAAGTAATTGATTGATGGCATATCGGGTACCTGCGTCACGATCCACGATGAGAATTAACCCTTTGCGCTCCACAACATCCTTTGCCCTGGACTTAGCAATGGACGATTTATACTCGTCGTAAAGATGAGTTCTATCCATAACATAATTAGAGATCACTTCCTTTCTGTCTGAAGAAATGACACGTCTGTCAGACGAATCAAGACAAATCTCAAATTTGGTTTCTACTTCTTGCTTGCTGGATACTGATATCTTCGCTCCATGCAGATCAACTATCTCTTTGACGAGCGCTAAACCGATTCCTAGACCTTTATGACTTGATCCATCGCCTTCTTGAAAGAACCTATCGAAGATATTATTTAGACTCTCTTCCACTATCCCGACACCCGTATCTTTAAAGTTTAGTACAAGATCAGATTGAGAATTTTCCGAAATCTCAATGGTGATTACATCACCCTTCTTCGTGTGATTGATGGCGTTAGAAACCAAGTTATAAAACACTTTTTCAAACTGCCTTGGATCAATCCTAACCCCCGTGTCTTCATCAAGTTCCGATTCAAATCTCAACTCAACACCTTTTGTATTAGCTATTCCTACAAATAGGCTTGAAAGCATTCTGAAATACCCTACTATTTGGACATCTTCCTTTTTGAGTACGATTTTTCCTTCCTCCAAACGCGTCAGATCATTGATCTCATCAGTGAGAAACAGCAACCTCTGACAGTTTTTCATTGATGTATCCAAGCTCAAATTGGACAGTTCACTAAAATCACTATTGTCATTTTTCAGTATCTCCAGGTTGCCCAAAATCAAGCTCAATGGTGATCTCAGATCATGCGCTACATTGGCAAAAAACTTAGATTTGGCTTTGTCAAGTTCTTTCAAAACGCGAGACTGTTCTTCAATTAGCTTTTTGTCGTCTAAAATTTCATCACGCTGATTCGCCACTTTTATTGAAAGCTCCTTTTTAACTCTATAATTTCTGAAAGTCACCAATACAGCGATCAATGAAAGCATCAAACCCATGCCCACCAGAGCAATGGTATTCCCTTGATTCTTAATAATCCGCTCATTCAGCTCATCCTGCTTTCGCAAATATTCATTCTCCAATTTCTGCTGGAGCGTCTTGTTTTGGTTAATCAATGATTCCATCTGACTAATGGATCTTTCACCAAACAATTGTTCTTTAACCTCTGAATATTTCACCTGATGATCATACGCCTTTTCAAAATCTCCAAAATTTTGATATATCCTACTGATAACCTCATGAGCCATCAATAATTCATAGTCGGCGCTTACCTCTTCCGAGATGTCAATAGCCGACTGGGCAAACTTTAATGCGGTCTCATATTCGCTCTGAGCTATTTTTATTCTTGCCAACGTGGTATACAGCTCAGCTGTTTTACGGGGCTTTTTGATTTGCTTCAATTTAAAAAAGCTATTCATACCAGCTGATTCAGCCTTATCCAACTCACCTTGCCCTAGATAGACCTCAGCCAAATCAATTTCGGAAGAAACCTGTCCTGATTTATCTCCGAGCAATTCCCGAATCAAGATGGTTTTGGTATAATACTCTATTGCTCTTCCATAATCCTCAAGTCCTCTGTATGACTTACCCAGATTATTGTAGCAATACCCGATCATTCGCATATTGTCCAATTTTTCAGCCTGATCCAAAGCTTGTCTCAGATAGACAATGGCCTCAGTAAAGTTCCCTTGAAACTCATACAGGTTGCCAAGATTGATGAGGGAGTAACCCCTTTGTTCGGGAATGCCGTGTTCTTCTGAGAGATTCAGAGCTAGTAAATATTGCTCAGCTGCCATGGTATAATTACCCAAGTTTCGATAGGCTATTCCCATAAAGCTGATCGCCTTTATTCTATGCTTCTGAAATCCGATACTTTCTGCTTGGTAGTTAGCTTCTTTGGCAAAGAATAAGGCGCTATCAGCATTTACATCCCTATATTCCCATGCCAGATCAAGACATACATTGACATTGGTCTCATTTACTACAGGTTCTAAACGATCATAAACGTCCAATAAACTATCCAACTGGACTCTACCCTGTCCAAACCCCGAAAAGGCGGTCATTAGTAACAATCCTAAAAAGAGTAGCCTGCTATTGCAAATACGAATGCAATGTGATGCCATCTTATGTGATAAACTCATCTCGATATTTTATGAAAAAACTCAATGAATCAGGATTTCTCATAGCTCCAAAATTTGCAGCCTTTTCAGCATTGATTCCCATCAAGATCTTTTTAACTGCAGCTTCCATTTTCTTGCCACTAATTGTATATGGAAGTTCCTCCACCTGTACCACCACGTCTGGCACATGCCTCTGAGAGAAATCTGATTTTATTTGAGCGTTAATACTTTTCACTAAATTTTCATCAACATCTATACCTTCTTCCACCTTGACGAACAAAGGCATAAAATGTCTTCCTTTTGATAGTTCACAATTTACAACCAGACTATCTTGGACGCCTTGTATTTTGTTTGTAGCCTGATAAATTTCCGCTGAACCTATCCTAATTCCGTGTCGATTGAGTGTAGCATCAGATCGACCCAAAATAATCACGCTATTTCTATTGGTAATTTTTACCCAATCTCCATGTCGCCATACATTCGGGTATTCTTCGAAATAGCTTTCCCTGTAGCGAGAATTATCTTGGTCATTCCAGAAGTAAATAGGCATAGATGGCATTGGTTTGGTTATTACCATTTCACCCACTTCATCCACCAGCTGTTTGCCCTCCTCGTCATAAGCATAAAGTGCACAACCAAGTGCCCTTCTTTGAATTTCTCCTTCATATACTGGTTCTGTAGGACACCCACCCACGAATGCAGAGCATACGTCCGTCCCACCACTCATTGAGCAAAACCAGAGATCCTTTTTCACATGTTGATAGACCCAGCTGAAGCCTTCAGCAGGCAATGGTGAGCCTGTACTACTTATAGAAATTAAAGATGATAAGTCAAATTCATTTGGTCGAATTTCTGCCTTTTCAGAAGCCAAAATATAAGGGGCACTTGTTCCAAAATGATTAATTTTTTGTTCGCTTGCAAATTGCCAAAGGCTACTCATAGCTGGGTAAGACGGACTTCCATCAAACAATACAATAGTTGCACCTGCGAGCATGGTAGCTTGAACAAAATTCCACATCATCCAGCCTGTAGTTGTAAACCAGAAATACCGCTCCCCTGCCTTTACATTGTTATGAAAGGTGACGTATTTCAGGTGCTCAAGAAGTACTCCACCCTGGGAATGAGTAATTGCCTTCGGGTGACCTGTGGTTCCTGAAGAATACAAGATCCAAATAGGATCGTTGAAGCCTACGCGCTCGAAGCTCAAAGATTCGTGTTCAAAATTGAGAGCTTCTCGCCATGAAATTGAATCAATCACGAATGATTTTTCTTGAAAATATGGCAATTCCACAACGCAGGTTAAACCCTCTAACTGAGATATCACCTCTCTCACAATCTCTCTTCTGTCATAAGGCTTTCCATTGTAATGGTAACCGTCTACAGCGATTAGCACCTTAGGATCAATCTGCTTGAACCTATCTACTACACTCTCAGCACCAAAATCTGGCGAACAACTCGACCACACCGCACCGATAGAACAGCAAGCCAAGAAAGCGATAGTAGCCTCTGGGATAGAGGGTATATACGCAACAACTCTATCCCCTTTTGCCACTCCTTGAGACTTCAAAAACCCCGCGAAAGATGTCACTTGTGTTTCTAGTGATTTCCAGGAAGTTTCTTCTGGCTCCTGACCTTCCTTTTTGAAAATAATAGCTGGATAAGAGTGATTAGCCTTTTGAAATATATGCTCAGCGTAGTTAACCTTTATCCCTTCAAACCATTGAACACCAGGCATTTGGTCACCTGTGCATACTTGCTCGTATTTTCCAGAATAAGCAATATCGAAATAGGACAATAGCGAACTCCAAAAGGTCTCATAATGATCCACTGACCACTTCCACAGTTCGTCATAATTTTCAAATTCTAATTGATAGTTCTCCTTCAACCATTGTTGATATTTCAGGAGGTTACTTTCACTTTTGAATTCATCTGATGGCTGCCAGTTTATTGGAGGTGTGGGGTGTGACATGTTGTTTGGATTAGTAGGGTTCAAATGTAAGCACTCGTTGGAAGTTTCAAGAAAATTACGGCGATGTTAATAACTAATTCTTTATTCACTTTTAGCTGATCGAGCTACAGCTATATTTGCAATCCAAAATAACGAAGCGTATGAAAATCTGGTATTCTTGCAAAGTAAAACACAACCGTGAATTAGATGATGGAATGCTCAAGCAGGTAACTGACGCGTTTTTGCTAGATGCAGTTTCATACACTGATGCGGAAAGCAGGCTGTATGAAATCTGCGAACGAGATATCAGAGGAGAATTTACGGTCACGCAAATCACTAAAACTAACATAGCAGAAGTAGTAGAAGACGATGCGTATGACAAATATTTTAAGTGTAAAGTAGTTTACGCAACAGTAGATGGCGATAGTGACAAAGAGGTCAAGATCAACACCTACTTACTCGTAAGCGCAGAACACGTGAAGCAAGCCTTCGAAAAAGTAGAAGAACATCTAAATGCCATGCTTGTTCCTTTCGAAATTCCTTCGATTACACTCACTACTTTCTTAGAGGTTTTCCCGTATGAGAGCAATGCAGAAGGAATTCCCTCAAATCTAAAGCCGCTCAGTGAAAGTGAGGAGAATTAATATTTTCTAAATTTCCTCTCCCATTCTTTTATCTCAGAAGATGTAATCTTGGAGTCATTTCCTTCTGGATCAAGAACTTTGCTTGGCGTTCCTTTTGAAGTGAAATGCCACTGTTGGCAAAATTCGCATTGATAGACATTAATCGGTCCTGTCCCTTCTCTGAAATTTCCGCCTCTGCGGAATTCAACCAATGCAATTTCTGCGTGCTCCTTTGAGACGTAGCATCTCTTATGTGTAGGACAATCGCCTAGTAACATTACTCCTCCTCGAAATGATGTCTGGTAAAAATATTACTTGGAGTAATACGATGAATTTCCTCTTCATCTTTATTGAGAATGATGATATTCATATCGTCATGGCCGAAAATGTAAATATTCATTTCAACATTCAAATCAAGGTTATGTGAAAGGAGCTTTTTGAAAATACTCCATGACCTAAGCATCTGAGCCTTTTCGTCTTTTCCTAACTCGTGAGTATTTAAATGAATACTATTGGTTGTAATATAGCTCTCGTGCAATCTTACCTCTACTTCTGCACTTCCTTGCCTTGTTTCTTTCATTACTTGATCATACATGTGCTTTGTGATCAATTCATGATTTTCAAGCGAGAGCAAATCAGACTTTACCCTTTCATCGGATAAATCATGGTAGTAAAACTTCTCTCTAAGCCACTCATCACTTACTTCCAATACCGAGAAAAGCAACGTATCATATATCACCAATGGATATATATCCACCGGAACCATAATCATCGTAAAATTCTGGTGCTCAGTAAAATGCTTCACATAAACGTCAATATCTGAGCCAATCCTTATATCGCGTCGCTTGAGCTTAACAGTATCAGCATTGATGTGATGTCCTTTCTCTAGGAGATAGTTAAGAAACATCCTCGATTCAGTGAATCGGTGAACGATCTCCTCGATCTCATCCACATGATTTTCTTTGATATACTCTTCCAGTGATTCACCAACTTCAATAACCTCCTTTTTTCCATCCAAAATCTGAGAAGTTGAATACAATGAGGAAATCAAGAAAAAAAATACAAAAACAATCTTAAGTTGTTTCATCTAGTAGAGAATTGAGAAGATCGTGATCAAATGCAAATATGACCATTTGAATCAAAATCTATACCAACAATTAATCTTATCAGTATCTACAAAAAAAGCGCCGAAGCGCTTTATGTTAGATTCACACAAATCTAATCAATTCTCTTTCACTGGATAACCCGCCGCTTTCCATCCATTGAAACCAACTTTGAGCTCAACAATTTCCTTGAAATTCAAACTCTGAAGTTGCGAAGCTGCCTTGGCACTTCGCCCCCCAGAAGCACAGTAGATAGCGATAGGAGCATTTCTATCCAACTGCTCGATCTGGCTCGTAAAATCTGGGCTGAAAAAATCAATAAGCAAAGCACCCTCTATTATGCCCTTTGAAGTTTCCGCATCTGTACGTATATCTATTAATAGCACTTCCGGATTATCAATGAAGGTCGAAAACTCCTCATTTCCAACTCTTTGATAGCTCCTCTCCTGTGGTGAAGAACAGGCAATCAATATCATCAATAAGACTAGCGTAAATAGCAGATCTTTTATCTTCATACTTCTCAAGAATTGGTGCTGGAACAAACAAACTTAGTCACCGGAATGTCGGTATTACTAATAGCCTTGAATCCTCCTGCAACATCTACTAGATTGTGATAGCCTCTGGACTTATATATAGACGCAGCGATCATAGAGCGATATCCACCTGCACAATGAATATGATAAGTTTCATCACGATTTAATTCCAACATCTTTTCATTGATGAAATCAAGTGGATAATTCTCAGCACCTTCTATATGCTCAGCATCAAACTCAGAAGGTTTTCGAACATCTACAATATTCAGACTTGACAGTGCGTTGAGGTCTGCCAGCTCAGTCGCAGGTATTGACTTAACGGAATCAACCTCTTTACCTGCATTTACCCAAGATTTTAAACCTCCGGCCAGGTAACCCATGGTATTATCATATCCTACTCTGGAAAGTCTAGTAACTATTTCTTGCTCCCTTCCCTCTGGCGCAATGAATATTATTGGCTGCTGAAGGTCTGGAATCAAAGCGCCTACCCACGGCGCAAAGCCTCCATTAATCCCAATGAAAATAGAATTGGGTATATGCGCTTCGGCAAACTCTTGAGGATCTCTAGTGTCCAATACAAGCGCTCCTTCATGGTTAGAAAGTGATTCAAAAGTTTCAACATCAAGTGCAATATTTCCTCTTTTAAGTACTTCGTCCAAACCTTGTGCTCCAGATTTGTTCATGGCCACATTTTGCGCAAAATAATGCGGCGGTGGAAGTAGGCCATCTGTTACTTCCTTAATAAATTCTTCCTTGGTCATATCCGCTCTCAAAGCATAATTGGTTTTCTTTTGATTGCCAAGCAAGTCTGAAGTCTCCTTACTCATGTTTTTACCACAGGCAGAACCTGCACCATGAGCAGGATATACGATTACGTCATCTGGCAAAGTCATAATCTTAGACCTAAGGCTATCAAACAAAAATCCCGCTAGCGCATTTTGATCAATATCGCCATGTTGTGCCAAATCTGGCCTTCCAACATCACCAATAAACAAGGTATCTCCACTAAATATGCAATGCTCTTTACCAGATTCGTCATAGAGCAGATAAGTGGTACTCTCCATCGTATGTCCGGGAGTATGCAAGACCTTTATTCTGATTTTACCAAGTTCAAATACTTCGGAATCTTTGGCAAGATGAATATCATACTCCGTTTGAGCATTCGGACCGAAAACTATCTTGGCTCCAGTCTTATTCGCCAAATCCACATGACCAGAAACGAAATCAGCATGAAAATGGGTTTCAAAAATATATTTGATTTTGGCACCTTCTTTCTCCGCTTGCTTAATGTAGGGCGCAGACTCACGCAAAGGATCTATAATAGCGGCCTCTCCCTCACTTTCTACATAATATGCTCCTTGAGCTAAACAACCAGTATATATCTGTTCTATTTTCATAATTCTTATTCTTTAATCCCCAATATTAGTGGAGACACTCATGATGTTTAGTAACACAGGTTACAACTAATCGTTCGCCTGTAGCGCATACTCTTTGAATTCTCCTTGTTCATGGGTAATGGCAAATCGGACTGCTTCATTCAGATCGAGAAAAACATGTTCCTTTCGTATTTTCTCATTTAGACCAGACCTCTTCATGGAATCTCGTACTGGCCCAATCACATCACAAATGAGGAATTCAATTCCATTTTCATTCAAATATATCAAAAGATCCAAGAGACCCGCCGATGCTGTAGCATCCAAATTGCTAATAGGTCCTGCATCTAAAATGATGGTATTCAGACCTTTAGATTTTCGTTCGATCACTTTTCGCTCAATGTATTCTTTGAAATAATTGATATTGATGAACCTTAAAGAAGCATCTAGCCTGATGATCATAATATGATCCCAGGTCTCCAAATCCTTAAATCGCTTAACATTACGAAACTCATGGTGCCCCTTAAGTCTACCTAACTCAGCGATATGAGGGTATGCTAGCTGATACATCAAAACCAATACAGAAAGAACAATTCCTGTAATGATACCTATAACCATACTAAACACGATAGTAGATAGCAGGGTGAAAACCATTAACCAAAATTCCAATTTACTATCATGCCAGAGCTTTGCCGCATATTTCAGGTCTATGAGTCCCGATATAGCCACTAGGATGATGGCTCCTAATACCGCATGAGGTAAATAGTAAAACCAAGATGTCAAAAACAAAAGTGTAACAATAATTAAGCTTGCACTAATAACATTGGCGAGCGGTGTCCTAGCTCCTGATTGAAAGTTTACTGCACTTCTTGAGAAACCTCCTGCTACAGGAAAAGAACCAAAAAAAGCTCCACCCATATTGGATAGCCCCAATGCAACCAGTTCTTGATTGGCTTCAACTTTGTACTCATGTCTCTTAGACTCGAGAGATTTTGATACTGAATATGACTCCATAAAAGAGATGACAGCTAAAGTCAGGGCCAAAGGCACTAACTCCACAAACTGTTGATAGGAGAAAACGGGTATTTGAAACGAGGGCAATCCAGCCGGAATCTGAGCTAGAATACTCACGTTTTGTTCGCTTAACCCTCCAAAGTAAACTACCAAAGAACTTAAGATTACTGCTGTAAGCGCACCTGGGAAGGACTGTTTCCATTTTTTTAGAAAATATATTAGCAAGAGTGTAGTTAGCCCTATTCCCAAAGTCAGCATATGTGTCTGATCAATTTTGGTAGGAACATCGGAAAGCACCTTCAACACCTGATTGGATTTGACAAGATCTATACCTAGTAAGTGATTTAGTTGATTGACACCAATAATAAACGCTGCTGCAGATGTAAATCCGCTTATTACAGGCTTGGACAATAGGTTGGTAACAAAACCCATTTTGATCACACCTAGAAACAACTGGAATATTCCCGTAAAAACGGTCAGTAAAATAACAAGTGACAAATACGCCTCTGTGCCTTGAACTGCCATGACGGATACTCCACTTGCAACAAGCAGCGAATCCATCGCCACCGGTCCTACTGAGAGTTGCCTGGAAGTACCAAAAAAAGCATAAATTAATTGTGGGACTATGGCCGCATATAAGCCATACACAGGCGGCAACCCGGCAATCAACGCATAAGCCATTCCTTGAGGAATCAGCATTACTCCTACGGTAAGACCCGCAGAAATATCGCCTTTCAACCAAGACTTTTGATAGTTGGGCAACCAACTTAAAACAGGAAGGAGTTGACTTAATTTCCTCATTGAGCAATTAGAACTGCACCAAATCTAACGAACTACTGATCGAGGATTGGTAACATTCGTAACAAAACTAAAGGACATCAATCCTATTTCGATACTGTTCTATTCGCCCTTCACGCTCTAACTTTTTCAACAACCTCGAAACCACCACCCTAGAAGTATTCATTTCGGTAGCAATTTGCTCATGCGTCTTGTGAATCTCATAAGAACCGGACGCCTGTTTTTTATCTAACAAATATTTGTAAAGGCGCTCGTCCAGTTTTAAAAAAGCTATACTATCAATAGCTCCTAGTAATTCATCAAACCGAACCTGATAAGACTGAAATACAAACTTTCGGAAAGACTGATAGCGAACCAACCACGCATCCACTAACCCCATGGGTATCATCCACATCACAGAATCTTCTTCTGCTCTCACATACATCGGCTTTCGCTTGCCTTCTATACAACATGTAATGGACATGGCGCACGTTTCTCCACCATCCAAAAAATACAACAAGAGTTCAGACCCACTTTCATCTTTTCTAGACACCTTCAAGGTTCCTTCAAGCACGAGCGGAATCTCATCACTCTCTATTTCAGGACTAATAAGTATCTCCCCTGAAATAACTTTTTTCAGCCTTCCTACAGTTGAAATCTCATCTATGAGCTGAGACTCAAACTGAGAACTAAGTAGAATCGCATTTAAGCGATCGCGATAATTCGAACTTTTTTGAACCATGAGTGAATTTAAGAAATCAAACTATACCTTCGATTTCTTTTGAGTGAAACCGTGTAGGTTTTGAGAGATAAAGTCTTCAGGAAAATCTTCCGCATCAGGGAAGCCGAGCTCAATATTTTTACCGTCAGAAGGAACATAATTCGTACTAAAAATATAATCCCAAACACTCAATGTGATTCCGAAGTTCACCCCCTTCTCTCTTGCCTTAGGTAGTTCATAGGCATGATGCCAAATATGCATCTGAGGGTTATTAAAAATATATTTGAAAGGACCCAATGGAATTTTAAAATTGGAATGATTGAAATGACCTACAGCCAAAGTGAAAATGTGAATGATAAAGAAATCTCTCAATCCTATACCAATCAAGGCCAAAGGGATATACTCTAATGTGCGATAGATCACATTTTCCATCCAATGGTAACGAAGATGGGCTGCAAAACCCATCTCCTTGACGGAATGATGCACCTTATGAAATTCCCAGAGTTGGGGGCTGGCATGCAGAAGTCTATGCACCCACCATTGAACGAAATCCCTCACAACAAAACCAACCAACAAATGAGCCCAAACTGGCCAGGACATTACCTCGAATGCTATCAAATTATTGATTCCAAATGAGCCCAATAATTGATTGAAGTAGTGTACCACTATATCGGATGCAGCATTATAGATAATGAGGGAAAAGAGAAAAAAATTGAAAAACATGTAAAACATGTCCAGCCAAAAATCCTTTCTAAGAATAGATTGGTTCTCTCGCCAAGGACGAACTAATTCGAGCACAAAAAACAATGCAGAAATACCAATTAGCCAATAAAAGTAATTATGCCAAGAGGGATTTAGAACTTCGCTGAGTAAATAATTGCTATAATTTGAATAGCCACTTTTTACTATAGATATTAATTCTTCCATCTAAATGATTTACTTCCAGAGCAAAACTAAAGGATCAAGCTCCCACTGATGGTGACCAAAGTCACAGATCCAAAATTATCCTAACGAAAGACTAAAACGAATTAAATGCAACTAACCTTGACTGTTTTATGTTTCCGAAGTGTTTAGCATTTTGAGGAATACATCATAGTCTTTGGATACTCTTTCTGCATATTGCCATCCGATAGAGCAGACCAGATCGGTAAACTCAAATTCTTTACTAGAAGTAAGTGCAGCAATTGCCTCTGGCATTTCGTGTGCTTCATCGTTCAGAGCATAGCTTGCTCGCTTATGCCGAGAAGCCAATAATGTACCCCAGATATCAGCCATGAAATAAAGCTGCTTGGGTTTGGACAATTTCTCACTAGGAAAATCACTCTTAAAAGGCGATCGCTCTTTAATTGAGAAAGTTTTCCCTTCCATAGAAATCCATCCCAAATACCTATCTGGATGTTCCGCAAGTGCAGAAAAAGCTCGGGCATGTCTCTCGCCTTCATTCGGAAATATCCTGTTATATTCTTCCTTTTCATTTTGATTCATATGACGATACAAAGGCGGCTTGCCTTGCTCCTTCATGTCAAGAATGATATCATCATCTTCTGAATCTGTGTCTCCTTCCAGAAGAATATAGTATCTATCCGAACCCAATGAACCTGTCCCAGCTTTGACTCTTTTCGCTACATCTTTAACCTTAAAATGTTCTTCCTCATCACTGAATTTGGCTACAATTGTTTTTCTATAATCCAATATGATAGCTTCCACTTTGGCGTACTCTTCTGGAGATAAGGTCTCCAATTTCGGATTATCCCCATCAAATCTTCTGACTCCATCCTGCACTTTGGTCCATTTCTGCAACATTTTCAGCCTACTTTTCTTACGCTCTACTTTCGAAAGAAACTTCTTTAACAAGCCTGTAGATGTCTTGGCGGTTAAATGAACCTCATTATGAGGGTCATCTTCACTATGTGCTTGCATTTCCTTTAAGTAAGCGTTAGCAAAGAGGAATAGTGCTTTCTTTTGGGGTTTGTTACCAAAAATCCCATTATCCCGACAGTCAAGTAATAAACTTGTAGCCATTCTCCAGAGATCAAATTGATAATCTGCAACAACCGCATCATCAAAGTCATCCATGCAAAAAATAGCTTCGCCTTGATGATTAGCATAGGCTCCATAGTTATAAATATGAGCGTCACCATTGATCCAAGTCAATGTAGACTTTGACCCTCCGAACATATTAATTCGCCAATCATTGTAAAAATCCAGCCAATAAAGATGGTTGGAGCCACGGTAGAAGGCATATGCTGACTCTGACATCTTCTGAAATTTCTCCAACTTGAAATTCTCTTCAATATCTCGATTGTTAAGATTTAACTCATGACGGATTTGATGAGCCCGGTTGTGAAGCAATAGTTTTTTCGTGTTAGGCATAATTTTTAAAGTAACGAGAGAAATAAAAACACTCGAAAGGTGAGATTGTTCGTGCTAAAAAGCTCCGGACTTTTCATGTCCTCACACTTCTTTGTCAATATCAAAACACGTTAGCGTTTGATAAACTGCATGGACTTTTTCATGCTGCCTTCCTTCAATACGTAATGATAAACTCCCGCATCTAATGAAGATAAGTCTACTTTAATAGTATGTACACCTCTCGTCAAAGTCTTTTGAATAGGTGTCATGACTTTCTTGCCAGCATTATCAAACAATTCTAGAGTCACAAATCCTCCTCGTGATTTAAAGTCTATCATGGTATAGTCATGAGCCGGATTTGGATAATTCTGCTTGAGACCAAAACTCTTATTGAATCCTAAGGACTCAGTAAATTCATCCGGTTTTCTTATCAATGGAATGTACTCAAAGTCAGGATGCACTACTTCTCTAGCTACAGACTCATCAATATCGAACCAATCCATCAGTATTGAGCCATAAATAGACCTGAAGTCTATCTGCATCGGAACATTATCTTTGACTCCAACAGAATCTGGAATAACTGGATTATCACCTTGTACCACAGGGCGTACTTTATCACCAAATAACATCATTGGAGCTGCTTCTCCATGGTCAGTACCTAAACTATAGTTTGAAGCAATTCTTCTTCCAAATTCAGAAAAAGTCATGCTCACTACTCGCTCATTGAGTCCTAGCAATTGCAAATCATCATTGAAAGCCGCAATTCCTTCTGACAGTTCTGTGAGCAATGCACCGTGCCTACCAGCTATCAAATTGCCTTCATCCACCTGTGTATCATGCGTATCAAACCCTCCCAACTTCACCACATATACTTTAGTCTGCAATCCTCCTGAAATGAGGTTGGCTACTATTCTTAATTGATCGGCCAGTTTGCTATTTTCAGGGTATTTTTCGGATAAATTATTACCTTTTTGGGCAGCTGAGTCTATTATTTTACCATAAAGATTAGCCTGTTTCACTGACTCTATGACAAATTTTAGCTCATTGCCATAATGGTTATTAGGAATAGTGGTACTTGCTGAAGACTCATCCAATTCACTAAATGAGTTCAGGTTTTTCACAGCGAAACTCATATTGGATGACGAACCCTGACAGGTGCTGCTTACCAGCGAATCAACTGTGATAGCTAAAGGATCCGGGGTTGCCTCATTAGGGTAACCTTCTGGAAATGATGGATGTTGATACTCCATGTAGCGTCCCATCCAGCCAGTATTGTCTATTACGTCACTATCCGAACCGCTATTCCAAATATCCGTAGATCGAAAATGCGATTTGTTAGGATTTGGATAGCCAACATTCTGGATTATTTCCATCTTCTCTTCATTGAAGAGCTTTTGCATTTCCACCATAGATGGGTGAAACTTAATGGTATCCAATCCATCTAAAGTCAACAGGTTACTTTCTGGAATTAGAATGTTTTCTCGAGCCTTAAAAAGGTTACTGTATTGATCAACAGGGACAATCGTATTAAGCCCATCATTCCCTCCATTGAGTTGAATCAACACCAATACGTTATTGTTGTTTTCACTTACCAATCTTAACCAATCCCAGTCTTTTCCTTCAGCTGCTGCAATATTCATCCCTCCTATTGTCACAGGAACGCTCAATGCCGTTTTCTTTATAAATTCTCTGCGTTTCATGGCTGTTAGATTAAGTGGAGGCTAGGATTGGCAGTGAGTACCTTAAGCATGCTCAGTAGTTTAGATTGAATTGCTGACTTTTTAGTTGAATTATTCGGGTCATTAGCATAATCCTCATACTCTACAGTCCATTCAAAATCAGGCAAACCGGGAATAAGTGCCTCTTTAAGTTCTTCCAATTCATCAGTAGAAATAGGAACCGGAAGTAACAAATCTGCAAATCCTGAAACTACGACATTTGGATCTTCCGGCTTATCCAATTGTTTCAAAATATTAAGGGGGTTCACATTTATAATCTCACCTTGGTTCTTGTACCCACTCCCCAAGAGCTTATCAATGAATTTACCACGCTCTGATAACGTAGTAGGCGAAATCCATCCTCTGTTATATGCAGGAGCTTGGTAGTATGCTTTCCACCCTGCTACATCAGGCGGATCGGTTAGATTCTGTTGTTGAACGGTCTGTGACTGATATGAGCTATAATGTAAATTATAATAAGCCTTTAGTAAGCTCTCATCAGGAAATTCAACTTCCAGTTGTCGTAAGAAACCAGCATTAAACTCAACAGGACTCTTCAAATAAGCACCCATCATATCTGTATCATAAAAATGCTCGCTAGACAATAAAAGCTTTAGTGGAGCTGAAATTTCGAAATTATTGTCCCGAAGAGAAGTGGCCATTGGTGCAATGATCTTCTCCTCTATTTCATCCGAAATATCATAGAACATAAACCATCGATATAGCTTACGGCATATATGCTTAGCTGTCTCTTCCTTTGAAAAAATCATTCCAATCAAGGTCTTATACTCCTCATCTTCCTCATTTTCAATCACTTGATTGTCGAATGCTGACGAAAACACCTTCTGACCTTTATCGTGACGGTTGGTCACATAGTAGACTTTCTTATCTGGATTTTTTTCAGTTCTAAATCCCGACAATACCCGCGCAGCTTCCTGAATATCATCTTCAGTATAGTTAGTGTAATTTCCTTCTCCGATTAGCGGTCCCTTACCTATGCTAAACAACTCCAACAATTCTCGTGCATAGTTTTCATTAGGAGCTCCATTACGATTGGTATTCCCATTGAGGTAAATCAACATGGCCTGAGAAACGGTAACCTCCTCTACTAGTGTTCTAAAATTACCAGTAGCTCTTTTTCGGTATAAATCGTTCAATTCATACGCTCCACGCGTATCGTTTGCAACATCTAATTCAATAGCAAAGTGGTTCGACCAAAAAAGAACCATCTTCTCACGAATAGACATTGATTGCGTTCGAATTTGATTGAGCCACCAAGACCGAAAGGATTTTTTTCTGTGAAATTCTGAACCAGGTACAAAGGGGTTGTTTATCCAAGTTTCACCTATAGGTGTATTGGGATCACCATCAAACTGAGAGTTTAGTGGTGGAGATGGCATGGATTGGGTCTCAAATAGACGCTCAACAGTAGCATCTAAACCCAACGTACTCGCAACCTTAAGCTCGGAAATTTTGGGGCCAAAAAGTGTTCTTCTCAGTAAATGAGAGGCATGTCTCTGTGTCCATTCGCCTGAGAATTTGGAAATCTCAAGGCTATTATTCTCTTTTCTATCCACTGGTCTTATAATTGTAACGTATGAAAATAGAATAAAACACCGATATAACAAGCATTTTCACATCTATTGCGGAAAATAAAACCAAGGGAGATTATTCCAAAATCGCATTAAATGCAAAAAGGTATCGAGGTGACCCTCAATACCTTTCTATGCTAATTGATTTAAAAATCGAGCAGCAATAAAGCATTACTCGCTATCGAGTAGAGCTCTCATCTTCTCAGCTTTATCATACATCTTAAGCTGGGTATATATGTATGCTAATGTTTCTATGGCTGTTTTGTCCTCCGGACGTACCTCATATACTTTTTCCCATTGAGGAAGTGCAGCTTTTAGTTTATCATTGATTACCGGCTCCAACTCATCTGCTTTCTTCAAATCAGCTTTCGAAATACCCAAACTATTACTTTCTTTAATTACTTCGTTAGCTTCATTGATCAACACAACACCGTAATTAAAATTAGACTCATAGTGATTTGGATCAACCTTCAAGGCATCCTTGTAAGCCTGAATTGATTTCTCTCTTTCTTCAGTTTGCTCATAAAGGACCGCCAAAGCAAAATATAAACTCGGATTATCTGGCTCTTCTTCAATGGCAACAAGAAGATCTGTTTTCGCTTCGTCTATCCTTTCTAATTCAATCAATAAATTGATTTTGTTCTTGGAGAGCGCATTGTCCATTGGGAACTTCTCAAGTGCTTCATTGACTAAATCCAAAGCTCCTTCTTTGTCTCCGGTAGTAGACAAAATCCCAAAATAATTGTAATACAAGTCCTTGCTTGTTGCTCCAGCATCGATGGCAGCACGGTAATTTTTTATAGCTAAGTCATACAATTCACCATTATGAGCAGCGTATGCGGCATTTACATAAGCGTTAGTATCCTTCGGAAGGATGTAATAAGCACTTTCGAAATCCTTTACCGCAGCTTCGAAATTCTTTTCTTGAAAATTGTTTACAGCGCTATTGTAATAAAAAGAATAGTACCCGTCGATTTGTTGTCCTTTCAATACAGGCAAGCCATTTGCAGCGGTAGTATAATAGGATTTACCATCAGGATCTATTTCGTCAGCTTTCCCAAAAGACTTCATAGCCTCCTCCATGGCCATGTCTGACAAGCTCGAGATTTGTTCGTTTGAAGCAGTGTCAATAGTCGCATAAATCAGCCCTCGGTAATACCAAGTCTTTCCATCGTCCTTTGTTTTTTCATGGACTATGGCTTCATCTATAATCGATTTAGCTGTTACTAAATCACCATTTTCACGTGCTTTGTTAGCACTATTAATTTTTGGTTTTTTCTGGCCATATCCCACAAAGCATACGGCCATCGCCAACATTAGTACACTGATACGTTTCATATTTGTCTATTATTAAATTTTACTTTTCGTTATTTTCTGATGTTGATGAATCGTCATTCTTCGACTCTTCACCTCTGTTTTCTAAGTTCTCTTCTACCGAGTCATCTTCGATATGAGCAATTTTCTCAACGGCTGATATTGCATCATTTTCATTCAGCTTAATCAATCGTACGCCTTGAGTTGCTCGTCCCATTACGCGTAGACTACTTACCTCCGTTCTGATCGCTATTCCTGACTTATTGATGATCATCAAATGATCTGATTCCTCAACATCCTTAATAGCCACAAGTGCTCCGGTCTTTTCTGTGATGCTCATAGTCTTCACTCCCTTACCTCCTCTTTTGGTGATTCGATAATCTGAAACATCCGAGCGTTTACCATAACCATTTTCAGAAACTACCAGAAGTTGTGGTTCGTCCTTATGATTAACACAGACCATGCCAACAACCACTTCACCCTCTTTAAGCCTAATTCCGCGCACTCCAGCAGCCATTCTACCCATAGGTCGAACATCCGATTCATGGAAATTGATAGCATTGCCTCCATTGGAAGCGATCACGATATGATTGTCTCCATCTGTAAGTTGAACATTCAACAACCTATCTCCCTCGTGAATAGTAATTGCGTTAATACCATTCTGTCTTGGTCTACTATAAGCCTCAAGTGTAGTTTTCTTAATGGTACCCTTTTGAGTGCACATCACCAGGTAGTTATTGTTGATATAGTCGGGATCATCAAGATTTTTCACACTGATAACAGCCCTTACTTTATCCTCTGATTCTATATTAATCAGGTTTTGAATAGCTCGTCCTTTTGACACTTTACTACCCTCAGGAATAGCCCATACCTTGTGCCAGAATACCTTTCCAAATTCTGTGAAAATGAGCAAGTAATTATGCATCGTCGCAATAAATAAGTGCTCAGTAAAATCATCATTTTTGAACGTAGCTGCTTTGGAGCCTACACCTCCACGATTCTGAGTACGATACTCTATAAGTGGCGTACGCTTGATATATCCTTCGCGCGAAATGGTCAAAACCATCTCATCATCAGGAATCATATCTTCTGCAGTGAATTCATCCGCTGAATGTTCGATATAAGTTCTTCGCTCATCACCATATCTATCTTTGACTTCCAGCAATTCAGTCTTAATGATATCCATTCTTTTGCTTTCGTCGGCAAGAATTGATTTCAACTCTTCGATCAAAGCCATTATCTCGGCGTATTCCTTCTCGATTTTTTCACGCTCCAGACCTGTGAGCCTTTGTAGTCTCATCTCAAGAATTGCGCGTGCTTGAATGTCGCTTAATTTGAATTTATCAATTAAGCCCTGCTTCGCGATCTCAGGATCTCTTGAACTTCTAATAAGAGCGATCACCTCATCCAAATTATCTAGCGCAATCAAATACCCTTCAAGAATATGAGCTCTCTTCTCTGCTTCCTCTAGCTCATATTGTGTTCTACGAACAACAATCTCATGTCTATGATCAACATAGTGCTTGAGCATGTCCTTCACATTGAGTGTCTTAGGTCTTCCACCTACTAGCGCTACGTTGTTGACACTGAATGATGATTGAAGCTGAGTTTGCTTGTAAAGATTGTTAAGTACAATGTTTGGGATAGAATCCTTTTTGAGTTCGTATACGATTCGCATACCGTCTCTATCAGACTCATCTCTGATATCAGATATCCCTTCAATTTTTTTCTCATTGATCAGGGCGGCAGTCTTCTCTATCATGGATGCCTTATTGACCATATATGGGATTTCGGTCACGATGATCTGCTCACGTCCGGATTTCATCACCTCCACTTCCGCCTTAGCTCTCATCATTACTCTACCTCTACCGGTTTCAAAAGCGGCTCTTACGCCTTGGTAACCGTAGATTATGCCACCAGTAGGAAAATCAGGAGCTTTGATGTACTGGGTAAGCTCATCAATGGTAATATCATTGTTATCAATGTATGCGACAGCACCATCCACTACTTCTGAAAGGTTGTGAGGCGCCATGTTGGTCGCCATACCTACGGCAATTCCACTTGCTCCATTGAGCAACAAATTTGGAAGCTTTGCTGGGAGTACTGAAGGCTCCTTTAGACTATCATCAAAATTGGGAGTGAAATCAACAGTGTTTTTATTGATATCAGAGAGCATCTCTTCGGCTATCCGCCTTAGGCGTGCTTCTGTATATCTCATAGCAGCAGGAGAATCACCATCTACTGATCCAAAGTTTCCTTGACCATCAACTAGTTGATACCTCAGAGACCAAGGCTGTGCCATCCTCACCATGGTATCGTACACCGCTGTATCTCCATGAGGGTGATACTTACCTAGTACTTCTCCTACTATCCTTGCTGATTTTTTATACGGCTTATTGTAATTAACACCCAATTCGAGCATTCCGTAAAGGATTCTACGATGCACAGGCTTTAGTCCGTCTCGTACGTCTGGCAATGCTCTGGAGATAATAACTGACATTGAATAATCAATGTAAGCGCCTCTCATTTCGTCCTCTATATTGATTGGGATGATGTTCTGTCCCGGGTAGGTTCCTGATTCACCTTCAGGTAGGTTTTCAATATCGTCTGACATGAAAAATGTTTAAGTTTTTGCCACTAAAAATACGTAGCAATTTAAGCATTTTTTCTCGGTCTAAACACCCTTAATAAGGGTCAATTTTACGTCTGTTTTTCAACTTATATCTCCACAATCTCCGATGGTTTTCACCGACCTTCGGATTTTGCTTTTTCCACATCCTTTGCCCCCTCACTTCCGTCAATCTTCCAGTCTTAGGATCAGTGATTACGTGCTTCAACTGGACATGATCACTCGAAATAGGTGTTCTTGGAATTTCAGGAATATTAATACTTAAACCCACTTGAAACATGAAGCCAGAATTCTTATGTCTAATGCTTGAAGCGTCTGAAAGATTGATCACGTATGACTTAAAATCATAGCTAGGTCTAAAAACCACTCTGACGTATTCAGAGAGATTGTTTTCTATACTTACGCCGAGATTTCCAAAGAATCTTTGCCCGATACCTATGGCAGAAGTATTGATTTCACTACCAGGCTTTGATCTTCCAAGCTGCAATTCTGCTACAAATGAATAATTCCAAAATTCATAAAATCTATATCCAAAGATCCCAAAATACTTAATGTAGTTAGTGGCATCAAATGAAGGCTGATAAGGACGAATGGTCTCCGCCAATATGGATGGCTTAAGCGGCTTCATGTTATGTCTTTCGAACTGAAAGCCCAGTCCCACTCTGAATTTTCTGATATCGAAATGCAGTGAAAGCAGTATAGGAATAGTCGGCGCGATTGCCGAGAACGAAAGCCCCAATGTATCACCATCTGCCAAAAACTGCTGGTTTTTTAGCAATGGATTGTTGACTGGACTTTCCAAATAATTATACGGAATGTCGAATGTATTATTGATAATGGTCGATTGTCCGGGGGTAGCATCATTGAGCCAATTTTGTGCGCCAAGAAATATAGGCAATGGATCTTGCTGTCTACTGAGGATGTATTGATTGTCTGGATCTTGAAAAAAGTAAAAATCCTTTAAGTCATGCTTATAGTCCGTAGCGGCATAGCCGCTGGTAAGCGTCCAGGAGAACTTATTGATAAATACCCGAAAAGGGCTTCTGTAGATATTATACTTCTGATAAATATCGCTGGACTGGCCAAATGAAAATTGACATGTGACGATGAAAAAGAAGAAGTAAACGAAAATCTTACGCACTATACTAGTATCCTGTTTGCTTCAAAACTACTGATTAATTGAGTGAATCAGCGGGAATCAATTCGATTTCAAAAACCAGAGGCTCATAAGGAGCGACGCTTGAAGCGTAAGCCGGCACTATCTCGAGTTTCACCATTTCGTCCGTAAGGAACGGCGGGATAACTTGTGCACTTTCCTTGTATGCCAGGTACGATGGTACTAATGCCAACAATAGCTCGCCAAACTCCATTCTATTGATCGCTTCATCAAAGCCTGGAGCTAAGTCAGTTTGTCCGTATGCAAACTCGAAAGGTTCAACCTTTGATGCGGATTGAAGGACAACATTGCTTAGTGAAGACACGGAATAACTGGACTCTACAAAATGCCCCAAATTCGGCGTTCTGCCATTGCCTTCTCGTATTCTTTTTAAAATCATACCATTAGGTAAAATTTCTGGTAGTTCCGACTGATCCGTAGTATCTCTCAATGATTCACTTTCTACATAGGCATTTAGGGCTAACAGTTCTTCTTCGAGCACATCATCTTCTGTTTTAATCTCAAGTAGTTCTATTTCCGCAAGGAGTACCGAGTTGGCGGGAATTAAAGTGGAGAACGAAAATGTACCAAAGCCCAAATCGGAAGGAAGAACGAATCCCCATTTCTCTCCTTCTTTCAAATACGATAACGCCTCGTCAATGCCTATAGGGTAAATCGCGTTGGCTCCTTGCTTAACAACTATGGTGTCGCTATCCAAAGAATCTCTAACATCGATGATGTCTCCTCCAAGGACTGAAAGTTGATAAAAAAAGGTAAGTACGTTTCCTTCTAGTTGTGTTTTGCCTGCAGGATTGAGCGAGATGGGATAGCTAACTAAACCTGACTCGGAAGTGGTGTGGTCAAATATCAAAGAATCTAGATGAGCTTCAATAAGCGCACTTTCGCTAACAGGAGCGGGAGTTTTCTTCTCCCCTTCGCATGAAAACAATACACCAATAACTACAATGAGAAATATTAATACGAGCTGTTTCACGAATGAATAACGTAGCTAATGGAAAATTATGCTATCTGCTAGGCCTTTTGGTCAAACGTTTTACAAAACATTTGAAATACAGGTAGTTTGTTCAACTCCAAAGATTCACCAATCTTAAGCATCTGAAGATATTCGTTTCTCCCAATATGGCGATTGGTACTAATAATGTCTTCATCCTTCTCTAAGAAGAAACTGGCAATAAAACGAATCAGGATATACGGCATATTGAGGACCGTTCTTTTATACTCAGAATAATCCACATCTGCTGACTCGTCAAACGAACTTGTTTCTAGTTTTCCTATATCAAAAGCAGTATGCATTGTGATCTTGAGGACATCAAAAAACTTATCCGACCAGATGTCATATTTCTTAAGGAGAAATTTCATAGCATCAACCACAGGATCTTTTTTCATGAAATAACCTCCTTTAGAGAGCTTTCGAGCTTTCTTATTGAGTGCGAGCTCCTCAAACAAACTCACGGTACCATCAGCGAGTGCTATGCCTAATGTGGGAGTCATCATCACTAGAGAAAAGAAATCGTGATCGCTTATCTCTAAGTATGGAGCCTCATTCTTACAAAAGTCCATTTTCAACTGCTGGGTTGCTTCCAAAACAGCTGGAAATTCGATCATTGTCTCTATTTCGTATTCGGTAAACATGCGTCTTGCTGATTTTTTATGAAAGGATGAAAATAGACAATTTCCTCGTGGAAATGAAAGCCTAACTAATAAAACTCCCGGCTATTTACCAATCGTTAATGCGTGTATTCGAGAGATTGGTAGGAATGAAATACTGTCTCTCCTTTTCCTACTTGAAATTCAAAGGTCTGTGATACGGTATGACCAGCCGTGTTGATGGTTTTTAAGGTCACATTATTAGCCCCTTGCTGCATGGGCATTCGAGTGTAATATATGCTATGAGGGATGGTTTGCCAGTTTCTGGTATCAGCCCGTTCGGTCACAGCATTGAGTAATCCAACGACCATAGAAAGTCCCTCCCTGATAGCTTCTTGTCTCAATTGATCATCGGATTTTTTTGAATCATCACCATCATTATCACCTCTTATAGACACTTCCAATGATTTCTTAAGTGCCGCCCTCAACAACCCCTTGCCCATTTCCTGCAGCATTCTTTCTTCCAGTGTTTTGAAAGCAATGGCATTAATATCCTCAGCTAGCTCGAGCTGGTTTCTTTGGCCGTTTGCTTCTAATACTCCTCTGCTATAATAAGGCTTGCGTTCTTCATATTTTGGAAATGCAACTCTAAAAAACCTAAGATCAGTAAGCTGACCTTTTTGATCGGCATCATTCACTGGAAAGGCAAAGTTCAACCCCAAATCTTCATTGGCGAAGGTCATCATACCATCACCTCCTGGTATGGTGGTGAAGTTCACAGACCATTCGCTTTTGACCGGACCTAGTCCATTATGCCAGAAAAAGACCAATTCTTCTTTGGATGAAGGTTGGTACTGCATACCAAACTCCTTTTGGTAAAAATCTAAATCCGAGTCATAGCCATTCTCATAAGCCATTCTCAATACGTCTACCTTTAATTGACGTGGTGCCTCCACTCCAAAGAGTCTGTTGTAATCGTCATTATAAATATTAAGCGCATTGCGATAAGCAACGAAAGCATTGTTGATATCACCGCTGGCTTCATAAATAACACCCATTAGGTTATGAATAAATGCATCGCGCTTGTATTTCTTATCTGACTTATACTTATCAGACAGTTCATTGAGTCTATTATTGAGCCTACGGCATTCAATAAGCGCTGACTCATAGTCCTTTAGCTTCAGATAATTGAGTGACTTGTAATACAATAGCAATAAATGCTCGTGATCCTCTCCTTGATAAACGATGGTGTTTGGATTGACCAGAAAGGATGCAACCTGATTGGCATAATTCTTTTGATAGTCTTCGCCGAAGAGATAAGCTCTTTCCAGCCATTTATTACTGTTTTCATAATCCCCAGTCATCGAGAATAACACGCCCCTATTCGCATAATATAAGAACTTGGTCTTTTTGCGAATGGCTTTGCTATTACTACTCAGCACTTTCTGTGCAGACTCAATATTACCTGACTCAAAGTTCTGATTGAACTCTGAGTTGATTTGGTAATAAGTAGCACAGGAAAAGCAACTGCTGGCAATTATAATTAGCCAGCAGGCTTTGATGACTTGGTATCTCACAGCTAGATGAGTTTGGTCAGTTTTTGATGAATTTCTTGATCTCCTTGTCTCCAATCCACACTTTTTCGTTGGTCTCAAGGTTAGCCAGTTCAAGATTGACTTTGTAGTTCACCACTTTCTCTTTTTTGTAAGAGTCGGTAATGGAAGTAATCACACCGAACAGCATAAAATCTGCTCCGAGTTCCTGCCCCCATTTTGATTGAGTCTCTAGAGATGCAAATTCTCCCTGATCAGCACGCTCTTCTCTCATTTTTTCAAGGAAAACAGAGTTTTGAACCACTCTTACCATTCCTGAATTGATGAACTCTCGCTCCATGTCTTTGATAAAAGTCTCTGACTCAATGTACTCAGTGGTTTTGTTTTGAATCATCCCTACGATAATCACTGGCTTTTTACCTGTGGCATTCATGAAATCATCTCTCCACGGTCTGTTAAGTACGTCGTTGATCATTTCTTCTGCTACCATTTTAGAATCGGTATCATTCCACCTGCCACTAAGATCTATTTGCTGATCTGGGCTTACCCTGGTGACGGTACGGTTGGCGCAAGAAGTACCCAATAATACTATGGCCATCATTAAAAAGGAGGTACGGATAAATTTCATTTTTCTAACGTTAAGAGATTATACATTCAACAGAAACTAGCTTGTGTCAACTAAAGTTCTGCTGTCAATTTGATATTCAAAAACCTTGCCGATAATGAGTTAGGAATCGCAAACTGCGCGCCATTCACATCCTCGATCCAGGTATAAGATAGGGTATTATCTGCTGCAAGGGCGTTTAATACCTCTAATCGTACCCAAACTTTATTGAAAAAATTATTGATAGACATATCAAAGCGCTTTGATAGTCCTAGGTCAGCGCGATAATACTCATCTCCACTAAAAGCATTTCTAAGGTCTTCACGAGCGGGAGGACCAAATGGATATCCTGACCCGAAAACCAAGTTGAGATAAACTCTTAATGTAGGGTCATTGGGCATGTGATCTTCAAAATAAGCACCAAGGTTAATGCGCTGATCTGTCGGTCGGCGAATGTACCCTTGCCCATCTCCTACAATATCTTCCTTGGTCCGCAAGTAGCTGACACTAAACCAAGACTGAGTCCCTTTCACAAACTCTCCATGAACTCTGAAATCTACGCCTTGGGCAAATGCTGTTCCTGTCTTGTCAGGATAGTAACGCAGACGAACATTGTCTATGTCATAGGGGATAATATCAAACATCTGCTTGTGGTAGAAGTCTGAGGTAAATAGAAATGGGCGATCCCACATGTAAAACAATCTGGTAACACCGCCTATGAAATGAAGTGCCTTTTGGGCGTATACATTATTTCTAAGTGTACCATCTTCAGCTCTCAATTCACGATAAAATGGTGGCTGCTGATACAATCCGGTCGAAAATTTAAAAGTGGTGCTCTTCTCCCATTTGGGAGCAAGCCTATATGAAATACGCGGGCTAACAAGGATTTGATCATTGCCATCCCAATAGGTCACTCTCACGCCGGAGGCTATCGCATGCACAGAATCACCAAATAGAAAAGTGTTTTGCAAGTAGCCAAAATATTGATTGGTGCTAAGCTCTAACTCATTGAAAATACTCGTTTTGATCTGAACGTAATCGGAGGAGTCTACGAAGGAGTATTCATTGATTTCATCATTCATTTGTTGGCTAGTCATACCCAAACCACCTTCCAAAATATGATTCACATTAAGTAAATACTCCCATCGATTTTCCAATGTGCTGATTTTGGCTTGCAGGGTGTTTCGACCATAATCGTAGTTGGTTCCTACTCCACGTTCTACCACGCACTCATCAAAAGACGAGGATCCAGGATCTTTGTTGACATCACAGAGTCGGTATGCTCCTTCTACATCAAACTGTTCCTTTTCGGTGGTCAACAGTGATGAGCCAATCAAATGAGTTCTGAGCCTATTGTGAAACCTATGTGACAAACGAAAGCCACCCTGATAGGTATCATAACTCAAGATTTCTTGCCCGATAAAAGCGGTTTGTAATCGGAAATTTTGCTGGACGGAACCAAACTCCGTGGCTTGTGAGGTGGGTTGGGTTAGGTATCGATTGCGACCATAGCTCAGTAGTACATTCAGTTTGGTCTTGTTGATAAAAGAAGAACCCTTTTTGGTAAGATCAAAGGTGAACAACGACTGCACATCTGTATAAGTTGGAAAATACTGACCCTCAGTCTCTAGGGTGTTGAGAAGATATCTTGAATCCCTATGTCTCGCCCCGATCAAGTAGCTCATCCGTTCAACTTTACCACCAGAGTATGCAGTACCACCAAGTAGTCCAATCGTCACTGACCCTTCCAAACTATCTGGCTCTTTGTATTCGATATTCAAGCTACTGGATAGTTTATCACCGTACTTAGGCTCCCAGCCGCCAGCATAAAATTCTATATCCTCCACCATATCAGGATTCACAAAACTCAATCCTTCTTGGCGACCAGCATTGGCTAAAAAAGGTCGATAAACTGGCATATCATTCACATACACCAAGTTTTCATCAAAGTTTCCTCCTCGAACACTGTAAGCAGAACTCAATTCATTGTTGCTAGATATACCTGGAAGTGTCACTAATACCTTGTTGAAATCTCCAAAAGTAGAAGGCAAACTCTTAGCAGATTTCGCATCCACCCGCTGAACGGCAATGACAGAAGATTGATCTTCAATAGTATTCCCTTCGATCCGAATATCTTGAAGTTGGGTAGTTTGCTCCTTGAGTGTTATTGTGATCGCCTCCACCTGAGTGACGTCAATAGTCTCTTCGTGCGTCTCATACTGCACATGAGAGAATTTTAAGGTGACTATATCGTCAGGCAATCTTAGCTCAAATTGTCCGTCAATATCCGAAATAGTCCCTTGACTGGTACCTAACAGTACTACTGTGGCGCCTGGTATTCCTACACCTGATTGATCCAACACCTGGCCTTTGACTAAGGTGCTTTGAGCCAATAATTGGGAGGTGAAAAGGAAAGTGAATAAAAATAGTACCGGTTTGAATCGCATCCGGTTGTTAAACGTTGGTCAAAGAAAGAATAGTGTCTTTAGGATTTGCCGATTTGAACACAAAACTACCCGCTACTAGTAAGTTGGCTCCTGCATCTACTAATTTCTTGGCATTGTCCATAGTGACTCCTCCATCTACTTCTATGAGTAACTCGTGCTGATGCTGTTGAGTAAGTTCCTTGACCTTCTTGACCTTTTCAAAAGTCTTGTCAATGAACTTCTGACCCCCGAATCCTGGATTTACAGACATGATCAGTACTAAGTCAAGATCGGTAATAATCTCCTCCAAAACATGCACCGGAGTATGTGGATTCAGCGCGACACCTGCCTTGATACCCATGGCTTTAATAGCCCCTATTGTACGATGCAAGTGATCGCAAGCTTCATAATGCACAGAAATGATGTCTGCCCCACTATCTCTGCATTGGCCAAGGTAGCTATCAGCATCAGTGATCATCAAATGAAAATCCAAGGGTTTCTTCGCATGTTTGGCGATAGCTTGAGTCACAGGAAACCCAAATGAAATGTTCGGAACGAAAACCCCGTCCATAATATCTATGTGGATATAATCAGCCGAACTCTCGTTGAGCATCTCAATATCACGCTGAATATTGGCGAAATCTGCCGCCAGCACAGACGGTGAAACCTTACATCGACTCATAATTTTTTCAATTGGATGACCTCCTTGAATCTCTTGGAGCGCAAACTAAGGAAGTATAATCCACTGCGCAAACCTGTCAATTCCAAATCTAACTTCTGTGATATATCCTCAGGTGCAATCACCTGTTCCAAGACTACTTTCCCGCCATTGTCATACAAAACCAAATGTAGTTCGCGGTTGAACACCAGGTCTCCAAAGTTGATCGTGACTTGCTCATCATCAAGAGGATTGGGGTATACAGAAAGTACATTATCGAATTCCTTAAGCGGATATTTTGGGGTCCCATAACCAACTAGGGTGTCTGGCAGTGTGGACTTGTTGCCCGTAGCTTTGATCGCTTCTATCACTCTCAAATTCGTCCATGTAGGATGCGCCTGAATCACACCTGCAGCAAAACCTGCTACCTGGGGTGCTGAGAAACTCGTACCATTGCCTGAAGCTATCGCCACTTCTCCATTGGACATGTAAAATATGGTAGCTGCCGAGCCAAGTGCCACCACGTCTGGCTTGATCCTTCCATCGGCGGTAGGACCATAAGAACTAAAACTGGATCTACCACCTGAGAGCGTGATACTACCTACTGTGAGTACATCAAAAGCATCACCTGGGCTGGTAACATGCCCCCAGCTAGAGTTTCCAGAATTACCAGCACTCACCACTACTACTATTCCTTTCTCTGAAGTGATTTTCGCAGCTTGCGCCACGATAGTGGTACTACCGTCCATATCATCCAATGAGTAATCCATGTCAGTTCCAGTGAAATTGGAATATCCCAAAGACCCATTGATCACATCTACTCCTGCACTATCGGCAAATTCTGCGGCGAGAAGCCAATTATACTCTTCTATGCGATACTCCGTACTCAGATCTTCAGTCACGCAGAGTATATAAGATGCTTTGGGTGCAGTACCAATTAAATCTTCTCCGTAATTGGAAGCAATACAAGAGAGCACTGAGGAACCATGATCATCATATTGGTATACATTGCCAGAATTGGCTATAAAATCTTTAGTGGCTACCAATCGGTTCTCCTTGTGCATATTTCCAAAAGGTTCAAACTCATTTACTCCTTGAAAACCATCGTCAAATACTGCAATAAGAACACCTTCACCTCGGTATCCATCATCATGCATCACATCAGAACCCAAAACTCGCAATTGGGTGCCTGTTTTAGCATTAATTTTAGTTGGCACTATGAAGTCTGCCGCTACGGTTGGTTCTTGATCCATTGGTCCTAGAAGCTCATTTGGTGCTACAAACACGACACTATCCACAAAACTTAGTTGCTCAACAGCCGCAAGTTCCGAGTCGTGCATTTGAGTTAATACGGCATTGAACCATTTCGAAGTGAAGTAGACGTCTGCTCCGGTGCTAGCAATCTGACTTACATAAGCCGGATCTACAGGTAAGTCTTGCTCAGTAATGTCAATATTCATCCTTGAGCGTCTGTCAATGGCACGCTGGCTCAAAAACTCCTCTGGTTTGTCTACAGCGAAAGGGGTATTGTCCTTGTCAGACAAGAAAACCACATAGCGATTCATCTGCCCATAGCTTGATCCAGCTACGAGTAAGAACAGGACTATTATGAATGATTTATAAATTCCCATATTCCACTAACCATTGTCTCAGGACTCTCCCACTTTGAATCTCTCCTGCCGCCCTACAGTCCAACGTACAAAATCCTAAAGTAACATAGTCTTTCTGAACTAATCCAATACCCGCTGCATAAGTTTCTCTTCTTTCATCTTGATTCACCAGATTGGCAGGTATATCTTCCAATATCACATCTATTAAGTCACGAGAGGTTAGGTCGACCGTAACATTGGGATGTATGGTTGACTCTTGAAAATAATAGGTCAGACTTGATAACCTATTGAAAGCATTGCCATCCCACGTCCTACTACGGTCAACTGGCTGAATTAACTTAACAAACGGAATATTGTTCTCTGTAACAACTACGGATTGTCCTGTCTTATATACACTCCAAACTGAATCTAACTTGAATGTAATGCTATCGTCCGCTACGTACCGATGTATCAAATAACGCACCACGCCCTCAGGGTTGATGAGGCTATCAGCTATTACTTCTCGGAGAAGATACCTTGAGGTATCAGGATCCAGAAGTGAGAAAGTAACTTCTTCTACCCAATAAGTCCGGAATTGACCAATCTCAATAGGATAGTAATCAGGGCTAGCCGAGATCAAGGGCAGATCACGCTCTTGATCGCACCCTATCATGCTACATCCAATCAATATGGCAATGAAGAACCTCATTTAGAATTTAAAGACCCAATAAACGGCATTTCAGTTTTAGAGGGTTCATTGGCTTGTTTGAATGAAGACTTGATCCATCCTCCTCCTATCACATCATCTCCTTCATAAAACACCGCAGCTTGACCCGGAGCAATAGCGCTCACACCATTTCCAAAAAACACCTTCATGGAGTCTTCTACCTGCTCGATCACGGCAGGATTGCCAGCATCATTGTATCTAACCTTGGTAATGGTGTCTTTTCTATCGCCCTCTATGGACGCATACTTCTGCAAGGTCAAATTCTTCACATACATACCGTCTCTGGACAATTCGTCAAACGTGCCAAGCACCACCCGGTTTTTTTCTTTCTGAATCTCCACTACGTATGCCGGAAATCCTAAGGCTATTCCGAGTCCTTTTCTCTGACCAACAGTATAAAAAGGATAACCCTCATGTGTGCCCACCACAGTACCATCTTCGAGTACAAATTCTCCTCCACGCACTTGATCTTCTAAGCCTTCCACTCTCCTTTTGAGAAAACCACGGTAATCATTGTCAGGCACAAAACAGATCTCGTAAGACTCTGACTTGCTCACCAACTCATGAAATCCTCTCTCGGTGGCCATGTCTCTGATCTCCGACTTATGCAGATTTCCCAATGGATATTTCGTTCTACTCAGGCTCTCTTGAGAAATTCCCCACAGCGCATAAGACTGATCTTTGTGTTGATCCTTTCCTTTGGAAATGACAAATCGCTCGTTTTCTTCTCTCACGTTGGCGTAATGTCCTGTTGCGATAAAGTCACAGCCCAGCTTGTCAGCTCGTCGCAACAATGAATCCCACTTAATGTGAGTGTTGCACATCACACATGGATTTGGCGTGCGCCCTTCCAGGTATTCATTGGTGAAGTGATTGATGACATAGTCTCCAAACTCTTCTCTGATATCTACTATATAATGTGGGAATCCGAGGCTTACCGCAATGTTTCTTGCGTCGTTGATGGAGTCTAGGCTACAGCAGCCCGTCTCTTTTTTGGAGCCTCCCGAAGTTTGGTAATCCCATGTCTTCATGGTCATGCCGATGACTTCATATCCTTGCTCGTGTAACATCACAGCTGCTACAGAGCTGTCTATTCCGCCGCTCATAGCGACTAGTACTCTTCCGTGTTTACTCATAGTGCGTCTCGCGAGGTTCACAGCCTCGTTTACGTTCGATTGATAATAAAGCACAAAGATACTGCTAGAGAATGGGAGGCTCAAAGGAATGAGGATGATTCTGAATTTAGGTGATGGTAAACTTCTGAGTGTGACGAATGTCTTGTTGAATTAAAATGGTCAGAACCCCTAACAGGGATTGAAACCCTGTTAGGGATTTATTTCGATTTGAAACTTACTGATTAGCCTCATAAAACCAATCTCTTTATCTATGCTGCGCTGATTAAAAGGTATAAAAAGGTTTGAGTGACTTGGTAAACCTCCAAGGTCTTGAAGACCTTGGAGGTTTTGATAGAGGGCTATTTGAAATTCTAACCATCAATAATTTATATTTAATCAATGGAGCCAGAGACCTACTATCATATCTATAACCATGCAAATGGAAATGAGAACCTCTTTCGCACCAGCGAAAACTATTACTTCTTCCTCAAGCAACGGGCGAAGTACATCGAGCCTGTGGCGGATGCTTACGCTTACTGTCTTATGCCGAATCATTTTCATTTTTTGGTGATGACTAAGAATGAAGAAGACCTCCATCAAAAAGACCTCCAAAAAGACCTCCAAGGTTTTGAAAACCTTGGAGGTCTCGGCCGTAAAGAAGTTTCTAAAATTTACCAGCAAGCGTTCTCAAATCTCTTCAATAGCTACTCCAAGGCCTTCAACAAGACGTACGACCGTCGAGGAAGTCTTTTCATGCCAAATTTTAAGAAAAAGAAAATTAGCTCAGATGCCTATCTCACGGCAGTTATCACCTACATCCGCAGAAACCCGATCCATCATGGTTTTGTAGATACCCTAGATGATTGGCCTTATAGTTCTTATTATGCTTTCATATCTGCCAACAAGACCAAGCTGAAAAGAGAGGCTGTTTTAAAATGGTATGGAGATCAGCGAGACTTCAAAAGTGCTCATCATTCAATGCAAATCAATTTGCCGGATAAATCAATACTTATAGATTTTTGACTTTCTATGCGACTCGATCTGCGCGATCCGATCTGCGCAACCCAGTCTGCGCGACCCGGTCTGCGCGACCCGGTCTGCGCGACCCGGTCTGTGAGTCAAAGACCTTGATAGAGCACACTTCAGATTCTACCGCAAGCTCACTTCTTAACAATCCTGAGCGAACGACTAATCGATTGATCTGCATTAGTAAGTGTAAGAATGTAAAGCCCTTGGCTTATATTTTCCAGATTGATACTATGCTGGTGAGCGCCCACTCTTGAAGCAAGTCTGCCTGAAGCTATTTGTGTACCAGCAGTTGAATAAATGAAATATTGAAGATCATCAGTACTTCTGGACAGTTGATAATCTAACGTATATTCATTGATTACTGGATTGGGGTAGCCTTTTATTTCTGAAAAATATAATTGCTGAACATTAAGTATTGGCACCTTTTCAATAACAATATTGATTTTACTATTGGTTATTGTAGCAGTTATTTCAGTAGTGAATTCATAATCATTATATTCAAAAAATGCATTTGAATCCGATGGAATACCAGGGTATTCTACATGAAGATAATATTCACCACCTTCAAAGTCCTGATATTCAAAAATGCCATTCATATCGGTTTCATCATAATCATATAATACATACTCTATAGGATTTTCTCTGCTACTCCTAACTTTCCGATACATTGTGCACCCTATGGATTGAACACCATTAGGAAGCTCCACTTCACTTTTTACAGAGCCCGCAAAGTAGGAATATGCTTCTATAAATGGAGGCAGAGTGATCATTGAAATATTGGCACTATCAACGTCTTCAATCAAATCAATTATTTGAGCATCCGAATAGAATTCTGCTTTAGGAAAATAAGTAGGGTATAAACCTCCTGATCGTGACTTTTTCGACCTAGCTCTAATTATATATTGGTGATGAGGTAATCCTTCAAAAACAAAAACACCATTTTCGTCTATTCCGACAGTATCAATAGGAATGTATGGACCTTCGACTATTTTATATACAATAACCATCCCTTCTACAGGTTCATTAGCAATCTCACTAAGGACGGTTCCTGATATGGAAGCTGTGCTTCCCTCCTTTTGATTGGCACCATCATTTGTTTGGCCGAAAACCAAAGTTGAATAGATGATAAAAATAGAAATGACAATGAACCTAGTCATAGAAACTATGGGGTAAGCATTAAAAATAGTAAAATCAATTGAGTGCATTTGGTATTACCAAGAATAGCCGGCACTTCTTGCCTACCTCAAATATGCCACATCATCCCATTGTATAATAAATACCATAAATGCGGTATTTGATAACATAATTCTTGAAGTTATAATAGCGTTATAATCAAGCAAAACATTTTGATAACTTCTAAAAATTCAAACCATGAGCACAGAAAATGCCATTTCGATCGAAATCCCTCAAGCAGACATTGACGCTGTGAAGGCAGCGCTTGTAACAATTCAAACTACCCTTGCGCCTTATGTACTGGCACTGACACCCGAGCAACGCAAGACCATACCAAAAATGAGTGACGGCACAGAGCCTTTTGTAGGCAAAGTGATGGATTATGCCACGAGCGATCCACAGTTTGCACCGCCGCATATGGATGTGCCTGAAATGGAAAAGACTTTGATGCGGTGACGGCTTTGCTCCCATTGACGCGCACCACTGATCAAATCCAAAGCAATCTGAGCGATACCACCATGCTTGCCGGATCAGAAGCCTATGTAGCAGCACTGAGCTACTACAATTCTGTGAAGATGGCTGCCAAGATGAATATCCCAGGAGCTAAAGCCATCTATGATGACCTCAAGAAGCGATTTGAGACGAACGGAAGAAGAACTTCGAGCTGATCTAAGAGAAATGTTGGATTGTATCGTAGATTGGAAGCAAGCCCTGGCAGAAACGTCAGGGCTTCTTTTTTGATCGCAGTTATTCTAGGGTATGCCCTTTGAGCTGACCGCACTCAGCAAAAAGGTAACTCAAGTCACCAAAAAGGGAACTGAAGTGAGTGATTTGCTCAGACGAGTGAGCAAAAAGGTAACTGCACTCACATAATTACCGACTGAAGTCGGTAAAAAGCCGACTCCAGTCAGCTCTGAAGTGACTGCTCTCGGCAAAAAGGTGACACGAGTCACCTTTGTAGTGGGGAGGGGTACTTCAGAAGTGGGGGTAACCACTTCGGTAGTGGGTAGGCACTTCGGTAGTGGGTAGGCACTTCGGGGAAAGACAGGAAAGCCAATCGTGGGATCGGGAATAAGTGTCCAAGAAAAGCAAGGATTATAAAGCCATCATTATTTACGAAATTGAGCATTCAACTTTCAATTATAGAGACGGACTATAATCAAATCAAGCGAGTAGGGATCATTTATTCAGAGATACCGCCGGACGACCATCGAATCAATTGGCCCAATAATTATGATCGGTTTGAAAGTGAGAGTTACAATATAAATGGCCTTGTATCCCCTTATCATATAATAATGGAAAGCGGAATTAATAGGTTCTTACTTGATGCAATAGGTCCGACGGAGGGATCAGATGAAGATTACTCGCCTCAGGCATCTAGCAATATCTACGAGCTCATCTTCCACGGTCAGCTTATACAGGTTTGTGACTTGGGGAAGGAAGTAGCGATTCAGGCAAGGTACTCCTTAGAAGCATTAATTGACCATTGGTCAGCTAAACACACATTTAGCTTTATTCCGAAAATACTCGAATACTTAGGGTTGTCTGAAAAGGATTTGAAGTTTATGACACCTCATTCGGGAGTTCTCATTCATCTGACCACTTGCTATTGTGAGAGGACGACATGCAATTCAGTTTTTGGACTAGTGACTAAAGACGAAGAGATTTTCAGAATGCCTTTTATCTTAAAGATGGTTGATGAGAAAGCGCATGAGCTCATTTTTGACTTTGATCAGTACTTCAAGGAAGAGCGTGAGCGATTATTTGAAATGTTTACTATACAGGGCGATGACATAGAATATGACATCAAAGAGCTTCAGGAGTATGGCTTGTACCTCGACCCAAAGAACTATTTTAATCTCGTGGTATAAGCGTTTCATTTTTCCTGTCATTTCGAAGGAGGTACGACTGAGAAATCTTTCAATTCAGAAGAGAGACTTCTCGTCGCTGCACTCGCTCGAAGTGACGGGAAGAGGCAACAACTGCACTTCAAAGAGACTCCAGTATTTCTCCGCTACACTCCAAAAACTGGAATGACGAGACGAGCAACCTCCAAGCTCTCTTTGCTCTCTCATAAAGACCTTGGAGGTTTGAATTTTATTCTAATACTTTACGATTTTCACAGCTTTAACAAAATTGCCATCACTACTACTTAATCGAAGGAAATACATTCCTGACTCTAGCTTATCGATGGAGATTTCCTCATGGTGTTGTCCAACCGTAACATCAATTTCCCCTGATTGCATCTCCAAACCCGAAAGCGTATAGATTTTATAATTAAAGTCCCTTGCGTTCTGATCAATTCGATAACTCAACACAAATTGTTTATTCATTGGATTTGGGTAAACGGAGAAGGTGTAATCTTTCAGAACTCCGGTAACTACTTCCTCCAAATCAACTAAACTAATCACAAAGTTCTTTTGTATAACGCTCCCCTCCTGATCCATCGAAGCAACTTCCACAGTCAGTATTGAATCTTCTTCAAAGTCAAAAGTTCTACTTGAGAATAGTGAGTCTGATTCCATATAGAAATTATCAAGCCCCTTGATTATCTGATAGAAATGGGAATCATTCTTATCCTCATCGATAGTTTCGAATTTTCCGACTAGAGTACCTTCCGGTTGATTTTCTTCAATACGATCAGAGCTCAAGTTGATGTCAGTTGGGGAATCGTTCTTGTCAAGTACTTCCACCAAAACTATCTTTTGAAAAATATTCCCGTTGTTGTCTCTTACAGAAATATGAAGTTCATGGTTCTGATCAGTTTCAAAGTTCAAAGAACTTGAAACTATTAACGAGTCACCCCTTATTAGAAAAAAGTCACTGTCACCCTCTACTTCATAAATATGTGAGTCCCCATAATCTTGATCCACAGTATTTAGTAAACCCACAACCGTGCCCACCATGACATCTTCATCTATCATAGAGTTACTTAACAAAATATCTGTTGGGTTCTCATTAACGTCGATAACTCTTACATAGACATCATCTGCCTGATACCATTCTCCAGCCTGATCTCTAACCTCAACAACTAACTCAAAAACTAGGCTGTAACCGTCACTTGCCCTATCTTCATAATTAAGGCTATATGATGAATAAAGCTTATCATCTTCTACATAAAAAAAAGTCGAATCTTCACTAATAATACTGTAACTATGATCGTCTATTTCATCTAAGTCCTCTGCTTGAAGAATCCCAATTAAAGTTCCAGCTTCCGAATTTTCAAGAATGGAATCTCCTAAAAGTCTGATTCCTGTAGGACGATGAAAGTTATAATCATATAAAATATATGGTTCTCTTTTAATCACGAGACCCGGAACATCGGGGTGTGTTATTTCACAGGTATATGTCCCTTCTGATTCCGAACTAAATATAAATTCATACTCCTTATCACCTTCTCCCAAGGTTACAAAATCTTTGTACCAATTGTAAGACGCTCCATACGTGGTATCTGAGACAAAGAGTTTATAAACAAGTCCATAATTAACTGTATCAATAACTGTCTCATCTATTGACTGATTAAAGTAATTGAAATTTTCAACTCCAAGATTTCTGAGAATACTTTCAAGACCGAGCTTATTGTTTTGTAATCGCAGATCACCGTAGGAGTGCCTAAGCCTTAGCCGAGATAATCGAGGGATATGACTGATCTGATTACTTTGGAGAAAGAGGTCGGTAAGACCCAGTAATTGCTGAAACTCTATAGGCAGTTTGCCCGTGAAATGATTATTTGACAAATCCAATCTAAATAGGTTATCGAGATTTCCAATTTCCTTTGGGATACTTCCAGACATCTCATTATCTCCCAGCCTCAATCGAATTAATGACTTTGCGTATTGGATTCCTTTTGGAATTTCTCCTTGAATATTATTACCTGTAAGATCTAAATCCCTTAAGAATCTTAGCTTACCAATTCCATCTGGAAGATTTCCTGATAATTTATTCGACCTCAGACTTATTTTGCTAACCCTGTTATGATCATTTAGGTATATTCCAACCCATTCTGATATTGGGTGATTTTCAACGTCCCACTTAAACCGCCAATTACCTCCATCCAAGCTTTGATAAAGCTCAATCAAAGCCAAAGAATCCATAGATCTTCCTCCGTCAACAAGTAAGGTAACTTCCTTTTCAAAAAAGGCGAGTGATGAGTCTTTTACCCCTAATCTCAATTTGTAATCCTGTTCATATTCGAATCTGGATATATTTCTGCTAAAAAGTGAATCAGATGATATACGAAAATATTCGGAATCACGATCACCATCAACGAGATACAGTTCATGTGCATCCAAGACATCACTATCCTCGATGTTGATCTTGGAAATAAAATTATTCGAAATTGAATCTTGAGGAATCCAATAATTCTCTAGTGATAAATCTGTTGGAGCGGAATTGACTTTATCAAACAAATAATAACCATCATGATCAATAAACAAATTACTTACCTGATCATTCGATATTTCGCAGAAGTAATGGCCTTCGTCCTCTCTTTTATATCGAATTTCATATTTTGAAGAAGTTGCTTCGTAAATAGGTTTATTGTTTTTGTACCACAGGTATCTGTTTCCTTCGGTCGTATCGGACACACTTAGGGTTACGATATCATTAACATTCATTTCAAAGAATTTCTTATCCAGAATATTTTGTCCCTCGTAACGAAATTCATTTTCTTCATTCAGCGAAATATTCTTAATAATATCCCCAAACGGCAGTTGATTGTTCATTACCCAAAATCTAAGAAAAGACTCGTTTTTCAAAATCAAATGGGTAAAGTCAGGAAGACCTGTGAATTTGTTTTCATGGGCATAAAAGGCTGATAATTTTTCCAACTGAGTTAAGCTGCTTGGTATAGCTCCTGTTAGATTATTCGATCCAACTGAAAGAATACCCAATTCTGTCAGATTCCCGAGCTCATCGGGTATTTCACCTTCAAGTTGATTATGTGAAAGATCCAGAAAACTCAATGAAAGGCAATCTCCCAATTCTGTTGGTATCTCACCACTAAGTGCGTTATATCCTAAACGTAAGATTGCAAGGCTCTTTAATTCTTTAACTGATACAGGAATTGTCCCATTTAAACTATTCGATCTAAGTACCAGAGTTTTCAATTTTTTGAGTTGACCCACTTCATTCGGAATCCCACCTGACAAATTGCAACCCTCTAAATACAACTCCTCTAGAGCAACTAATTCACCTATCCAGTCCGGAATTGAATCTGAAAACACATACCCATTCAAATTAAGGTATTTAAGATTGCCCAATGGTCGAAACAACTCTTGGAAGTCACCTGAAAGCTTATTGTTCGAAAGGTTTAGATATTCTAGATCGATGAGATCACCAAATTCCATCGGCATTTCACCTTCGATGGCAGTCGAACTAATGTCTAGTAGTCTTAGCTTTCGACATTTGCCTAGTTCCAGAGGTAATCGCCCACCCAGAGCTTGGTTAAAACCCAATTTAATAACTTCAATTTCAGAAAGACTTCCAATACTATTTGGCAGAATTCCTGACAACTCATTAAAGCTCAAGTTTAACTCTGTAACTCTCTGATCACTCACAGTCACACCATTCCATTCATTCATAGGTAAATTCTCTATATCCCATGAGCTTCGCCAACTAAGCCCATTAGTAGATTGGTATAAATCAACCAATGCTAAAGAATCAGATTGTCTACTACCTTGACAATAAGAGTAAGTTGAAACAAGGATCAACAGGTAATATATCTTTCTCATATGAATTGAAATGATCACTTAGTAAAAATCAAAATTAACTGATTAATTCTAATTCACCACCAGACGCTAAAAGAAATGCTCTAAGTAGACAATGCAAAAATCGCACTTACAAAACTCACTCATCTCAATATCCTTGAGCAAAATTTCACAGTCAAAAGTGATTGATTGGTCTTATGAACGAGACTTTTTGATTCTTGCCTTTATACAGTTTTCTTTTCGATAAATAACTGAAAACTAAAGCCAATAAGAATTCAAAACTCCATCCTCTCCCCTTGCATACCCGTCTCCTCCTCTGGTAAAATCTCACAGTTGTCCCAAACGCCCGTTGATAACGTAGTTGCATAGCTATTGGGTAACTGATGTTGCTTCATCAAATTGGCTGCTGTCTGATGGTCATAATGGAAGCTGTGGTGTACATACGCTAAACCATCCTCATCATTCAAAATCATATACCAGACTCGAGCAGTACCGTCATTGGCAGGCATACCGATCACTCCAGCATTGAGCCAAAGCTTTTCATCATTGGCATGAGAAAATGGTAACCCACAATGGCCGGCAAGGATGACATCAGAGTTGGTCAAGTCAAAACTCTTGGCTTTTTGAGTCCAAGGTGTGCTGCGGAAGATGAACTCCGCAGTATCCAATGCACTGCCGTGAACCACCGCAAATTGTTTACCAGCATACTGAAATTGAAGTTGATTGGGCCACTGGTGGAGCCATGCTTTCATTGGTGCGGATATTTGCTCGTAGGCATATGGATACCATTGCTTAGAAAGCAAATCACAGCGACTGTCTTCATCAAAGTTGCAGCCACAATCTTCTTGGCCTTCTCTGATCTGAATCTCTATATTGCCTAGTATTGAATGGATTCCCCAGTCCTTGACAAGCGAGAGGCATTCCTCAGGATAAGCACAATACCCAACTGTATCGCCTGTATTGATGACTTGATGAGGGAGAATTGATGCTTCTGCAGCTAATTCTCGCATTCGCTGAAGTGCATGCAGGTTACTATATGCACCACCAAAAACAAGAATCTTACCGTTCAAACTTCCTAGATTTTTAACTTCTCCCATGGACCAATCGAATCATAAAATAAACAACAAAGCAACTTATACTACCTAAAACGTTAACGGATAGCAATTCTCCATAGGGAGTATCCCACAAGACCAATCCTTCAGGATAGTAGCCTGCTGCATAGCCTATCCCGAATAGCGCCCCTGTACCGACAGTGGCTAAAAAAGAATATCTGGAAACACTTGACTTCCAAAACAAAAATATTGGCGCAAGCCCGATCACCATAGTCCCTGAGACAGTGGTAGCGCTCAAAATAGCTGGACTAAAGAATATTGGAATGGTCCCAACTATGGCCATAGTGGCCATGATCAATCTTCCTGAAGTGATGCTGAAGGTCAAAATACCTAGGTCTACATTGATGAGTTTGGAAAATGAAGCGAAGGCTGAATCCAAGGTAGAAGATGCTGAGGTGATCATGATGAAATTCATTGCCAACATGGCTACCACACTAAGGGATTGGCTTACTTGCACAGCTGCCTCTCCCATCAGCCCGGCTTGCTTGGCATACACACCAATAAGACTAAAAAGCACTATGGACATAAATCCAATGACCGTTGCTAACGCGAAGGCTTTGAGCGTAAGTTTCTCATCAGATATGAACCCTCGGTCTGTCAACACCGGATCGTGAAAGGGGTAACTGAATACTTGTACCAACGCCACCAATGCCAGATCCAACCCTCCGGCCATTGACCATTGAGTATCCTTTTGAAATGCCTCTTTTACATCGATCTGAGGAACTATTTGCGAAAGCAGAAGCAGTAATAAAAATCCGAATAATATCATCTGGATCAGGTCGGTAAACATGGAGCTACGCAACCCACCTCGCAATGAATACATCAAGGTCAAAATGGTAAAAACCAAAATCGCCAGATAATATGAGCTGCTCCCAATGCTCCCAAAATAGGAACCTATCACCATGGTGTTTGACCACACTTCATTGAGTAGTCGAAAGCCTATGAGAAGTGAAAAGAGAACTACCGCACTCTTGCCAAACTTAATGCGAAGAAATTCATGAATGCTCCGATAGCCACCTATGGTACGCATCCGGAAAATGACCACCCCGGCGAAAAGAAAAGACAAGTAATAGGTGCCATAAGCCAGCCCGCCCATGATCCCATAACTCAGACCCAGATTTGCGGCATTGGTGATGGATTTGGCGAAAATCCAAGAAATAACCAAGCTGCTGGTGAGAAGCCAAAGTCCGGGTTTTTTACCTGTATTGGAACTTGCCTGATAGTAGGTCTTGGTGTCTCTGGCTTTTGGCGACAATACCAGCATCAAGATCAAAAAACCTCCTAAAACACCCCATTGCCAATATCCTATGTCCATATCCTTAGATCAGTTGACATCCCACCACACTCTGAAGTTGATACTATTGGCGTCTGTTGCACCAGAAGCGGTTTCATAATTCGCTTTATTCAGAGCTTCTTCATTCGATGGATAAGGTAACCTTACTGGCAATAAGTCATTGTTCAAACTAGCAGCTACAGACCTCAAAGCAGGAAAGCCCGTACGACGAAACTCGACCCAGCCTTCATAGCCGTTGTTAAGGTTAGCAATCCACTTTTGAGTAATGATTTGCTCCAATGGATTTGCTCCATTGATACCGAAAGCAGCTTTCCCGCTATTCAAATAATCCGTTGGCAATTCTGTCTCCCAATATTCAAAAGCTTGTGCCACTCCAAGGTCGTAATAAGCCTTGACCGGTTGAGTGATCAATCCCTTTTCTGCTGCTTCAGCTAGAAGAAAATTCGTTTCCCATGCTGTCATAAAATTAGCGTTGAGCAGACTCGTTTGTTCCCTGAAAATCACACCGGGAAGAGAGTAGTCCTTGACGGAAATGGGATTGGTGGACACGTCTTGACCATTGAGCAAACCCTGATATCGCGAATCTGCATACAGACTATCAGCTTGTCTGAAAAACGTTTCTATTCTCGAGTCATCTAATGATTTCAGAATGTCTTCCATGGTTTCCGACATCACAAACGAAGTAAAATCTCCTTCGCGTAAATTGGCCATCCTGAAATTATTGGGCCTTTCATCTGTGAAGTCAAAAGACGCATTCTGCGAATTGTCTTGGATATAATTACCTTCATTCGCAATCTCCTGGAGGCTTGCACTTACGTCTACCCTGTCGGATACCCTCAATAAATATTTGATCTTCAAAGAATTGGCGAACCGAACCCAGTACTGAAGATTACCATTCAATAAAAAGTCCCCTTCCAATTGCTGCACGCCATTGTAGCTCTCAACTGCCTCAATACCAGAGTCTAGGTTAGCCAATATTCCCAACTCGCCTAAATAAATATCTTCTTGAGCATCATACTTAGGAGAAGTAATTCCTTCCTTACCTTGGAGGGCGCTACTATAAGGTACATCTCCATAAAGATCAGTCAAAGTGGCTGTCATATACGCCTTAAGTATCAGTGCTGGTCCTTTGTAAACTTCATGAACTGGATTGGATAAGGCCATTCCCAACATGATTTCATTATCTCGCAGATTTTTATAAAGTATCGGCCAGGGATTGCCTCCAAGCTGTGGCGAATACAAATCTCCTCTATCGAATAAATTGAAGTCCGTACCAGTAAAATACTGTCCCAGAAAACTGCCAGCGGTAAATCCTTCATAAGACATCTGCTCACCATAATCAAAGATCACCTTGCGCAGTAAAAACTCAGGTTGAACCTCGACAGGTGCGTTTGGATTGGTGTTAATCTCATCGAAATCTCGTGAACAAGCATTCAGCAAGACCGTGGCGAGTATATAAACTGAATATCTAAGATAATTTTTCATCGGTCGTATGTTAGAAATTCAAGTCAATTTTTAAACCAATACTCCTGGAAGTAGCATAGGACATATCTTCAACACCACTTATGAAGTTATTGCCCTGCACGGCTATTTGCTCAGGGTCAAAATGTCTTATTTCGCTTATTGCGAATAGATTTCTGCCAATCAGCGAGATATTCATACCAGCGTCTTGGTTTAGTATTCTTTTGGCTAATTCATCCAATTGATAGGTCAAACGGAAAGATCTGAGTTTGAAATAGCTTGCGTTGAGGGTATTGTTTTCTTCATGGTTGCGGTCATAGTATTGCCTATAATAACTCTCCGCGGAGATCGCTTGAGCGTTCCTTTGATACACCGGATTCTCATCGCTCCCTACGTTTACTACACCATCAGCTATGATTCCTTCGGCTGGCCGATATTCCGTTTCTATCAGCTGCCCTCCTACTCCAGCCAGCGCTTGTGTGCGAGAGACAATCACACCACTCTGACGCCAATCAAAAAGCAAATTGAGTCGCCAGCCTTTATATTCGAATGTATGACCCATTCCTAGCATAAAATCAGGGTTGTAATTACCCAATTTCTTTAAGGTATTATCGACAATAAATCTCCCGTCAGCATCTATTACGAACTCACCTTCTTCATTTCTTAGATAGCCTGTGCCGTACATATCACCTATCTGACCACCTTCCTCTACTTGGTAATACACCGCTTGATTAGGATTGTCATAAATACTCGAATATGCCAAAGTCAATCTTCCATCGCTCTCAGGTAATGATTCAACGGTAGCTACATTTCTGCTATAGTTAAAATTAGCATTCCAACGAAGGTTCCTATTATCGATCAGCACTGTTCCTAGCACTAATTCTATACCTTCCGAACGCACTTTCCCGCCATTCACCACTTGCCGTTCATAGCCAGAAGTGATCGAGATGGGAAGTGAGATGATTTGATTCTCCGTAAGGGAATTGTAATAGGTAGCATCCATGGTCAGCCGCTCATTGAAGAACCTTATATCTACGCCAAATTCCAAGGCTGTTGTTTGCTCTGGAAGCAGATTACGATTGGCTATAGTAGTAGCGTCCGTAAATGCCGGAAGTGAAGCTACGGGTGTACTCGGCACAAATACACTCGCATTTTGGTAAGGATTGGTGTCATTTCCTACTTGCGCGAAGCTTGCTCTCAGCTTAGCAAAAGAGACTTGTTTGGGTAAATCGAAAGCATTGGATATAACATAAGAAGCAGACAATGATGGATAAAAGAAGCTAGGGTTACTTAGTGCGCTGGACCAATCAGTTCGACCTGTTAGCTCCAAAAACAGTATTTCTCTACAACCGATCTTCATCAATCCATAAACACTATTGATCCGTTTGCGCTGGCTATATTGGATGGTCTCGATTGGAGACGCACCATTCGACAGATTAAATATTCCGGGAACGGCCAAGCTCAGAATTTGGTTTTGACTATTGGTAAAGTGCTGATCCATCCTGTTTGCCCCGAGGTTGATATCAAGCGATACTTTCGAAAAACTCTTGGTATAGTTGATGAGCACGTCAGAATTGATTTCTCTATAAAAAACATCCTGAGCCGCAAATCCACCATTCTTAAATCGATTGGTGCTGAAGTTTCTTCGATAAGCTCTGGATTCATTGGAGTAATCCATTCCATTTCTTACAGAAATATTCAGACCTGGCGTGAGCTCAATTTTGACCATGACGTTACCATAGAGCCTATCCCTATTGAATGAATTTCGGTTTTCTTGAAGGATAAAATAAGGATTGTCAAAAAACGAATAGTTGAAAGAAAACTGCTGGATTCCTTCTAGTCCGGGCTGCCAATAATCCTTGAGGGCCTGAGTATTCAAGGATCTCGGTCCCCATGCTACCAGAGAGTAGTTTACATTCTCTGAGCCATATCCGCTAGCCGGCCTATTGTCACTTTGTGAAATGATATAATTGATAGAAGTATTGACTGAAAATCGCTCCGTTGGACTAAAATTAAGCTTTGTGCTCACATTCTTTCGGTTCAAATTCACGCCGGGGATGATTGATTCACTCTTCAAATCTCCCATGGAGAATCGAAAGTTCCCCTTGTCGAAACCTGTTGCAAAAGACAAATTGTTTTCGGTAGTGATCCCTGTTTGGTAGAAATCCCTCAGGTTGTTGGGGTAAGCTCGAAAAGGAGTCGGAGTAATGCTCAAACCATCATATAATCCCAAATCTGCTGCTCTTACCACCCTGCCATCAGCCAAGGTTACTGGACTATTGAACTGTGTTAACTCGGGGGCGTCACTAAACGCTGGCCCCCAACTGTAGGTTAGCAAATCATTGGTACCTGCACCTGCTCCATTGACAAAGGCAAATGCACCAGAATTCCCCTGACCATATTGGTTCTGAAATTCAGGCAATCTAAAGGCGCGATCAACTAAAACCGACGAATTGAAACTTACCCCAAGCCCCTTGGCCTTGGACCCGTCTTTGGTGGTGATGATAATGACACCATTGGATGCTCGCGCACCGTATAGGGCCGCCGCACCCGGGCCTTTCAATACGGAAACAGATTGAATATTGGTGCTGTTAATTTCCATTCCTCCATTGCCAAAATCAACCTCTTGAATACCAGAAGCCGCATCGTTGGCGAAATTCACAATCGAGTTATTATTAATGGGCATCCCATCTACCACAAATAATGGGTTGTTATTGGTAAATGAAGCCTCTCCTCTTATGGTTATTTTAGAGGTCGACCCAACTCCTGTAGCACCTTGACTCACTGTAACACCCGCCAATTGTCCGGCCAATTCATCAACAAAATTTGCCGAACCTGAATTGAGTTGTTGTGGCTTGAGCGCTTGAACTGGATATCCTAAATCCCTACGTTGCCTTTCTAATCCGAAAGCTGTGACCACCAATTCATCTAATTCGCTAATTGACTCTGAGAGGGCAATCACGCCTTCCTGAATTGCAGCATAGCTAATTTCTTTATACTCAAAACCAACAGCTGTAATCACCAAAGATTGATCCTCCGAAAGTGAAATGCTGAACTCGCCATTCGCATCAGAAATGGTCCCACTTTGAGTTCCCAAAACTTGAATGGTAGCGCCAGGAATCGGCTCGCCTGATGGATCAACAACTTGATTAGTGACCAACGATTGACTAAAACCCAGACTATTGATCGATATCAATAAACTGATAATGATGTATCTCATAGAATTGAAAAATGGATCAAAGAATGATCCTGATTATAGACTTCTTAACAAACTATTCGGGAAGAATAAATCTTGGTGGCCCTCTTAGGATTAGGGAAAAGTCTACAAGAGTTTGCTTTAGAATTGTATCAACATTTTTGTAGCATTTAGAAAAGGTCAATGCAAATAGCTTTCTAAATGAGTATGAAGCGCGAGACATCAGAACTACATCGAATCTGTTATTCAAATCGCTCTTGGCATCAAGCATAGCCATTTTATACTGAACCTTTACGAGCATAGCTCCTAGATTCTCTGCTAGCGAACTGGTCTTCCAAGGTAAATTTTGAAACTCATCTTTATTGAATTGCGCTTTGGTCAGTCCAATCAAATAGGTACCTCCTCTTTTATCCGGCCCAATTACTGCCTTACCTTCCAGGAGTAGCGCATGGGCCTTACTGATGTCTTCAGTGGATAACTCAGGGCAATCGCTACCTATTGTAATCACTCGTTGGTAGCCTAAGGAAAATACGTGCTCTATGGCCCCACTTAGTCTCTGTCCAAAATTTTCTCCAGATTGATCTTTCTGAGTAAGAGTGAATACATTAAAAGAAGTCTGAGTAGCAGCCTGATGTGTTTTCATCCAAAGCTTCTGAAGTAGTTCAACATTACTTCTACTATTTCCCAATAGCCTCTTGCGACCAGATTCGGCAGATGCCGTTCTGGAAAAAATGAGTATTGCAGTTTGAGACTCGGGATTCAACGAATTGGATTTAATAAAGGTGTTTTGAATAAATGTAAATTATCAAATTCATTGGTTATCCAACCCCATCCGAAGTGAGATAGAATAGATTTTCTAATTAAAAGTCTAAGAGCAGACATAATCACAGACTCAAGTATGAATACCAATTCTTAGGAAATACAAAAATCGAGATCAAAGGACAGCTATTTTTGATTTCTTTTGCACTTCAAAGCTCAAACTATGGCATTAAAAACTTTTGTGAAAATCAGTAAAATAGACAACCTCAGCGATGCACGTTACTGTGCAGGAATGATGGTGGACATTCTAGGATTCAACCTGGAAGAAGGTACTGAAGGTTTTGTAGACAATGAAAAATTCACAGAAATCACCAATTGGTTGGCGGGTGTTAAATTTTGCGGAGAGTTTAAGAATGCACATACGGCTGAAATCAAATTGGCGGTTGAGCAATTCAATCTGGATTATGTAGAAGTACAGAATTTGGAGCAATTAGAAGAGCTTCAAGATGTCAATGTCGGCCTCATTTATAAGGCAGTAATGCGAAGTAAGGAAGATCTCGAATCCCTGCCTGCTAAACTCGAAATGGCTAGTGAATTGGCTAAATACACAGTAGTGGCGACCACCGATTATCAAGAAGAAACCTACAATTCTTTAAACAAGCTTCTCTCAGGGAAGTCTCCGGTAATCATAGGTTATACCAACAAGCCAGAGGATGTCGAGAGCCTATTGGATCAACCACACTTGTTGGGACTTGAATTGGAGGGCAGTCCCGAAGAGCGCCCGGGCTTCAAAGACTATGACAATGTCATGGATATTTTGGAGTTATTGGAGGATTGAGAAATTCAATCCACATCCAATAAATCTATCCTAAAAACCAAATTTGAATTTGGTGGTATACTACCCGCACCTCGAGTGCCATATGCCATGCTAGATGGAATATACATTTCCATAGTCCCACCTACACCCATATATGGCATCAAGACTATCCATCCAGGAATCAATCGATTTAATGGGAAAGTGACACTATCGCCAGCATCAAAATTGACTGTATCTCCAAGTATCCAACCTGCATAGTTCACGGTTACATCACTATTGTAGTTAGGTCTGGTTTCATTGCCACTATCCAATAACACGTACTTCAAACCATATGTGGTGTCTGCCAAGTAGCTAATATTATTCTCATCAAGATACTTCTTAATCAAGTTCTGATCCGTCTCGAATTGTTCGGTTTCCCATGGTAAGATTTGCTCAGGTGGCTCTATCCCTTCCAAACAGGATACAAAAACCAACATTGACAACAGCACCAAACCAAAAACTCCATTCTTAATCTTCTCAATCATTACTAAAAATTAAATTTTAAATACTTAATCAATTCTCCCTTTTCTGACCAAATCTGTTCGTATTTAGTCTTGATCCCATAATGATCTTCAAGTAATTCAGACCTATACAAATCATGGGTATACTCTAGATTATTCACCTTAAACTCTTTTTCTAGTACCTCCAATGTGTACTCAAACAATGAGGTACTGTCAGTCTTAAACTTAAAGGCTCCGTTCTGCTTACAGAGCTTTTTATAAATCCCTAAATATCTGGGGTTGGTCAACCTCCTCCGAATATCTCCCTTTTTAGGTCTTGGGTCTGGAAATGTCAACCAAAACTCATCGACCTCTCCCTCTTCAAAAAACTGATCCAACATATGCATCTGGGTTCGTAAAAAACCCACATTCGCATATCCTTCGGCAATAGCCCGAGTACTCCCCTGATATAACCTATCCCCTTTGATGTCTACGCCTATGTAGTTTCTCATAGGTTCAATACCCGCCAAGCCCACGGTATACTCACCATCTCCACATCCCAACTCAACAGTGATAGGACGCTCGTTTTTAAAATATCGTTGGTTCCATGAGCCTTTTATTTCTTGATGAATATCTTTTCCCGGCTCTATTATGTTGTCTCTATTTGCATTCTCAGCAAATCGAATCAGTTTCTTTCTCACAGATCGTCGATTTCAGCGACTACAAAAGTACTCCCAAACACCACGATCAAGTCATTTTTCTCTGCAAACTTTTTTGCTTCATCAATGGCGTCATTTACATTTTCAAAAGATCCTCCTACTATTTCCATAGTCTTTGCTATTTCAACCAAATCCTCAACCGCCATAGACCTAGGCACATGTGATTGTGTGAAGTAATAATTGGCATTTTTTGGAAGCAAAGCCAAAATCTTGTCTACTTCCTTATCCCTAACAGTGCCATATACAAGGTGCAAATGATTATAATCAGTACCATCAATCTGTTTCAACAAAGCCGAAACACCTCCAATGTTATGACTGATATCTGCAAATACTTTTGGCTCACTAGATAGCAATTGCCATCTTCCAAGAAGCCCGGTTGAGGTCTTGATTTTTTTAAGACCCTTTGATATAGCTTTCTGATTAATATCAAATCCTGCCTTTACTAATTCATCTATCGTGCATAATATACCTGCGAGATTCTTAACGAAATATTCCGCAGTGATATCGGTTACAAAATCAATAATCTCTTCTTCTTTATTTCCAGATGCTTTTACTCTTATTACTTGGTTGATTCCATCATTAGCGATTACCTCCATTTGATAATGCTTCGCCAAACTCATATGAGCATTGACAGAAGTGGCTTTTTGCCGAAAAACATGGAGCAAATCTGGTTGATCTGCACCTATGACAACAGGTCTATTTGCTTTGATAATACCCGCCTTTTCTCCAGCGATCTTTTCAAGAGTATTTCCTAAAATATCGGCATGATCATAATCGATCATGGTGATCAGTGACACCAAAGGATCAATCACATTGGTTGAATCTAATCTTCCTCCAAGACCAGTTTCTATCACCGCTATATCTACTTTCTCTCTGGCAAAATAATCAAAAGCCATAGCTACGGTCACCTCAAAAAATGATGGATTAATCTCCTCTATTAGTGATTGATATTTTGTAACAAAAGCTGCCACAGACTCTTCAGAGATCATTTTTCCACCAATTCTGATTCTTTCGGTAAATGATTTGAGATGCGGCGAGGTATATAAGCCTGTACTATAACCTGCTGCTTGTAGAATAGATGCTATAGCGTGTGCAGAAGTTCCTTTTCCATTGGTACCAGCTATATGAACAGATTTGAATTGGAAGTGAGGGTTACCAAGACCTTCCATCAAAGCAATCGTGTTACTCAAATCTGGTTTCAGAGCCGCCTTGCCTTGCCTTTGAAACATCGGGAGTTTTTGCATTAAATAATGCATCGCCTCGCTAAAATTCATCTTATTTCGTTGTAATCAGGAAAGTGATGGTACCGACCGACTTGGAGGCGGCCATTTCACCTTCCAACTGGCTGAATGTCAATCGCTCAACGGATTGCTTGTATTTGAGCATGAGTGCCGGTGAAACTGTGTATCGCTTGGGTGTCACCTTGAGAATATAACCGTCCGAATCTATTTCGATTTCGAATACTATTTCACCATCTTCAGCGGATTGATCGTCAGGCTCTGGGGGTGCATCCCAACTCCAACCAGTCAACTGTAAACTGGCTCCTTGAGAATTGCCCGCTTCTCCCATGATGGCTCTATCGTCAATGGTACCTTCTACCGTGCCCACTTCACCTTCACCCTCTGTATCTCCTTTTGTATCAGATACTTCTTCAGAATTCACTTCATCACCCTGGGTATTGACACCTTCTTCCTCATTGGATTCTTCAGCGGGAGAATCTTCTGGCTCGTCCGCCGGTTCCACGGGCTCTTCAATCTCATCGGCTGGTTCCTCCCTAATTTCCTCAACTTCCTCCGCCGGTTCTTCTTCCGGCACCTCCTCTACAATTTCTTCACTTGTCTCTATTGCTTCTTCCGAAGACTCTTCTACCACGTCAGGCGAAGGCTCATCATTGATTACCTCTACGGGCTCGTCAGGAGCTTCTTCCACTACCTCTTCAATGGGCTCTATTGGTTCAATCGGACTTTCTACTACCTCTTCATCAATTTCTTCTGAAGACTCCTCTAAGACCTCATCCACAGGTTCGGTTGGCTCTTCCAGTTCCTCCTGAGTGTCTGAATTGGATTGACTAGCAGCAGCTTGCTCCACGCTACCAAAACTTACTTCTATTCCGTATGTCGGCAATGGGGGAAAAGGCTCTTTCCAAGCAATGAGAAAATAAAAGATCAAAAGCATTACCAGCTGCACCGTCAAAGACGTAAACCAACCAATTCTACGATATTTTTTATCCTGATCGGGCACTATTATTCTGGTTTGGTAGCAATAGAAACCTTGGCCTCTAGAGCTGTCGCTATCCCTGCTACCGACACTACATATTCCACAGGCACAGACTTATCACAGTGCAATACGACAACACCTTCCTTGCCCGCAAACTCATTGCGAAGCACGCCTTCCAGTTGATTAATGTTCACCTCCTCGTCGTTAACAAAGTATTGCAGATCATCTGTGATGGTCACACTTACTTTCTGCATAACAATGGCAGAACTCTTGCTCGATGGCAAATTGACCGGAAGTCCTGACGGAGTAATAAATGAAGAGGTCAGCATGAAAAAAATCAATAACAGAAAGATAACGTCTGTCATAGACGACATGCTAAACGATGCTTCTACCTTATGTTTTGAGTTTAAATTCATTTGTGTGGTTCTTGAAGAAGGTCAACAAAATCAATGGCTGAATATTCCATATTATGAATCAGCTTCTGAACTCTTGAGATCAAATAATTATAACCCAAGTAAGCCAAAATCCCTACAAAAAGTCCTGCAGCGGTGGTGACCATTGCTTCATAAATTCCACTCGAAAGCAACTTAGGACTTACAGCACCTTCCTCTTGCGCTATAGCGATAAAAGCCTGTATCATTCCTGTGACGGTTCCTAGAAAACCAATCATCGGGGCTGAACCAGAAATAGTCGCCAGCATACTGAGGTTCTTTTCAAGACGGTAGATTTCGATCTTACCGATGTTCTCGATGCTCACTTCAATGTTCTTTAGCGGGCTCCCTATTCGACTGATGCCTTTCTCTATCATTCTAGCCACAGGTGTATTGGTTTCTGCGCATAGCAATCTTGCTCCATCAATTTCACCTTGCGAAACCATCGACCTTATTTGATCTTTGAAACTACTCGGCGTGTTGGATGCGCTCTTTATTACCAGCAATCGCTCGACAAAAATGAAAATCGCACCAATCCATAATAAGATGATGGGAATCATCATGTAACCGCCGTTGAGCAATAAGTCTAAGACTGAAATGGTTTCTAATGCTTCGGTTGTATCCACTTGAAGTAATATGTTATTCATAAAAATATCAGGACAAAAAAAAATCGTTTAACCCATCAACTAACGATGTGCTAAACGATTCATTGTTAAACATTTAAGATCAATATCTAAGAGGCCAAATTTCCGCTCCGAACTCTTCTTTGAAGCCATCCAGACTTGACTGGGCATCTTTGAAGTTTTCGAATTGAGCCACAGCTACCCTATAATATCTCGAATCTCTAAACGGAGGAATTACAATAGGGCTTTTTCCTGTTGCAGCCAATTCATTGGCGTAATCCGTTGCGATATCATCGTCAAAGAAACTACCAACAATTACATAGGTCTTACCAGTAGGCTGTTCCAACTTGGTTACTTGTCCTTCAGGCATGGTCTGTGCAACCGGTTTCGGTGTAGGCTTAGGTTTCACAACCTCTTTTGGCTTCACCTCTTCTTTTGGCTTCTCAGCCACAGGCTTTTTCACCACTGGTTTCTCAGTTTTCGCGATTTCTTTTTCCTTATCTCCTGACTCGCCATCAAAGAAGTAAATCAAAGCAAACGCCACGGCAACAATCAATACCGTACCGATTACCACTGTTCTTACAAACTTGGCCTTGTTAGCTGCCTTTTCCGCATCATTGGCATACACAGAAGCAACTGGAGCTTCTTTCTTGGCAGCAGGTGCAGGTGCCGCAGCAACAGGTTCGGGAGTGGAGTCCTCAAATGCACTATCATCAAAAGCTTCAATCTCGGCTTCTGGCTCAGGCTCGTCTATCTCAAAGGTGCTATCCTTGATCTCTGGAGTCTCGTCATCTGAAGATGTGTCAAACTCATCGAAAGACTCTTCCTCGTAAAAGGCATTAGCATCTTCGTCAGTTTCCAGCTCACTTTCCAGCTCTTTTTCAAGTTCTTTTTCCCAATCTTCCTGCTCTTCAGATATCTCAAGGTCATCATCAGACAGTTCAATATCATCTAGATTCTCTACATCAAGATCAGAAGATTCTTCAGCTGAGTCATCGGTGGCCTCCTCCTCTACTGCAGCTTCTTCGCTTGCTGTAGATGCTTCAGGCGCATCATCCTCGTCATCATCTTCATCCTCATCATCCAACTCGTCATATTCTAAATCAGGAAGACCGAAATCCTCATCATCATCGAACATGTCCTTTTTTTCCTCCTCTGGATCTTCGTTTTTATTTTTGTCTTTCGCCATTAGATTAGATTTATATGCATCCAAGTTAACAAAATCTTCAATATTCTAAAACACTGAACTTTTATCTTTTGCATGCGAATATGCTACATTAAAACCGATATATAAAACCCAATTTGCCTGTTATACCACGCACGGGATAATTTTGATATTGTTCGTATTCCACTCCAAATACATTCTTGACCTCAGCAAATGCACTAAATGAATCATTAAACCTATAATTGATGCCAATACCCATGTCCAAAATAGGATTTAAGTTAATCGATTCAAGGGTCGTTGGGTTGAGCCCTATGATGCCATTCATGAAATTTAAATAAGAATATATTCTCAATGATTCTCCAACTAATTGATCGAAATGAAGTGAAACTTGTGAAGTAGGTAAATACCATGCCTCTTGTAAGACATCCGTTTGATAACTATGAAACATAAAATCAGCCGATAACTGCGTGGCTCCCTTAACCAAATTGAAGGCCGTTCCAAAAGTCAATTTACCGAACGAGCCAGTCTCTGTGAGCAATTCAAACCTCGAACTATCATTAGCTGAGGCTGCAAAAAACTGCCAATTGGTAAAGTTGCTATAACTGACATATGGTTGTATAGACATCAGCTCCGAGATTTTATAAGAGCCCCCTATAGCTACTTTGATGTTTTCATCATAATTCAAAATACCCAATGAGTCATTGAGGTATCTATTCGTTGCTTGAATCTGCGATAAGGTGTTTAGTTTGGTATTTCCAGAAACCTCTGCGTTGATGCTAAGCTCCTCAGATGCATCCCATTTTGCCTTAATATTTGGAAAAACCTTCGTCTGCTTAGACAACAAGTCTTCTGAAAGTGCAACATTGACCCCACCGATAATGCTTAGGTTCTCGTTTTGCCACTTCGCATATGGTGAAGCTGAAAACACATACCTCTGATCATTTGACCCACTAGAATAATTCGCAAAATTATAATCGGAAAACAATGACACAGACAGTGTTTTGGAAATGTCATAGGTTAAGCCAAGCTGATTGTTGAAGATAAACTCCGTGTTGAAATCCACTGACTCAGCTTGCATATTGGTCAGCTCAATGCTTGGCTTAATCATCCAAGACCAATCACCCTTGGAAGTAGAGATCGCACTTAAGCCAAAATTGAATCTATTGTAAGCTACCTTATCGTCAAGCAATAACGGATTAGGGTTAACCAACTCTGATTCTGGATCATAACCATAAAAATAATAGCCTTCTCTACTATAGTTTACTTGACTACCTAGTGTCATCTTCTTTAGTGTACGATCATAGGTTGCCCCCAATTTCATCCTGGAAAAGGCACTTTCTTCCTCTCGAACCGGACCTCTTGCAAATGATTCGATATCGACAAGTGCAGATAAGCGATTCTTTCTATCCTTATATATATAGTTACCCAATACAAGTGGTGATAAGTAATTTCCAAAGCCTACTTTAAGGTATCCATCTTTAGGGATCACTTTTGAGACACTTTGGTAAGGTTGAACGACAATATTGCTCTCAAAAGGATCCAATTCTATTGTTGGTTCTGAAACTTGAAATTTGAGATCGGATGCTTGATTGTCAACAATCTCAACTTCAACTGGCTTATATATTTTGGTGGCTTTAGGCAAAGTCAAGGGCTTGTCCTTTTCGATAATGATCTGAGCATTTTCAACTTCACCTACTGGGGCATCTTGAGCACTTGTGCAAAGCACAAAACCACTAAAAACTAACAATGATGCTATGATCCTCTTCATTTGGTTGAGTCGGTTTGAGTTGAATCTTGCTGCAATAGGACTTGCTGTTCTTGAGCCTGAATTTCATTCATCAGTGATTCGGCGGCAGCCTTAATTTCTTCTATCTCTGTATGTGTGAGTACTGATTCTAATGTGGCTTTCGCCTGTAGCAATTCATCCATTTGGAGATAATTCTGAGCAATTAGTATAAATGACTTACCAACCCAATAGCGATAAGAGCCATAGGACTTATTTAGGTCGAAGAGTATTTCCAGCGAATTCTTGTATGCGCCTTGTTGATAGTATATTTCACCAATCAGGTATTTGGCCTCAGCTGCATTTTCATTCTGGACGTCATTGACTACCTGAATAAGCTCATCTAGCGCTATATCTGGAGTCCCTTGAGCCATCAAAATCTTGCTTTTCGTAAGTAGAATTTTACTAGTAGCACTAGCGGGTTTCCATTCTGATTGCATCATAGCTTTGATCATGGAACTAGCACTATCGTACTGCTGAGTATTGTAGTATGCGGTCATCAGCCCTTCATTGGCCAGATAACTTTCTTTTGCATTTGATGCCACGTCTTTCAACATTTGGTAGTTTTCTATTGCTTCTGGGTAAGCTGCCAATTTCAAAAGAGACTTTCCTCGCTTGTCCAAAGATCGACTTTGATAGACAGTCTTACCTGCATTGGCTACAGCCCAATATGATTCACTGGCCAGTTGCCATGACTGACTTCTATAATAGGAATCACCCAAAAAGTACTGAGCGTCTAATCGATAAGAACTTGATGGATATTTCTCGATAAAACCCCTTAGTTGATCGATAGCAACCTTGAAGTTCTGATCATAAAAGGCCGTTTTTGCACTTTCATATGCGATTACCTCTAAACTAGAATCTTCAGGGTGAGCCTCTTCATACCTCTGGAGAATAGCATCAAATCCATCCACTTCTTCTCCTTGCTTTACTAATTCCTGTAAACCCAAAAGAGCTGATTTAGCTACAGGGTGATTGATATGATTTTCTAGCAAAAAAACGTAATTATCTTTTGCACTCGGCAAATTCCCAATATTCACAAAACAAAGAGCTTGTCTAGATTTGACGTACGGCACCAATTCGCTCCCTTGATAATCAGCAAGCAGCTGCTCATGAATCTCAATGGCTGATTGAAACTCTGACAAATCCATTCTCAGCTCACTCAGCTGAAACAATGCTTTTGCCCCGAATGCTTCATCATTTGACTCGATTACGCGATTAAATGAATTTATCGCTTTGTTGGTTTCTGAAAGCAGGGTGTATATCAACCCTTGCTGATAATGAATGTAAGGAGTCTTGGTGCTTGCTCTGTCATAGTAGCCAAGGGCATTATCATATTGCTTTGTGACGTAGTAGCTATCTGCCAACCTCAGCAATGCATCTTGATAGTACTCGTGAGACGAATTAGAAAGATTGATAAATTGGTCGAAATGGGTGATCGCCTTTTCGAAATTCTTATCGTTGTAGTCAAGATATCCCAATCCATAGGAGGATTCCATTTTCCAAGGAGCCACACCAGAACCGATAGCCTTATTATAGGCTTTTCGTGCTTCTGGAATCTGACCAAGTAGGGTGTGACATTCTCCCTTTAAGAAATTTCCTTTGGCAGCCAATGACCTATTCTCAGGAAACGCCACAGATTTATTCAATAGCAACAGTGCTTCCCCAAACTTTGCATCATTGAATAAAAGTTGGGCTTGCTGAATCGTCACCTTTTGGTATGATTTCTTGAGGCTGGTTGTCTTATTCACGATAGACTCAAGGTGTTGGATGGCTTGCGTGTAGTTTGACGTATTTAGGTAAGCTTCTGCCATCAATTCGTTGGCCTCAGTTTTCCACCTGCTTCTGGGATAATTGTCCTTAAAACTTTGAAGGTCAAGAATGGCCTCATCATAGACTCCTCTTTGATAGTTCAACTTGCCGGTCAAAAAACTGGCCTCTTCTTTGATAGCTTCATTAGACGAATCTGTACCTTCTGATACCGTTTTAAACGCAGAATATGCGTAATTCAGATTATTCTGATCGAGATATAGTTTACCTAGATAAAAACTACTGACCTCTCCTATAGCTCCTTTGGCCAATCCTGCTTTCTTAAAATTTTCAATCGATGCGTTGGGTTTCTTGGTTTGATAATAGGCATACCCAAGTTTAAAAAAGATATTAGGGTTTGCCCTATTGCCCGAAAGATCCAAGTATCTCTGTAGGTGTTCGATCACCTTAGGATAGCGTTTTTCATTATAATATGCTTCCCCACAGAGTTTATTGAGCTCTTTGTTAGAATCATTCACCGCTTTTGTCAATTGATTTGAGGCTAGTTGATATAACCTATCATATTCTACCAACTGGAATAGAATGTTGGCCATGAGAATTATGGATCTGCTTTCTATCTTATCATCATTAGCTGTGCCTTCTAGCAGGTCGAGAGCACGCTGAAACGCCTCCTCCTGGTACTTTATGTTAGCCAAATAGTATGACGCGTCATTAAAATAGGTGCCTTGGTATTCTATCAATGATTCTAAGTATGGAGTAGACTGCTCAAAATCATTAAGCATGAAATAAGCATAACCTAACCCAAATTTGAGAGATTCACCATCATCAAAGGTCAAGTTGTTTTGACCTACCATCTCATAATTAGCCACTGCCTTTTCAAAATTCCTGAGGTTAAGCCAATACTCACCCAACCTGAAATGGGCTTGGGGAACAAGAGGATGTGTCCCATTTTCATCAACAAATTGTTCGAGTTTGTCAACGCCCTCCTTCTCTTCAAGGTAAAGCATTGACAAACCACGATAATACTGAGCTTCCGCATTGCTCTCTATATTTTGCTGGCTGAGATATTCTTGAAAGAGTTCTTGAGACAAATCATAAGCCCCTGCTCTAAATGCTTCAGATGCATCAAGGAAAAGTCTGTTTTTGTAATTTTCGGTAACCAAAGATTGACCAATGACAACCTCAAAGGTTCCTATCAATACAGCAATCAAAAAAATGGACCTCATGAATAAGCTACGATTATGAACTAATGAACGGATAATACTGCTTTTAGGTATCAATGCATCAATTTATATACGAGTTCTCTTAGCACGGCAGCATCTTTCATAGTCGCGAATCCTATTCCTTTTGATTGGAGATCAGCCTGATGTATGAACTCAATATTGCGAAGAACTACAGCTAATGGATAATTCCGCGCTGCCTGAATGTACTCTCTTGCAAAAAAAGGATTGACGCCAATTGCTCTGGCAACAGCATTTGGGTCTTGTGCTCCTTGATGATGGATCAGCAACAACTTGGAGAAATACGAAAACAGATTGGCAATCACCAGAATCATTGGGTTAGCCGATGGATTAGCTGCGAAATATTCGATAATCTTAAAAACTTTGACTTCATCTTTCAACGAGAGTGCTTTTTGCAATTCGAAAGTGTTGTAGTCTTTGCTAATCCCAACAAATTTCTGAACAGCGATATCATTGATTACCTCACCATCTTTTACATTGATCTGTAGTTTGTTGATTTCGTTGGCTAGTCTCTGAAGATTGTTGCCAATATTTTCAGCCAAAATCATAACGGCTTTGTCTGTGATATTGGCTCCAGCTGCTTTGGCATAAGCACTCACCCAGCCTGGTACTTTATCATCATATATCTTCTTGGAAATCAGAAACTCAGAGCTCTTCTCGAGGGCTTTGGAAATCTTAGTCCTGCGATCAAGGGTCTTGTACTTATGTCCAAAAACAAGAATGGTAGATGGTAACGGATTTTCTAAGTAGGCAATCAGAAGTTTTTGTGCATCTTCCTTTTTCCAATCGCGCATTTCCTGCGCTTCTTTTACTATCACCACTTGGCGCTCTCCCATCATTGGGTATTTGCGAGCTACATTGAGAATATCTGTGAATGTGACCTCCTTGCCATAGAGGACATATTGGTTAAAACTTTTCTGCGTATCATCTAAGGCCTTTTCTTCTATATGATCGATGATATTGTCTATGAAAAAACTCTCATCTCCCTGCAAAAAATAAATTGGCGCGTACTTACCGCTATTGAGGTCCTTGATGATTTGAACGTATTCCGCCATGAGGTAAAGTTAACATTGCTTTGGAGTAGAAAGTCCGTTGGTCAATCAAAATATTAACTACCAAGTAAGTAAACATTTGGCCAATTCTGAAAACATCATTCGAACTAGTTCCTAAATCTTAAAAAAACGCAGAAATAGGAGTCGAAGAATAAAAGGCATCTATTTTTGCAAGCCAATTTGAATAGGAAAAAATTAAGATGAAAAATATCGTTGAGGAATTGAAATGGAGAGGTATGGTACATGATATCATGCCCGGAACTGAAGATACTTTGAACAAAGGAATGACATCTGCATATATTGGATTTGATCCGACTGCAGATTCCTTACACATAGGTAATCTTGTCCAGATCATGACCTTGATGCATTTTCAGCGATTTGGTCACAAACCATTTGCACTCGTAGGTGGAGCCACTGGAATGGTGGGTGATCCTAGTGGTAAATCATCGGAGCGTAATCTACTAGATGAAGAGACCCTCAATCACAATATAAAAGGCGTTCAAGCTCAGCTGGAGAAGTTTTTATCCTTTGAGGGTGAAAATGCCGCTGAGGTGGTCAATAACTATGATTGGTTCAAAGAATTTAATTTTTTAGAATTCATCAGAGATGTAGGTAAGCACATTTCGGTTAACTATATGATGGCCAAGGATTCTGTGAAAAGCAGATTAGAAACGGGTCTTTCTTTTACAGAATTTAGCTATCAGCTGGTGCAGGGGTATGACTTCTACTGGCTTTGGAAAAACAAGAATGTGAAGCTGCAGCTAGGAGGTTCTGACCAATGGGGAAACATAGTAACCGGAACTGAACTCATTCGCCGTAAGGGACAGGGAGAAGCTTTTGCCATGACTACCCCACTCATTACCAAAGCTGATGGATCCAAATTTGGGAAATCAGAAGGAGGCAATATTTGGTTGGATCCAGAAAAGACTTCACCTTATAAATTCTACCAGTATTGGATCAATTCTTCGGATGAAGATGTGGTGAAATACATCAAAATTTTTAGCACCAAGTCTCACGAAGAAATAGACGCGCTAATAGCTGCTCATGAAGAGGCCCCGCATCAGCGCAGCCTTCAGAAAGCACTGGCGGAAGAGATCACAATGAGAGTGCACTCTCAAGAAGAACTGGACATGGCCATTAAGGCTTCTGCTATTCTATTTGGAAAAAGTACTACCGAAGATTTGGCCTCTGTAGATGAAAAAACTTTGCTTCAGGTTTTTGAAGGAGTACCTCAAGCGGAATTAACCAGGGCACAACTGAAGAGTGCTGAAAATGTCACAGATCTACTCAGCGAACTAACTGATGGAATGGTATTCCCTTCAAAGGGTGAAGCCAGACGTATGATCAAAGGTGGTGGCGTAAGTATCAATAAAACCAAAATATCATCACCGGATGCGGCGGTTGATTTTGATCTTTTGCAAGGCAAATATCTGCTCGCTCAAAAAGGCAAGAAAAACTACTATCTGATAAAAATTGGTTAATTATACAGCGATATAACTATTTTTACTCTGTATTGAACTATTCACAGCTATGACAAAATCCATTCTGTATTCATTATTGATCCTGATTTTTTCTGGAATTGTTGCGCCCATCAATGCTCAAGATTCTGGGGTTGATGATTACTCTGATTACTCCTATTTATGGGAAGATTCCAAGAAGAAAAAGAAGAAGAAAAATAAAGATCAACCCGTAGAGCAAGCACCTGAGGAGGTTGTCGAACCAGAGCCACAAGCTGAGCCAGAACCACAAATTGAGTCTACTCCTGAGCCTCAAATGGTTACTCCACCTGCTGATAGTTTGATCAATGAAAATAATATCCCTTCGGACTCTACCAATAATGAAGTAGAGCAACCTGAAGAAAGTTTGGAAACTACCGAACCAGAACCTCAAGTAGAGGAAATGCCAGAGGAAGTACCTCAAGAATCTACGATCCCTCAGGACACCACTACACAAGAAGAGCCGGAAGAAATACAAGAAGAAAAGCCTAAAAAAGAGAAGAAACCGAAGAAAGAAAGACCTGATACGCCACCAGTTCAGGATTTCAGAGCGGGATCTGGCGTGCAGAGTGGTGGTTCGTTTGATGGTGGACTTACTGTCACCAATATTGACAATCAATATTTTGTGGGCATGGTGCTTAACCCTGAGTTTTCGATTGGAAAAGTGGGTGTAGGTTTAAATGTCCCTATCCTCTATGGTTTAGACGACAAATCTATTCGTACTGAGATATTTAAAGACGGTGTAGGTGCTGCTAGATTGATCACGTACGTGAGATATGGTATTCAGAAAAGAGACCCTATTTATGTCAAAGTTGGGCAACTGAATAACACCATGGTCGGTTTTGGTGGATTGATCAACAACTACACCAACTCTACGAGTTTTGAAAAGCGAAAACTCGGGATACACTATGATGTGAATTATAAAGGATTCGTTGGTATAGAGGGGCTTTACAGTGATTTCTCACCAGGATCATTCAATCTTTTCTCTATTCGTCCATACGTGAGACCGTTAATTTTTACAGGTATTCCTATAGTAAAGACATTTGAGATTGGAGCTACTATTGTTAGCGATAAAGATCAGACTGACATCCCAACAAGTGATAGCACAGCCACGACCTACATGTTTACTAGAGATGGTGTTGGTGCTTTTGGTATAGATGCTGGCTTAACGCTACTAAGCATCCCATTCATCCAGATCGATTTATTCGCGAATTACTCGAATCTCAATATTTCATCACCACTTCTAACAGACTCACTCACTGCAACTTACAACTCGTTGAACGAGCCAACGACTTTAGCTGATGGTTTCAAATCTGGATCAGGCACGAGCGTTGGACTGAACTTCAGATTCAATTTCATTGCTGATTTGCTTAGCACAGATATCAGAATAGAAAGACTCAATTACCAAGATCATTACTTGCCACAGTTCTTCGATGCTACGTATGAAATCAATAAGGACAACAAAATCTATGCTCTAGGAGCGGCTCAGAGCATGAAAGGAATCTACGGAAGCCTCACTGGTCAAATACTGAAGAAAGTAGAATTGGGAGGTAGTTTGATGATACCTGATGTGGTATCGGCTGAAACTCCAGCGACAGTAAGAGTACATGCCAACTTGGATCGCTTGGCAGACAAATTCTCATTCCACGGTAGTTATATCAAAGGAAACCTGACGGATCTTGGTGATGCTTTCACTTTTGATCAGCGCTCACTCGCTAAGTTGAGGGCTATCTATCACCTCAACAAGTTCTTAGCTACGGGATTGGATTATTACTGGGCCTTCACTCCTACGGGTGATGGAGGATATAAGGCGACTCAATATGTTTCTCCGTATTTCGGATTGAGTATCAAGTTCTAAAGATTCATAAAGAAGCCGACACCATAATTAGGTGCCGCGAGGATTCGTTTGCCGGATAAGGCCAAGCCTGCTGAGGCAGTGAACCCTATCTTATCATTGAATAAATAAGCCAGCTCCGGAGTATATGAAAAGTACTCGGTATTGTTGGCGAATACTCCATTTGCCGCACTCGCCGATCCATCGCCGTTGTAAAGTGAAGAGACATTCTTACACTTCATAATGATGGTTAGATTTTTCAAAGTATAGCCTATCTCCGCTCCTAGATGAACTTCTTCAGAAAAGCCATTTGTTCGGTTATTGAACCCTACAGCAATTGAGGCATAAACCGGCGCTGGATAGAATGAATGACTTGCTTCGAGACTGATGAGCTGGTTGAATTCACCATCACCTGTTTGGAGAATGTTCTCCGCCGTGATTTCCGAATTTCCAAAAGGCAATCCAAGCAGCAAACTTGCTGCTAATACGATAGGGCCATCTTGGATGATTCCATATTTTATTCCCAAGTCCACATCTCCTATCAAAGTACTTTTTTCTTGTCCTGGCTGATTGGCGCCACTTTGCCTAAACTGAACTTCGTTGACTGTAGCACGAACGAATAGAGGAACGTAAGCTATAGCATTGAGTCGATCAGTAAGTCCATATTCTCCGTATAAACTGGTAGTGTATAGACTGGTAGTTGGTATAGAAGTAGCATCTCCATTGGGTCCGAAAAACGATTCCGCTCGGATCACATTTTGACCAAATTTCAGATAACCCTGATTCTTCTGAAATACCCAGCCCCCTCCTCCATATACAGAGTTGCTCAACAATATTGCGCTAAGTATGCTTATTGAAAGTTTTCTCATAATTTATTGTAGTTCGGCTGAGCCAAAAGTGATCGTAAAAGGCTTACAAAGCGAAATAACATACTGGTAATCGTCGATAGATATATCTGATTTGATCTGGGTAAGGTTGTATGTAGCACCTCCATTGCCCGTAATCTCCGATACCTCCAGACCTTGCGAAGCAACTACACTACCTGAAGTGGAGTTCGCCAAGTAAAGAAAAGTACCAACAGCGAAGCTCGTCTTAAAATCATCATGCAACTCTAAGATCAAATCTCCAGAATCATCCTCTGAGAGAGTAACCATGCCTGAAGTACTGTAACCATTGGCATCCATAAAGATCCCAACACGAGCCACTTTCCCAACAATAATTGGATAAGGCTGACTTACTACATCATCTATAGTGGCTGTGATGTCTGCCATACCATCAGAAACAGCCATTACAAGACCTACATTATCTACAGTTAGAATGCTTTCGTCGCTGGAATTCCATGTAGGAGGATTAGTAGACGTAATTAATTCATCTTCTGTGTTGAATCCTTCAGCAGATAGTTGAAGAGACTCACCTACAAGTATTGAACTACTTTCTCCATTGATGGTGACCTTAGCCACATCGTCCGGATCGTCTACTACACTTACGGAAATATTGGTAGTATCTTCGCCAGCTGCAAAGCAATAGACGGTAGTTTGTCCCTTCTCAATAGCGGAAATCAATCCAGTCTGATCCACAGTAGCTATGGACGGATTTTCACTGATCCAATTTAGTTGTACTTCGGTATCCTGCACCCACATATTGAACCAATACGTAGCAGTAATTTGCTCGGTATCTCCTTTCGTCAAGGTCACAGATGATACATCTATCATAATAGCAGAGTCCTTCGGGTCGTTTTGGTAGTCGGTACCAATGCAGCCCGAAATAAATGTGAAAACAAGAAATATGATATGCTGAATTTTCATAAGTCATGAAGTTAACCATCGAAATGAAATACAAAGTATTTTTTCAATAAATGAAATCAGAAATGTAAGCGAAGCGACTTCAAACTTTATGTTCATCATCAGGTTATTGATGAATCACATACTAGCACTGTGCGTTCGTATTATTACTATGTCTTTCAGACCTTATTTACTACTCATCCAAACCTAGAACCAGTCACGGAATTGACGACAATCAAATAAGCTAAATTGTCTAGGTTTGATTCAATTAAAACAATCTACCCAAATGAAGAAACTCTTTACACTACTACTATTAGTCCTGCCTAGTTTGTTATTCGCACAGCTAGACATGGACCTCCTCAAAGGCATTAAACCACGTAGCATTGGCCCAGCAGGTATGGCGGGTAGGATTACGTCTATCGACGTGGTGAACTCAAAACCTGAAATTATTTATGTAGGGTCAGCTTCAGGCGGACTCTGGAAGTCAGAAAATGGAGGCACTAGCTGGGATGAAGTATTCACGAGCGAAACTACCGGATCTGTAGGAGCTGTGGCTATCCAGCAATCTAATCCGTCTGTGATATGGGTTGGGACGGGAGAAGGAAACCCAAGAAACTCCCTGAACGGAGGAGATGGTATCTACAAGAGTTTAGATGCCGGTAGAACATGGAAAAAAGTTGGACTAGAAAAAACCAGAAACATCCATCGCATCATCATTGACCCACAAAATCCAAATACTGTTTATGTAGCGGCTATTGGTTCCCCTTGGGGAATACACCCAGAGCGCGGAGTTTATAAAACTACGGATGGAGGTAAGTCTTGGAGTCAGATACTTTACGTAAATGACAAAACCGGAGCTGCCGATCTAGTAATGGATCCTGAAAACCCCAACAAATTGATTGTTTCCATGTGGGAGCACTACCGTCAACCATATTTTTTCACATCAGGTGGTGAAGGTTCAGGCTTATACATTACGCATGATGGAGGCGCTAATTGGACAAAGAAAACAAGTGAAGATGGACTACCTAAAGGCGAATTGGGAAGAATAGGTTTAGCGATTGCGCCAAGCAACACTGATGTGGTCTATGCCCTCATAGAGTCTAAGAAAAATGGTCTCTACAAAAGTGTGGATGGAGGCTTCAAATGGAAATTGGTCAGTGAAAAACCGGGTATCGGAAACAGGCCATTCTACTACAGTGACCTTTTCGTGGACCCTATCAACGAAAATAGAATTTATTCGGTATTCACTTACGTCAACGTAAGCAATGACGGTGGCAAGTCATTCAGCCAGTTGATGCCGGCGTACAATACCACCAGAGGAGTACATCCCGACCATCATGCTTGGTGGATTCACCCGGATAACCCGAATTACATCATAGATGGAAATGATGGCGGACTAAACATCTCAAGAGATCGGGGTAAGACTTGGAGGTTTGTGGAAAACATCCCCATTGCTCAGTTTTATCACATAGCTGTGGACAATGAGTTTCCTTACAATGTGTATGGCGGCATGCAAGACAATGGCTCATGGGCTGGACCTGCCTACGTTTGGCGATCTCAGGGGATCAGAAATAGCTATTGGCAAGAGGTCAGCTTTGGTGATGGTTTTGATGTAGTTCCTGATGCCGATGATAGCAGATATGGTTTCTCTCTTTCGCAAGAGGGTTGGTTGGGTCGCTATGATCGCGAGAATGGTTATTATGAATACATGAGACCTCTGGCTCCAATGTCAGAAGTCAAGCTGAGATACAATTGGAATGCCGCTATTGCTCAAGATCCTTTTGACAACAATAGCATATACTTCGGAAGTCAATTTGTACATAAGAGCACTGATAAAGGACAGACCTGGAAGATCATATCGCCAGATCTTACTACGAACGATCCTGAGAAGCAGAAACAGAGCGAAAGTGGTGGTCTGACCATGGACGCCACAGGTGCTGAAAACTACTGCACCATTTTGGCCATCACTCCTAGCCTACTTGATGAAAATGTCATATGGGCCACCACAGATGATGGTAATGTTCAGATCACCAAAGATGGTGGGGACTCTTGGGTCAATGTATCCAAAAACATCAAAGGCCTTCCGGCGAACATTTGGATTCCGCAGCTCAAAGTCTCTAACAAAAACAAGGGCGAAGCGCTAATAGTAGCCAACAATTACAGGAATTTCGATTTCAAACCTTACGCCTATCGGACCAAAGATTTTGGAAAGACGTGGACTAGAATCGCTGACGAAAATGACGTTTCAGGCTATACGCTTTCTATCGTTCAAGATCCGACCGAACCTAGATTAATGTTCTTGGGAACCGATGATGGGCTCTACATTTCTATTGATGAAGCAAACACTTGGACTAAATGGACCAACGAGTATCCCACGGTGAACACCATGGATTTGATCATTCACCCAAGAGAGCATGATTTGGTGATAGGGACATTCGGCCGAGCAGCTTATGTGATGGATGACATTCGTCCTTTGAGGGCTCTGGCCAGTGAAGGCGCTTCATTGCTCAATAAGAAGATTCACCTTTTCACTCCGCCTACGGCATACAATGTAGAATATCAAGAGGCAACCGGAACCCGCTTTGGTGCTGATGGGATGTTCAATGGAGAGAATAGAAGATCGGGTGCCATCATCTCATATGTCATCAACAAGCCTAAAGAAGAGAAGAAAGAGGAAAAGAAGGACGAAGACAAAGAAGAGGATGAATCCAAACCTTCAACTGACTCCCTTACGCTCGAAATATTCAATGGCGAATCGCTCATTCGGACTTTGAAAATGAAAATTCCTGCAGATAGTGGTATCAATAGAATGCGCTGGAGACTGGACGAAAAGGGAATTTATTCACTCACGAGATCAGAGCTGAATAAGAAACGTGAACCAAGCGGTGCTTTAGTGTTGCCAGGGACATATAGATTGAAACTGTCTTATGCAGGTGAAAGCTCAGAGTCCGAAATTGAGGTGAAAAATGACCCAAGACTTGACACACCCCTAGAAGTACTCAAGGCTAAATATGAAGCCGTGAATGCACTGCAAGATGACATGGAACTTGGCTTAGGTCGAGTAGAGCAGCTCAAAGAGAAAATCATCGTTTGCAAGGAGCTAGAGAGCAGAATGAAGCTCAAAGATGAAAAGAAATTTGAGGAAGAATTGAAACTAACCAAGACTACTAAAGATAGCCTGAATGCCATGCTCGACCTATATTTAGGAAAAGAAGATAAGCGACAAGGAATCACCGCTGATCAGACTGATCATGTCAATTATTACTATGGAATGGCAATTTTCTATTTAGAAAATGGATCTACAGCCCCAACGAGTAACGAGCAAGAGTTGATTGATAAGTTCAATCAATTGATGAATGATGCCAACGAAATAGTGGACAACTACTTGTCTGAAGATTGGAATACTTTCAAAGTACAAATGAGTGAATTAGACCTGAGTCCTTTTAAGGACTAGGTAAACCTGATCTAACAAAAACGCCCAAAACAGTGCTAGCTGATTTGGGCGTTTTTCTTTTAATTAGAGCGGGGACAATTAATGAACTAACTCAAACTCAACTCTCCTATTTTTTGCTCTACCTTCAGCAGTGCTATTGTCCGCTACTGGATTCTCTTCACCATATCCTTTGGCCATTACTCGAGAAGCACTCACACCTTTTTCGATAATATAGGACTCTGCAGCATGTGCTCTTTTATCCGATAGTTCTAAGTTGTAAGCTGAATCCCCAGTATTGTCGCTATACCCAGATATCTTCAACTTAAAATCCGGATGCTTTTTCATCAAAGCAACCACAGCATCCAGTTTAGACTCAGAATCTCCGATCAATTCGTCACTATCAGTTTTGAATTCCACACCTGCTAACGCAGCCTTTAGTACGGATATTTCATCTTCTGTGAGATCAGGGCAACCACCATTTTCAGCAGTTCCTGCTTCGTGCGGGCACTCATCATCAGCATCTGCAACACCATCACCGTCAGAATCACCACCTGCACAGTCAGGAGATGGTAAGTTCGGGGCAATGACACATAATCCATTAGTAGCTACAACAGCTACTCCACTGCCGTCTACTACATTGCAACATAATTGGGCTTTTACAGTAAAATGAAAGCAAAATACCGCTAAAAGAGAGAATAATAATTTCTTCATTGTGTTCTAAATTTTGGTTATCAAAAGAATTATAACTTTAACCCAAATTAAGGAATAAGAGTCACCCGCAGAATTATATTCTACATTTGATGATATTCGAAATATTTTATCTCTTTTATTAAAATTTATTCAAACGATAACACTTGTAAGGTTAATAATTTCACAAAATGAAAATTGCAATAATCGCTCATGATGGTAAGAAAGCAGATATGGTCGCCTTCTTATTGAAGTACAAAGACTGGTTGGAAAAAGTATCTCTTATCTCCACCGGAACCACAGGTTCTCATGTAGAGAAGGCAGGTCTTAAGGTACATCGTTATCTCTCAGGTCCACTTGGAGGTGATGCGCAGATAGCAGCAGAGGCAGCAGAGAAAAAGCTTGATCTGGTGATTTTCTTTAGAGATCCTCTAGATAAGCATCCGCACGAACCAGATGTTCAGATGTTGATGAGAATTTGTGATGTGCACAACATTCCTTTGGCGACCAATCCAGCAGCTGCCACCTTGATGATGGATGCATCTCTCCGAAAAATAGAAATAGAATAGTAGGATTATACCATCAATGCACCAGCTATTGCAGCTGTCATCATGGTGGCCATGGTAGCCGCAAAGAGTGCTCTTAATCCTAGCTTAGAAATATTGCCTTGCTGAGTAGGTGCCATACCTCCGATTCCCCCTATCTGAATAGCGATAGAACTGAAGTTGGCAAATCCGCAAAGAGCGTATGTCGCAATGACTATAGATTTTGCATTGAGTGTGCCAGCTGCCACGAACTCTGATAAGCCGAGATAAGCCACAAATTCATTGACAACCACCTTCTGCCCTAGCAAACTTCCTACCTGTAGGGATTGACTCCATTCTACGCCTATCAAGAAGGCAAACACCCTAAATACCTGACCGAGTAAATATTCTAAAGAGAAACCCTCAAAACTTCCATCAGTAGATGAGACGATCATAGCGTTGAGTCCTGTTGCATCTCCTATAGCTAGAAGTATGTAATTCACAGCAGCTATCAATGCAATAAATGCTAACAACATCGCACCAATATTCAAAGCTAATTTCAAACCTTCAGAAGCTCCTCTCGCCAATGCGTCTACTAAGTTGACACCCATAGTATCTGAAGACACAGTCAAGTCCATATTGATATTATCCTTATTGAGTTCTGGGAGCATGATTTTGGACATCACAATCGCCGCAGGAGCATTCATAATAGAGGCACTCAATAGATAAGCGGCAAACTTCTCTTGAGCCACCGGATCTCCGCCTCCTAAAAAAGCCACATACCCAGCCAATACACCACCTGCTATGGTTGCCATCCCTCCCGTCATCAGACACATCAACTCTGAGTTGGTCATATTAGCTACAAACGGCCGTACCAAAAGTGGCGCCTCAGTCTGCCCTAGAAAGATGTTTCCTGCAGCAGATAAAGATTCAGCACCTGAGAGCTTCATGGTCTTGGACATGATCCAGGCTATACCCTTCACAATCCATTGAAGAACGCCTAGATAATATAAACCTGAAGTCAATGTGGAAAAGAAAATTACGGTTGGGAGCACTTGAAGGGCAAAAATGAACCCCATATTTTCGGTATTCATCAAATCCCCAAAAAGGAAAGAAGCTCCATCCGATGAGAAACTCAACAAGACCACAAATTTCTGACTGATCCAGTTAAAGGCCAGTTTTACGAACTCAATCTTGGTAATGAGTAAACCAAATAATATCTGTAGGCCAATACCAATGGTTACTAACCTCCAGTCAATAGCTTTTCGTTTCAAAGAGAACACAAAGGCCACAGCCACTAAAAAAACCAGACCAATAAGTGCTCTCAAAAAATCCATATTGGGGTCTAGTTAGTTCCGTTTGTTGATCTCATCTCTGATCCTGGCTGCTTTTTCATAATCTTCCTGATCTAGCGCCTCGTTGAGCATGGTGTGGAGTTTATCCGTAGATAAGTCCTCCAAGCTCTTAGAAACTGGCTCTGGTTTCGAAGAAGAGGTGGTTTTGCTTTTCACATCAGTGACTTCTTCCTCCTCATCAGTCAAGATAATTCCTGCTTCAGTGAGGATAAATTCATTGGTGAAGATGTCTACATCAAATCTCAAACCTATGGCTATCGCATCAGAAGGCCTTGCATCAATCTCAAATACTTCTCCATTTGACTCACACACAATCTTGGCAAAGAAGACACCCTCTTTCAAATCCGATATCAAAATCTCCTTGATCTCATAGCCTATATTGTAAGCGAAAGATTTGAAAAGATCATGAGTCATCGGACGATTAGGCGTGATGTCCTCTATCTCTATGGCGATAGCCTGAGCTTCGAACATACCAATAATGATAGGTAGTCTTCTTACGCCTTCTACTTCGCCCAGTACTAAGGCGAATGATCCAGATTGTGATTGACTCGACGAAAGTCCGAGTATTTCGAGTTTGATTTTTTCTGCCATTTATCCCTGCTGCGCCTTGATAGCCTCGGTGAGCCTAGGTACTACCTCAAAAGCATCACCTACTACACCATAATCCGCAGCTTTGAAGAATGGTGCTTCTTCGTCTTTATTGATAACTAAAATATACTTCGAAGAATTTACGCCCGCAAGATGCTGAATTGCACCTGAAATTCCTATGGCTATGTACAATGAAGGGCTCACCTTGATACCCGTCTGACCAACATGCTCGTGATGAGGTCTCCAGTCCATATCCGAAACAGGCTTGCTGCACCCTGTAGCGGCTCCTATTGTCTTAGCCAATTCCTCTACCATTCCCCAGTTTTCTGGTCCCTTTAGCCCTCTACCTGCTGACACCACCAAATCTGCTTCAGGCAATAGTATCTCACCAGTTGCTTTCTCCGAGCTAGTAACCTTCACTTTAAAATCTCCTTCATTGATCGTGGGACTGAACGATTCAACTGTAGCTGCTCCTCCATCCTCTTTGACAGGTACTGCGTTTTTCTTGATGCCTAAAATTCTTTTATCCCCTTTCAGCTTGGTGATAGCAAAAGCTTTCCCTGTATAGATGCTGCACTTCACCTTAAAGCCGTCAGACAAGTCCGGTAGTGCTACCACATTGGTCGCTAATGATGCTCCTGTTTTGATAGCTACACGAGCAGATACAGGATCTCCTAAAGAGGATTTAGCCATTACCAATAGGTCAGCGTTTTCTTGACTCATAGCTTCTGCTATGGCAGAAGCATAGGCCATTATATTCGGTGTAGCTAACTGATCGTCAGTAGCTTGCAACACTTTGTTAGCGCCTGCATTACCTACTTTACTTACCTCTTCATCTGATAGTTTACCAAATGCAATGGCAGTCACACTGTCCGCTGCTCCTGCAGCATAACTCACCGCTTCCAATGAGGATTTCTTAACGGCTCCTTCTTCTAATTCTAAAAATGCTAATGCTCCCATCTTACAATACTTTTGCTTCGTTCTTCAATAAGTTTACCAATTCATCCATGTTATTTGGATCGATCAATTTGACAGCTCCCTTGGCAGGTGGCTGCTCAAACACTTCTACTTCCACCCCTGCCGCATCACCAGTAGGCTCTACAACATTTAATGGCTTAGAACGAGCGGACATGATTCCTCTCATGTTAGGAATTTTCCATTCGGCAATCGGCTCTTGACATCCCGCCACAAATGGCATATCAAGCTCCATGAATTCTTTTCCTCCCTCAATTTCTCTTTGAATCTTGGCAGTATTTCCTTCTACATCTAGCACCATCACTGGAGAGACAGACGGCAATCCTAATATCTCACCGACCATGCTATGCACTTGTCCTCCATTGAAATCAATTGACTCACGCCCCATCAAGATCAAATCATAATTTCCCTCCTTAGCTATATTGGCGATCTGATGCGCTACAAACAAGGCATCCGTTGGGAAGGCATTTACTCTGATAGCTTCATCAGCACCTATCGCTAGGGCTTTACGCAATGTAGGCTCTGTCTCAGCTTCTCCTACATTGAGAACAGTGATAGAGCCACTGCTGGCTTCTTTCAATTCTACAGCTCTTGCCAATGCATAGTCATCATATGGACCGATGATATATTGCACGCCAGTCTTTTCAAATTTGGTGTTGCCATCCGTGAAAGAAATCTTGGATGTCGTATCGGGTACGTGGGTAATACAAACCAGTATTTTCATTCCTAATTACTTATTTTAAGGGTTAATTTTAAGTTCTCGAAGTTAGTAAATTAATCAATATTCTAATGAACCAAGAGCGGATCAAACGACTAAATGAATTCCTTCAAGATGATCCAAAAGATCCATTCTCAAAATACGCCTTGGCAATAGAATACTTGAATAATAATAAGCAGAAAAGCAAAGAATTGTTTGATGACCTACTGCTAAATCATAGCGAATATATCGCCACCTACTACCATGCAGCGGCCCTTTATTCAGAGCTTAACCAACGCGAAAAAGCAGAAGAAATTTATGAGCAAGGTATTGCTCTTGCTGAAGAACTAAATGAGTCCCATGCATTGAGAGAACTCAAATCCGCTTATCTGAATTTTCAGTTTGAGGAGTGATCAAAACGGCATCTCGCCACCAGAATCATCATTCTTATTGGCCTTGCTTGGAATGGTAATCGTAAAATCAGTATTACTAGGCTCACTAGCTGATGGGAATGTTGTCCCATAATTATCTCCACCACCGATGGATGCATCGAGATCCTCAAACTTGGTGAACTTGCCGATAAACTTCAACTGAACATTCTCCAGCTTACCATGCCTGTTTTTAGCGATGATCACCTCGCCTATTCCTTGTAGTGGCATTCCATTCTCATCCTGAGAAATACCGTAGTACTCAGGACGGTAAAGAAACATAACCATATCCGCATCTTGCTCAATAGACCCTGATTCCCTCAAATCTGATAGCTGTGGACGTTTGTCTCCACCCCGTGTCTCCACTGCCCTACTTAGCTGTGAAAGTGCAATTACTGGCACGTTCAATTCCTTGGCAATTCCTTTTAGAGCTCTTGAAATGGAAGCAATTTCTTGTTCACGGTTTCCTCCAGAGCTTTTAGAAGTATCTCCGGTCATTAGCTGCAAGTAGTCAATCACAATCAGTGACACTCCATGCTGCTGAACCAGCCGGCGACTTTTCGCTCTCAATTCAAGAATACTCAATGCTGGAGTGTCATCAATGAAAATTGGTGCCGCAGAAAGTTGTCCCGTTTTGCTGATCAATTGCTGCCATTCGTACGCTTGAAGGTTGCCTTTTCTTAGTTTATCTGACTCCAATTCCGCTTCAGCGGAAACCATCCTATGCACCAACTGAACAGAGGACATTTCCAGTGAGAATATGGCCACTGGAGTCTCGAACTCCACAGCTGCGTTTCTCAATGCTGAAACCACAAAGGCCGTCTTACCCATACCTGGTCTCGCTGCTATGATGACCAAATCTGATCTTTGCCATCCAGATGTTATACGATCCAATGAGGTAAACCCACTGGCAATCCCCGTAAGTCCATCTTTTTGGTTTTTCCGATCTTCTATCTCTTGAATAGCCTGAGTCATTAAAGCACTCATCTTATCGAAATTCTTACGAATATGAGATTCCGACACATCAAACAAGGACTGCTGTGCCTTGTCAAGAAGATCGAATACATCTGTGGTATCCTCGTATGAATCGCTCTGGATATTGGATGAAATCTGAATCAGCTCACGTTTGATAGATTGCTCCGCTATGATCCGTGCATGGTACTCAATATTGGCTGCTGAATTGACTTTAGTGGTCAGATCAGAAACGTAATAAGCTCCCCCCACTAGGTCCAAATGACCATTTTTTCTAAGCCTGTGAACCACAGTCTTAATATCTACGGGCTCACTGTTGTTAAACAGCTGCACGATAGCCTCGAAGATCATCCTGTTGGCATCTTTGTAGAAACTACCCGGCTTCAGTATCTCAATAACACTGGTCAGCGCATCACGCTCCAGCATGAGAGCACCCAGCACCGCCTCTTCTATCTCAATAGCCTGTGGTGGCAATTTTCCCAACTGCTGAGAAAGTCCTGCCACTCCTAACCTCCTTGGCTTGGTAGATTTGAAAGAAGATTGGTTACTGTTATCCATAGATTTTTAACGGCTTATTACCTGATTACAAACTTAATGATCAACAATAGATTGAAGCCAATAATTCACCAGAGCTTACCAACACATTATACACACAAACAGGTGTATAAACATATCAACTGCTAAATGACCTAAAACTTTGGAGAGGGTTCATTTTAAACTATTTTTGAGAGATACACTAATCCTATGAGCAACTATTCCGAAGCGCTAAACAACAAGCAGCGCATATACCTTGGTGGAAACCATGGAGCCAACAACATCTATGAGATTGTGAGGCACGTATTACAAGAAATTCAAAAACCCGCTGACTTCTACAGTTATGGCGAAGCACTAAAAACAACCAGCGCCCCAATCATAATCATGAGGGGGGCTGACGAATTGACTAACGGTCAGGCTGCTTTCAACCAATTAAGTCCACATATTTTACTGATACATCGAATCAAGGAAGATGTGCCGGCAGGGTATAGCTCCTTTGATGACTACATTTCTCAGATTGAGATATTAGCAGACAACTTACCAAAAGCAGGTAGTCTCTTCTTTTTTGAAGAAGACCCTGTTGGTATTTTGATAGGCAAAAAGGAACGTGAAGATGTGAAAGAAACCCCTTACAGTAAGCTGAAAAATACGAAAACCTCTGATGGTTATATTTTGGAGTCTGACGGATCAAACTTGTCGATTGTAACTGAAAATAAAGACTTTCCAGAGCATGCGGCTGGTGCCAAGGCACTTCTTCAAAGAATTGGAGTTTCCGAAAATCAATTCTTCAACGCGCTTAAATCTTACAAGTAATGCTCAAACTCAAAAATCCTTTGGTCGTATTCGACCTTGAAACCACGGGGACCAATATCTCTACAGATAGAATAGTGGAAATGGCCTTAATAAAAATAATGCCTGATGGTACCATGGAAGAAAAAGACAGGAGGATTAACCCAACTATTCCGATTCCGGTCGAGACCAGTCTTATTCATGGGATCTATGATGAAGATGTAAAAGACTCCCCTACCTTCAAGCAAGTGGCAAAATCTTTGGCTCAGTGGCTTGAAGGTTGTGATCTTGCTGGATTTAACATTCTCAAGTTCGATGTGCCAATGCTAGTGGAAGAGTTCTTACGAGCCGACGTGGATTTTGAAGTAGAGCAAAGAAAGCTTGTGGATGCTCAGAAGATTTTTCACCTTATGGAAAAGCGTAACTTATCAGCCGCTTACAAGTTCTATTGTAATGAAACACTAGTCAATGCACACAGTGCTTTGGCCGACACTAAAGCAACTTACGAAGTGCTCAAAGCTCAGGTAGAAAAATACGAAAACGAAACTGTCACAGACCTTCGTGGAAATGAACTTGGCACTATCAAAAATGATATGTCTGTGCTTCACGAATTGACTAATCAGAGAATGGTAGACTTAGCTGGACGAATAGTTTTCAATGACGATGGTGTAGAAGTGTTTAACTTTGGAAAACACAGAGGAAAGCCTGTGACCGAAGTTCTTCAAAAAGAACACAGTTTTTATGATTGGATGATGAAAGGAGATTTTCCTCTAGACACCAAAAGAAAATTGACTAAGATACGGTTAAGAAATAGCTTTGGATAACACCCCGCCCATCGCTTTCGTATCAAACATATAATTGAAAAAACAGCCTAATAACTAGCAAATCATGGCAAAAACGATAATCGTTTCCAACAGATTACCGGTAAAAATATCCCAAGAAAAGGGAAAGTTTGAGTACAAACCTAGCGAGGGCGGTTTGGCTACAGGACTTGGTTCTATTTATAAGGAAGGTGATAATATCTGGATAGGTTGGCCAGGCTTGGCTGTGCCAAATTCGGGTCACCGTAGTGAGATTACTAAAAATCTCAAGAAAGAAAGCATGAAGCCAGTATTTCTCACCAATCATGAGATAGAAGACTTCTATGAAGGGTTTAGCAACGAAACGCTTTGGCCCAATTTCCATTATTTCAATCAATACATAGTATTTGATGATGATATGTGGAAAGCATATCAGAAGGTGAATAAGAAATTCGCATTAGCCATTGCGGAAGTATTAGAGCCAGAAGACACTATCTGGATCCATGATTATCAATTGCTACTGTTACCACAGCTATTGAGAGAGATTGCTCCTAAAGCGAGCATCGGATTCTTTCTTCATATTCCCTTCCCTTCCTATGAGTCATTTAGACTGCTCCCTTGGAGAAGACAGCTATTAGAAGGAATGCTCGGTGCAGACTTTCTAGGCTTCCATACTTATGATGATATGAGGCATTTCCTGTCATCCGTCAATCGTCTGGCTGGTATAGGAAATAGCAATGGTATGATCAACGTGGACAATCGCAAAATCATGGTTGATGCATTGCCGATGGGGATAGATTATGACAAATACGAAGCTTCGGCTTCTGCTCCAGAGACTTTAGAAAAAGAAGTAAGGTACAGAACCTCTATTGGTCAGCAAAAACTCATTCTTTCCATTGATAGGTTAGATTATTCTAAGGGTATCCCGCAAAGACTAGAAGCATTCGATCGGTTCTTAAAGAAGCATCCGGAGTATTTGGAGAAGGTTTCACTCATCATGGTAGTAGTGCCATCCAGAGATCAGGTTGGTAAATACAAAGAGTTAAAGGAAGAAGTCGATCTATTGGTAGGAAGAATCAATGGTCATTATTCGAGAATTGGCTGGACTCCTATTCATTACTTCTATCGTTCTTTCCCATTGAGTGCACTTTCTGCTTTCTACAGAATGGCTGACGTAGCTCTTGTTACGCCTATGAGAGATGGTATGAATCTGGTATGTAAAGAATATATAGCCAGTAAGCTGAATAAAAAAGGAGTGCTAATCTTAAGCGAAATGGCAGGAGCTTCTAAAGAACTTTCTGACTCCATACTAATTAATCCAACGGATATAGATGCCTTTGTGGTAGCCTTGAAGAAAGCACTTACCATGCCTTTGAAAAAGCAGATAGCCCAAATGACCAGTATGCAAGCGTCACTCCGACGATACAACATTCATCATTGGGTGAGTTTATTCATGGAGCGACTTAATTATATTAAAAACGAACAGAAGTCACTCGAAACGAAAATCTACGACAAGAGTATTGGTGAATTGATCAACAAGGCATATCAAAAGTCGAAGCAACGCCTAGTTTTGCTAGACTATGATGGTACCCTGGTCGGTTTCAATAGTGATCCTCTAAAGACCAAGCCTGACAAAGAATTGAAAAACATTCTATCTAAGCTAACTGCCGACAAAAACAACCGTGTGGTAATAATCAGTGGACGTGGCAGAGATACGTTAGAAGGCTGGATGGATGGATTTGATCTGGAAATCATAGCAGAACACGGTGTGTGGGCACGGGAGCGGGGAAAAGAATTTAAAACGCTCGTCAACCTAAATGATAGTTGGAAAGAGCCTATCAAGAAACTATTGACAGGCTATGTAGATAGAACTCCAGGTAGCTTTATTGAGGAGAAAGATTATTCTCTCGTATGGCATTACCGAAAGGTAGAAACTGGGCTTGGAGAAGCTAGAACTAGAGAATTGGCAAGTCACTTGAAGTATATCACTGTAGATAAGAATCTAAAAGTGCTGGAAGGCAACAAGGTGGTAGAAATCAAGAATTCTGAGATTGATAAAGGAAAGGCGGCCGCCATTTGGCTCAGAAAGTACGAGTTTGACTTTGTATTGGCTTGCGGTGATGATTGGACAGATGAAGACACCTTCAAGGCTATGCCTGAAGATGCTTATACTGTCAAGGTTGGAACCAATTCATCCGCAGCGAAATACCGAGTTACGGATCATAAGGATATTAGAAAGATATTGACGAGCCTTCTATAAGAAAGAAGGCTTGTCAATTTTGCGTGCAATACGAGTAGCTGCGTTCAATAGTCCTACGTGGCTATAAGCTTGAGGGAAATTACCCCACATACTTCCATCTTTTTCGTTGACATCCTCGCTTAGTAAGCCTACGTGATTGGAGTAGCTCAGTATATTTTCAAAATACTTAACTGATTCATCTATTCGCCCTACGCACGCCAATGCTTCCACATACCAGAATGCACAAATCAAGAAAGTAGTCTCAGGCTCGCCAAAATCATCTTGGTGTTTGTAGCGATAAAACAGCCCGTCCTTCGCATGGAGTTCCTTCTCCAAAGCAATTAAGTGATCTTTGGCTTCCTGAGTATTTCCATCCAAGTACTTCATCATGATTAGCTGAAGTGTACTTGCATCCATACGCTCCACTCCTGCTGCTTGAGCATATCCTTTAGAAGCTGGCACATAGCACTTCTCTATCATTGCCTTCGATTTCTTTTGAAGGTAAGCTGCCTTTTCTGCCATCTTCTTGTCGCCCAATTCTTGAGCAATCTTGAGTGCTGCGGAGCATCCGGTCCAATGAAATAAGTAGGTATAGCAATGATGCTGTCGTAGGTTTCTAAACTCCCAAAGTCCAGCATCAGTTTCATCAAAAGTCTTCTCAATCATATCAAGCGTCTTGATGATGAGTTCAGATGCATCAAATTTTTCAGTAAAAATGATCCTCTTATCAGCGTATAGAGGAAGCAAAGAAATCAATACCTGCCCGTATACATCGTTCTGAATATGTGTATAAGCATCATTCCCGATTCTCACCGGCTGATTACCCATATATCCCTTCAGATCTAGCTCTGTTTCTATCAGAGCCTTCTTGCCAGTTACTCCGTATAGAGGCTGATACCGATTGGTCTCTTCTATAGTGGTATTAAGAATGTAATGGAAATACTTTTCAGACTCCTCAAAGTGACCAATATTGTTAAAGGCATTGAGGGTATAAAATGTATCCCTCATCCAGCAATATCTATAATCCCAATTCCTAGTGCTTCCAGGCGATTCTGGTAAACTTGTGGTAGCTGCTGCTATAATAGCTCCTGTATCTTCATATTGGTGAATTTTTAGAATCAAAGCAGAGCGAATAGCTTCTCTCTGATAAAAATCAACAATGCTGGCAGTTTTGATCCAGTCTCTCCAGTAATTCTTAGTTTTGGTTAGAAACGTATCTATCGTTTCAATCAAAGCTCCTTCTAACGGTGGTCCAAAAGTTAAAACTAGATATTTATCTTCATTCAACACGAAGCTCTCTTGATTCATTACATAATTCAACGAAATGTTAGTAGTCAAACGGACATGAGCTTCAAGACCTAGGAACTGAATATGGTTACTACCCATAGTATGTTCAGGAGTCACAGATCCATATTGCCCTTTTGGCTCACATTTTACGACTATTCTAGGGTTGCCCTCTATCCTTTCTATCTTTCTTACCAACATCAAAGGTTTATAATACCTATCATTTTGATAAAATCTCGGAGCAAAATCAGTAACCTTATACCTTCCTGTATCTGAAAAAACTTCTGTGGTTAGGATATTGGTATTTTCAACGTACTTCTGATCGGTTTTGAAGTTTTCACTTACAGGCTTCACCGAAAATTCTCCACCTTTCTCATCATCCAAAATGTTTCCGAATATGAAACTGCTATCAAACTTGGGCCAGCACATCCATGCTATATTGGTATCTTTATGGATATGCGCTGTATAAGCGCAATTGCCTATCACGCCATAATCATAGGTATGTCTTTTCATATAGGAATTTTTGTTAAAATGATTTTTAGTAAAACGTACGTTTTATTATTAAATCATAAATTAAAAGCATATTTCATTATAATAAAAATAATTATCAAACCATTTTAATGAAATACTGAACGATTATGGTGTAGCGAAATATTCATCGTTTCTTGATACAATTTCCAAAATAAATATGAGGTTTTAAATTATAAGTTGAGAAACATAAAGCTTTATTTATATTTGAATAGAATGTAATGCTAAACAATGCTTAACGACATATTCAAGAACAGTACTTATAGTATTGCGCTAAAAATCTTAGCTGGCTTTTTGGTTTATTCTCTTCTGATCACTGCGCTTATTTATGTAGAAAGAGATAGTAATCAATCAGCAATAACCGATCTTCCAAACGCTATTTGGTATTCTGTCGTCACGTTAACCACTGTAGGTTATGGTGACCTATTCCCAGCGACTACATATGGTAGAGGGATAGCTTATATTTTCATACTCATCAGTTTGGGTATATATGGTTTATTAATTGGTCAATTCACTAACCTCATGGCAACAATCAAAGAGAACAAAAAATTAGGTCTGAACGGAACGCGATTCGAAGGACATGCAGTCATTATCGGATGGAATGAGTTTGGCAAAATGGTTTTGGAACAACTCATGGGCGTAGGAAAGCCTGTAGCCATAGTCACCAATAACAAGGATGACATAGATATCATTAAAGATCTATATAAATCCAAAAACATATTCACACTTTACGGTGATTTTAGCAGTTCAGATCTGCTTAAAAAGGCGAATATTGAGCAATCATCTATTGTATTCGTCAACCTCACGGACGACACGGAGAAATTGGTTTACATCCTAAATCTTAAAAAGGTTTTCCCAGATTTGGAGTATGTAGTAACGTTAGATAACGGAGATCTAAAAAACACCTTCGTAAGTGCTGGGGTGACCAACACCATTTCGAAACACGAAATTTCCTCCAAACTCCTCGCCTCTTACATGTTTGAGCCAGACGTAGCAAGTTACAGTGAGTCAATCATGTCATTCGCAACAGGAGATGCCGATTATGATATCAAGCAACTTTTAGTCATTGGTAGTAACCCATATGTGGGTAAAGCCTATCAAGAAGTATTTTTTGATATCAAAAGACGTTACAATGGAGTATTAATTGGTATAACCAAACGGGATAAGTTTGGAAATAAAAGGCTGATTAAAAATCCACTTGGTGATCTGAAGATCTCTGTAGGTGACTATATGATCATTATCTTAAATGGAAAATCATTTAAGCTACTCAGAAAAGTATTCGGTGTAGATGAAGGATATATTAGAGAGAAAAATTCATGAGACTTCCGCATAACCTGACCCTATTAATAGTAACTGTATCCTCTCTTGTTTTCGTCAGTTCATGTGAAAATCGGGACCTGAACGAAGGTGAAGCTTTTAAGCCCCGTGAGATACACGAAAATATCATTTTCAATTTCGACAAGATCACTGTAGACGGAATAGAGTACCTCATACTAGAAAAGGATAACAATAATCCGCATGAGGGTTTTGGATTTATGGCATTCCGCGCCAATAAAATGATGGAAAAGCAAGACACGATTCTAGCCTATCTTAAAACCATCAGGGATCTACAAGTCAGAAACTATGCTGCAATCTCTAGACGCAATCTCGATGATGTAGTAAGAGAATCTGATGAATTACTTCTTTACCATCTTGAAGAAGAGCAGGCAGATTTTGACAGGTTAGAGTCCAGTGAACTCAGAAGTACACGAGAAGTAAATGCTGCTCAGGAGAATGGAGAACCAGAGACTACAGAGTAACTCTAGACATTACTAAAAGAAAAGATCCTTATTGATCTTTCTTAATTCCCAAAATACTTCTTAAGTGCTTTTAGTGCTGGAGAAACTTCAGGATAGTCAGCCAATGTAGGATAGTCAACCATATCTTTGGCAACTTTCACCGCATCTATCAGTTCATCCTTGTCTGGGAATACTTCATCCAAGATCTGACAGTCATAGATCAATGACATAAGTATCACGTAAGAAGCCGGAGCCTTGGCATTCTTAAATACAATCGTCCTCAGGTTATCTCTGATTTCTTGTTCGAAAGCATAGTTAGCATTGTCCATGCGTTCTGAGAGAGGTATCCACATTAGCTTAGTGGCTTCCTTACGAAGTATTCCTCGATTCGTTAAAATCTCGTTCATATCCTCCTCAATATTCGCAAAGTGGTGTGATAGGTCTTCAATGGTATCGATAAAACCAACACCGGACTTTACCTTATTCAATACCCTATCGAGAACACCGTTTCCAGTACCTGTGCCACCGGCATTGACCGCCGATATTACTCCATCTGTAATCTCAATTTTCTTATGCAGGTGAAGCTCCAATACTGCAGCACTCATCAATCCAGGTATGATCGTCTTTTCAGCTGCCGCTAATAACCTACCTTCCTCATCATCTAGAGCAATCAAATAAAGACCCTCAGCTAAACTAATTTTCATTCTACGCTATTGGTTAGTTTGATTATTCGCCTTTATCCAAAAGTAACCCCATAGTCAGTCCTTGAACTAGTATGGAGAACACAACACAACAATATGTTGTAAATAATATAGTTTCCTTAATTGCCGGTTCCATCCAGGTGAATTCTGACAATGACAATGCCAGAGCCACTGAGATACCTCCTCTTAGTCCTCCCCATGTCAAAATGATGATAGTCTTAGGCTCAAAAGTTCTGAAGAATGACATGATTTTGATAGGAAGCGAAACCCCAATAAACCTCGCGGTTAATACGATTATTATACCTGCTCCGCCTACTAAGAAACTTGTTGGTGAGAACGTATTGGCAATCACGATCATTTCCAATCCTACTAAAATGAACAAAATGGCATTCAAAGCCTCATCTAGTAAATGCCAAAATTTAAAGACGTATTCTCCAGTAGCATTGGCCAACTTCTCATCACGCCCCTCATTTCCGATAAAGAGTCCCATCACAACCATGGCCAAAGGACCTGAGACATGAATCAACTCTGAAAGTCTACCTCCTACCATTACCAACGTAAGGGTAACTAATACCTCTAACTCAACGTGATCATTGTCAATGAAATCCAATAATTTAAACCCAAGAAATCCAAATATTGCTCCAAGCAAAACTCCTCCAATAACCTCTTGTCCGAAAAGTAATGCTACAGAAGATGCCGTAATTTCACCCGCTCCATGAGCACCATGTGCCGCCTCAGCTCCACCATAAGTAGATTGCGCAATACCTAGAATAGTCAAGAAGATAACTACACCTACACCGTCGTTGAACAATGACTCACCTGCTATCTTGATTTCCAAATTCTTAGAAAGACCAAATTTCTTAATCAAAGCCAATACTGCGATTGGGTCTGTTGGGGATATCAATGCACCGAAAAGTAGACAAAAGATATAATCAATTTCTACGCCCAAGACTGGGAAAACATAAAACACTAAGGTTCCAACGATGAATGTTGAAAGTAGGGTTCCCACTGTTGCCAATACCAAAACAGCAACGCGCTCTTCCAATAAAGTCTTGAGATTTACAGATAATGCTCCGGCAAATAGCAGGAAATTCAACATTACGCCAAGTAAGACCTCTTTAAAGTCAAATTCGGCGACTATGTGCTCAGCACCACGGGTGACCGCAGGGAAAATATAGCCAAAAAGCAAGATCACTACTGACATCATCAAGGCAATAGCCATCAAACCAATAGTACTAGGAAGCTTAAGAACGGTAATGTTGATTAGGGTAAAAACAGCCGCTAAGAAAATTAATAGCGTAATTAGGTCTAATATGCTCATGCGATGGTCTGTAGTTGGTGAATTTTATGAGATTTATCTTCTGCCAAAATAAAAACAAAAGTATTACAAAAAAAACAATGGTTGATTTTAATTCTTCCCCAAAATACTTGAAAATTCTGCATTATTTCTAAATAAAAGGCGATTTTTATCCTATCGATGAAAATAAAACTATTCTATCATATTGCAATATTTTGTGTTGGCTTCATTGGATTGAATGCTTGTCAATCCATAAAATCAATAGCCACGTCTAGGGATATCAATTCTCAGTTAAAGAAGTCGGAGATTTTCAGTCAACAATTCACGGGTTTAGTATTGTATGACCCAATAGAGAAACGATACTTAAAGGATTTTAACGGTGATAAACACTTCACTCCCGCTTCTAATACCAAAATCCTAACAATGGCAGCAAGTTTGAGTGTTCTTGGCGATTCTATTCCAACTTTCAGGGTCTTGGACACTCCTGACACTTTGTTTGTTGAGCCATTTGGTGATCCCACATTCTTGCACCCTGACTTTCCAAATCAACCGGTGTTTGATCAACTAAAAGGTAAGCACGTACAGGTAATCCTTAACAAACCAATTCAACCATTTGGAGCTGGATGGGCTTGGGATGATTATCCATATGATTTTCAAGGCGAGAGATCACAGTTTCCAATCTATGGAAATATGCTTCGTATTACCTTAAAGGATACATTGAAAGGAGCTTCTCCAAATTTCTTCAGTGAGTTCATTTCGGTAAATGACGACTCAGATAACAATACATTCATAGCTCGGGATGTGCAGTTGAATATCTTTCAAATTAACAATCCAAGGGATACAACTACAGTAATTAAAGACATCCCATTTAAGTATAGTGATGAATTGCTAGAGGCATTGCTAAAGGATACTCTTCAAAATGAGGTAAGTATCGGCTATCAAAAGGAACTAACCTCATTTGAGATACTCCGCAACACTAACACTATCTCAGCAATCGCTCTGATGATGCTAAGAAGCGATAATTTTTTAGCAGAGCAATTGTTGATCACAAGCGCTAACCTCAAAGGATATGACCATATAGGCGCATATAGAAGAGATCTGATAAGACAATGGGGATTGCCCGAAAGTACTCAATGGGTGGACGGATCTGGATTATCTCGATACAACCTGATTTCGCCCAGGTCGCTCGTAAGCGTGCTCGATAAAATTTACGAACAATATGACTGGAGTTTAATAACCACCGTTTTTCCTACTGGTGGGGTTTCTGGAACGATTAAAAACTGGTATCCCGGTGAACCCCCATACATATTTGCTAAGACCGGAACCTTGTCCAACAATCATTCACTAAGCGGGTTCATTCTAACCAGATCTGGAAAAACGCTGATATTCTCATTTATGAATAACAACTATACCCGACCAGTCAGCGAAGTGAAAAAGGAGATGCAGGTTGTGTTGGAGCTGATCAGAGATGGTTATTGATCGGCAGAGCTATATTCCTCTATTAATCCACCAGTCAATCGCATCAATTCAACTTTGGAGTCCATTAGGTCATATATAGATTGAAGCTTCAAAACTGAAGCTGATAAATAGGTGTTCTGTACCACACGATAATCAAATGAATTGATGCTTCCATTTTTAAACTTATCCGCAGAAATGTCGAGGTTCATTTTTGCTGATTGTTCTCTTTTAAGATTGATTTCATAAATCTGCTGTCTAATCTGATAACGATCATGCGCCGAGAGTAGACTATTCGTCAAAGAAGCTCGCAGTTTCTCCATTCTTATATTTCCAATATCCTCTTGAACCAAACTATTCCTAATTGCTCGATTGATTTTGCCTCCATTAAATAGAGCAAAGGATAAAGTGAAATTTGCAAAGTAATTATCAGTCACGGCATTCAGAGGATCAGTGGGACCAGGAGCAAACGAACCATCTCCTTGCGGAAAACTAGCCTTACTTAGGTCTACCCTGCTTCTATTCTCAGATATACCAGCATTGAGAGAAAGCGAGGGATATCTATCTGCCTTGGTGATCTTGACACTGGTGCCAAGCAAGGCTTGCGTGATGAATTGCTTCTTCAGATCAACATTATTATTAAGCATTTTCTCCTGAAGGTTTTCTACAATGAAATTCGGGAATTCAGTAGGCAGTTGGTCGGTTAGATGGTAATCCTTATCTACTTGCTCTACCCCCATCAGGATATTTAGATTTCGAACTGCATTTCTATACGCCAGCTGCTGGTTGATGAGATTGACTGAATCGGTGAGGTAATTTCCCTCTTCAAGCAATAGTTCTGAGGTGCCGCTTGTCCCAAGCTCCTTCCCGGTTTTAACATATTCAAATTTGTCCATGCTCAAAATCAGCTGCTTCTTAAAGGCGTCTAGGCGCTCAAGCTCCAGACTCGCTAGGTAATAACCAAGAATGATTGCCTGAATGTTATTTGCAATCACAATAGACGCATTCCCCTCTGATTCAGCTTGTAGTTGATCCAACCTACGTTTTGACATATTGATCTTAAAGCCATTGAACAGGGTCCAATTCAAATTAATGCTCGGATTTAAGGAATTAGCAAGTGTAATGTCTTGCAGTTGGAATGGACTTGCTGTTTTCACATTGTCCGTTAGGCTATTGTTTTGATTGAGACCAAATGAAACCGTGGGATATCTACCAGCCTCACCCCACTTATTATTGTTCTCTGCAACCGCTACATTCCCTTGCTCTATTCTGATGTCAAAGTTGTTATTCAACCCTTGTGCAAGTGCACCACTCAGAGAGAGTGCCTCTTGACCATTAGCTCGAAACGAACAAAATGCCAATGCAATGATCAAAACCTTGAAACAAGGTGATTTTGGAAACGCTATGTTATTCATAATTTAGGATTAAGCGGATTCTTTAAATTCTTCGAGCCTTCTATCATCGATCATCACGCGTTCTACTTCTTCTCGAGTAGGCTTTTTACCGGTCCAAAGCCATTTTAAAGTACGTCTAACATCGTTGAATAGCAGAATCAAAACAGGGAAGAACAACAAAATGATAAACGTCCCGATCAACACACCATAAGCTACCGAGATGGCCATAGGGATTAAAAATTGAGCTTGAAAACTGGTCTCTTTGATCAAAGGATATAACCCGAGCACGGTAGTCAACGAAGTAAGCATGATAGCCCTAAATCTTGATAATCCGGCATGATAGGCTGCTTGATACACTGACATTCCCTCATCTTTCACCAATGAATTGAATTTATCAAGAAAGACTACAGCATCGTTGATAATAACTCCTGATAAGGCTACCATTCCCCATACGCTCAATAAAGAAACTGGAAGCTCCCTACCACTAATCCAAGATTCGACACCATGACCAAACATAGCTCCAAACCAACCTAGTGGGATCATTACCAGAATCATCAATGCTTGATACATCGATTTGAAATTGATCATAAGGATGAAAAATATGAGTAAAAATGCTCCACCAAAATAGAGCCCTATTTCCGATTGTGCCCGATTGCTTTCTTTCGATTGTCCGCCATAGTCTATGGTCACTGAAGGATAGCGTGCTTGCAATTCTGGAATAATACTTTCTCTTATCTTGGCTAGAATCGGTGGTACCTCAGCAAAAGGATCTTGTAGGTCGGCCTCCACAGTCACGGCTCTTGATGAATTGAAATGCCTAATTCCTGAAACACCTCTTTCGATATTGTAATCCGCTACTTGAGTAAGTGGAAACTCTTGACCTGAACCCGTTTTAATCTTAATATCCTCCAATTGACCGATACTTTCTCTACCGCTATCCGGATATCTCACCCAAACTCTGATTTCGTCGTTACCTTTCATAAACCTCTGAGCTTCCTCTCCAAAAAAACCCTGCCTCATTTGGCGCGTGATATCATCATGGGTCAATCCTAAGAAATAAGCCTCCGGACGTAACGCAAATAGCATCTCTCTACGACCGATTGGCACATTATCCTGAATCTCCTTAAGGTCCGATATCTGCTCTAATTCCGACCTAAGGTATTCTTTTGCTTCTCTTAATTCTTCATAGTTCTTTCCCAGCAACATCACTGAAACTGGTTTACCCCATCGGTTGCCACCACCTATGCTGTATTTCTCTGCTTCTGTTATAGGGCCAATTTCCTTTCGTATCCTAGAAATCAAATCGAATTGGTTGATTCCATATTCGTCCAGCTCATCGTACATCACGTTTACCGAACCAGCATGAGACCCGCTCTCACCATCTCCTGAGAAACCCACATTGGTGAAAGTGTAAGAGACGATCTTCTTCTGGGTATTCAATTCCTCCTGAAGATCTTTATTGACTTTCCAAACGGCATCATTGAACTTCTGAAGGTAGGCTTCAACCTTCTGTTCGCGCTCTCCCGGCTTGAATGAAATGTTGATATTAAAGCTATTAAATGGGATCTGTGGAAAGAAGGTGGCTTTAATCTGCCCTCCTGCCAATAGCCCAACTACGATCACTAGAAACCCAACTAAAACGGAGAAGGAAACAGCTCTATACTTCATCGAATAAGCTAAAGCCTTACCATAAATAGTGATCTTCATGAAGTCAATAAAACCGTTCAGGGCCTTTCTTATTTTGAAACCGCGTGTGTCTTCCGACCTGATTTTCAATACCTTCTTACTGGCTAAATGCGCTGGTAGAATAAAAAACGCTTCGAGAAGGGAGAATAGTAAGCTAAAAATGACCACATAAGCCATGTCTTTTAGAAACTCAAAACCACCAGACAGAAATAATAAAGGCAAGAATGCCACTACCGTGGTAGTAACTGATGTGAATACCGCCGGCAGGACTTCCATTGTCCCATTAATGGCAGATTTGATTGGGTTGCCCGTTTTTTCAAAATGCGCATAAATGTTTTCTGCGATAACAATCCCATCATCAACTAAAATACCGATCACTAGAATCATCCCAAACAGCGAAATCATATTGACCGTAAGTCCGACTAAGGTTCCGAGAATGAACATTCCTAAAAATGATGAAGGGATGCCCCATGCTACCCAAAATGAAAGTCTTAGGCTAAGAAAAAGGCCTAACGAAACCAAAACAAGCAATAACCCAACAACGCCATTTGAAGTCAATAAATCCAGTCGCTGTTGGAGCATTCCATTGAAATCCCAAGTAGTAGTAAGCTGGACTGCATCATTCTTTTCATTGAATTCACTCACGTACTTTTCTACTGTCTGAGATATCAACGTTAGATCTTCCGTCTCCAGCTTTTTTACTTCCATGAACACCGCAGGCTCGCCATTCAAAAGCGCCTTGCTAGGCACATCAGCGAACTGTTCCTTGATAGTGGCAATATCTCTAAGCAGAATCTTGCTTCCATCTGCATTGCTTCTCAGCACAATATCAGCTATTAGGTCTGATTCCGTCTTTTTAGCTTTAGATCGAATCAAGATTTCTTCGGTAGTTGATTTGATAGATCCCGCGGAGATATCCCTATTGTTGAGCCTAACAGCAGCCACCACCTGATCAAAAGTCAAATTGTACCTTCTTAGATTATCTTCAGATACTTCAATTGATATCTCCAAATCGGGAAAGCCGGAAATCTGGATTTGACTAATCACTCCAGTAGCCAATAGATCGTCCTCTATCGACTCGGCATATTGCTTCATGGCCTTAAGACTCACATCTCCTGTCAACCCCAACCATTGAGCAGTTGATCTTTGCTTTTGCTTGAAAATGATAGGTTTTTCAGCTCCTGCTGGGAATGAAGAAATTCCATCTACGGCATTTTTCACTTCCGTGTAGACGTCATCAATATCAAAATTGTCCAACGTCAAAATAGAAATACTTGCCACATTCTCTGAAGATGTAGAGGTAATCTCATCTATCCCCGAAGTTGATTTTAGTGACTCTTCAATCTTAGTAGTCACACCTTCCTCCATTTCCTCCGGAGAAGCTCCAGGATAAGAAACGCTAATATTTATGACTCGATCCTTAGCGATAGGAAAAAACGACTTCTTTGTATTCAAAAAGCTCACAATCCCTCCCACTAAGGTCAGAGCTATCAAAATGTTTGCAAGTATTGGGTACTTTACGAAATAGGCTATTATTCCTCTCATGCCTTCTAAAATTTTAGTCCTTAATTGCTAAGCAGTTCTGTTTCACCGTCTTCTGAGGGAGCGCTTTCCATATCAATATCTTTCTGCTCCATTTTATAGACCACCATGTTGTTGTGCGCATTTACCAATGGTTCTATCACAAGATTCTCTCCTGGCTCAAGTCCACTGATAATGACGCTTTCTTTCATCTTGCGATGAACAAAAACCTCTTTCACCACCAGCAAAGTATCCTCCACCACAAATACCTCATTTGAATTGTAAAGCGCCCCATGAGGAATGATCATCCCATTTTCCACTTTTCTCGCTGGTACAGAAGCTTCAATGAATTGACCGTCATATATTTTTTTGCTCCCAGGGTTGATTTTAATGAAGACATTCACGGACTGAGTATTTTGATCTATCACATCACTAATCCTAATCACTTCACCACTCCAAAACTGCTGCGTTTCGTTACTTGTGAGCGTAGCTGGGCTGCCCAATTGCACCCAGGAAATATCTCTTGTCTCTACAGAAACTTTGAGTTCATGAGCACCAGTTCTGATAATCGTGGCAATCGTGCTCCCAGGATTTACAAAAGCCCCTGACTCCACATTGACATTGATAACACTCCCATCAAATGGAGCATAAAATCGATATTTCCTTAGTCGCTCTTCGGCACTTTTGATGTTGTAATAGCTCGAATAGATTCCTTTCGTAGCAATGAAGGTCTTCTCCTTATCATCCGACACTTTAGGAATCTCTGGCAATGTTTTATTTATATCAATCTTAGAGAAATATGTAGACCACTTTTGAAAACTACCATCATAATCCACCTTCAGATCTGGTAGTATAGATGCTAAATCCTTCAAGAAATTACTTTTCTGTGACTTCAGTGTTAGCGTTGCTTCCTTGTCATCTAAGTAAAACAGTAAGGTGCCTTTCTTGAAACTTTGCCCTTCTTTGAGTCTCACATTCCCTTCGAACATTCGACCTGAAGCCTCAGGCACAAGATCCATAGATTGAGCAGTCTGTACACGACCAAAGGCATTGATATACGTTTGAATATTGTCATAATCGACTGGAGTAGTCTTAACATATTTCTTAGCTACAGGAACTTTTCTTTGTACCGGCGCCTCTTTTTGAGACGCAAAAAATTGGTTTAGTCCAAATGACCCTCCCAGTACAACAACCACCACCACAATGATGATCAACTGTCTTTTTTGCATGATTTGAATTCGATTAGATTGTAAAGGGTTAAAAGTATATTTCTATATTTTGTTGCACTTTCTACCACCTATGTGATGAGCGGACAAATTAGGCTCTGAATTGCACGAGAATTGATAGGTTTTAAACTTTCTTTATGCCTCGACTGAACTCCCACCTGACCCATCAAAAAGGTGGGCTTGAATGGAAAATACCAACCCTTAGAAAAATACAACATGAAAAATCTACTACTCTCCTTAGCCCTACTAGCCATCACAATGACTGGGCACACCCAAAAGAAAAAAAACGCGAATCAAGGAACTAGTTACTCAGAATCACTCTACAACAAGATAGAATGGAGAAATATTGGACCTTTTAGGGGAGGCAGATCAGCAGCCGTCACAGGTGTTATTGACAAGCCAAATTTATACTACTTTGGATCTACCGGAGGTGGCGTATGGAAGACTACAGATGCCGGCAACTCTTGGGAGAATATTTCGGATGGTTTTTTTGGAGGATCTATTGGTGCCATAGCCGTCAGTGAATGGGACCCTAATGTGATTTATGTGGGCGGTGGCGAAAAAACGGTTCGAGGAAATGTGTCCTCTGGATATGGTGCTTGGAAAACGGTAGATGCCGGCAAGACCTGGGAAATGATTGGACTACCTCAATCCAAACACATTTCCAGAATAAGAATTCACCCTAAAAATGCCGACCTAGTCTATGCTGCTGTGATGGGAGATTTGTACAAATCAAGTAATGAACGAGGGATTTACAAATCAAAAGATGGAGGAGCTACATGGAATAAAGTGTTGTTTGCCAACGCGGATGCTGGATTTGTGGACTTGATAATTGACCCAAATAACCCTCGTGTGTTGTATGCTTCAAGTTGGAGAATAAGAAGAACTCCTTACAGCCTGGAAAGCGGCGGTGATGGTTCTGCACTATGGAAGAGCACGGATGGAGGAGATAATTGGACCAATATTTCTGCTAATGAGGGATTGCCCAAAGGTATCTGGGGGATTTCTGGCATCACCGTCTCCCCTGTCAACTCCGACAGAATTTGGACCATCATAGAAAATAAGGATGGTGGAGTATTTAGATCTGATGATGCTGGAATTACTTGGAAGAAAGTCAATTCTGATAGATCGCTTAGACAAAGAGCTTGGTATTATTCAAGAATATATGCCGATACCCAAGATGAAGACAGAGTTTACGTCCTGAACGTCAGATATCACACTTCAAAAGATGGCGGTCGGACATTTACGGCAAGTGGGGCGCCTCATGGAGATCATCATGATCTATGGATAGATCCTAATAACAATGAGCGAATGATTATCGGAGATGATGGCGGAGCACAGATCACCTTCGATCAAGGCTCCAATTGGTCTACATATCACAACCAACCTACTTCACAGTTTTACAGGGTTACGACGGACAATTCTTTTCCCTACAAAATATATGGCGCCCAGCAAGACAACTCCACCGTGCGGATCGATCACAGGACAGGAGGTAGATTTATTACGGATCAAGACTGGGAATCAACTGCAGGCGGTGAAAGCGCCCATTTAGCCATTGACCCAACTGATAATAATATCGTTTATGGAGGAAGTTATGACGGCTTTTTGACCCGATACAATCATAACACCGAAGAATTTCGTGGAGTCAACGTATGGCCAGACAACCCAATGGGTTGGGGAGCAGAAGGAATGAAATATCGTTTTCAATGGAATTTTCCTATACTCTTCTCTCCTCATGATCCTAAAAAACTCTACACTGCATCAAACTTTTTGCATGTTTCAACCAATGAAGGGCAATCATGGGAGATTATCAGCCCAGACCTCACGCGAAATGATTCTACCAAGTTAAAATCTTCAGGAGGACCTATCACAAAAGACAACACCTCTGTAGAATACTATTGCACCATTTTCGCTGTGGCGGAATCTACCCACGAGCCTGGAGTAATCTGGACTGGTTCGGATGATGGACTGATTCATATTACAAAAGATGGTGGAGACAGCTGGGAAAATGTGACCCCTCCTGCTATGCCGGAATGGACCATGATCAATAGCATCGAAATAGACCCTTTCAATAAAGGCGGTATGTATTTCGCTGGGACGAGGTATAAGTTGGGTGATTATCAGCCATACTTATATCAGACTAAAGACTATGGAAAAACATGGAAAAAAATCATTAGCGGTATAGATCCGATTCATTTCACACGTGTGCTTCGCGCGGATCCAAAGCGTCAAGGTTTACTCTACGCCGGTACAGAAGCCGGGATGTACATTTCGTTTGATGACGGTGTGAGTTGGAAGCCATTTCAGCAAAACCTTCCTATAGTGCCTATCACAGATTTGGCACTAAAGAACAACAACCTGATAGCCGCTACTCAAGGAAGAAGTTTCTGGATGATCGATGACCTAACACCTTTGCATCAACTCAATGACCAGATAGCACGAAAAACTGTTCATTTATTCCAGCCTATGGATTCCTATAGAATGGGCGGTGGAAATGGGAGTACGTCAAAAACCGCAGGCACCAACCACCCAGGAGGAGTACTTACCTATTTCTACATTCAGGATACAGCGAAAATAGACACCCTTCAGCTGAGCTATTACGACAATGAAGGGGAGCTTATTAGATCATTTTCGAACTACCCTGACAAAAAGCTCAATGAAGGAAAAATCGATTTTGAAGAAGGTCTAAATATGTTTAATTGGGACATGAATTATCAAGATGCCAAGACATTTGATGGTATGATACTCTGGTGGGCAAATACCTCTGGACCTATGGCAACTCCTGGCGAATATCGTGTAGAACTCAAATCAGGCACTGAAAGCATTAGTCAAACGTTCAACTTGCTGAAAGATCCTAGATCAAGCGCCACTGATGGTGAACTGCAAGAACAATTCGATTTCCTGTTAGCATGCAGAGATAAACTCACGGAGACCCATGAAGCCATTATCAATATCAGAAAGGCAAGAAAAAGCATAAACACTGTCCTTGGGGTTCTTCCTGAGGATGACAATAGTGGACTTAAAGATCAGGCCAAAGACATTCTTGCGTCTATGGAAACCATAGAAAAAGCCCTGTACCAAACCAAGAATGAGAGCCAGCAAGATCCGCTAAACTTCCCCGTGAGGCTCAATAACAAACTAGGTCACTTAGCGGCGATAGCGTCTTATGGCGACAACCCTCCAACAGATCAGGCAATAGCTTTCAAGGATGAAGTATTTGGCTTAATTGATCAAGAATTAGCTAAGTTAACCAACATCTTCGATGAGGATATTCCAAAACTAAACAAGGCCATAATCGAAAATAAAATCTCGCTGATCGATATCAAAGATTAAGGTAATTTTCATCTTTGCGCCGAAGAAAAATCGCAAGCATGTATAACGTAGTAATCATAGGTGGAGGAATCGTAGGCTTAGCATCTGCTTTACGAATCAAGGAACAAAACCCGAAACTAAGGGTGACATTGCTAGAGAAAGAAGATCGTTTGGCTATGCACCAGACCGGCCACAATAGTGGTGTCATTCACTCTGGACTTTACTACAAGCCGGGCAGCTTAAAAGCTAAAAATTGCGTAGATGGATACAATAGGCTTTTAAAATTCTGCGATGAAGAAGAGGTTCCGTATGAGCTTTGTGGGAAGATAGTAGTTGCCACCAATGAAAGTCAATTGCCAGCGCTCAATACATTGCACGAACGTGGTATAGCCAACGGATTAGATGGTATCAAAAAGCTCGTAAGAGATGAACTCAAAGAACACGAACCTTATGTCAATGGTGTTCAAGGCCTTTTCGTTCCACAAACTGGAATCATAGATTACAAATTGGTTGCTCAGAAGTACGCAGAGAAATTCATGCATTTTGGGGGCACTATTCAGACGGGCAATCAAGTAATTGACATCAAAGAGAAAGCTGGTTTGATAGAGGTCGTCACCCCAAGTCAGACATTGGCTACACGACTGGTTATCAATTGCTCCGGTCTGTTTTCGGATAAAGTAGCTCTACTCACGGGTATGCCTGTAGACTATAAAATCATCCCTTTTAGAGGGGAATATTTCAAAATCAAAAAAGAGAAAGAATACCTCGTTAGGAATTTGATTTACCCTGTTCCGGATCCAAACTTCCCATTCTTAGGCGTGCATTTCACCAGAATGGTGAATGGTGGTGTGGAGGCTGGACCGAATGCCGTGTTGGCTTACAAAAGAGAGGGTTACTCCAAGTCAGATGTCAACATTAAAGAATTCGCTGAAAGTCTTGGCTGGAAGGGTTTCCGCAAAGTAGCTGCCAAATACTGGCGCACAGGCTTAGGTGAATTTTACAGATCGTATTCGAAGGCAGCCTTCACGAAAGCCTTACAAGAATTGCTACCCGATATTCAAAGCACGGATCTTGAACCAGGAGGATCTGGTGTACGCGCTCAAGCTTGTGATCGCGAAGGAGGATTGATCGATGATTTTCTGATTCTTGAAAATGAAAAAATCATCAATGTTGGAAATGCTCCATCCCCTGCAGCCACTAGTTCGCTATCCATAGGGGAGCATGTTTCAGGGTTGGCACTTAAAAGATTTGAATAAATCAAACCTTTTTACTTTGGATTGGTGTTGTACCAAAAAAACAATTCCTATGTCACGAATAAAATCCCTCGCAGCAGTTCTTACGATACTTCTTGTCAGCTCGGCTTGTGCGCAACAGTCGCAAGAGAAACAAGACCAAAAAATATCCACCACTAGAGTAGACAAAATAACCCTCTCCGATAGTGAGTGGAAAGAACAACTGACGGAAGTTCAGTATTACGTTCTTAGGGAGCAGGGTACTGAAAGGGCATTTACAGGTGAGTATTGGGATAACAAATCCAAGGGAATCTACAACTGCGCAGCATGCGATCTACCCCTTTTTGATTCATCCACCAAGTTCAGAAGCGGTACTGGCTGGCCTAGTTTTTATACCCCAATCAAGGAGGCAAATGTTGGGGAGACAGTCGATAAAGCCTATGGAATGATTCGCACCGAAGTGCATTGTGCTAGATGTGACGGTCACCTTGGTCATGTATTCCCAGATGGTCCGGAACCTACAGGGTTGAGATACTGCATCAACTCTGTATCTCTTAAGTTTGAAGCCGCCAAAGAGGATTAATTCTTCAGTTGGTCAGATAAGAATTCTTCCATTCTGACTTCCATGTAACTGTAGTCCTTATTCAACAAAGTAAAACCGACGTGACCTCCCATTTCGGGAACTTCTAGAAACACATATTCGCTTTTTTCAGCCAACTCGAAAGGATAGCATAGATCACCTAGCATCGGATCATTTTTTGCATTGACGATAAGTGTAGGAACCGTAATATTGCTGAGGTACTGATCGCAGGTCGCACGCGCGAAGAAATCCTCCTTATCCTCAAATCCGTGCAATGGAGCTGTATAAACGTCATGAAATGAATCAAAGTCCTCCAATTCATCGGCCTTTGTTCCGTCCAATTCAGGATGGTTCTGAGCTTTGATCTTTACTTTATCGACCAGTTTTTTCAAAAACCTCTGCTCATAAAATCTGTTGCTTTTGAGCTTGAGTTGCTCCGCACTATCCTTTAGATTACAAGGAACAGAAAAGACCACTGCAGCTTTGATTAGAGCGCTTCGGGATTTCTCTCCCAAATACTTCAATGACATGCTCCCTCCCATACTATAGCCTGACAGTACTACCTGTTCATAACCATTTTTCAATGCCTCCTGCACCACCACATCAAGGTCATCGGTATCTCCATGATGATAAAAACGCGGCAGTCTATTCATTTCACTCCCACAACTCCGACAATTCCATGCCAGCACATCCCAACCTTTATCTCTATAGTATTTGGCTGCTCTTTTAATATAATACCTCTCGCTATCCCCTTCCAAGCCATGTGATAATATGAGACATTTAGAATTCCCATTTTTTATCCAAGCCAAGTCAAGAAAATCCCCATCTTTCAATTCAATTCGCTCACTTTTAAAGAGAGACTCTTTCACTTTAAAAAACATCGAGGGAATGACAGTCTCCATATGTGGATTCCACATGTAGAATGGCCGCTTTTGGTATCCAGAAGAACTAAGAATTGGCATTGGAAATGAATAAATTTGAACCCCAAATTAAAATACTTCCAACCACATGGACGGCAAGATTTTTGCGGATACTATGGAAACTAATTTCTATGCGTAAAGTTTGGAGTGCGGTAGTGCTCTTGATCATTTATCAATCGTCTATTTCACAGACCATTTCTATCACCAATAGAGCCACTCTGGAGCCAATAGCTGACGTTTTTCTATATCACGAGAATCAAACCAATACGGCTTTTTCTGATGCGATCGGTCAAGTCGATATTTCCGATTTTCCTGAGAGTGGTGTAGTTATATTTCAGCACCCAAATTTCGTAGAGAAGCGAATAGACATCACAAAAATTAAAGAACAAAAAGATGGCATTCAGCTAGTTGAGAGGATCATACAATTTGATGAAGTCACGGTAACTTCTAATAGATGGGAACAGGATCAAGATGAAGTTTCTCAAGAAATACTTACCATCAATTCCAAGTCTATATCATTTCAAAACTCTGCCACATCGGCTGATCTACTAGCCCAGAGTGGAGAAGTATTTGTGCAAAAAAGTCAATTGGGTGGAGGTTCCCCAATGCTAAGGGGGTTCTCAGCAAATTCCGTTTTACTGGTATTAGATGGAGTCAGACTCAACAACGCCATATACAGAAGCGGAAACTTGCAAAACGTGATCAATATAGATCCGAATGCGCTCAGCAATACAGAGGTGATTTATGGGCCTGGATCAGTCATGTATGGTAGTGATGCTATGGGTGGCGTTATGGATTTTCATACCAAAAAACTAGACTTCATTGACGAAGGGAAATCTTTAGTTCAAGGATCGGCTTTCGGCCGATTTAGCTCCGCTGCTCAGGAGCGAACTGGCAGTTTGAATCTATCTGTTACTGGAAAAAAATTAAGCTTCTTCGGCACTATATCTAGTACTTCACTAAGTGATCTACAAGCCGGAAAAAATCGCTCTTCTGGCTATCAGGGATATTTCAATAGGAATTATTACGTCAAAACTCTATCAGGCAATGATATCCTATTGGAAAATCAAGACTTAAACGATCAAGTAGGATCCGGATTTGATATGCTAAATCTAACCGGAAAAATAGGACTCAAGACCAGCGATCATTCCAGACTTGAATACGGTGCCTACTATAGCACTACCTCCGATATCCCACGATACGACAGGCTAAATCTGGAAAACGAAAATGATTCTTTGGTATTCGCCGAATGGTATTACGGTCCTCAACAATGGATGATGCACAATCTGAACTATACCCTCTTCAAACCAACTTCCTTGTTCAATCAAGCTAAAATCATAGCAGCCTATCAAAACTATCAAGAAAGCAGAAACGATAGGCGTTTTGGAAATACCTCCCTACGCACTACGTCAGAATTGGTTGATTTATATACAGTCAGTGTAGATTTTGACAAGGAATTCTCAAGGTCTAGCCTATACTATGGTTATGATTTTTTCTACAACTATGTACGCAGTAAAGGCATAAGGAAAGACATTGTCACCGGAGCTACCACACCTACTAGCAGCAGATATCCAAACCAAGGGAGTCAATATTTTACTTCGGCATTATATGCTAACTATATCTACAGACTCAGCGAGCGATTATCTTTTAATGGCGGAATAAGACTTAGCGCAGTAAACCTTAAGGCAAAAACCAACGACTCATCTGCCTCCTCCCTGCTTCTGGAGGATCTAGTTATTAATAATCAAGCTATTAATGGTGTGGCAGGGCTTGTTTTTAAAGCAAATGATCGTTCGACATTTAATGCTCTTTTTTCATCAGGATTTAGGGCTCCTAATGTAGATGATGTAGGCAAACTCTTCGAGATAGATGATGAAATAGTGGTTGTGCCAAACCCGGACCTCAAACCAGAGTTTTCATACAATCAGGAGGTGTCATATCAATACCGCACTGAATATTTCGTGCTAGATGCAGTAGCCTTCCATAGTTTGCTAACCAATGCTATAGTAAGAGGAGAATATCAGATTGATGGTGCTGATACGATCACTCTCGACGGTGAAAACAAGGAAATAAGAGCACAGATAAATGCTAATAAGGCTAGAATATATGGCTCTTCAATCAAGGTATCTACAGAGATAAACAAATATCTTGGAGCCACGGCATCCATCACATTCACTGAGGGATTTGTGCTGGACAGCAAAGAACCACTTCGACACATCCCTCCTACTTTTGGTAGGATTTCGGTCATTCACCAAGCTCGAAAATTAAAATCTGAGCTTTACTCTGAGTTTAATTTAACAAAGAGAAGCAGCGATATTCCAGATAGCGAAATCATTGACAAATCATACCTGTATACCTCCACTGGCACTCCATCTTGGGCCACTATTAACCTTAAATCTCAATATACATTCTCTGAGCACATCACTATGCAGATTGGATTGGAGAATATCTTAGATCAGCATTACAGACCTTATTCTTCAGGCATCAGTGCACCCGGAAGAAATCTTATTTTGACTGTGCGAGGCAAATTCTAGTTATTCTCAGCACCATCATTTACCCAGCAAGTAATTAGATCTATATGTGCTTGTGAAAGTGAACCGCCTGGGGGCATTGTACCATTACTTGTTCTGGCCAACACTCTACTAGCGCTATTTTTCACTTGATTAGCCGTGCTGAGATTTGGTGAGCGAGAACCATTATGGCAACCAGAAACAGCACAGTTTGCTGTGATTATAGGCATAATATCCGTAGACAAGCTCACTCCTGAGCCTATCTCTCCGGCCACACTTGTGCTACACCCATTGCCATCTACTACTTTGAAAGTATACTCACCTTGTGCCAAGCCACTAAACTCAGGCGAAGTTTGTAGACTCTCTGTACCTACTTGATATTGATAAGTTCCATCACCGCCAGTGGCACTAAGAGTAACGCTTCCATTATTCGTTTCGCAACCAGCCTCAGTACTAGAGGCTATGCTCAAGGTTAAATCTCCAGCGTCAGATCCAATAACGACAGAAATGGTTGACTCGCACCCATCACCATCCTTAGCGGTGAAAGAAAAAGTACCTGCACTCAAATCTTCAAAAAGCCCAGATTCCTGCATCGCTCCTCCATTGACACTATACATATAATCTCCAGCACCACCACTTGCGCTTACAGTAGCAGACCCAAGTGATTCACAATTCAAATCAGACTGACTAACCACCTCAATTTTCAGGGTAGAATCACTGCAATCAAGAACCAGATCACTCTCCTTTTCAGACGAGCACGAACTAACCAATACAACCATTGCTAGTAAAGCAATCTTAAAAATTCTATTCTTGTTATTCATATTAATGATGTTTTCGTGTTAATGCATTTATCAAAACTTCAGATCAACTATCTCCCAAGTATGATCTGCTAACAGTTTAACTGACTCTTGATATTCTATATTCGGCATGGTCTTTCCCCATTCGTTTGGTGCTATCATAGATAATAAGTCCGTACCATCTTCCCTTAAGTATAAATGATAAATTTGATGAATTACAGGTTTGAAAGAGATTCCTGCGTTATAAATACGTTCAGAAATATTAACGCGAGTCTTGAGGGCTTGCGCCTGAATCAGCAGCTCCCTCATATCTTTCATGATTCTCTGGTACTCCCGATCAGTTTGATCATGCATTGCTGAGAGGGCCTGCCCCTTTATCTTCCCTTTATCTTCAGGCTTAATGAGTGCGCTACCGACTGTATGGGCAAATTCAATCAGCCCTGGAAAATCCGCAATCTTTTCTCGCTCTTTATCAAAATCAAATTTGGTAATATCTACTTTGTTTCCCGTCATTTCTGATTATCATCAATTCGATGAGGTAAATTTTTATTCGCACCTGGCCAAGTCGTACGTTGGCTTATATCATAACCAATCAAAATCATGATTAGAATAAAAATAGCTGCTACTATCAAAAAAATCTTCTTAGATCTTTTCATATCCTTGGAATGAACTGCAAATTTGACAAATAGTTTAAAGAAGAATTATGACCATAGAAGGCAAATTAATAGAGAAGTTCGATACACAGGAAGTTTCTGCGTCGTTTAAGAAAAGAGAATTCGTCATAGAATACGCTGAAAACCCACAATATCCTGAATTTTTGAAGCTAGAATTGATTCAAAATAATTGTCAACAGCTTGACGCCTTCAATGTAGGGGATGTATTAACTGTCTCTTATAATCTGAAAGGAAGGAAATGGAATGATCCCAAAGGTGGCGTTAAATACTTCAACACCATTCAAGCTTGGAGAATAGAGAAAAAATCTGGTTCGCCAGAGCAGCCAAGTTCTGAAGCACCACTACCTCAAAAGGAAGACAAATGGATGAAAGAAGACTTTTCAGCCGACGAAGATCTTCCTTTCTAATTAATTAGGTTCTTTTTTTACGGAATGTGATTGGGATATACTCATCAGTTGGTAATCCAATGTGGGTTAAGTCCCACTCATTGTCGTAGTTGTTGACCAACTGACGGATACACTCAACTCTGTCTTCCGTAGGGTAAGGACATTGGTCCCAGTAAAATATCTCAACTCGATAGTTGTATTGCTTTTTGATACCATTAACTTTTACTTCAACCTCAATTTCCTGCTCTTCGTTAAGCTGAGGGATTTCAATACCAATGATGCCCATATGTTTTAAGTTATTAGTTGATGAAAAGAGAATATCAAAAAACATACCTCAATACTTAACTTATTACTAATCAGTTGTTTAATTAACAAAACCTTATCTTGTAGTGATCGTTAAAGAACAGAAATATGTATAGAAACAATACACTTTTCAGAGCACTCCTCTCCGGCTCATTTGTTCTGATAGCGATATATCTTCTTAGTGGATGCTCTTCTGATAAAAACAAAAGACCTTCACCTGCTGCGTACGATTCACTTGTTACGGCTACTTATATCATTAACATAGAATACAGCAGTCCCCGAGTAAAAAAGAGAAAAATCTGGGGTGAGTTGGTGCCGTATAACTCCATATGGAGAACAGGTGCTAACAAGGCGACCTACTTTAAATCAACAAGTGACCTTTTCGTTGAAGGTGAATTGCTCGAGGCAGGCACCTATTCCATTTTTACAATACCAAGGGAAAACGAACCATGGACCATCATTTTTAATAAAGAATGGGATCAGTGGGGCTCTTACAATTATGACGAGACATTGGACGCTCTTCGCTTAGAGGTAATGCCCGTTTCGTCCGATTTTAATGAGAAAATGACCTTTAAGCTGGAAGAATCATCTCTTCGATTTGAATGGGAAAAATTAGCCTACGAGCTTGATTTATCTGTGTACGAGTAATATCAATTAGGTTTCAATCCTTTTACACATACTCTTGTAAGTACAGAAGAGAGTGCACGGATGGTTTCGTCACAATCGCTAATCATAAATCTTCTGATCATATATTTGGGATCAATAAACCCCACATAGACTTCTTCATGCTCCTCCCAAACCAATATTTCCAATGGCAGGTCCAATGCAGCTGTAGCTTGACATTTGATAAGAGCAGTAGTCAGCACTGGCTCCTCGAACAGAACGCTCCTGGTTGGTGCAAGATCTAAGCCCCGCTCCTTCGCCAATACATCGTGAGCCACAGTCTCAAAGAACACTAGGTTCTCATTCTGTTTTATAACCGACACTATTTGATCAAGTGTGGTCTCCACATCCATTTCACTCATATATACAGTCAAATTCTGAGACTGAACTGAAATAGAGATAACAAAAAATCCAATACGACTAATGAATCTTAACATACTTAACTGCGATATTTTTTGGCTAATTTAAGCAATGATTCAAATTGATATTACGACTAATTATAAAAGCTGACGAAGATATCTATCTCAATATGGCTAATATTCTTAGTTTTGTTAACACGCCAGCCTTAACCAATAATCTTAAAATCCCATGAATATTTATACCAAGTTATCACTGTTATGCATTTCTTTGGTCGTTTTCACTTCATCAGTATTCTATTTTTACGTTAATAATGCTCTAGAGCGGACGATCAAAAAATCGCTATTATCCAACACTTCTGATCCATACCTTCCTTTGGAAGACCTGCAATCAGAGTTTCTCATTGTCGTTCTTGTCATCTTAGGAGTTTCATTATTGTTTTCGTTGCTTGCCGCACACATGTTTGTTAGGCCAATAGTTAGACTTACTAATCAAGCAGAAAAAGTAGCCAATGGCACTTTGGGTGCTGAGATCAAAATCAGTTCTAATGATGAGATTGGTAAGCTTGCCTCTATGTTGGCTAAGGCTTCCCAAGTCTTAATAGCCCGACTTGATGTGCAGAAAAATCTCAATGATGAACTGAATGAGAAAAAGGATAAAATGGAGAGTCAGGCACTACAGCTAGCACAAGCCAACAAACAAGTTTCTGATAGCCTGATGTATGCTCAGAAGATTCAGCAATCCATCCTGCCTGCTCCTTCATCAATATCGAAACTGGTAAAGGACCTCTTCATCTTTTATGCTCCAAAAGATGTGGTGAGCGGTGATTTCTACTGGTTTGAGAGAGTAAGAATGGGGCGCAATGAATATTTGGTCATCGTTTGTGCAGATTGTACCGGACATGGTGTCCCAGGAGCTATCATGTCTATCATGGGTAGTAATCAGCTGACCAATATCATTTACTATCAGAACTATATAGACCCAAATAAGATTCTTGCGCGTTTGGACAAGGTTATCAAATTTGAACTTCAGTCAGAAAATGATAATAATAGAGATGGAATGGAAATGGGTCTTTGCGTTATCGATCTCGATACATTGAAAATGGAATTTGCAGGTGCAGGTATTCCGCTCATGCTACTGAAAAATGGTACGGATGAATTGATCACCTACAAGAGTCCAAAATATATGATTGGAGGTATTGAGGGTGATGAGAAAGAAGTCTCCGAAAAGCTGACTAAAGTAGAGATACAGTTAGAGGAAGGTGATAAATTGTATATGGCTTCAGATGGTTTCCAAGATCAATTCGGTGGAGAAAATGACAAGAAATTTATGAGCAAAAAATTCAAGGCGCTGATCAACGAAAACGCGAGTTTACCAATGCAAGAACAGCGGCAGAAACTTGAAGAAGCTTTTGAAAACTGGAGGGGAGAAACGCCACAAACGGATGATGTTGTGGTATTTGGAATAGAAATTTAATCAGATACTAGACTAGCGCACTTTCATCAACTGAAAGCTCGTAGAGATCATTTAATGCATTGTTGAGGCTAGTTGTCAACTCAGAGTCCAATTCCACATCAGGATCCAAATCTTCCATCTGCTTAAGATTATATCCTTTTGCCCTGATTTCTTCCACGCACCGCAGACATATTCTTGTCCAAGATTGAGGACTTATGTTATCTGTGCACCATGCTTTAAAACTACTTGCCTTTATAGCCATTCTATAATTTAGAGCTTAAATCCTATAATTGAAATATCATCATTCATACCACTGTCTCCTACCCAATCATCTACAGTCTGGTTGAGAAACTTATATTGTTCGTCAAGAGGCTTTTTCTGTATTGACTTAAGCATTTCCTCAAATTTTTCTTGAGAAAATTTAACTCCATCCTGATTCTCTTGGTTGAAATATCCGCTAGAAAACATATAGTATGTAGCATCCTTCTCAATCTCGATTTTATCCGCCATTAGATCATCCACATTTTCCTTAGACTCTCCTTCAAGAACTACCATATCATCTCCAGAAAAAATAATCATGTCTTGATCAATGCCGCTAAATTGAAGTGTATTTGCGTTATTATCAAAAAGTGCGACAGATACTTTCATGTCGCATTGTAATTCTTTGGATCCCGCAGCATCCAACTCATTGGTCAATTCCTTAATGATATCCCCAGAGTGGAAAATTTTCCTGTCTTGAATGAGATCGTTCAAGATCGAATCAGCTATTAGCGTTTTTAATGAGCCAACAATTCCTTTTCCATCGAATTCAATTAGAGCTATCACAGTATAATCCTCGGATCTAAAATTGAGACTTGTGGTCCAAATGAACTCTTCACTAAAAAGGTACTTGTTTCGGTACATCACAAAATGATCAGAAAAAATTCTGCTCAAATATCTTTCATTCGGGAGCATTGATTGCTGAAGAAGTCCCGCGTATCGTATACTATCAATCAATCGCTTGTTTATAGAATTAAGCTCCTCAGTACGCTCTTTGACACGTCTTTCAAGCTCAGTATTAGAGACTTCCAGTTCTTTGACATGCTCTTCGCTATCAATGGATAGCTGATAGCTCTCCATAGCCCTATCGAGCACCCCTTTCATTTCCTCAAAGTTCCAAGGTTTGGTAATGTACTTGTATATACCACATCTATTGATTCCGTCCTTAATGGCTTCAATATCCGTAAACCCTGTGAGTATAATCTTCACTACATCCGGGTAATCTGGAAGTATCTTCTCTAAGAATTCTGTTCCAGTCATTTCAGGCATTCTCTGATCTGTCACGATCACCTGAATGTCATTCTCCTTTAGAATATCTATCGCTTCGAATGGACTGGTAGTGATGAAAACCTTAAAGAACTTCCTAAAATTCGATTTAAAAACTCTCAGATTAGTCGCTTCATCATCTACATAGAGTAGGGAATACTTTTTCTCCTTAGCTACCCTAGTCGAAATTCTAGATTCTTGTAATTCCATTCTTTCTTCAGTCTAAAACTTGCCCAAATTTAGTAATTACTTATTCTCTGCTACTTTGTTGACTTCTTTCTTCGCTACCTTTTTGATCTTCTTTGGTAGGGTGATAGCGAACTCAGTCCCCTTACCCACTTCACTGGTTAACTCAATGTTTCCATTGTGTTTCTCTATGATACCATAGGTAATCGACATACCCAAACCAGTTCCTACTCCTACAGCTTTGGTGGTAAAGAACGGCTCCCAAATCCTATTTTTGATATCATCAGGGATACCTGCTCCATTATCCTTGATTCTGATAACTACTTCATTTTCCAGCTCCTCTGTATAGATTGTAATCTCACCGTCCTTCTTATCATTAGGTATAGCTTGAATTCCATTGTTAAGGATATTCATGAATACTTGATTCAACTGACCAGGATAGCATTCGATATCCTCCATCTTCTCATCATAAAACTTAGAAACCTTAATAGTATTCTTCGTTTTGTTTCTTAGGAGCGTTAATGTGGCATCAAGGTTCTCATTGACATTTGCAGATTTCGACTCCTCTTCATCTAGTCTGGAGAATACTCTTAGCCCTTTCACGATTTCAATCGTTCTGGTAACCCCGTAATTCACATCTTTCACGAGTTCATCGAGCTCTTCAAGAATCTCGTCATATTCGTGATCCTCTTTAAGTTCTTTGATATTCTCCATCACCTCTTCAAGGTCTGCCCCATCATCCAATCTGGAATATTCCTCAGATATCTCTCTCAACGATTCTATAGACATCTTAATGGATACCATACCACTAGAGATAAAGTTAATCGGGTTGTTAATTTCGTGCGCAATACCTGCCGTCAGCTGACCCAAAGATGCCATTTTCTCAGAATGGACAAGTTGAGACTGTGCACCTTTCAATGACTGAATAGCTTGGTTCAGCTCTTCCTTAGACTTCTGCTCCTTTTTAAGCGTCTCTTTTAGTTTCTTTTCGGCTAAGAACAATTTCTCATTATCCTGTAACTGCTTATCGGCCAATTCTCTGATCTCTACTTCAGAATCCTGAAGTCTCTTATATGCATTATTCAATTCTTCCTGAGCACCAATCAACTTTTCGTTAATTCTAATCTGCTCTTCTGAAGACTTCAATAGTTTACTCTCAGATTCTTTTAGCTTTCGGTTATTCTCTTCAATCTCTTTTCTTGATTCGAAAAGCTTCTTGTTAATCAATTTTTGCTTCTTAAAGTTAATCTTCAGTTCTTCCTCTGATTTCTTCACTTTAACGAACGCCTTATTCGCAGTTAAATAGTTATCACCTGCCAACTTAACAAGAGGTCTGAATACGAATAATGCCTGAAGCAAAAGGAATCCAACAAATGCTCCGAAAACAATTTTCTCTATTAAACTATAACCAGTTTTAAAGGATTGTGCCTCTTCTACGAAATAATCAGTGATATTATCCGATGCTGTTTCATATTTCTTAACCGTATTGATGAGCGTTTCAATCGAACTTCTTAATGCCAAGGCATTTATATCATTCTTATTTTGTGTGTATTCTACATCCAATAAGTTGGTTGCGTTAATGTTCATCTGCTCATAAAAGAACCTAAGATCTTCCTGAAGGGCTTCATATGTGCTTGTTTTACTCGGGCTCTCTATCCCCAATTCGGCATCTCCGTCAATCAAAGCCTGATGTCCTTTTCTCCAAGCTGGTAAAATTCTACTCAGTTCTGCTTGAAAAATGGTGAAGTTCCTTGAGTTTGTTGAATACCCCATACCAATAGCTGTTTTAACTATGGCTTGCCCCATGGCAGACTGCTTTGCCGCAGTTTTTACAATGGTTGGATCTTCATTGAAATTTGTAATTAAATCTCTCTGTACAAAGAACACATAGTAAGCAACCGTACCTGCTACTATAAGAGCTGTGATGGCATAGGCAATTGCGTATAAATCCTTCTTTAACATATTAGCTTTGTTTGTTGGTCATGTTAATTTGGCACACAGAATAACTATTTCTTCGAATAATACTCTATGATAAAAATTCCTATTCGTCTGATATCGATTGCTTCTCAAGCCAAAATAAAAATGTCCTAGATGAGAATCTATAATCAAATCAGCTGCATAATAATAAAGAATTTTCAATCTGTTACTTATTTGAGGGCCAATTTGAATTTATTGTAACTCAATGGGAATAATGCTGACCCAAATGGAATTATGCCAATTTTAGCGATCATAGCGTTTTAACGAAATACTTCAATTAACTTAGAATTTTCATATAATTGATTTATTCTTGGAACTCCAAAACGATTTCTTCTGAGAAGACAATAATTATCAAAGTATGGATTATTTGAGAAGCTATAAAAATATTTATGACCAAAACATCATCTTGATGTATAAGGGCGAATTAACCTTCGACCTAGTAACATCGATGATAGCTACTCTTGAAGAAAGACTAGAAGAGCTCGAAGAAAACAGAAAGATCAAAAAGAAATTCTATAACGTAGCTACGGAATGTATTCAAAATCTGTACTACCATTTGGATGAAGTAAATGCAGGTCAGGGAGAAATTAATAGTTATGATTCTCGATCTGCATTGATCATGATTGCCGCACGTAAAAGATTTTATAGTTTACAAACTGGAAATTATATCCCAACTGAAAAGATTGCCGAAGTACAGAAGAGATTAGATGATATCAACGCTGTGGGTCCAGAAGAATTAAGAGCTCTTTATAAAACCGCACTTAAAGAGCAAGAATTTTCAGACAAAGGAACTGGAGGACTAGGGTTTATCGACATTGCTCGCAAGACTGGTGGAGAGAAGCTTAGATATAAATTTCAGCCTGTAAATGATAGTGTTTCGTATTTCACACTCCAAGTAAGATTGCCAAGAGCTATTTGAACTTAAATTATAGTAAAGTTCCTAAATCCGTATGGAAAAATTTTTTATAGAGCCAACCAGAGTTACACCACTTGTCAACTTCGATCCGCAAGAAGGAATTCTTGAGATTAAAGGCAGATCAAGTCCTGAAAATTCTATCCTTTTTTATCAAAAAATAATTGAGGGGTTAGAAGCTTTCTTAGAGAGTGATCTAGAAGAGTTGACAGCCAATTTCTCCTTTGAATACTTCAATACCAGCTCATCCAAATGTCTTTTCGACGTTTTCAAACGATTGAGTCGATTTGAAGATGAAGACAAAAATCTCGTAATAAACTGGTATTATGAGGAAGATGACGAAGATATGATGGAGGCAGGAGAAGACTATGCGGATCTATTAGACTTGGATTTTAATTTTCTAGAAATAGAGGAATTTTAAATCAATTCTCACCATGGAAGGACCTAGTGAGCTCTATCACGATGAAATCAGAAGACTCAAAGAATTTAGAGCCAAGCTCCAAACCCATGCCATTTATAAGCAAGACATAGAAGGATTTTCAGATGACTATGAAGATCTAGTCGCTCAAGCAAAAGTTATTACCAGAGTTTCAGACAGACTCCAAAAGAAGCTTGACAATGCGAACATTCAGATAAAAGATCAAAATGATAAGATCAAAATCAAGAATGTTGAATTAGAAACAACCATTGGTGAATTAGCGAAGGCACGGGTCGGCAGAAAAGCATCGACGATAATGTTCACCTTGGCAATTGTCCTCTTCATTTCTGAAGAGTATTTTGTAGAGCCAATTATTGAAAAATTTGTCTCTATCCCTCATCTGGGACTAGGTATCAAAGGGATATTGGCTCTTATGCTGAAATTTTTTGAATCCGGACTTGAGAATTTCTTTTTGAATCAAGAGAAAAGAAAGATTATTAAGCAGGAGAAGCTAAAAGAATCTCAAGGAGGGTGACAAATGTACAATTGGTACTAAAAGCTGTATGATACATTCCTCAATAAAGATTCAGAACAACTTAAATTGCCTTTAACTAACTATTGACTAACCTTTTTAAATCATTATGGAATTTTCTACTGTTGATATTATTGTCTTTGTTGGATATTGCCTCCTAATCGTAGGTGTAGGGCTTTATGTATCCCGTGACAAAGATGGCCATGAAAAAAATGCCGAAGACTACTTTTTGGCAAGCAAATCACTTCCTTGGTGGGCCATCGGTGCATCGCTGATTGCAGCAAACATCTCTGCCGAGCAATTCATCGGCATGTCGGGATCTGGATTTGCCAGTGGATTGGCTATAGCCTCCTATGAGTGGATGGCCGCCTTAACGCTTATAATCGTTGGGAAGTACTTCCTCCCTATTTTTATAGAAAAGGGACTCTACACCATTCCTGAGTTTGTAGAAAAGCGATTTAGCACACAGCTGAAAACTATATTGGCTGTATTCTGGATAGCACTTTATGTGTTTGTGAACCTTAGTTCAGTTCTTTACTTGGGAGCATTGGCATTAGAAACGATCATGGGCGTACCGATGATGTACGGGGTAATTGGGCTATCACTGTTTGCTGCTGCTTATTCACTTTACGGTGGTTTATCGGCTGTTGCATGGACGGATGTAGTTCAGGTCGTCTTCCTTGTATTTGGTGGAATACTGACAACATACTTAGCATTAGACGCATTATCAGACGGACAAGGAATGATTGCAGGGTTCAACTTAGTAGTAGAGGCTGTGCCAGAAAGATTCCATATGATCCTTGAGGACACCAATCCTGAGTACACCAACTTACCAGGGATTTGGGTTTTGGTTGGAGGAATGTGGGTTGCTAACCTTTACTATTGGGGATTCAACCAATATATCATTCAAAGAACCCTCGCTGCTAAATCTCTTCCTGAGGCACAGAAAGGGATTCTCATGGCGGCTTTTTTAAAGTTGCTCATTCCGTTTATCGTAGTGGTACCGGGTATTGCAGCCTATGTCATGGTCAATGACCCTGAAATTATGGCTCGACTTGGGGAAGCAGGTTCGATGAACATACCTGGGCCTGGAGAATCAGATAAGGCTTACCCTTGGTTATTGCAATTGCTGCCAACCGGACTTAAAGGAATAGCTTTTGCGGCGCTTGCGGCTGCTGTTGTATCATCATTAGCTTCAATGCTCAACTCCACATCCACCATCTTCACGATGGATATCTATAAGCAATATATTAACAAGACTGCCAATGATAAGCAGACGGTATCTGTAGGTAGAATTTCTGCAGGAGTAGCACTTGTAATTGCTTGTATTATGGCACCATTGTTAGGCGGAATTGATCAGGCATTCCAATTTATTCAAGAATATACTGGCGTAGTTAGCCCAGGGATATTGGCTGTATTCATGCTGGGTCTATTCTGGAAGAAAACTACCAACAAAGGAGCTATTTGGGGAGCTTTGCTTTCTATCCCTATCGCTATGTATTTCAAGATCGGTCCGAAAGGATGGATAGATTCTGCAATTTTTATTGACCTGCCATTTATGCATCAAATGGGTCTCACTTCGATACTTACAATGATTGTCATTGCGATTATCAGTTATCTAGATGGTAAAGGCGAAGATGATGAGAAAGGCATAGGCATATCTCCAACTTTATTCAATACTACACCAGGATTTACCATTGGAGCATTTGCAGTTAGTCTACTTTTAGTAGTTCTTTATGCTTTATTCTGGTAAATGGCTGAATTAAACAAAAAACAAAACATACTCAAAGCTCAAGTGACTAGTCGCTTGAGCTTTGCTTATTTCTTACTCACACAACTTCCGATGGGCTTCATTGCCGGTATGCGGCTAAGGTCCTTAACAGCTGAGAAGTGTGTTACCTCTGTTCCGTTTAACTGGCTTACTAAAAATCCGTTTAAAAGCACCTATTTCGCGGTGCAAAGTATGGCAGCTGAACTATCAACGGCATCCCCTTGCCTACTTGCTACCACAGGCACAAAACCATCTGTGGCTTTTATCATAGTAGATCTGAAAGCTAATTTTCTTAAAAAAGCTACCGGACGGACATATTTCACCTGCACTGATGGAGCTAAAGCATTTGAAGCCGTAGCAAAAGCCATTGAAACGAATGAAGGTCAGACGGCAACATTTAAGACTGTTGGGAAACTGGCTGACGGAACGGTAGTATCAAAATTTGAGTTTACCTGGTCATTCAAAACCAGAAAATCATAATTCTTTAATCTTCATATTGAATGGTGAAGTCCTGAGCACTTCATCCATGTCATCTAATATCTTATCTATTTTTGCATACCCTTCATTTTCCTCAATTTCAGGAAGGGAATCCCTACCGAAAGAATCCAAGCGATTTATTGCCTGATGAACATCAAGCTTATTGATATCAATTCCGGGCTGATAAACCTCAAGATCATTGTCTGTAGTCACTTTCACTATCAGCTTAGCATTCAATAAATCACCAATGGCCTCTAATAGAAATCGTCTTGGTATGTGCAGATGTTCGCAAAGACTTTCAAATTCCACATACGAATCATTGTTGTGAAAGTCAACAACGATTCTTCTCAGTACGAGAATAGTGAGTTTTCTCTTGGCACGACTATGCAGCACCAAATCATCACTGTCATAGGCCCAAGAATTGACATGCTGTATGGCAAAGGCCAGCTCTCCGCCCAATAGCACTATTGTCCAGCTGAGCTGCAGCCAAATAAGAAAAAGAGGAAGTGCTGCAAACGTGCTATAGACAGCATTGTAAGTAGATAAATATACCTGGCCATTGATCCAGGCAAACTGAATCATTTGGTAAGCCGTACCTGCAAATACACCCGCCACTAGCGCAGGCCAAAGTTTGACAGATGTATTGGGGAAAACCAAGTAAATCAAGAAAAGCAACAGCCAGATCAAGGTATAAGGCACGAGGTTTAATACAAATACTATAAGTGGCTTGACGAATTCTAAAATCTCAACACTAGAAGTCAATGTCTCAATACTTGTGGTGAGGAATACGGCCGTTGAGCTTGAGAGTATCAACACCAATGGACCCAATAGAATGACTGACATATAATCTGTGATCTTGCGCTTAATCGAACGACCTTTCGGAGTGTGCCAGATATCATTAAATGCCCCTTCTATCCTGTTGAACAGCTTAACTACTGCATAAATAAGAAAGACCGCACTGATTCCAGAAATGATCCCACCGTTGGAATTGGCAAGCATATTGTCAGCGAAACCTTGCGCATAGTCAAGCACTTCTTTTTGGGCACTGAAGTAATTATCTATTTCCTCACTCAAATATTCATTGAGTCCGAAAATAGTGGCAATACCAAACGCCATAGCTATAACGGGCACAATTGATAAGACCGAAAAATAAGTGAGTGCAGATGCCTTCTCTGCACAACGATCCTTCGTAAACTCCTTATAAGTAATGATAAGGATGCGCAATTGACGATACAAAAATGCCTGCCGCTTTGGAAGTGCACTCAATTTGATCATCCAGAGATCACGAGAAATAAATTGATTTAAATTATTGAAGTGTTGGAGCATGTGGTTTCTATTGGCTACCAAGTTAGCACGTAACCACAAAAAAATAAAAGGGGCCATTGGCCCCTTTCAAGTTCAACTACCCGTGGCAGTTTCACCATCAACCGTAATTTTCAATTTCTTATGCTAAAAATCTTGATTGCCTGAAATCAATGAAAGCTCAATGATGAAACCATCAAACGTTACCTTCCCCTTATAACTTCCAAAAAAATATTAAACAGATTTCAGTTCAATGACTGTGATCTCGGGCAGAATTCCTACTCTACCAGGATATCCTAAATAGCCAAATCCTCTATTGACATAGAGGTATTGCTCTCCAGACTTATACATATCAGCCCATTGTTTGTAGATGTATTTCGACGGACTCCATCTGAAATCGCCAATTTCAATCCCGAATTGCATACCGTGAGTATGACCTGCCAACATTAAGTTAATGTCTGGATACTCAGGTCTCACTTGGGCATCCCAATGACTAGGATCATGAGATAGTAATATTTTAAAAGGTATATCCTCTGTGCCGGCATAGGTTTTAGCCAGATCTCCGTATTTCGAAAATCTTCCGGCACCCCAATTTTCTAAACCGAGAATTGCTAATTCTTCTCCATTTTGCTTGATAACTCTATGCTCATTTAGCAGGATATCCCACCCCATATAGCGATGCATATCGTGAAGTTGTTTCACGTCTGCTAGCTTAGCTTGAGGACTGCTCCAACTCTTGTAATCTCCATAGTCATGGTTACCCATGGTGGAATACACACCCAGTGGTGCCGATATTTTAGAAAATATATCGAGATAAGGCTTGGCCTCCTCACTTTCGTTATTGACCAAATCCCCGGTGAAAAAGACCAAATCAGCTTTCTGCTGATTGATCATATCCACCCCGCCAGCCACAGCAGTTTTATTGAAGAAACTCCCTGTATGAATATCTGAAATCTGAACCAACCGGATTCCGTCGAAAGATTTAGGAAGAGACTTGGAATGAATAATGTGTTTTCTGACACGATAGTCATGCGCCCCTGATAATATGCCAAAACTAAAAACAGCAATAGGCACTGACCCTGCGATCAATGCGGATTTTGAGATAAACTCAGATCGAGAAGGGTCTCTTTCGCTAGTGTTTTCACTTGGAAAAAGACTCATGATATATGTTACAAATCTTCGCAAGTCATCCGTGAGCAAGAAAAGCGCACTTACTACTTTGCCCAATAGGGTAATGGTAAACGTGGTGGTAATTATGAGCCTAAGATTGGCAAACTGCTTAGGATCCAATTGCTGATAAAGCAATAAGCCCATGAGTAACAGCGCAGAAATAAGGAAATAAACTCCAACAAGAACTCGCCGTGTGACAGGCGAAAAGTCAGCTACTACCAGCTTTATTGCCTGATAGACATAGAGATCTAAGGCAAAATATGCCGCAGCTACTAAAATGATTACTATTGATCGACCCATAGAAAAGATAAGGCCACTGAGAGTTCTCAGTGGCCTAATTCCATTTTAATTAATTCCTAACCACCTATTGAGCTTAGCAAAGAATAAGTACATCACTGGCACGATAACCAAAGTGAGGAAAGTAGCGAATGCTAAACCGAAAATAATGGTCCATGACATTGGTCCCCAAAAGGCTACATTGTCTCCCCCTAGGTAAAAGTCCGCATCGTAGGAGCTCAAGAATTTGATAAAGTCAATATTGATACCAACCGCCAAAGGCACCAAACCAAGTATGGTAGTAATGGCCGTCAACAAAACCGGTCGCAAACGAGTAGCTCCTGCTGAAGCTATAGAATTGATGATTTCCGTCATAGGCAGCTTGTCAACACCAAGTTCTTGACGTCTCCTCTCCCTACTCAATTCAATGAAATCTATCAACACAATGGCGTTGTTCACCACAATTCCCGCCAAGGAGATAATCCCAATCATGGTCATGATAACTACGAAGTTCATTTGGAATGCCACCAAGCCTAAGAATACCCCAATGGTACTCAGTAACACAGACATCATAATGATGAATGGTGTAGTGACCTTGTTGAACTGAGCTACTATGATCAAGAAAATCAAACTCACGGCGATAGCAAGCGCTTTGCTCAAAAACGCCATTTCCTTCGCCTGCTTCTCCTGCTCTCCACCAAACTTAAACTCATATCCCGCTGGCATTTTAAAATCCGCAAGGAGGGCTTTGATCTCGTTGTTTACCTCAGTGGCATTATATCCCGTTTCAACGTTAGAACTAATGGTAATCACACGATTCAGGTCTTTTCGCTTAATGGATCCGTAGGTACTGGATAATTCAGAACTAGCAACCGAGGAGATAGGCACACTCCGCATCTTACCACTTGCCTGATCTCTAAACACCACACTTTTGTTCATCAAAGCATCCACATCATATCGATATTGCTCCATCAATCGAAGTTGAATCTCAAAATCGTCTTCCCCCTCTTTGTACTTGGATATCTCCTTTCCAAACAAAGCTGTTCTCACTTCCATAGCAATGGAATTGGTAGATAACCCAAACCTTCTTGCCTTGTCTCTATCAATATTGACCACCATCTCTGGTTTACCTGTTTCCAAATCGGTTTTTAACTTCTCGATTCCACGTATACCGGATTCATTGATCTTTTTCTTTAATCGATCGGTCACGTCGATCAGTCCTGCAAAGTTGTCTCCAGACACCTCTATACTAATTGGTTTTCCCGCTGGAGGCCCATCTGCATTTTGATCAACAGTTACTGTTACCCCCGGATAATCACCTATTGCCGACCTGATCTCATCCAATATAACCTTAGTAGAAGCACCATTTCTATATTTAAACTCTACAAAGTTCACCGTGATCCGCGCTTTGTTTGGAGTGTCCTGTTGGCCAAAAGCCGATGGATCATTCGGGTCAGAGGTTCCCTGTCCTACATTGGCAATGATAGACTCTACTATAGCATCATGTGGCTTCATCACATCAAACACCACCTCTTCAACTTGCTGAGTAAATTTATCTGTATGCTCTATATCAGTACCTACAGGATACTCAATGAATACGTTGATGTATTTCGGGTCTGTTTTAGGGAAATACTCGACATCAGGCGGAAAAATAGCCATCAGAACGAACGAGAAAATAAAGAGTAATACTGTTCCCCAAAAGAATAATGCTGGCTTCCAGCCATTCAATGCGAAGTTCAAAGTCTTCTTATATAAGTTTTCTAGCCAAGGCAGAAATGAGCTTCTAAAGGACTTTGACGAAGGAATTAGAACGAAGACATTGAGCAATGTGATGAGTCCTGCTATGACTGCCAGATTGCCTAATACAATTGAGCCTGACATCAAGAGTAGCACGCCTACCACCAAAGCAACAGCCACATAGATCAACATTCGCTTTTTGTTGATTTTATCCTCACTATCCAATTTCATCAAGGATGCAATAAGAACAGGGTTGATAACCAAAGCCACAAATAATGAAGATCCTAGAGTCACCATCAATGTAATAGGCAAAAACTTCATAAACTCGCCCATGATTCCTGGCCAGAATGCTAGCGGTAAAAATGCTGCGAGCGTGGTAGAAGTAGACGCAATAATTGGCCATGCCACTTCCCCTACTCCTTGCTTGGTCGCTTCGAAAGCAGTCAGCCCTTCTTCTCTGAGTCGGTAGACGTTCTCCACAACCACAATTCCATTATCAACAAGCATTCCAAGTGCCATGATTAGTGAAAACAGCACCATCATATTGATCGTGATACCGAACATCCCTAGGATCATGAACGACATGAACATTGATAGAGGAATAGCAATACCTACGAATAAGGCGTTACGAGAACCAAGGAAAAACAGCAATACCAACACCACTAAGATTACTCCGGATATAATATTGTTCTCCAAGCTACCAACCATCTCTCTTGTTTGCTGAGATTGATCATTAGTCTTCGTTACTATCAAATCAGCAGGAAACACATCTTCTCTGGCCCTATCCAATATTTTGTCAATGGATTCTGTAGCAATAAGTAGATTTTCTCCACTCCTTTTCACTACATCTACCATGACTACAGGATTACCTCTTAGTCTGGCGTAATCCTGAGTTTCCTTATAATCAAAATCCACCTCAGCAACATCTTTGAGGTAGACGACATTGCCTTTTTCACTTTTGATGACAACATCCAGAACTTCCTCTGGATAAGTGAATTCTCCTACTACTCTTATAGACCTTCTGATCTCACCTTCTTTCACACTGCCACCAGAGAGGGTTATGTTCTCGCTTCTTATGGCATTTTCAATATCGGAGAAATTGACCTCTCTAGCCTCCATCTGGTAAGGGTCAACATTTACTCTGAGCTCCTTTTCGTTGATCCCTCTGATCTCAACTTTAGATATCTCCGGTACTTTTTCTATTTCTTCTTCTAGATACTCCGCATATTCTTTCAATTCCTCCATCGAATAGTTTCCCGATAGGTTGATATTCAAAACAGGAAACTCAGAGAAATTCATCTCGAATACATTGGGGTCAGTCTGAAGTTCTGGTAAGTCTGGCTTAGCTCGGTCTACAGCATCTTTTACCTTAATCAACGCATCTTCGATATCCGTATCAGAAGTAAATTCTGCAATGATGGTAGAGTAGTCCTGAACAGAGGTAGACTTGATATTGTCTATTTCCGCAATACTATTCAACTCTTTTTCGAGTGGACGGGTGACCAAATTCTCCATATCCACCGGTGAGTTTCCTGGGTGCGGAGTTCCTATATACACCACTGGTTGAGCGATCTCAGGAAAGCTTTCTTTTGGCAAAGTCAAATAGGTGTTTAATCCCATAGCCACTACCAATAGAGTGATCACATAAACAGTAGTTTTATTATTCAGCGAGAGAGTGGTCAAGCCAAACTGCCGCTTAGTCTCTTTATTCTGTATTTCTTCAGACATGAGTTTCTGATTAAATGAGATTGGTATTATTACTTCTTAATGCGCACAAGTACATCCTGCGCCAATTCTCTATAGCCTTCATGAGCTATCACCTGTCCTTCTTTCAAACCTGTCTTAATTTCGGTTTTCAGATCATAAGACACACCTGGTTCTACATACACTTTGTTGGCTTTGATATCAGGGCCATCGCTCACTAGCTCATATACATAACTCCCTTTGCTATCTCTCTGCACCAATTTAGTAGGTACGACTAGGGCTTTATCATTCTGATAATCAACTAACTCTAGCACCACAATTTGGTTTGGCTTAATTTCAAAATCAGTTGAAGGCAACTTCACTTCAATTTCGAAGGTTCGATTTTCGCTTTTCAGCACACTACCAATTGCTGAAATCTTAGAAGTCAATTTTTGATCCTGAGAAGGGAAATAGACAGACACTTCTTGTCCCTTGCTGAATTTCCCAAGGTAATTCTCCGAAATATCAGCTGATATGTAAGTGTCATCTGTATTCACAATGCGTACCAGCGGCATTCCTGGAGCAGTCATCTCTCCTACTTTCACAGCCACATTGTCCACCACGCCATCAAATGGTGCGGTCACTTCTGCCATGCGCAATTGTGCATTGAGAGTTACTAGTTGATTCTCGAGCGTTTCTTTTCTGTTTTTGGCTTCCAAAAACTGAACCTCAGAGCCAATGTTTTGGTCCCAAAGATTGCTTTGCTTCTTAAACAAAGTAGTGGCCAACTCCAGTTGAGTCTTGGTAGTGGCGATATTACTACGAAGAACAGCGGCATCTGTAGAAACCAATCGCTGACCTTTTTTCACCTTATCACCCTGAGCTATATGGATCTTCTCAATTCTACCAGCTGTCTCCGCCGAGATCAAAATGTTCTTTCTTGAAGCTACGGTACCGCGTGCTTCTATTTGATGCTCAAACTTTGAAGGCTTTACATTGATCGCTGTAACCAGAACAGCATTCTTTTTCTGAGACAATTCACCTGAAGCAACCAATTCCTCTTCTAGTGCTTGTATCTGCATATCAATGTCCTTCTTTTGGCTCTTCAGCTCATCAAGCATCGTCATTTTGTCTTTGGGCTCTTCCGAACCTCCGCACGAACTTGCCAATACGATGAGTCCGAGTAAATAAGTAAGTAATTGGATCTTTTTCATGATCAATATTTGGTTAAGGTCTTTCGTTATTCTTTTAGAATGTTTTTTGTAAGTAGTTACTGTTTTCTTGTCAATCCTTTAGCTGCATCCAAGTCAATCTTGGCAAGAATTGCTTCGAAAATCGTATTGTAGTAATTGGTTTGGGCTTCTTTGAGCGAACGATCTGCATCCACTAGTTCAAGGCTTGAGCCCACACCCTCTTCATATTTGATTTTTGAATTTTTATATACTCGCTCTGCTAGCTCAATATTTTCGCGCTGTACTTCCAGGCGTTCCATAGCATTGCTAAGTACGTTTCCTGCATCCAGCACCTCAAGATTAATCTGGTCTTGAGCCATGGCTACATTGTTTTCTATCTGCTTTAGCGCAATCTTTTCTTGCTGGATCTGGAAGTTTCTTTGCAGACCTGAAAAGAGATTCCATTGTAGGCTTAATCCCACATTGGAATAATTGTACCAAGAATCAGGACCTACCCCCTGCTGCTCTTCAAAACCACTTTCCGTGCTAAATAGTCCTCCAAAATTTGGTGACTGTGTGCTCATACCTAGGTTCGCAAAAGCTCCAATTGATGGCAATGATTCGGCATACTTATTTTTGATGTTAAGCTCTTGCAATTTCTTGTTTGCCATCAATACTCTGTAGTCAGGACGATCTTCATAGGTTACCTCCCCGTCAATAGGTCCTACTTCTTCCTTAAGCATATCCAGTATTGACCCTGACAATTCTATTGGCTCATTGAGTGGATAGCCCATCTGAAATTTGAGCAATTGCCTGGACAATTCCGAAATATCCTCGAATGTGGCTCGTTCCGTTTTCAAATTATTGAGCGAAACCTTTAATCGATCAACTTCCAACTGCTCAGTCAATCCGTTCTTGTACATTTCTCGCGTATTGCGATAAAGCGTATCCAACCTTGCAATGTTGGCGTCATAAAGTTCGAGACGGTCTTCATTGATAAGTACACTAAAGAATGCTTTACCAACAGCGACAGCCAATCTACCTTCAGTATCCTCTTTCTGCTTGATAGACAGATCTTTATAAGCCTGAGATGCCTGCAATCCTACTATGTATGAGCCATTAAAAATCAACTGGCTAATACTCAATTTGGCATCTCCTGCGCTTTGAAGTTGAAAGAAGTTTTCCGCCGAATAAACATCCCCATCTTGTACTCCCAGTTGTGCTGCCTGATCAGTGGTAAGACCAAAACCTCCTCCCGCACTATTGTATTGTGCGAAAAAACGTTGGAGAGTTGGACTATGCTGCAATCCAACAGATCCTGTGATCTGCGGCAAACCAATCCCGATGGTCTCCTTTACTTTGGCTTCTGCAGACTGCTCGTTGAGCCTGGCATTTTTCATCTGTGCAGCATTCTCTATGGCATAGTCGACACATTCGTACACCGTAAATGCTGAACTAGATGGCTCCTGCGCCCAGGCAAAAGAGCCTGTGGTGAGAAGCATTAACATTAGAATTCGTCCTTTCATATTAAGATATTATGGCTAGAGTTGATATTAGTTAGTAGTGATAGTTTCTGATTGCTGATACTGCTGATATAGGTTTCGACCTTTTTCTGACAAAAGGCCTTGAGTGAAATGATCCATCATCTGCATCTGTACTTCTTGGAAGTCAAACTCGCTCCGCGGGAAAACCCGATCATCAAAAGCAAATTGTACCGTTTCGATTCTTATGATGGCCATGATCTTTGGATCCAACGAATCACGGTAATAGCCTTCTGATATTCCTCGAGAAATATTGGTAGTTATCTGATTCATCAAAAATTCCTTTTTGAACTTCTGAAAGGTTTCCCATGCATCTGCGTGATATTTCTGAAGGTCAAATAATAAGGAAGGGTTTATTTTGAAAACATGCTCCCTGAGACACCTTGTGATATTGATGAGTTCGTCTATCGCATCTTGAGAGCTGATGGCGATGCTATTGAAATGTTCCATTTCGCCGGCCATGTGCAGCTTGACGGCCTCACTGACTAACGCATCCTTACTTTCAAAATGCTGATAAAGAGTCTTCTTAGAAACAGACAACCTGTTAGCCACATCATCCATAGATACAGACCGCACGCCAAATTGCACGAACAGATTATGCGCTCCTTCTAATATTTTTTCTTTCAACTGATCTGTTTGGTTTACAAGTAGAATCCAATTAATACACGATGGAAACTCTTTGAAAGTTAATAGTTTCCGAAGTTCCTAACGACCTAAACCACATTTGGTTCAGAATAAATGAAAGTTTTTGAGGAAAATATCAGTGATTATATTGCGCTTGTGGACGATTCGAAGAAGAAACTTCATTATTTCAAAACTGGGCAAGGATCAAAAACCTTAATTCTGTTCCATGGCTTTGGGCAAAAAGGTGAATCCTTGGAGGTATGGCGCTCTCCCGAACTTGCTGATTTTACCATATATTATTTCGACCTATACTACCATGGCCAGAGCATCAGATCCAATACACCCCTTTCGCATGAAGAGTGGAACGAGGACTTTCTCCAATTCCTTCGGCAAGAGAACATAACATCATACGACCTGGCTACATTCAGCCTAGGCGGGCGGTTTGCCCTGTCCCTTATAAAGGATGGACGTATTAAGCCGCGCTATTGCATATTGGTTGCACCCGATGGCTTCATCCAAAGCTTCTATTACCGTTTGGCAAGCTCCAAATTATTTAATCCCTTGTTTCGGTTTTTAATGAACAACCCTGCTCAATTCGAAAAGGTGCTTCAATTGATTTCAACATTGGGCTTAGCCTCATCAGGAACAATCAGGTTTGCCAAGCGAGAATTAAAAGATATTGAGAACAAAAAGCGAGTCTATAAAACCTGGACTTTCTTCAAAAAACTACAAATCCCCAGAAAAGAGCTTACCTCACTTCTAAGCAAGCACTCCTCTGTTCATTTGATCCTGGGCACCAAAGATGTGATCATACCTGCCAGGGAATTATCAAACAAATACAAGCGACTAGATCAGCGTCAAATACATCTATTGCCATCGAAGCACAACGAATTAATAAAGGATTCAAAATCCTTGATCGCTTCTTTACTCCTAGAGGAAAATCTTTGATAGATTATTCTATTTTTGCAGCTTCCAAATTAAGGGCGCTTCTATGATCCAAATTTTCCAAAAATCAGAGTCACTTTATTATGTGATTGGCAGTAAAGAATCACTTAGTTCTGCAGATTCCAAAAAATTAGAATGGCTACTGTCGGGAGCAAAACCCATCAGTGAGACTACTGTAAGCGGATCATTCATAGGCCCTAGAAAAGAGATGATTACCCCTTGGAGTACCAATGCTGTGGAAATTGCCCAAAATGCAGGTATTGAAGGGATATTTAGAATAGAAAATTTCCAGGCAGACAAAGGACAATTGTTTGACCCAATGCTTCAGCAGCGATATTCCAGTTTGGATGAAGATTTATATGTATTAAATATCGATCCTAAGCCTATAGAATATATTGGAGATCTCGAAGCATACAATCAGTCCGAAGGATTGGCGCTCACTCAAGACGAAATTGATTTCCTCAAAGAAGTCTCTGAAGAAATTGGGAGGAGTCTGACCGATTCTGAAATCTTCGGATTCTCTCAGATCAATTCTGAGCATTGCCGACATAAGATCTTCAACGGTACGTTTATTATTGATGGTGATGAGCAGCCGCTTACTTTATTCCAATGGATCAAAAAAACCTCTAAAGATCATCCAGGTCAGATCGTTTCAGCTTATAAAGACAATGTAGCTTTCGTTAAAGGTCCATTGGTAGAACAGTTTGCTCCTAAGACGCAGGATAAACCTGACTATTTTGAGGTAAAAGACTATGAGTCAATCATTTCGCTGAAAGCGGAGACGCATAACTTTCCTACTACAGTAGAGCCTTTTAACGGGGCAGCAACAGGCTCAGGTGGCGAAATCAGAGATCGTATGGCTGGAGGAACTGGAAGCTTCCCATTGGCTGGATCAGCGGTTTATATGACATCCTACTCTCGCCTCACAGATGACAAAAGGTGGGAATCCAAAGTAGCAGAAAGACCTTGGCTGTATCAGTCGCCAAAAGAAATCCTCATCAAAGCATCCAATGGTGCTAGTGACTATGGCAACAAATTCGGTCAACCGGTAATATGTGGAAGTGTACTCACCTTCGAACACGAAGAAAACAATGAGACCATCGCCTTTGACAAGGTAATCATGCTAGCCGGAGGTGTCGGTTTTGCCAAATTAAAGGATGGGATCAAAAAGAAAGTAGAGAAAGATCAGACTGTGGTCATACTTGGAGGTGACAACTATCGAATTGGGATGGGCGGAAGTGCTGTGTCTTCTGTAGATACTGGAGCGTTTGATTCAGCGCTAGAACTCAATGCCGTGCAGCGATCCAACCCTGAGATGCAGAAGCGAGTGGCCAACGCAGTTAGAGCCATGGCCGAATTGGATGAAAATCCTATTGTCTCCATACATGATCATGGAGCAGGTGGACACCTCAACTGTCTTTCAGAATTGGTAGAAGAGACCGGAGGTCAATTCAAAATAGAAAACTTCCCTGTTGGTGATCCTACCCTTTCGGAAAAGGAATTGATTGGTAATGAATCTCAAGAGCGAATGGGTCTGGTCATTGATCCACAAAAAATTGAATACCTCAAAAACGTATCAGCAAGGGAGCGAGCACCATTTTACGAAGTAGGAACGACTTCTGATGACATGGAGCTGAAGTTTCAACGCACTGGATCAGAGCAAGCGCCATTTGATTTAAAGATGGAGCATCTTTTCGGAGCTTCTCCGAAAACGATTCTTACCGATACTTCAGCTACAAAAACATACGCCGATAAAGAATTCGATCTCAATCGCTTTGAAGAGTATTTGACTGAAGTTTTACAACTCGAAGCAGTCGCATGTAAAGATTGGTTGACTAATAAGGTGGATAGATCGGTGACTGGTAAAGTGGCCCTACAACAAACAGTTGGCGAAATACAACTACCGTTGAATAATGTGGCAGTTATGGCATTGGATTTCCTGAGCAAAAAGGGAATAGCCACTTCTATAGGACATGCTCCTGTAGCGGCATTGATAGATTCAGCCGCTGGATCTAGGTTGGCGATCACCGAGGCTTTAACTAATCTGGTTTGGGCTCCATTGACTCATGGATTGGGAGGTGTATCACTTAGCGCCAACTGGATGTGGCCTGCTAAAAACGACGGAGAGAATCATAGGCTCTACCAAGCAGTGAAGGCCACCAGCGAATTTGCTTCTGCTCTTGGCATCAACATTCCGACAGGTAAGGATTCGTTATCAATGGCTCAGAAATATCCTGACGGAAAGAAAGTCCTAGCGCCTGGAACGGTGATCATTAGTTCTGTGGGAGAAGTGTCTGATATCAGCAAGGTGATCACTCCTAATATCAAGACGGCTGAATCAAGCTCACTGATCTATATCTCCTTCAGCAATGACAGCTTCTCGATTGGAGGTAGTTCTTTTGGGCAGGTTAACTCAACTGTGGGATTAGATTGTCCAGATGCCAATCCTGAGCAGGTCATCAAAGCATTCAATGCCATTCAGGAGCTTATCCAAAACCAATTGGTTCTCGCGGGACATGATGTGGCTTCAGGTGGCTTGGTCACTACTCTATTAGAAATGAACTTCCCGAATACCAAAGGAGGCATGAGCATTGACTTATCGGAGCTGAATGATGATCCGATAAAGACGTTGTTCTCAGAGCAACCAGGGGTGATTATTCAAATCTCAGAAGTATCGGAAGCGCAAAAAATTCTTGCGAAGCATGAAGTAGCATTTACTCAGATAGGTGCTCCAAATGATACAAGGACTTTGACCGTCAGTCAAGGAGATTGGAAAGCAAATCTGGACATCTATGTATTGAGAGATGTCTGGTTTAAAACTTCTCATTTATTAGATAGGGAGCAATCCAACACGGAAAATGCTGATCTCAGGTTTGAGAATTACAAGAACCAACCTTTGGAATATCAACTACCTCAAGCGTTCAAAGGTACCTTCGATAGCTATGGGATCAATCCTAAAAGGCGAGAGTCCACGGGAATCAAAGCTGCGATCATCAGAGAAAAAGGAGTTAATGGAGATAGGGAAATGGCCTACGCCCTTTTCTTGGCGGGTTTTGATGTGAAAGATGTTCATATGACAGACCTCATTAGCGGAAGAGAAGATTTGACTGAGGTCAATATGATCGTGTTCGTAGGAGGATTCTCTAACTCGGACGTACTTGGTTCTGCAAAAGGTTGGGCTGGATCATTTCTTTTCAACGAGAAAGCAAAAACCGCATTGGACAACTTCTACAAGAGAAAAGACACACTCAGTTTGGGTGTTTGTAATGGTTGTCAATTGATGATGGAACTCGGGTTGATTTACCCTGACATGGGAGATAAACACCCGAAGATGCATCACAATAGCTCTGGGAAGTTTGAGTCTTCCTTTGTCAATGTGGAGGTTTTGGCCAACGATACAGTGATGTTTGGCTCCCTAAGCGATTCGACTTTGGGTATCTGGTTGGCACATGGTGAAGGTAAGTTTGTACTTCCTGGAAAACCCGACGACTACAATATTCCTGTCAAATACAACTACGAAGCATTCCCTGGCAATCCAAACGGAAGTGACTTTGCTACAGCAAGTGTTGCTTCAAAAGATGGTAGACATGTTGCAATCATGCCTCATTTAGAAAGATCAATTTTCCCTTGGAATTGGGCCCACAACGAGCAAATCAAAGACCTTGAAGTCTCTCCTTGGATAGAGCCTTTCGTAAATGCGAAAGAGTGGATAAAAAACCTTGATTAATTGCTGAACGAGTCTTTTGATTTTTCAAAAGAAGAACTACTTTTGCAATCCATTTTGGCCTATGGTGTAACTGGCAACACGTCTGGTTTTGGTCCAGAAGAGTCTAGGTTCGAGCCCTAGTAGGCCAACTTAAATCCCGATCCAATTTTGGATCGGGATTCATGTTTTAATAATTGACCATGTCATCAGTAAAAATATTCTCAGGAAAAGGCAGCACAGTGCTTGCAAACAGTATTGCTGAAGAGTATGGCTCGGTCATCGGAAATAGTACTTCACAGAAATTTAGCGACGGAGAATTAAATTTTAGTTACAACGAATCTATTCGTGGTACTGATCTTTTCCTCATTCAGTCTACTACTCCACCTTCAGACAACATCATGGAGCTTTTGCTGATGATAGATGCCGCAAGGAGAGCTAGTGCTAAAAACGTGAATGTAGTCATTCCGTATTTTGGATATGCACGTCAGGATCGTAAAGACAGACCTAGAGTATCGATTGCGGCTAAGATGATGGCCAATCTCTTAACTGCTGCTGGAGCCAACAGACTGATGACGATGGATCTTCACGCAGGTCAGATTCAAGGATTTTTTGATATTCCGGTAGATCACCTAGATGGCTCAGCCATATTTGTACCATATATCAGAAGCCTAAACCTACCCAACCTCATTTTTGCATCTCCAGATGTGGGAGGTACAGCAAGAACGAGAACATTCGCCAAGCATTTTGAGGCTGAAATGGTAGTGTGTGATAAGCATAGAAAGCGTGCCAACGAAATTGCATCTATGCAAGTCATTGGTGACGTTACAGGAAAAGATGTGGTTTTGGTAGATGATTTGGCGGATACTGCAGGCACCATCTCTAAAGCAGCCAATCTATTGAAGGAAAAGGGAGCCAACTCCGTGAGAGCTATTTGTACGCATCCTATCCTTTCTGGTAAAGCCTATGAAAATATTGAGAATTCTGAATTAGAGGAACTTATAGTAAGTGATACTATTGCCTTGAAACAGAAAAGCGAAAAAATTAAGGTGCTATCGGTGGCGAGACTTTTTGCGCAAGCAATTCAAAAAGTCAACACCAATGAATCGATCAGTGCATTATTTATTAAGTAACAAACAACAAATTATATATTATGAAAAGTGTTGAGATTATAGGGTATAAAAGAGCAAATCTTGGCAAGTCCGAAGCGAAAAGATTGAGAGATCAAGGAATGGTACCAGGTGTTCTTTACGGTGGTGAAGAGCAAATCCATTTTGCAGCTCCAATGATTTTGTTTAGAGATCTTGTCTATACAGATGAGGCTCATTTCGTAAACTTGAACGTAGAAGGTGAAACCTACGAAGCTATCCTTCAGGATATTCAATTTCACCCAGTAAGTGAAATCATCCTTCACGTGGATTTCCTTCTATTGACTAGAGGAACCAAAATTAAAATGGACATCCCGATGCGTCCGGTTGGAACACCTCCAGGTATCCAGCAAGGTGGTAAGTTGATCAGAAAACTGAGATTCTTGACTATCAAGGCGCTTCCTAAAGATATGCCAGACTACATCGAAGTGGATGTATCAAAATTAGGTTTAGGTAAATCTGTAAAAGTTGGTGAATTAGTACCTGACAATTACGAAATCCTTAACAATCCACTAGTGACCATCATGGGTATCGAGGTACCAAGAGCACTTAGAGGTAAAACTGATGAAGAGGAAGAAGGAGAAGAAACTGAGGGAGCTGAAGGAGAAGGCGAAGGAGCAGAAGCACCTGCTGAATCTTAAGCAATCAATCAAATCAATTAGAATCCTATCCTCCCGCCCTGCGGGATTGGATAGGATTTTTTTATTTTAGAGAAATATGAAATATCTCATCGCCGGACTAGGCAACATCGGTGCGGAATATGAGCTCACCAGACATAATATAGGATTTCTCATACTGGACAGGTTGGCTGATCAAAAAGGACTGAAATGGAATCACGATCGTCATGCCTTCATATCCGAATTGAAACATAAGGGTAGAACGATTTACATGATCAAACCTACCACCTATATGAATCTGAGTGGCAAGGCTGTCAACTATTGGATGACTAGCCTCAAAGTCAACAAGGAAAACTTGTTGGTCATCACGGACGATTTAGCTCTACCTTACGGAAAACTACGACTCAAGGGCAAAGGATCGGCAGGTGGTCACAATGGCTTGAAAAACATAGAGCAATTGTGCGGTGGACAAGACTATGCTAGATTAAGATTTGGTGTAGGCGACTCATTTGGCAAGGGACAGCAAGTAGACTATGTGCTTAGTCCATTTAATAAGCAAGAAATGGACGAATTGGTCTTGAATATGGATAGAAGTATTGATGCGCTATTATCATTTTGCACCATTGGCATTGCACGTACTATGAACGAATTCAACTAATATGACTGATAAAATAATCAGCCTAGGCATTCAGATTGTCCCAAAAAGCAAAAACGGTTTGGAAACATACGAACTGGTAGATTATGCTATTGAGGTAATTCAAAAATCTGGAATCAAACATCTAATCACCCCATTCGAAACTGTAATGGAAGGCAACTATGACCAACTCATGTCTTTAGCCAAAGATGCCGAACAAGCTGTACTTGATGCAGGCGCTGATGAGTGCATCGTTTATTATAGAATCCATTATCGCAAAGATGAAGATGTCACTTTTGAGGAAAAACGATTAGATCGTTGAAGGTTCTCGTAATTGGAGGGGGCGCAGCTGGTTTCTTTTCGGCAATCAACATTGCGGAGAAAAACCCTAAAGCTGAAGTAACAATTCTTGAAAAAACCTCCAAACTGCTTACCAAAGTAAGCATATCCGGTGGTGGCAGATGCAACGTCACCAACGGGAGAACCAGACCGAGCGAACTGGTACAATTCTACCCTAGAGGTCAGAAGAAACTTCACCCGCTATTCAGTCATTTCTCTACCAATGACATGGTCAAATGGTTAAACGCCAAAGGTGTAGAAACCAAGGTAGAAGATGATCTAAGAGTATTTCCTTCAACCAATAATTCCCAGACAATCATTGATTGTTTTGTCAATGAAGCTTTTCGATTAGGAGTAAAAATTAAGAAGAAACAATCTGTAAAGGCGATTTTCAAACGGGAAGATTACTGGGTAGCTGTCACAGATCAGGAGGAATTGGAAGCAGACAAGATTGTGTTCGCTACTGGATCATCACCCAATTCGTTTAAAGTCCTGACTGATCTCGGACTGAAACAAACGCCGCTCACTCCTTCCCTTTTTACTTTCAACATTGATGATAGAAGGTTGGATGGCTTGCCTGGTGTCAGTTTCGAGAACACTCAGATACGGGTGTTGAAATCCAAGTTGAAAGCCGAAGGACCATTGTTAATTACGCATTGGGGCATCAGTGGCCCAGGAGTACTAAAACTATCGGCATGGGGCGCAATAGACTTTCATGCATCGAAATATCAATTCGATATTCTGGTGAATTTCGTTCCAGAAATGTCCCGCGATGAAGTGATGAACGCACTTCTGCAACAAAAACAACTTAACCCCAAACGACAAGTACTCAAATATCCCCAGTTCGGAATACCTAGAAGATTCTGGGAGAAAATCTGCCAAGTGGCAAGCATAGCTAATGATCAGCTCAATGCGGATCTATCCAAGAAGCAGATCAATAAATTGACGGAAGAGTTTACTCAAGGTCTCCACCATGTTAAAGGAAAGTCCACATTCAAAGAAGAGTTTGTGACTTGCGGCGGAATAGAACTAAGCCAGCTGGACTTGGTAACCTTTGAGTGCAAAGAGTACAAAGGACTATATCTTGCCGGAGAAGTTTTGAACATTGATGGACTAACCGGGGGATTCAATTTTCAGGCATGTTGGAGTGCGGGCTGGGCTATTTCTGAGGATTTGAAGTCAAAATGAATCAGTAACTTCTGATCCAAATAGAAGCTTATGAAATTTCGACTCTGTATTCTCATTAGCATAATAGCAGTCGCTCAAGCATCTTCACAAGGCGTGAGTGTCTCCTATCTCATTCCCAAAAATGGCTATCTCGCAGCGCCCATCAGTCCTTTTTCTATACGTGGCGTGGGTATTGGGAATATCGTGGGTGCAGAAACAGGAATTACCCTTTACAGCATCCCCGGGCTGGCTATGGAAGACTTACCTTTCGACTACACCAAGCCCTTGGTTGGACCACATTATTCGCTTCTAGCCCCTATCCAGCTATTTATTAAGATTCCTTCAAAAATTCTTAACGTCAAATTACTGGCCGGTGGGTTTTTATGGCTCAATATCAACCCCAGAATCAATGAAGGCAATATGGATAGAGCCTTTAGAGACTATGAATCTTGGACTGTGGCCAATACGGACTTTGACTTAAAAAGCAAGCTCGGGACGGGCTGGATGGCAGGTATTGAGTTTGAATTTAAGGCCAGCCAACAATTTTCAATTACTTCAGAGTTTTCTTACTTACTCGGGGGAGCCCAAACACAATTATCAGGAAATTATACCGGTGGGGATTCAGTAATAGAGACTAAATCTTTCACTACTGAAGATGCTACTATTCTCATTCAAGGAATAGAAATTTCTCTTGGAGTAAAATTTTAGTGACGAAAAAGGGCGATGCATCCATGCATCGCCCTTTTCATAATTCATTTATGATGCAGAAACTCAATCAATCGGCACCATGCGTCAATCGACGAAGTGGCTTGAGTAATGCGATTACTAACAAGCCAAATATAGTACAGAAGACCGCAATCCCAGTGAAGATCTCAAATTCTCCGGCGGTCTGAGCCCATCCGCCAAGAGATCCTGCCAATTTGTTCCCAAATCCTGTGCAGGCAAAGTACGTACCCATCATAAAGGATGCGTATTTCACAGGTGCCAATTTGGTGATCAAAGCCATCGCTGTAGGTGATGTACATAGCTCACCTAGTGTATGAAACAAATATGCGAAGACCAACCAATACATGGCACTGCTGCCTGTTGCCTCATATTCTAATGTGGCTGCAGACATAAAGTAAAACCCTATAGACATGATCACCACACCTACAGCCATCTGCAGCAACAATGAAGACACCTTGCCCATGGATTTCCACCACTTCCAGAAGCCTCCAACAGCTATAGCAAAAAGCAAAATGAACAATGCATTAAGAGACTGAAACCAAGTAGCGGGTACTTCTCCCCAATCTAAAAACATCCTATTGGTCTTCTCTGAAGCATATATATTCATCAACCCTCCAGCTTGCTCAAAAGCACCCCAGAAAACCACAACAATTAAAAATGATAAGAAAAGCACGAGCATTCTGTCTTTCTCCACTTTAGTGAGAGATTGATTTAGTTGCTCTTTATCAGGATTGTCTTTATTACCAATAAACTCTCCCACTCCTTTTAGATGTTTGCCCCCAGCGATAAATACTGCTTGGCCAATGAGCATACAGATTCCAGCCAATCCGAAACCATAGTGCCATCCATAAATCTCACCCACTCCTCCTACTACTAGAGCTGAAAGAAATGCACCAAGGTTGATTCCCATATAGAAAATCTTGAATGCCATATCTCTCCGGTTATCATCTTGACCATAGAGTCCTCCCACCATAGTTGAAATATTGGGCTTTAAGCCCCCTACTCCAAGAATGATCAATGCCAAGCCGATGTAGAATGCGTACAAATGATCTATTGCCAATACGCAGTGTCCGGCCACTAGTGTAAAACCACCAATCATTACCGTTTTCTTTTGCCCCCAAAATCTATCCGCCAATATTCCACCTGGTATGCTCATCACATAAACCAACATGGTATACCAGCCATATAATGCGAGCGCTTCAGCATTACTCCATCCGTATCCCGGATTATCTGAGTTGGTCTCAGAAACCAGAAACAATACCAGCAATGCTCGCATACCATAATACGAGAAACGCTCCCACATTTCTGTTAGGAACAATACATACAATCCGGTTGGGTGTCCGAAAATGGTTGAGGTTGAGTTGTTGTCAGTCATTTATCCTTATGTTGTTACAATTGTAAAATGTCATAATCCACAATTTTACTTTAATTGATCGAGTTTATCGGTCTACAATGCGTCTATTTTAGTTGTAGGCATGAATGGCCAATTTTGAGACGCATTGTGATTCGGATAAAAGGCCGTTCTATGGCTCTTTAGGCATAAAACATTATCGCAAAATCAGCGATAAAATAAGCTTCCAACATCTTACTATACTTGGCTATTAGCGCAAATCAATTGGACGAAATTTGCTTTCAAAAATGAAAATTGTATAAAGCCATTATCCTTTCCTTTTTGAAAAATATCAACCTAAGTTTGCATTGAAATCGTTTTCAAATTCATTAAAAATAACCCCAAATAACCAACATTATCATTACCTCAAATATCATTCGTAAACGGCTGTTGGATCATAAATATCAGCAGCACAAACCCCAAAAGTCATGAAAGAGTACGGAATGAAATCCCAGAAAATTGGTCTAGAAGCGGCCCGGATCAAAAAAGTAAAAGAGGCTCATTGGAATCTTAACCCAGCAGAACTAATAGAAGAAGCACTGAAAAACAGAGAAGGACATCTGACTGACACAGGTGCACTGATGTGTGACACAGGTGAGTTCACTGGCCGATCACCCAAGGACAGGTTTATTGTCGAGGATGAAAAGACCAAAGACCATGTATGGTGGGGAGATATCAACCAGCCCATCAGCACAGAACACTTCGACAAGATCCATGATAAAATGATTGGATACATGGAGGACAAAAAACTCTATGTCAGAGATGCCTACGCAGGTGCGGACAAAACGCATAGGCTCAAGCTAAGGGTGGTCAATACGCTGGCTTGGCATAATCTTTTTTGTTATAATATGTTCATCACACCACCAGATTACAAACTGGAGGACTTTGAGCCCAACTTTACCATCCTATGCTGTCCTGAGTTTGAAGCTGACCCTGAGACAGATGGTGTTCGCCAAAAGAATTTCGCTATCGTCAATATGACCAAAAGGATGATTCTGATCGGAGGAACCTCCTATTCGGGCGAAATGAAAAAAGGAATATTCTCAGTTCTCAATTTCCTCCTACCCACTGAAGAAAACGTATTGCCAATGCACTGCTCGGCCAATATGGGAATGGAGCAACACGATACGGCTATATACTTTGGCTTATCAGGCACAGGTAAAACAACGTTATCCGCAGATCCTCAAAGACTACTTATAGGAGATGATGAGCACGGTTGGGGTGATAGCAATGTCTTCAATTTTGAAGGAGGATGTTATGCAAAAGTGATCAATCTGAGCGAAGAGAATGAGCCCGATATTTTCAATGCCATATCCTACGGGGCTATTCTTGAAAACACAAGGTTTATACCTAACACTCGCTCGGTTGATTTCACCAATACATCTGTTACAGAAAACACCAGGGTTTCGTACCCTATTGATAAGATAAAGAACATCACCAAGCCATCAATCGGAGGCCTCCCAAAGAATATTTTCTTTCTTACTTGTGATGCATTTGGTGTCATCCCTCCTATCCAAAAGCTGACCAAGGGTCAGGCCATGTACCATTTCATCTCTGGTTACACCTCTAAGGTTGCAGGTACTGAAGCTGGAATCACCGAGCCTGTTCCGGTTTTCTCCGCATGCTTTGGTGCTCCGTTTATGCCACTTCACCCAACAAAATACGCCGAAATGCTCGGCAAAAAGATGGAAGAAAATGAAGTCAAAGTATGGCTAATCAATACAGGATGGACCGGTGGGCCTTATGGTGTAGGAACCAGAATTAAGCTCAAGTATACCAGAGCGATGATTTCTGCGGCCCTATCCGGCGTACTTGAGAATGTTGGATATAGGACTCATTCGATTTTTGGTGTCAAGATTCCTTTGACATGCCCCAATGTCCCGAATGACATTCTTAGTCCAAGAGAAACGTGGAAGAACGATGAAGCCTTTTACAAGAAAGCGAACGAATTGTCAGAAAAGTTCAATCGAAACTTCTACAAGTTTAGAGAATATGCCAATGAGGAGATACTTGCCGGAGAGCCTCGATCTAATACTACCTATATCAATTCATAAAACCAAAAAAGCCAATTCTGAGTTCAGAATTGGCTTTTCTTTTACTGCTTATTATTGATCAACCTGTGTTTCGCATCGCTGATGCAATAGCGTTGATAGATAGCATCAACTGAGTTTGAGTCTGCTCCATCGCAGGATCATTAGTTGCTTTTTCTTTTCTCCATTTAGCCAACAGCTTGACTTGTAAGAAATGCAATCTATTCATCAATGAAATCCTCAACTTATTGGAATAATAGTGGTTCTTTCTTCTTTGCTCAAATTCGACACCCAAGAGATCCAAAAGCATATCACGTGTTAATTGCAATTCATCAAGAAACATACCCAAGAACTTCTCTTTGATCGCCTGGTCAGTTACCAAAGACGCATACTCTGTCATGATCTCAGCATCAGTAGCCGCAAGACTTGTATCCACATTGGTTAGCACATATCTGATGAATGGATCGTATTCCAACGTTTTCTTAAATTCATCATAAGCTGCAGCGTCCTCTGTTTTGAGTTTACTGATAGCCGTGCCCAAGCCATACCAGCTTGTCATATTGTATCTAGACTGACTCCATGAAAATACCCATGGAATTGCCCTTAAATCTTGCAAGGAATTCGCCCCTGTCCTCTTAGCAGGACGCGATCCGATTTTGCTCGTTTCGATAGCATCGATCGGGGTAGCTTCTCTGAAGTAAGGGATAAAGCCATCCTCTCTCATCAGGTTTTCATAATGCTTCTTACTGTCATCAGCCAATTTCTGCAATACAGAAGCCAACGGGTGTGCCTTGCGCTCAGTGAATTGACTAAGAATGGAAGCTGATGCCGTAGTAGCCATCAACAGTTCAATGTTATACTCAGCGTTTACCTTGTTGGCATATTTCTGAGCAATAGTCTCACCCTGCTCTGTCAACCTCAAGTCACCACCAATACTGGAATGTGGAAGAGAGTTGATAAAGTAATGAGTCGGGCCTGCCCCTCTACTGATAGAACCTCCCTTACCATGGAAGAATCTAATTTTCAAATCAAACATTTTTCCAGTCTCATAGAGTCTTGATTGAGCTTTGAATAGATTCCATTGGCTTGCCATGATACCGCCATCCTTATTGCTATCACTGTATCCAACCATTACTTGCTGAGTAGCTTTCTCTGCACCATCCCTATCTCTAAAATGAGCCAGGCTTCTTTGAGTAAATGGATGACTCAAGAATCCTTTGAGGATGTCAGGGCCGTTTTCTAAATCTTCAATAGTCTCCAGCAATGGAACCACAGGTAGTTCTGATACGAGACCATCTCTCGTTTGAGTAGTCAAACCAGCTTCTCTCGCTAATAAGTATACCAACAGCAAATCCGAAACACTTCTGGTCATACTCACAATCAACGAACCAATAGAATCAGTTCCGTATTTAGCCACATGCGCTTCTAGCACGCGGAAGCAATTAACTACCGCTTGGGCATTAGGCCCTAATTTCAAATTCTGATGAGTGAACGGTCGGTTTGACTTCAACTCCTTATCGATAAACGCTATTCGCTCTTCTTCGCTCCAATTCGGATAATCCGTCTTTTCAAACCCGGCAGCTTCGAGCAATTGCTCCATGGCTTTATCATGGAATGCGCTGTTTTGTCTGACATCAATTTTCGCAAGGTAGAAGCCGAAAGTCTCTACTATCCGGATGGCATCATGGATATCATCATTGGCAATTGTTTTGGAGCCATAATCAACCATAGCCTTTTGAAGCAACTTAAGATCATCTACAAGCTCTCTGGCCGAAAGATAGCAACCAGGATATTCCATTATCTCAGTAGCATGTCCCCGCTTCGTTTCTACCGGCAGTCTAGAGATCAACACATTTACATATTGTCTAAAAGCTTCCCCACGGTTACGAGAAAACGCTTCTTCACCTCTACCATTTAGCTCAGCTTGCATTTCCAACACACGATTCTTCAATGCCGGATCTACCTCATCAAATTCAGCTGTAAAGCTTAAATGCTTCACTAGATCGGTAAGCTTTCGTTTAACTACTACGATGGAATTGAGACGAAGTACGTTCAATGTCTCCGCAGTAACCTGCTCTGTAATCAAAGGATGACCATCTCTGTCGCCTCCTACCCAATCTCCAAATGAAAGCTTAGGCCAAGCATTCAGTTCATACAATGTCTCACGCTTAAATCCTTGATCCTCCCACGCTTGAATAAGTCTTCTGTCCAGTACCTTGGGTACTTCTGGGAATACATTGGTCAGATAATGAACGATATTTCTTAGTTCTGAAGCTACGTCCGGCTTCTCTATGAAAATCTCACCTGTCTTATAAAGTCTGTATAAGGTCAGTTTGATGTTGTGGCGGATATCATCCAACTCCATCTTGGTGTACATCGAGTTTTCTCTGCTTACCAATAATAAGTAAAGCTCTCTATGATGCTCCAACACGGTTGCGCGCTTTGCTTCAGTAGGGTGAGCAGTTAGTACTGGTTCTACTCTAATATCTTTCAGCCTTCTGGCTATGTCCTTTTCGTCAATTTTATGATTTTTTAGCTTCTGAAGATTACTTGCCCACAATCCGTGTACCGAAGCAAGATCTTTATTCTCCATTGCCCTCCTGTTCTGCACAGCGCCATTGATTTCTACCATATTCACCAGCTGAAACACTAGCGAATAAAGCTGCACATGTTTGACCGTCAGATCCTCAGGAGCCATCTGTCCTATATTATTGATCCAAGGAATCTTGGCAGCCATCTCTACCTCCCCATTTTCCTTCAAAATCTCTTCTAAAGCCAACAATAAATACTCAAGATCTTCATAGGGTTTTCCCAATGTACTCTTCAACAGGTCAAGCATTGCTTTCATAGTGGTAATTTTATTATTTTACGCAAATTATGATAAATTTCGCATTATTTAGGAATTTTCATTGTAATTATAGCAATTTGTTAATCTCTGAGTTTATACAATGAATCATTGCTCTTGCCTTGTTAACTTTACGATCAACTAACACAACATATAAAAATGGATAATCGGAAATATTTACCGTTCGTAATAGTATCAGGAATCATTCTTATCGTATTGCTTACGCTTTCCAATAGTATAATTTATAAAGTGAAATCTGGTGAAAGAGCTGTCATTTTCAACACTTTGACTGGACACTTGGATAAAAATAATATTATGGGACCTGGATATCATGTCAAGGTGCCTTGGAGTGATGCCTATGTGTATGACGTAACGGAGAACCAGATTGAAGAAACAATGGATGTTTTGGATAAAAATGGTTTGAATATCAGCGTAGATATCACAGTAAGATTTCACCCTGTCTATGACAGCATTGGAGAAATCTATGAAACATTTAGGTTGGATTACGTGAGAAGATTGGTCATCCCTGAAGTAAGGTCTACGGTGAGACAAGTCATGGGTAGATATACTGCGGAAGAAATCTACTCTACCAAGCGACCAGAAGTAGAAGGATCCATAAAAACAGAGACAGACGCCATTCTTGGTGCTACTGGAAACAACATAGAGATGAGAGCTTTGCTTATCAGGTCTATTAAGCTTCCTGAGCAAATCAGAATGGCTATAGAGAACAAACTGAAGCAAGAACAAGAAGCTCTGGCTTATCAGTTTAGATTGGATAAAGAAAAAAGTGAAGCAGAACGTAAGCGAATAGCTGCTGATGGTGAGGCTGTAGCCAACAAAATCATCAATAGTAGTTTGACTGACGAATTGCTTAAAATGAGGGGAATTGAAGCAACCATTGATATTTCTACCTCACCTAATTCTAAGGTTATTGTAATCGGAAGTGGTAAAGAAGGATTGCCGCTAATCTTAGGAGGAAATAATTAGAACCAAACCGGTTCAATGCTAGTTAAAAGCTGTATTATATTTAAGGTCTAAATCAGAAAAAAGGAAAATTCAAGTAAATGTCAAACGTAGCTGAAATCAAGGTAAATGGTAAATCATATGAACTTCCAGTAATAGAAGGAACGGAAAATGAACAGGCCATTGACATTAGTAAACTAAGAGGAGAATCAGGATTGATCACTATTGACCCAGGGTTTAAAAATACCGGATCAACCAAAAGTGCTATCACTTTCTTGGATGGAGAAACTGGAATTCTGAGATACCGAGGTTACCCTATTGAACAGCTTGCGGAAAAATCCACTTTCTTGGAGGTGGCTTATCTCTTGATTTATGGAGAGCTACCCACTCCTTCTGAATACGACAAATTCACAAAAGACATTACCAATCATACATTGGTACATGAAGACATCAAGAAGCTACTTGACGGATTCCCGTCTACCGCGCATCCTATGGGTGTATTGTCTTCTTTGGTAACCTCACTCACAGCCTTCTACCCTGAAAGCCTTGATCCTAATAGATCGAAAGATGAGGTGGATATGAGCATTATTAGAATATTGGCTAAGATGCCAACTTTTGCTGCTTGGTCTTACAAAAATCAAATGGGGCATCCGGTTGTGTACCCGGATAATAAATTGGACTACTGCGGAAACTTCCTCAAAATGATGTTTGGCTTGCCGACAGAAGATTTTGAAGTAGATCCGGTAGTTACAAGAGCTTTGGACAAATTGCTAATCTTACATGCCGATCATGAGCAAAATTGCTCTGCTTCAACGGTGAGGATCGTTGGCAGCTCACAGGCGAGCTTGTATGCTTCGCTTTCGGCTGGGATAAATGCCCTCTGGGGCCCATTGCATGGTGGAGCCAATACAGCTGTTATTGAAATGTTGGAAAACATAAAGGCAGACGGTGGCGATACGAAAAAATGGATGGCTAAAGCCAAGGATAAAGAGGATCCTTTCCGCTTGATGGGATTTGGTCACAGAGTTTACAAAAACTTTGATCCAAGAGCACGAATCATCAAGAAAGCGGCTGATGATGTACTAGAAAGTTTGGGAGTTAATGACCCTGTATTAGATATTGCTAAAGGACTTGAGAAAGAGGCGCTAGAAGATCAGTATTTCGTTGACAGAAAACTTTATCCTAATGTTGACTTCTATTCCGGAATTATCTACAGAGCTCTTGGTATTCCTGCTGAGATGTTCACGGTGATGTTTGCTCTTGGTCGTCTACCTGGATGGATTGCTCAATGGAAAGAAATGAGAGAAAACAAAGAACCAATCGGCAGACCAAGACAGGTCTATACAGGAGAAAATGAGAGAAATTATCCGGGTTAAATATCCCTGATATGCTCAAAAATCGAAAGGTCCAATTGCTTCTGCAATTGGACCTTTTCTTTTGCCTTCCGTGAGAAGAGTTTCCAACAATAATTGAAACAGCGATTAATACTTTCTATTGAGTATTTCGCTGAGAATAATAGCGCGCTTGGCTTCATCCTGATCAGACAGCATCTCTTTGATATCTACAGCTATTTCATTGTCCTCATGCTGCTCTTCATTTCGTCTGATACCGGACTTAAAATGTTCGTCCCGCTCAAATGTTAGTTCGGCACCCTCTGCACGTTTGATTGATTCTTCATAGATCCTCTTGCTTTCATCATCAGAAAATCTTCTTGTCCGGCCTTCTTCGTATTTCTTTGGCTTGTTTTCCTCTACCCATTTCACCTCTTCGGGGGTAGTGTCTACTTCCTGTACCAGCTCCTCCTCTACCTCTTGTTTTTTCTCTTGAGTAAACTCCTTCAATAAATCTTCAAAAGACACTGGTTTAGGTGAATTAGCTGTGGGAGGTACTTCCCCTTCTTGATCAGCAGGTTGGTTCTTTTTCTTGAACATCCTAGTGATGAAATATATCGCCCCAAAAGCTAGATAAAGCCAAAATTGAATATCATCCATATAAGTCGTAAAGTATAAAAGTTCTACTAAATTTGTTGACTTTCATCTGGCCTAAAATCACAAGTCCTGCATGCAATTAACACGATTAGAGATCAAAGGATTCAAAAGTTTCGCTGATAAAGTTACGATTAATTTCGACGAAGGCATTACTGGGATTGTTGGGCCTAATGGATGTGGGAAATCAAACGTGGTGGATTCCATCAGATGGGTTCTTGGAGAGCAAAAGTCTCGGGTGCTTCGCTCTGATAAAATGGAGAATGTCATCTTCAATGGAACCAAAGGAAGAAAAGCCACACAGTTGGCTGAAGTATCTCTCACTTTTAACAATACCAAAAACCTCATCCCTACCGAATACTCTCAGGTGACCATCACCAGAAGATATTATAGATCAGGCGAGAGCGAGTACCTCCTCAATGGTGTAGCCTGTAGGTTAAAAGATATTACCAACCTGTTTTTGGATACTGGGATTGCATCCAATACTTATGCGATTATCGAACTCAAGATGGTTGATGATCTCTTGAATGACAAAGACAATTCACGAAGAAGCCTGTTTGAAGAAGCTGCTGGGATTTCGAAATTTAAGAAACGAAAAAAAGAAACGCTTAGAAAACTCAGCGATACCGATGCAGATTTGGACCGTGTGGAAGATCTGCTTTTTGAGATTGATAAGAATCTAAAATCTCTTGAAAAACAGGCCAGACAGGCTAAGAGATATTATGAAATAAAAGAAGACTACAAGCAGTCTAGCGTTGCTCTTGCAAAGCTCACAATTACCAATCAAAGTGATACGCAGAGGTCTATCGAGAAACGAATCACTGAAGAAGGTGATAAGAAGAATTCACTCAATGCCCAATTGAGTGAAAAAGAAGCTGTTTTAGAAAAATCAAAAGCAGAGTTAATCGTCAAAGAAAAGCTTCTAGCATCCCGACAGAAGACACTTAATGAACACGTCACCAAGATTCGTAATTACGAAAGTGAAAAGAAGATCAAGAATGAGCGTCAGAGATACCTGCAAGTAAGAATAGACAAACTACAAGAGCAGATATCCCAAGACAAGGTTAGTAATGAGCGCGCCGCCTTTTCGTTAAAGAGTTTGGATAATGAGCGAGAAACGGGCAGGCAAATCCTTTCGGATATTTCAATAAAGCTCGAAGAACTCCAGAAAGAATTTGAGGAGCAAAAAATCAAAACTCAAGAAGCACAGGATATCCTAACTGAACGGAACCAACAGTTTAACAATAAACGAGAGCAGGTTTATCAAGTAGGTAAAGATCTGGAAATCAAAGAGGTACAAATAAAATCTCTTCAAAGCGAGCTCACCAAATCAAGGGAGGATTCATCTCAGCAGAGCGAAAGCTTGAAGGACTTTGATCATAAACTGGAAGAAATCCGGGTCAAAAAGAGCCAGAAAGAAAAAGAACATACGGCCCTAAAAGCCAAAGAGAAAGACCTAAAGGATAAGATTGAAGCTAGTCAGCAGCGAATTGACTTAATAAAAGAGGAATTGACCCAAGTCAATAGAAAATTGGATTCGCGTCAAAACGAATACAATCTGACTAAGTCACTGGTAGATAGCCTAGAAGGCTTCCCTGAGGCGATTAAGTTTCTCAAGAAAAGCAATCAGTGGAAGGATGCTCCTCTCCTCTCTGATGTGATCGCCTGTCCGGAAGAATATCGTGTGAGCATCGAAAATTATCTGGAGCCATATATGAACCACTATGTGGTGGAGACTGAGGATGATGCTTTCAAGGCGGTAAATTTATTGAGTGACGCTTCAAGAGGAAGAGCTCATTTTTTCGTGCTAGATCATTTGGATCAGTATCATGCTGCTTCTGCACATATTTTCGCCAATGCCAGACCTGCTACCGAAGTACTAGAATACGATGAGAAGTACAATAGGTTGATTGCTCATCTTCTAGACAATGTATACATCTATGATCATGAGGTACCAGCTACTGATGATAAAGACGTTGTTTTTGTTGAGAAGAGTGGGAAAATCACTCACAGAAAATACGCCATCTCAGGAGGATCTGTAGGTCTGTTCGAAGGTAAGCGAATTGGTAGAGCCAAAAATCTTGAGAAATTGGCAGCCGAGATCAAAAGTTTGACCAAAAAACAAGATCAGGCCAAATCTAAACTCGTTGAAAATCAGTCAGAACTGGAGCAACTCAAAAGCTCAACACAAACAAGCTTGTTAGAGGAACTATCGATTGAGTTGAGTCAAATCAATGAGACTTTTGTATCCATTCAGACACAACAGGAGCAATATACCAAGCTGCTCAACTCCAATGAGACCAAACGTGAGGATATTGAAGAAAGAATAGAAACACTCACTGCTGAGGTGGAAAGCCTAAGACCAGAATTCACACAATCATCAGAGTTGCTCACAGAGCTCGAGCAGCAAGTGGTTAATCAGCGATCTGCACTATCACAGTTAAATGAAGATCTCACACAGAAATCTGCTGCATTTAACGAGCAAAATGTGCTTTATCACCGTCAGCAAAACAAAATCAATAGCTTCACCCAGGAAATCAATTATAAAGATGAAGCCTTCGTAAGTAGCGCAGCTCGAATAGAACAGAATACAGAGGAACTGCAAAAAGCCACTCAAGACCTCAATGATCTCGTCAAGAAGTCAGAAGAAAGTGATGACGACTTGGTGGCCATGTATGAGGAAAAGGAATCGATTGAGTCAGGCGTAAATGAAGCTGAAAAGAGCTATTACGCCACCAGAAATATCATTGATGAGGGCGACAAGGTAACAAAAGAGATTCTCCGACAGAGAGAAGCAGTGGATCAAGCCTTGATGGAGTGGCAGAACAAACTCAATGAGACCAAACTACAGCTCAACTCTATCAAAGAACGATTGTCTGTAGAGTTCAATGTGGATCTGGAGCAGGTGGAAATGTTTGATAATGACCAGCTCCTTGGACATTCCGAAGAGGAACTACGCGAAAGCGTAGAGAAAATGAAGAAACGATTGGAGAACATGGGGCCTATCAACCCTATGGCCATGGAAGCTTACGAAGAGATCAAGGAACGTCATGATTTTATAAGTGCGCAAAAGGCTGATCTGATTGAAGCAAAAGAGTCATTACTCGCCACGATCAATGAGATAGATGAAGTAGCTAGAGAAACTTTCTTGGAGGCATTCAATCAGATTAGAGAGAACTTCATCAAAGTATTCAGAACACTATTTACAGACGAGGATGATTGCGAACTAAAGCTAACGGATCCAGACAACCCATTGGAGTCTCCTATTGAGATTATGGCCAAGCCGAAAGGTAAGCGTCCATTGACAATCAATCAGCTGTCCGGAGGAGAAAAAACACTAACCGCTACGTCTCTGCTCTTTGCCATATATCTGATCAAACCAGCACCTTTCTGTATTTTCGATGAGGTAGATGCACCACTAGATGATGCCAATATTGATAAGTTCAATCAGATCATTCGTCAGTTTTCATCTGATTCACAGTTTATCATTGTGACCCATAACAAACGCACCATGGCAAGTACTGATGTGATCTACGGCATTACGATGATTGAGCAGGGTGTCTCCCGTGTCGTACCGGTAGATTTGAGGGAATTAGCCTGATCACACATGATTTATCCTACTTCAGAAGGGAATTGAACATAACTACCAATTGATTCCTTAAACTATTCCATATCTTTAACACCACTATTAACAATTCCAGCAATGAAGAAAAAAGTTCTCTACGTAGATGATGAGTATCCAAATCGTTTGATTTTTGAACTTACCTATGAAGATGAATTTGAAATCTTATTGGCTGAATCTGCCGATGAAGCGTTAGATATGCTAGGTGCAAATGCGGACATATCTGTAGTTATTACTGATATGAGAATGCCGGGCAAAAATGGCCTTACATTAGTCAAAGAAGCCAAAATAAAATACCCGGATGTGGTTTATTGTTTGCTCACAGGTTTTATGATCACACCAGAAATAGAAGAAGCTCTAGAAAGCAACGAGCTCAATCACTACATGGTGAAGCCGGTTGAAAAAGAAAAGATACTGAGTATCGTTAATGGCTGATTGCCTCCGGTAATTATCTATCAAGCCACTGCTTAAAATCCGCCACGCGCTCTCTGGCTACTATTATTTGCTCTTCCTCAAAACCTTCAATTCTTACTTCGAGTCTTGAATTCGTAAAGGCTATGATATCCTTGATGTAATCAACCGAGACAATGAACTTACGGCTCACTCTGAAGAACATTTGATTATTGACCAAGTCTTCCACCTTATCAACAGTATAGTCTATAATAAAGCGCCTTCCCTCCTTAGTAAACAAGTAGGTTGACTTGTCTTGACTATAGAACATCTGAATATCATGAACACTAATGGACTTCAGGTGGTCGCCCACTTTGGTCACGAAGCGTTCTTTTCCATTGGGTGACATAGACTTGATTAGGTCAGTCATTTCCAATTCGGGCTTGGCCTGTTTCTCAAATTTGCCAATAGCTCTCGCTAAATCTTCAGAGTCTATTGGTTTCAAGATATAGTCTACACTATTCTCCTTGAATGCTCTTAGAGCATATTCGTCATAGGCGGTAGTGAAAATAATGGGAACATCAAGACCCACCTGATCGAATATATCGAAGGATATACCATCTGATAATTGAATATCCATAAAGATCAAATCCACAGTCAGGGCGGGTAGTGATATGACAGCAGACTCTACTGAGTCCAATGTCAATACACATTGAAATTCAGGTCTTAATTCCTTTATCATAGATTTCAGCCTATTAGCTGCCATCATTTCATCTTCTACTATTATATACCTCATGATTTAACGGTTAAAAGCGGAAGAACTACTCTAAATTGTCCGTCCGCGTTTTCAATTTCTACTTTCCTATCTGTCAAATATTCATAGCGTGAAATTAGATTATTCAGGCCTATGCCTGTAGAATCCTTCGTCAGCTTTTCCTGAATGTTGTTTTGAACTATTGCTGAATTGTTTTCAAATATGATCAATATCTCCAAAGGTTTCGATTCGGATACGATGTTATGTTTGATTGCATTTTCGATAAGAATCTGAAGCGCTATGGGTGGAATACTTCCTTTAGCCTCCCCCTTTATATTCACTCTTAGGCTTTCGCTAAATCTGATTTTCTGTAGAAAAACGAAGCTCTCAATAAAGGCCAACTCCTCTTCTACAGTCACCAATTCCTCATCCTGCCTGTCCAAGACATATCTATACACTTCTGAAAGCTTTCTGATAAACTCCACCGCTTTCTTTTGATCATCATACACCAAGGATGACAGCACATTCAGGGAGTTGAACAGAAAATGTGGGTTTACTTGATTTTTAAGGGCTTGAAATTTAAAGTTGGCACTCTCAATTCGGTAATTCTCCTTTTCTTTCGATTCCTTCAACCATTCAATCCAAAAAGCCCTACCGTGCATGATTCCACTTACTGCAATAGTAATAATCAAAGAGGGCCAAAAGATGCCTAGTGTTAGCTGAGGAAGAAGGTCAGCAAAGGTCATTTGACCTGAAATCACATAATAAAATGTATAAATCAGGGTCACAACCAAGATCACATATAGAGTGGTAAGCACCAAAGAAGCTACTGCACGCATAGCTCCGTGACGCTCCCAAGTCAATCCCAAGCGATCAAGAAGTAGGACTTGATATTCACTACCCTTCCAGAGCATAACCCAAAATGAGCCACTCATAAGGATGTGTCTCAATTTGATTGATTCCCAATCAAGAAAACCCCTCTCAACTACAACTTCTTGGAAAGCCCCCCCTAGCAACCAGATAAGAAGAATCTGGACAATTTCCGATTGCCACTTATTAAGCGGCGAGTCTATTTTAGCTCCTATTTTCATGAGTGAATCATTTGCCCCAAATATCCTTCAAGCTATCCCCTTTCCCTATAACCTTACACTGAACTGTCATTTAACTAGGACGAATTGTCAATTTAACTTCATACCAATAAAATTTTTCAAAAATATGTTATGCATGCATAACAATTTGCTCTATATTTGATTTAGTATGCATGCATAACATAATTGAATAAATAGAAAATCATATCCCCAAATGGAAACTGTAGCACAAAAGTCAGCAATTAAAGGTGGTGAGTTCATCATCAAAGAAACCAACTCTGCAGAGGTATTTATCCCTGAAGAATTCAGCGAAGAACAAAAAATGATGGCTGCTGCCACTCAAGATTTCATCAACATGGAGATCGTTCCTCACATCGACAGAATGGATAGTTTGGAACCAGGCTTTATGCCATCTCTTATGGAAAAAGCAGGTGAACTTGGACTGCTGGGAGTAGCCGTACCGGAAGAATATGGTGGGCTAGGTATGAATTTCAATACCAGTATGCTCATGGCCGATATTATTGCATCTTCTGGCTCGTTTTCTACGGCATATGGAGCTCATACAGGTATCGGCACCCTACCTATACTGTACTATGGTAATGAAGAACAGAAACTAAAATATCTACCCAAACTAGCTTCTGGAGAATGGAAGGCCTGCTACTGCCTAACAGAACCTGATGCTGGATCGGATGCCAATTCTGGCAAAACCAAAGCCAAGCTCACGGATGATGGCAAACACTACATTATTAACGGTCAAAAAATGTGGATCTCCAATGCAGGATTCGCGGACCTATTTATCGTGTTTGCTAAAATTGACGATGATAAAAATCTTACAGCCTTTATCGTAGAGAAAGAGTATGGTGGTATCACCATGAATGATGAAGAGCGAAAATTAGGAATTAAAGGTTCTTCCACAAGACAAGTATTCTTCAATGACTGTAAAGTACCTGTTGAAAACATGCTTTCCGAGCGTGAAAATGGCTTTAAGATCGCCGTGAATGTACTGAACGTAGGAAGAATTAAATTGGGATGTGGTGTAATCAATGGCTGTAAAACAGTGGCTTCCATGGCTACCAACTATGCCAACGAAAGAAAGCAGTTTGGTGTGTCCATTTCTAGTTTTGGTGCTATCAAGGCAAAATTGGCCAATATGGCCTCCAAGACCTACGCGGTAGAATCCGCCTCCTATCGAGCAGGTCAAAACATAGACGACAAGATAGACTCACTTATTGCTGAAGGCATGGATTCTAGCCAAGCCAAACTCAAGGCATTGGAACAGTTTTCCATAGAATGTGCCATAATAAAAGTCCTTGGCTCTGAAGTGCTGGACTATTGTGTAGATGAAGGCGTGCAGGTGTATGGCGGTATGGGATTTTCTGAGGAAGCTCCTATGGCACGCGCTTATCGTGACTCTAGAATCACTAGAATCTACGAAGGAACTAACGAAATCAATAGAATGCTCCTGGTGGGAATGATCTTCAAGAGGGCTATGAAAGGAGAGCTCGATCTTTTGGAGCCGGCTATGGCTGTGGGTAAAGAATTGACATCAGTCCCTTCTTTTGCCTCGATCGACTTAAGTCAACCTATGGCGGAAGAAAAAGATGTATTGGCCAAGCTTAAAAAAGCCGCTCTAATGGTAGCAGGAAAGGCTGCAGAAAAATTTGGGCCTAAGCTGAATGATGAGCAAGAAATCCTGATGCACATTGCTGATATGCTCATAGAGATATATGCACTGGAGTCTACCCTACTACGGACTGAGAAACTCATCTCGCTTTACGGAGAAGAGGGAAGCCAACTGTACCAAGACTTGTCTAAACTATATATGTATGAGGCAGTAACCAAAATCAGAAACCATGGCGATGAAGCTGTGGCATGTTTCACCGAAAGTGATGAACTCAAAGTGATGCTAATGGGAATGAAAAGATTCACGAAATCAAATCCAGTTAATACAAGAGATCTCAGATCACGTATTGCTGATAAAATGATCAGTGAAAATGGGTTTCCTTACGAACTTTATAAATAATGTTGGATTCGATAGTTGTTTGATAAGAAGCCGGCTTTGCTGGCTTTTTTTATTTATCCTCCAATAGCATTTCTTTTCAATAATAGATCGCATACTTTTAAACAAAAGTCATCAGAACGCATGGAATCCTTCAAAAAGCTCACGACGAAAGAAAAAGCCTTATCACTAAATCTCGACGAACGGATCTACGGTACTATAGCGGAAATAGGTGGCGGTCAAGAGGTTGCTGACTACTTTTTTAAGGCTGGTGCAGCATCTGGAACAATTGCCAAAACCATGTCAGCTTATGACATGACATTTAGTGATGCCATCTACGGAAAAAGTGATCGATATGTGTGTGAGGATAAACTTTTGAGAATGCTCAATAGGGAGTATTCTTTGCTTTCGCAAAGACTTACTCAGCGAGCCAAACGTTCACACTTCTTTGCTTTCGCCAATACGGTAGAAACCATCAATTTCAAAAGAACTAATCAAGGTCACGGATGGATCGGGTTGCGCTTTCAAAAGCACCCAAACAGTGATCCGAATGATTGTGTAATACACGTTATCCTTAAAGATAGTGATCCGCTGTGGCAGCAGCAGGTGTTGGGGATGCTGGGAGTTAACCTCATGCATGCCTGCTATAGCTTCTCAGAGCCTGAGGATATTCTCAATTCCCTTATGGACAACATCCATGGTAGCAGAGCAGAAATCGACATGTTTCGTATAGAAGGTCCTGATTTTCACCATGTTGACAACCGTTTGATGAGTCTGAAATTGGTCAAGAATGGACTTACACATGCGGCAATGTTTGATCCAAAAGGACAAGTGCTTCAGCCATCAGCTGCGCTTTACAAAAAGAATATTTTCGTCCTGAGGGGTCGATTCAGACCCGTGACTCATGTCAATGTAGACATGATGCTCAATGGAATGCGTGCCTTCAGAAAGGAAGAAGATGTTGAGCGAAGCAACATTGTGCCAATCGTGGAATTGACATTGAATGATTTGACCATGGGTGGTGAGTTTGATGAAGCCGATTTTCTTGATCGGGTTGATCTATTATGTTCGCTTGGTCAAAATGTGATCATTTCAAATTATCAAGAGCACTACAAACTAGCGGCCTATCTATCCCAATTCACTAGAAACAAGAAGCTGGGTATTGTGCTGGGTTATTATAACCTCAAAAGCATCTTTGATGAAAGCTATTATGAAAGTCTTAAAGGTGGTATACTAGAGTCATTTGGAAGATTATTTGGCAGTAATGTGAAATTATACGTCTACCCGGCCAGCGATCCGGGCTCTGATGTCATCCATACTTCTGAGAGCTTCACTCCTGCTGAGCATCTTCAGCACTTGTATCAATATTTGAAATACAACAATAAGATTGCTGATATCAAAAGTGCGAAAATTGAAAACCTGCATATCATATCCAATGACGTATTGGAGATGATCGAAAGAGACAGTGATAACTGGGAACGTTATGTGCCAAATAAAGTTGCCATCGCTATTAAGAAAAATCACTTATTCAATTATCCTTACGAAATTCCTGCCGAGGAAGATGATCTGTAAAATGGTCAATTAATCGGCATCAGCTTGCTTCAGTTTGTTATATTTGATGTTTGACTTTCAATAGAAAATATGGCAGGTAGAGGTAATTTCTCCAACAAACTAGGATTCATTTTGGCGGCAGCTGGATCAGCTGTGGGACTCGGCAACATCTGGAGTTTTCCATTTGAAGTGGGTGCCGGTGGTGGAGCAGCATTTTTGATGATGTATTTGATCTTTTGCTTCATCTTATGCTTCCCTGTTATGGTCACTGAAATCGCCATTGGAAGAAAAACCCAACTCAACCCTGCTGGAGCTTATGAAGCACTTGGTTTCAAAAAATGGAGATTGCTTGGAGTCCTGGGTATAGTTAGCGGAGTTGTTATTTTATCATTTTACAATGTGGTAGCTGGTTGGGCCTTTGGTTTTTTTATCGAAATGATCACAGGGAACTTTGAAATCGGCTCACAATTCGGAAGTTTCATCAAAGAAGTATTCAAAGTAGGACTCTATGCAGTGGTCTTTATGAGTGTGACAGCCTATATCGTATCTAAAGGTGTAGCTGGAGGAATCGAAAAGGCATCAAAAATTCTTATGCCAACCCTAATTACCATGATTTTAGGATTGGTGATCTATTCATTGACTCTAGATCATGCTTTTGAAGGATTGAAATTCTATCTAGTCCCTGACTTCTCTCAGTTGACTATTGGCGTCATGGGAAATGCCATGGGTCAGGCATTTTTCTCTCTTTCATTAGGGATGGGAGCCCTCATCACCTACGGTAGTTATGTTGGTAAAAATGACAATATCGTCACTTCTGCGGCATTTATCACACTGGCAGATGTTGGGATAGCTTTTATCGCAGGCCTGATGATGTTTCCAATGGTGGCATATCTCACAGATGGAACCATGGAAGGTGCCGGACAAGGTGCGGGCTTAATTTTCACCGTACTACCAGGAGCATTTAAGAGCTTAGGTCCCTTCTTGGGGATTGTCATTGGTTCGTTATTCTTCTTGTTGCTCTCCTTTGCGGCATTGACGTCCACCGTATCATTGTTAGAAGTACCCGTGGCTTATATAGTAGATGAGCATGGTATAAGGAGAAAGAGAGCTGTATGGATCATGGCAACCATCATTTTTATATTGGGTATACCTTCATTGCTTTCAAATGGGTACTCAGACTTTTTCTCTTCATTTATTACTTACATAGGGGCAGACAAAGCCACCTCATTCATGGATTTCGCTCAGAATGTAGCCAATGATACCTTCTTGCCTCTCGGTGGATGTCTAATATCTATTTTCGCTGCGTATGCTTGGAAAAGCAAAAACCTAAACGAAGAGATCGCTAAAGGCTACCCCAATTACATGGGATCATTTGTACAGAAGTATCTGAATTTCGCCGTATTGTATCTCTGCCCTTTTGTATTGGGCACCATGTTCTTCCTTACTTTATTACAGACTTTCTTTGGTATAGATGTCGCCAAGCTCCTTGGAGCCATGTAATTGTCACTTTTTCTCGAACATCCCGGGATCTTTCTTATCAAAGTAGACGACATAATCTCCTTTTCGCAATGAGGAAACATCAATAGTGATGCCCTCACCCGTCATCACCAGAGTCCCTCCCGCATCAAATATCTCATAAGTTGCATTGCGAGATAACTTGATAGAAGTGGAAGTAGCAAATGGAGTGAAAGTCACTGGTTCTGCATAAAAATGAAAATCCACCTCATCTGACAGGATATAGCTCCCATCACCCATTTCACACCTTACTCTCAACTTATTAGCTCCTTCATCCAATAACGGATAGTGGACATACTGAGAACCTCCGAACTGACCTTGAGACGGGTATTGCTTCATCTCCTCCCATATTCCCAGCTTATACTTCTCTACGGTATATCTAAATGACTCTTCTTCGCCCACAGTATTCCACACCAAAACAGAGTCCTGAAAATCTATCTGAGTAATGGAAAAAATGCTGTGAAAATTGATGGCATCAGGGTTGATGATAATCGGCGCGCACTGCTCGTCATGAACGATGAGAATATGTACCGGAGCATTTAAATCTATATTGTCAAAGTCGATTTTAACGGCACTAGATTTTTTATTGAAGGCAAGCTGTCTCCCATTAATCTCAATGCTCTCAATGCAGAAACTCTTTGATCTGGGCTCATAAGGGTTTTGAATAAAGAGGGTTTTGCCTTGATACACACCAGCCACCTGAGTTTTCTCAATCTGAGCTGATAAGCAGCAGCTGATCAGTACTAACCAAAAAAATAGTGACACCCTCAACACAGCTATTCAATTTGACAATAAATATGAAGATAGCAATATTCTAGAACTATATACCCGTATCACATCCAACTAAAGTATAATTATTCCAAGTTTAGAACTATTCCCAAAGCAAGCCTGGGCAACTATAAGAGCTCGTAGGTTTAGCATCATATTTGTGCTAATTCCTTTTTGACAGACTAAAGCAATCCTTTTGTTCGACCCGATTGGTTATCTTTCTCGCCAGCCACTAAACAATGAATTATTGACATGAGATCAGCTGTTTATTCCACTATCATTCTATTTCTATCAATAGCCATTTTTACCAATTGTCAGCCTCGAATCGTTCATTTCACCAACTCGAAAGCTTCATTTGACTCCTATAATACCTACTCGGTGGTCAACACCAAAAAGTCGATTGGTGAAACTGTGTTGGAGACCGATCCAGCCACGATTACAGCCAAGCAGATACGTTTAGAAATGAACAGAAGAGGCTATTTAGAGAAAGCCAACTCTGACTTAGTGGTCAGGTTTGAATTAATAGCTAGCACGGTGAGCATGCAGGTAGACAATGTCGACCCTTTTTCACCTTTCGTGCCTAGTAATAATTTTGGTAATAGTTCACGGGAGGAATCTGCACTACTCATTGAGATCATTGATAGGAGTACACGCAAGACTATCTGGCAAGCCAGTCAAGACCTACGGAAATATGAAAAATCTTCGGTGCGTGAGCGTATTTTGAATGAAACCGTGTCAAGATTATTCGATACCTATCTTTACCGAGCCAATCAATCAACTATTGACGAAACCCTCCGAACCAACAAATGACAACTTACGGCATACTATCCTTACTCCCTCCTATTATTGCTATTGCACTTGCCATCAGGACAAAGCAAATCATCCCCAGCCTTCTGCTTGGCTTATTGGTTGGCTATATTGTCATCAATGGTGGAATGTTCAGTGGAGCCATAGGCATGGTGGAAGGCCTAGTTGGTGTTTTGCTGAGTGCAGGAAACTCTCGAACCATTATGTTCACGCTTCTCATTGGTGCACTTATTCAGTTGATCAGGTATTCTGGCGGTGTAGCGGGTTTTGTAAATAGTGTAAGGGGATTTATTCTCAAGAGTAAAAAACCTAAATCAAGACTGCAGGTAGTAGCTGCCTCCACAGGATTTTTGATATTTATCGAATCCAATATTTCTATTCTTACGGTAGGTACGGTCTTCAGATCACTATTTGACAAATTCGGAATATCAAAACAGAAACTAGCCTATCTAGCCGATAGTAGCTCTGCACCGTCCTGCATTCTGTTTCCGCTCAATGCTTGGGGAGCTTATATTATTGGATTATTAGCAGCCTATGAACATATACCTGCATTTCAGACGTTGATATATTCCATTCCGTACAACTTCTACCCGATCCTCACCTTAGTACTCGTGTACTATCTAGCGACTACTAACAAGTTTTTCGGTCCGATGAAAGAGTTTGACACAGACCTATCAGAACACTCAGATCCTGAACCTGCAGAAAATGAGGACTCTGGAAAAGCTAGCAATATGATTATTCCCCTAATGGTAATGATTTGCTCCATGCCTCTTTTCCTGTTCTATACAGGCTGGGATACAGAATCTACGAGTGCCTTTAGCACCAAACTTTGGAATTCCATCGGCAATGGATCTGGTTCTTCGGCTGTTCTCTATGCCGTATTGAGCGCTGTGATAGTGGCTGGTGTGTTGTACGGATTTCAAAAGAAGATAAGTTTAAAAAGCTTTACTGACGAGAGCCTTCGTGGCATGGAAAGCATGCTAACCATGGCTACTCTGATGCTACTTGCTTTCGCGCTTGGTAACCTATGCAAACTCCTGGGTACAGGAAATTATGTGGCTGAGGTTACAGAAGCATGGTTAGCTCCAGAATTGGCACCTGCCATCCTATTTCTTACTAGTTGTTTTATAGCGTTTAGCACCGGCACCTCATGGGGTACATTTGCCATTATGATTTCCATAGCTGTGCCGTTAGCCACGGCTATAGACATCAATATGAACATGGCCATCGCGGCTGTGCTTGGTGGAGGGGTTTTTGGAGATCATTGTTCCCCAATATCCGATACAACTTTGATTGCCTCTATGGCTTCTGGTTCTGATCATATAGACCATGTTCGCACGCAGTTGCCCTATGCTCTTTTAACCGGAGGCACTTCGGTCATATTGTATTTAATCTTAGGTATACTAGGCGTATAAGCCCTATTCTGAGTAGTACGCTTTCGCTAAATCTCTTGCGTTGTAGCTATTCTTCATCGTTTCGCCATAAGCTCCCGCGGAGCAGATCCGAATCAAATCTCCTCGTTTGGTTACAGGCAATTCGATTTGCTTGCCGAAAGAATCAGATGATTCGCAGATAGGGCCTACCACATCGTATATGGCCATATCTGCATTACCAGATAGGCTCTCAATCTTGTGACTGGCTTGGTAAAGCGCAGGACGCATCAGGTCTGTCATACCTGCATCCAAGATAAGAAACGTCGTTCCTCCACTCTCTTTGACATAGAGTGTCTTAGTAATAAGCGAACCACATTGACCTACAATTGACCTTCCCAGTTCGAAATGCAACTCCTGGCCAGGCAGCAGGTTGAGGTGCTCATTGAAAAGACTGAAATAAGTCTCAAAATCAGGAATATCATTCGTATCAGGCTCTTCATAGTTGATACCCAAACCTCCTCCTACATTGAGATGCGGTAAGCGAAATCCCGCAGCTACCAAGGCTTCTTGTATGGTATTGACCCGTTCGCATAGATTCACGAAACGATCCATATCTGTAATCTGGCTACCAATATGATAGTGTACTCCAATAAAATTGATATGATCAAACCCCTTGATGATATCAAGAGAATTCAAAAGTTCACTTCTCGAAACACCGAATTTATTGCCCTTAGAACCAGTGGTGATGTACTCATGAGTACCGGCATCTATTTCTGGGTTTACTCTAATAGAGATATTAGGGATTTTCCCTTTAGAAGAAGCTATTTCGTTGATTACTCCCAGTTCTTCAATACTCTCTACATTGAAAGAAAAGATATTTTGATCAATAGAGTAAGCTATTTCTTTATCTGTCTTACCCACACCAGCTAAGACTATCTGATCAGAAGTAAATCCATTTTCCAAGGCGATCTTAACCTCATTCCCACTCACACAGTCGATACCAAGTCCAGCTGATTTGATTTTGTCGAGTATAGGCGCGTTGTTATTCGCCTTTAAGGCATAGTGCACGTGATATCCATAACGATTCGCCTTATTGAGAGAGGCAAGGGTGCGCTCAAGTAAGGACAAGTCATAATAATAGAAGGGCGTTTCCTTCGAAGAGAAAAAATCCAATTGACTCACGGTGGTAAGTTCTTTAATTACAATACTTTTTTTGAACAGCTTTGGCCTCTTCCACATTGAGGTTCAGAGCTTTACGGATATCTGTACACGCCGATTTGGTTTTCCCAGCATGTATCTTCAGAGCTCCACGGTACAAGTACGCCTCACCAAAATCACGATTGATATTGATAGCCAGCGTGTAGGACTCCATTGCGCCATCTACATATCCTAATTGATGCTTGGCTCTTGCTCCCAAGAAATGCGCTTGCGCGGAATTTTCGTTCAATTCTATTGCTTTATCAGCGAATATGACCGCCTTGTTGTAGGCCTCCTTCTCATAGCTCACTTTTGACAATGATAAAAACGCGCTCAGGTTTCGTTCGTCTAGTTCGGTGACTTTCACGAAATCAGCCTCAGCCAGATTCAATTCTCCAAGTTCCTCATAAGCTCTTCCTCTATTGTAAAGCAAGGATACATTTGATGGATCATTCTCCAACTGACTTGAATATTCTTTGACAGCCTTGGCATAATCACCATTGTCAAACAATTGATCAGCCTGATTAGTGGAGCCACTATCACAAGACCAAGTAAGTAATACGATCAAAAAAGGTAGGAAATATTTCATTTGCTTATAATCAGCCGCAAATATAGATCGTCCTTATTCATAATCAGGACCATACTTTATATTTCTATAAGAGGTCAGATCACAATATGCAGTCCCGAAAAACATTTGAGCTTGAATCCGCAGTGGCAGATGACTACTATCAGCTGACACCCAGGCAATTACCCCATTCTGATCCGGGAAAATATCACTTACGGGAATTAGGAAATAAAGCTTATAAGCAGACAATTCACCCACTTCAGAATCCAGCATTTCCTTTCCGTCAAAAACGAGCTTAAAATCATACAAGACATCTTCATAGAAGGTTTGAACTGATATGGTATCTCCTTTTTGGTAAGGAGAAAAGTCCAAATTGCGCAAGTACATGTAGGAACTCATGAGGTCATTGACCCCTTTAGGAATATCAAAAACTCGGGTGGGTTTACGCTCTTTCTTTCGAGGATCGTATCTATTAACCTCTACTTTTCCGGAATCATGTTTGAAATAAGTGCGCTCCTCACGCACGTATTTACCCTCCTGTATGTTTCTATAAGCATGAAGCGGAATCAAATCGTCTTTCGTCACATACCCACCCCAACGATCGTCTACATTGGTGAATACGCCTAGAAGACCTGCGGTCTCTCCCTTTATATCAACTTTGAAGCAATCTTTATTGTCATACAATTGATAGTCATCATCTATTACTAGAGATGCTTTACCCACTGTAAACCAGCCGTAATTCAACTTAAACTCCAATTGCTCTCCCTTCTGAAATCGATAGGCCGAAGTTGGATCATCAATTTCTGGCTGAGAATTGGCCGCAAAAAGGGACAAGAAGCTAAAAATGAAAAGGAACATATTCTGCATCAATTGACTATGCATATCTCAATAACAACATACATGCCATGTATGATTATACAGAAACGTTATTTTCTCTTAACGCAGAATTTAGAGAAGTCTTTTTGTCTGTACTTTCTTTTCTCTTGCCGATGATCAGTGCGCATGGCACCTGATAAGTACCTGCTGCAAACTCCTTAGGGATAGTTCCAGGTATGACTACAGATCGCTCAGGCACGTAACCCTTATACTCTACAGGTTCGCTACTCGTCACATCTATAATCTTCGAACTGGCTGTAAGAACCACATTGGCACCCAACACCGCTTCTTTCCCTACCCTTACTCCTTCTACCACTATACATCTAGAACCAATGAAAGCATTGTCTTCTATGATCACAGGCGCAGCTTGTACCGGCTCTAGCACCCCGCCGATTCCAACTCCACCGCTCAAGTGTACGTCTTTACCTATCTGAGCACAGCTCCCGACAGTAGCCCATGTATCTACCATGGTGCCACTTTCCACGTGTGCACCGATGTTCACATAAGATGGCATCAACACAGTACCCGGCGCTATATACGATCCATAGCGAGCGATTGCATGCGGCACCACTCGAACGCCCAACTGATCGTAACCAGATTTCAATTTTATTTTGTCATGAAACTGGAACGGACCAACCTCAATAAGTTGCATTTTCATCAATGGGAAATATAGAATCACGGCCTTCTTCATCCACTCGTTTACCACCCATTCTCCGTTCTCACCAGGCTCAGCAATACGTCGCTTGCCAAGATCCAAATCATCTATCAAAGTTTTAATAGCTACCGCAACTTCTTTCTTCTCGATCATAGATCGATCTTCCCAAGCTGACTCAATTATTTCGCGCAATTCCATATTTCTTTCAATCATCATTTTTCAACTGTGGCAATATTAAACACCTCAGAATCATGCCAAAAACAATATGCCGAATAATTTGACTTTAGAGTAAAAAAACCCTGCAAGAGCGAAACGATCATAAAACCCAGCGATCAGACGATTTTCAGAATCAACTATCTGGACTTCAAAAAAATACCAGAAACTAAAACTTAATAGATCAACACATATACCCTTGATTAAAAGACTGTTATAGTCTCGTTAAATATTCATGTTAAATATATTTTTAGATATGTCTAAATTTATATTTATCTTTGTTTCATGAAAATGAGCTTAGCAGAGGAGAATTATCTCAAGGCCATCTATCACCTATCCGAAGGAGGAGAATCGGATGTGAATACCAATTCTATAGCCGATGAATTGAATACTAAAGCTGCGTCTGTTACAGACATGATGCGCAAGCTATCTGATAAAGACGTGATCAATTATCAGAAATACAAAGGCGTTCAGATTTCTAAAAAGGGAAAACTCATTGCCTTGGAAGTGATCAGAAAGCATAGGCTATGGGAAGTCTTTTTAGTAGAGAAACTTGCTTACTCTTGGGATGAAGTTCATGATCTAGCGGAGCAGCTTGAGCACATCAAATCTCCTACCCTGATTAATCGGCTAGACAAGTATTTGGGATACCCGACCATTGACCCTCATGGTGATCCAATCCCCAATGAGCATGGCGAAATTTTCGAACATCCTCAACATCCATTGGCAGAATTGGAAGTAGGAAAAAGTGGTGTGGTGGTTAAGGTGCCAGATGGTAACGCCTCCCTATTACAACACCTTGCTAAAATCAAGATTCGTCTAGGATCTAAAATAGCTCTTAAAGAAAAAGTCGAGTTTGACAATTCAGTATTGATAAATATAGATAACACACATGAGCTCTACCTATCTGGTCAGATCGCTCAGACGATAATGATTGCTATCAAATGAAAAATTACGTTTTAATCTTATCGATGGCAGTTTGTTGGTTTGGTTGTACTCCCAAAGAGCAAACTAAAAATGGCCCATTAAAAGTAGTAACCACCACAGGAATGCTGTATGATGCGGTGCTTAACATTGCCAAAGACAAAGTAGAAGCACAAGCACTTATGGGACCTGGTGTAGATCCTCACTTGTACAAAGCCACCCAAGGTGATTTGGAAAAACTGAATAAAGCGGACCTCATCATCTACAATGGACTATTGCTCGAAGGTAAATTGGGCGAGATACTGGAAAAACTAGGGAAAAGAAAAGCTGTGTACGCCGCTTCCTCCTCTATCCCCGAATCAGAGTTGCTTGGATCAGTTCAATATGAAAACGCCTTTGACCCGCACATATGGTTTGATGTGGAGCTTTGGAGCATGGCTGTGAATGAAATTTCCACTGCACTGATCAAAGAAGATCCTGAAAACGCTGAATTCTACAAGAAAAACACTCGGGAGTACTTAAAACTTCTAGACGAACTGCACATGTGGGTACAAGCTGAAATAAGCAGTATTCCCGAAAAGCAAAGAATATTGGTCACGGCTCACGATGCATTCAGGTATTTTGGGCGAGCGTATGATATACAGGTGGAGGGCTTGCAAGGAATCTCCACAGTTTCTGATTTTGGTCTTAGAGACATTTCTCAATTGACGGAATTAATAATTTCCCGTAATATCAAAGCGATTTTTGTAGAGACGAGCGTTTCAGACAAATCCATTAAAGCCGTGTTGAACGGCTGCATAGAAAAAGGACATGATGTTTCGATTGGTGGCTATCTCTTTAGCGATGCTATGGGTGAGTTTGGCACTGAAGAAGGCACCTATCTAGGAATGGTAAAATCCAATGTAGTTACTATAACTCAGGCTCTGAAATGATTGAACATGTTGAAAATCCTGTACTCGAGATTCATGACCTAACGGTGAGTTATGATAAAAAACCTGTACTCTGGGGTATTGACCTTAGTGTACCTAAGGGTGCCATAGCAGGAATTGTGGGACCAAATGGTGCTGGCAAGTCTACCTTAATCAAATCTGTAATGGGCCTTGTTCCTCTCAGCTCTGGGTATGCCAAAGTCTTCGATAAAGACCTAGATGAAGTCAGAGCAAATGTTAGCTATGTACCTCAGAGAGAGTCTGTTGACTGGGATTTCCCAGCATCAGTATTGGATGTGGTGATGATGGGTCGGTATGCGAAAATCGGGCTCATGAAACGAACAAGAAAAGCAGATACGGAAGCTGCCCTATTCGCCTTGGATCAGGTAGGTATGCTGAAATACAGAGATAGGCAGATTTCGCAATTGTCTGGTGGCCAGCAGCAGCGGGTGTTTTTAGCTCGTGCGCTTACTCAGCAAGCTGATATATATTTTATGGATGAGCCATTTGCGGGAGTAGATGCAGCTACTGAGAAAGCCATCATACAACTACTACAAAAATTAGCTTCAGAAGGTAAGACGATCATAGTCGTGCATCATGACCTTCAATCGGTCTCCAACTACTTCGATTGGCTTATCATGCTAAACTTGAGATTGGTTGCTTCAGGGCCTACTGAGAAGGTTTTTAATGAAAAATTACTAGAAGAAACCTACGGAGGAAAGCTCACGCTCCTTTCTGAGGTTGGTGAATTGTTGAAAAAAGGCGAATACCCTGCGCGGGAGATTTGATGGAACTGTTTTTGGAATTCTTTTCTTTTCAGGATCCTAACGTACGATACGTAGTATTCGGATCAGTGCTCTTGTCTATTTCATCAGCCATTGTTGGGTGTTTTACATTTCTAAAGAAAAAAGCACTTCTAGGCGATGTAGTCTCTCATGCCGTGCTTCCCGGTATTTGCTTATCATTCATGATTAGCGGCAGCAAAGACCCGATTTTACTCATTTTGGGTGCATTCGCAACAGGTTGGCTATCCATAGTATTTATGGACTTCATTGTTCAGAATTCCAAAATCAAAGAAGACACAGCTACCGGCCTTTCATTGTCTCTATTTTTTGGCATAGGCATACTCCTACTCACCATGATCCAGCATTCGGGAAATGCCCAACAAACTGGGCTCGATTCATTCCTATTCGGCAAGGCCGCCGCTCTGGTGGGTGCAGATTTGCTCGCTTTTAGTGCTATTGCGGTGATTATCCTGATTATCGTATTTCTATTCTATAAGGAATTTCAGCTGGTATCCTTTGATCTCGCTTATGCTCAATCCATTGGACTACCCGCGAAACGTATTGAATTACTACTGACTTCCATTACTGTAATGGCAGTAGTTACTGGAATTCAGGCTGTAGGTGTGGTATTAATGGCAGCTATGCTCATCACCCCCGCTGCTGCTGCTAAGTTTTGGACCAATCGATTGCCTATCATGTTGATGCTGGCATCACTCTTTGGCGCTGTATCGGGTGTGTCAGGTGCGTTTATTTCATATACAGCACCATCCATGCCTACTGGCCCTTGGATTGTTATGATCCTTTCACTCATAGCTATCACCTCTTTTTTTATAGCTCCTAATAAAGGAATACTCATTAAATCCTGGAATCAGAGAAAAATCAGACGACAACTACTCGAGGAGAACCTACTCAAGAGCTTCTACAAAATTGGCGAGTTTAGAGAGGATTTTACAGAATCAAGTAGTGCTACTGAGCTTGAAGAGATTCGAAAATTCAGTCCTTCACAATTTCAAAAAGGACTTAAGAGACTATCAAATCAGGGTTTTATTAAGAGAAATCAAGGGCAATGGTCCCTGACGAAAGAAGGATTGATCAAGGGTCAGCGAGTAGTGAGGCTGCATAGGTTGTGGGAACTATACTTGACCAAGTTTTTGCGAATAGCGCCTGATCACGTGCATGAAGATGCGGAAACTATAGAGCATGTGATCACACCAGAAATAGAACGCAAACTGGAAGCGCTGTTGGATTACCCAGAGTATGATCCACATCAGACAGAAATCCCCTACCAATCATGAAAAACCATTCAATGATCTTCAACGAATGTAAGCGGTAAACATGGATGCATTAATCATCATATCAACAGGATCTCTAGTAGCCATCTGCTGTAGTCTACTTGGCTGTTTCCTTATTCTTCGCAAAATGGCGATGGTAAGTGACGCTATCTCACACGCGGTGCTACCGGGCATTGTGTTTGCCTTTATGCTAGGAGGTGACCTAGATTCTGTATGGATGCTAGTCGGCGCTGGATTGATAGGTGTGTTTACCACCTTTCTCATCGAATTCTTTCATCAAAAAGGAAATCTGCAAACGGATGCTTCTATAGGCGTAGTTTTTACCTGGCTATTTGCTCTTGGGGTAATCATGGTAAGCTACTATGCTGGAGATGCCCATATAGATCAAGACTGTGTGCTCTATGGTGAAATAGCCTATGTCCCACTTGATCTTATCACATTGGAAAATGGAACAATCATTGGCCCAAAGGCACTTATCGTATTGCTAGTGGTATTGGGAGTGATCTTGGCTGTATTGATTCCTTTTTACAAGGAATTCTTCATTACTACTTTTGACCCTGCGTTCGCTACCGCAATAGGTGTATCAGCTTCCATATGGCACTATGCCTTAATGAGCCTAGTATCTCTCACCACCGTGGCATCATTCGAATCTGTAGGTGCCATATTGGTAGTAGCATTTCTTACCATCCCTCCTGCTACATCTTATCTGATCACCAATAGGCTTCATTACATGATTTTACTTAGCTGTGGGTTTGGTATTCTAGCCTCTGCTCTAGGTTACTTCTTGGCATTTGCCATTGATGGCTCTATTGCTGGTGCTATTGCAACTATATTAGGTGCGCAGTTTGTTTTGGTCTTTCTTGTTAACCTTTGGGTCAGAAAAGCTAGAACCAAAGCACTTCTCTCTGAGGCAAAATAAAAAAGCACCTCATCGCTGAGGTGCTTCTTTTACATTTCCAATAACTATGTACTTAATACACAAAAATTCATATTTTATGTGTTCTGTACAATACCCAAAACAGGGTAATTACAACACAAACCTTCCTAGTTTTGCAGTATGAATGAAACGATTGTAGCAGTAGCGACACCATCAGGCATTGGAGCCATCGGGGTGATTCGTGTATCTGGAAAAGATACCATTCCGCTGGTAAACAGCGTTTTCAGAGGTAAAGATCTTCAAGAAGTCCCTTCTCATACCATTCATCTAGGCACCATCCGAGAGGATGACAATGAGATTGTAGATGAAGTGCTGATTTCGATTTTCAAAGGACCAAATTCATATACCAAAGAAGACGTTATAGAGATCTCCTGTCATGGCAGCCCTTATATCATACAAAAACTACTTCGTCTGCTGATTCAAAAAGGAGCTCGATTGGCAAAAGCCGGAGAATTCACTCAGCGAGCGTTTTTAAATGGCCGGTTCGATTTGGCGCAAGCCGAAGCTGTAGCGGACGTGATCGCCAGCGAAAACGAATCGATGCACAAAGCAGCGATGAGCCAGATGCGCGGTGGTTTTTCAAAAGAAATCGCTCAGCTCAGAGATGAGTTAGTTCATTTTGCCAGCATGATTGAGTTGGAGCTAGATTTTGGGGAAGAAGATGTAGAGTTTGCAAGTAGAGAAGATCTCAAAAAACTCGTACACAATCTTAAAAGCCTGATTAGTCGCTTAACGGAGAGTTTTACCTTAGGAAATGCCATCAAAAATGGGATTCCCACTGTAATTGCAGGGAAACCAAATGCTGGTAAATCTACGCTTCTCAATGCCTTGCTGAATGAGGAGAAAGCAATAGTCTCAGATATTCCCGGGACTACACGTGATGTGATAGAGGACGTGATCAATGTAGAAGGTGTAGCCTTTAGGTTTATAGATACCGCCGGTATCAGAACTACTGACGACAAGGTAGAGGCAATCGGTGTAGAGCGTACCTATAGCAAAATGAAGCAAGCGTCCTTGATAATTTATTTGATAGATCTACAAAACGACACCAACGAAAGCATACAGCAACAATTGGAATTCCTCAAAGGATTAGAGGTACCGTTTGTACTGGTAGGAAACAAAGTGGATTTGTCATCTGATGAAATGATCAAATTCATGAAATCACATGAAGCATTGATGATTTCGGCAAGTGAAAAGAGAAACCTGGAGGAGCTAAAATCATTGATCAAAGAACGCGTAGCGTTGGATAAGTTCAATACCGGTAATACAGTAGTTACTAACCTGAGACATTACGAAAGCCTGATCAGGACCAACGAAGCACTTGATGATGTCATCAACGGCATAGACAATCAAGTATCGAATGACTTTGTAGCAATGGACATCAGAAACGCTCTTCATCACCTAGGAATCATATCTGGAACAGTGACGACAGATGATTTGCTTGATAATATCTTTTCTAATTTTTGTATCGGTAAATAAATGACCTTCTCTACCCCACTCGGAAGATTAAGAATTTTAGCCCTTCTCGAAGGAATAAGCTACCTACTCCTTTTTGTTGCCATGCCTATTAAATATGGCCTGGACATTCCCGAGCCAAATTACATAGTGGGGATGGCTCATGGATTGCTCTTTATCTTGTACGTGATTGTCTCCTTACAATGTAGCTTGATCCACAGATGGGGTCTCATGAATTCGATCATTGTATTAGTAGCCTCATTGTTACCTTTCGGAACTTTTTATGTTGACAAGAAAATCTTGAAACCAACCCAAGATCAAGTTTCAAATCAAGATTGAATCGCAGGACATGCTTCGGTTCAACTTCTGGAAATTTTAACTTCGTATCTGATTTTCAATACAAACCCTAAATCTTGAGTTTTAACCCGTCTACATTCGATCTCCCAATAGCTGAAGTTATTGATGAAGTAAAGACCAAATTGGCTGACAATAACACCTTGATAGTCAATGCCCCTCCTGGTGCAGGGAAAAGCACATTACTGCCATTGACCCTGCTAGATGAATCATGGATTCAGGATCAAAAAATCATCATGTTGGAGCCCAGGCGTCTTGCTGGCAGAACCATTGCGAGCAGGATGTCAGATATGTACGGAGATCAATTAGGCAGCACTATTGGGTATAGAATAAGATTTGACAATCGAGTAAGTGCTGATACAAGGATTGAGGTAGTTACTGAAGGGATCTTGACCAGAATGCTTCATTCGGACAATGAGCTGGAAGGTGTAGGCTTGGTCATTTTTGATGAGTTTCATGAGCGAAGCATTCACGCTGATGTGGCCCTGGCGCTATGTCGCGAAGCACAGCAAATACTCAGACCTGATTTGAAAATACTGATCATGTCTGCTACACTGGACATGCCTCAGCTGCAGCAAGTACTCAAGGCTCATAGTGTAATCAGCAAGGGCAGGCAATATCCTGTAGATATCAAATATTTCGGAGATCTTGATCTGATGCTCTTACCAGAAATGACAGCTCAGGCTATACTAGAAGCCACTAAAAAACATGAAGGAGATGTGCTGGCCTTCTTTCCCGGAGAAGGTGAAATTCGGAAATGCGAAGAAATCCTACGGCGAAAGCTTAAAGGATTTGCAGTACATCCGCTTTATGGACAACTACCTCAGGGTAAGCAGTTTGCCGCAATAATGCCTGACAAAAATGGCAAGCGAAAAGTAGTACTAGCCACTTCAATTGCAGAAACTAGCTTAACGATAGAAGGCATCAAAATAGTAGTAGATACAGGCTATGGCCGTACTTCAGTATTTGATCCGAGATCAGGATTATCGCGGCTTACCACAATTCAAATCTCCAAAGATTCGGCAGATCAACGAGCAGGACGAGCGGGTCGTTTATCTTCGGGCTTGTGCTACCGTATGTGGTCTCTGGCTACACACGAACGGTTAAGCGAAAATAGAACTCCCGAAATACTCAGCGCCGACCTTTCCAATCTAGTATTGGATATGGCCCAATGGGGAATCAATAACATCCAAGAATTGACATGGCTTTCTCCCCCATCCAAAGGTGCTGTTTCGTCTGCAAAATCTTTACTGGAAGAATTAGGTGCTCTGAAGAATGGCACCATCACTGAACATGGAAAAAAGATTCATCAGCTTCCGTGCCATCCCAGAATAGCTCACATGCTCCTTGAAGCTGAGGACATGGATCAATTACCACTAGCTACTGATATCGCTGCCTTGCTGGAAGAAAGGGATCCCATGACTCGTGAAGATGGCATTGACATTAATCTCAGAATAGAAACGTTGAGACGGTTTCGAGATGAAAACCGGCTCGGAAGAAAATTTAGCAGAATAGGAAAAGTAGCAGAATCTTATCGGAAAATGTTTGACATAGAAGCGTCTAATGAACCGGTAGATCCCTATGAGACTGGACTCATTCTGACTTTTGCATACCCAGAAAGAATCGCATGCGCGAGACCTGGTAACAATGCCCAGTTTCAATTGGCGAATGGCCGATTGGCTATGGCTGGTCATAGAGATGAACTAGCCAATGATCCGTGGTTAGTCGTGGCGAACCTTGATGCTCGAGATGGGATGGGAAAGATTTTCTCTGCATCACCACTTAATCCAAGGGATCTCGCCCCTCTGGTGAAAGAACAGGAAATCATCTCTTGGGATATCAAAGAAGGAGGTCTTATTGCCAGTAAGGACCTGAGAATTGGTAATATCATCTTGCAGTCAAAACCCCTACCCGATCCGGATGAGTCTCAGTTGGTTCTCGCCATTTCAAATGCGATTGCTAAAGAAGGCAAACGCCTATTAGATTTTAATGAAGAGGTGGAGCAGTTGCAGAATCGGATCCTGAGCCTCAGAAAATGGAATACTGAAGCTTCTTGGCCGGATATGTCTACAGACACGCTTCTTGAAACGAACATCAACTGGCTGGCTCCATATCTCAAAGGCATCAAGAGGAATGAAGATTTGAAAAAACTAGATCTTGCTGAAATCTTAAAATCCGCCTTGAGTTGGGAGGATCAAAAACTATTGGATCAATTGGCACCAGCCAAAATAAAAGTGCCCAGTGGGTCATTTATTCGATTGCTATATCGCCCAGATGGCGAACCGCCTATCTTATCTGTCAGGCTGCAAGAGCTTTTTGGGCTACTAGAGACTCCTCATATCAATCAAGGTAAGCAGGGCGTACTAATTCACTTACTCTCCCCTGGATTTAAGCCTGTCCAGATCACTTCGGATTTAAGGAGCTTTTGGGAAAACACCTATTTTGAAGTCCGCAAAGAACTCAAGCGCAGATATCCAAAACACGAATGGCCTGAAGATCCATTGATCGCTCAGGCCATAAGTGGTGTTCGTAGAAAAAAGTCGTAGGTAGTTAAAGGGATGAATAAAGGCTGATCTCCTATTCCCAATTACCAAAAATCCAATTTCCAGGATGACTTGGATCATTAGATAACAAGAAAGTTTCGAATGCATGCAGGAGCTCATTTCGAGATAATCTATCGTCTTTGTTGACATCCAGGTTAAGAAATGCCTTAGCCGAGTATTTTACATCTATCCCGTAAACGACAAACATATCCACGTACTCATCAGTGGAGATGTAGCCATCATTATTGTCATCGAATAGGTCAAAAAGAAATCCGATGATAAACTCTTGAAATTCTTCGACGGTCTCCTCGTTTTCGCCAAGAATAATTTCTTGTTTGATAAATGAAATCCACTCCTGCTTGGTGATGATCTGATTTCCTTGATGCGGTATTTCTTGAAGCAGTGTATGAAAAAACTTAGAACTCTTCTCTGCTAGAAAAACATGCTTTTTCCCTCCTTCTTCGTATCCCAAGCCTATTCTGATGCTTTCAGCGATTTCAGCAAAATCATCCGCATGAAGAAATCCGTTCTTATGAGAGTCAAGGAGGTCAAAAAAATGCCCCAACTTTTGTTCTTGAAAATCTGAATTCATTTCCTTTAAAAATTGTTCTTGTTGAAATTAAACGATCAATTTACAGTAAAATTCGCAACTAGATTCACTTTTAATTCAATAGAATAACATGAACTATCCAGACCAATATCCCGGCGTAGATCCTGAGTTTATCGATTCATTAAAGGTGATAATCAGCGGCATGCCAAAAGGCACCATCAACTATTTCAATGATAAAAGTCAAGTAGACGGGGCTAAAGGTAAGATTGCTAGATTTGTAAGCGAAGAGAAGGCAAAATATGTTGAGATAGGGGCAGAAACCAGAACATTAATTCGTTTGGATAAAATCATTACTATTATGGGCAAGCCAGGGCCAGCATATGATGCCTATGATCGGTATGCAAATGTCTGCCTTACTTGTGAAGATTTGGGGCAGTTTTGATTAGATTCCAAAAGGAATATTTATCCATACTTTGGATCCATCATGATTGAATTCGAAACAGTCATCGCCAAGTTCGATGGAATAGAAGCAAACGTTTATCAACTGCACCTACCTATTCCAGATCATATCTCCAGTCAGATGCTGGCTGGAGGTGCCAATCGATTCATCTGTCAACTCAATAACAGGCAGACCATACATAGTGGAATCATGTCCTCTAAGGAGTACAGGTATATTCTCATCAATAAGAAGGTGATGCAAACTCTGGAATTGGATGTGGGTTCAGATGTGAACGTCACGATCAAAGTGGATGAATCCAAATATGGAATGGAGCTGCCCATAGAATTTGAAGAGGTGCTAAACTCTGATCCAAAGGGCAGTGAGTACTTTGAGCAATTGACACCAGGTAAACAACGCAATCTGATTTACATAGTCAGTAAAGTAAAGAATGTAGATAGCCGAATTTCAAAGTCTCTTGCCATCATGGAGCATTTGAATGCAACTTCCGGCAAGCTTGATTTTAAGCAGCTTAACCAGCTGATAAAAGAATATAACCAAAGAAATAAGCTCAAATGAACATAGCCTTCAAACTCTATCGTGTTTTTACCGATTTAGATCTTGGTTTTGTGGGAAATACAAGCCCCGTTTTTGTGTTGGACCAAGAACTTACCACACAGCAAATGCAGGCTATAGCATCTGATCTTTGGCAACCGGCCTCCACTTTTCTTTGGAGAAGTCATAATCAATGGAATGTAAGGTGGTTTGCTCCAGATCAAGAAATTGACCTTTGCGGTCATGGGTCTCTGGCCGCCATTGCTCTTTTGACATCAGATGAGCAACCAGATGCTGCGTTCTACGCAAAGGGTTTGAAAATTTCTGGTAACAGGAACGACAATGGAAGCTGTTCGATTATTTTGGATGCAATTGAGATCAACGGAGAAATTACGGATAACCTTCATTTAGAAAATGCGCTTGGAATTCCTGTTTTAGGCAATTATGCTAATGATAATAAGCACATTGTCCTAACAGATTGTGAAGCTTCCGTTCGCGATATGAAACCCAATTTTGAAAAATTGCGCGAGTCTTCAGTGTTTGGTTATGCAGTCACCGCTCAAGGAGATAAAGTTGATTTTGTCAGCAGAACTCTTGTACCTCACGTCCATCAACTTGAAGATCCTGCTACGGGCTCTTCTCATGCGGCACTTGGACCATTTTGGGGTAAACGCCTTGGCAAACAACAACTTACATCGCACCAGCTAAGCAAGCGAGGTGGAAAGTTTTTAATTAGTCTGTCAGATAACCAAGTTCATCTTAGTGGTGATTATCAAGTACTTGGAGAAGGAAAGGTTACTCTGACTTAAGTAACTCTTTGCCCTCTACGCTATATTCTTTTAGCTCGCATCTTACTTTACCGACTTTCAAGTCAGCTTCAATGGCCAAAGGTATTCCCATCCCATTTCGCTCTAATACCCAGACTACCACAGCCTTCTCCTTGGGAAAAGTAGTAGAGACCGGAAATAACCCATAAAACTTATGTGTAGTGACTTTCTTTCCATTAAAACGGATTCGTTCGGTTCCTCCATATTCCATTCCGAAATCATAGAGTTTATCTACCCAATACGTATTGAGCATAAGCTTCTCCCCTTCTTCAAACCCAGACCAAAGTTTACTTCTCAAGAATAGATATGTTCCGTGAAGATCATAGGTGCTGTCATTAAGGTTGACAATCACTTCTTTCTTAGGGTTGTCTCTGCGATAGTTCATGATTTTCACGTCCGTCTGCATTCTTTCGTAATCGAATACATTCCACTGATCAAACTTACCCTTCCGCTCATCTAAGTGTTTCTCAGATAGTACCGTTTTATAATCCTTTACATTCACATGGCCCAAATACAAATTATTCAAACCAGCCAACCAGCTAAATAAACCAATCGTTTTGGCTTCAATTCTACTTTGATAGTACTCTTCATTATCCTTCTTAATTGTCTCACTACCTAAACTCAATGAGGCTTCACCTAAGGCAAACCAACCATAATAGATTTTGAACCTTATCTCCTCTCCCAAAGGAAAATCAGTCTTGACTGAAGACTGACTAAAACCATCAAGGGTAAAAAAAATTAACAATACAACTCCTATTATTTTTCGCATATCAAGGCTATTTGAGAATAGCTTTTCAAAAACCGAGCCTAATTTAGCAAGTGCATTTTGGATGCGCACCAATTCGCAAAATACTTTATCATGAATCCTGAAATATTGAATGACCTTATCAAGACAAAAATGCCCTTTGGTAAATACAAAGGCCGATTGATATGCGACCTACCAGAACCATACTTGGTCTGGTTTCATTCCAAAGGCATCCCCGAGGGAAAACTCGGTATGTTGCTGAACACAATGTATGAAATCAGGTTAAACGGACTAGAAGAAATAATTAAAACCTTAAAAAGACGTTCAAATCAATAATTGATCGATAAAATTGGCCTATTTCATCCAAAAATCAGTTTTAATTAGAATTTGAATCAAATTTGGTGTGAAGTTTGCCAAGCAACACACGAAACAATCACAATAAGATGAAACGTATTTCAATAATAGCCATTACTTGTACGCTCCTTTTGAGCGCAAAAGCTCAGGAATCTACTAGCCTTGGCGCAACGATAGATGAGCTCACCTACAAATGGGATACTGAAGCTGAGAATCTCAATAGTTATAACGGTCTGACTGAATTTTGTGTAGACAAAGAATATAGAACAGAATTGATCGGACTACTTAATGATATTCACCATTACGATTCTGTATTGTACGACAGATTAGTCAAGGCCCAGCGATTCAAAAAGGATAAGGAAATAGAAAAAACCTTGAAAGACATCTCTAAGTTCGAAGACAAGTACAGCATGAAGAAATTGATTCATTTCTTGCACGAAGAGTGTAATGCTCGAAAAGATATAGAGAAAAATGCCGATGAATCTAGGAATGATTTTGGTGCCAATTCTTACAGTGGTCAAATCTATATCGTAGAGACAGAGCTCAATAAATACATAAAGCATATCACCAAACGTGTAGATCATTTAAGAAAACACGTTCATCACTTGCATATTAAGTGATTCGAATAAGCCTATTGTGAAGTATGGGTTAATTAGGCTAAATAATCCATAGATAGAAAAGCTCTGAGATAAAATAACAATAGCCCGAGGGATAGCGGCAACAGAATAAGGTTGTCAACAACAAAAAGGGGAAAGCTAAATAGCTCTCCCCTTTTCTTTTGTCTTAACCAATATGACTTGAAGCACTACCTCACTATCATGAGGCGCTTCGGCTGCCATTTGTCCACATCATTGAAGAAGTGAATCAGGTAAACACCACTCGGTAAGTCTTCTGAATAGATTTCAATCTCCAATTCATAAGGTTCCACGATTCCCTTCATTACCTCACGTCCCGTTTGATCAAAGATCACCCAATCCATAGTAGCTGTAGGGTAGTTCTCAAACTGAACTCTGAAACGCTTGTTAGCTGGATTCGGGTAGATCGCAAAGTCATCAATATTGAAGAGCCTGTTTTCAAAGATGCCTACTACTTCAACAGCTTGCTTACTCCCCACTTCCACATCTTCAAAATCAGCCTGAAGGATAAAACCATTGACAGAAGGATCTTCAGGATTGTTATCTATCTGAACAAATGCAATAACTCGCAATTGATCCTCATGACCAATAAGATCCTTAGGCAATTCCCAGTTTAAGGTTATACTCTCTTGATCCTGATCTTCTCCGAAGAATGTAGTCCTGTCTTTAAACATCAAATTCTCATTCGCGTCTGACACAAAAGTGAATCCAGCTGAGCTAGGAAGCATTTTTCTGAGCACATTGTAGTAGGTCTTACCATCTACTTCTTTTTCCCTCTCGACTACCGCAAATCTGAATGACACCTCCGACTGAGTAGGAAGATCTATTCTGGAAATGAAAGACGCGTTGATTTCCAATTCGTTGGAAGCTCCTCCAATCGACAATGAACTGATTTCAAAACCAGGTTCATCTAGAGCAATGGCATTGAACTGATCAATACTCCATCCTGCATCACCATTACCTGAGGCGTCCATATTATATGTATCACTACCTGTTAGTACAGTAGTACCAACCTCTGAGACACCATAATAACTAAGCCTTGCTCCAGGATCAGAGCTATTTCTAGTGTTTAGTGTATCATTCCCCTCTAACCCAGTATAATAATTGATCCAAATCGCGTCACTGGAAAGCACCCCGTTTAACCTTTGACTAATGGTATCATTGACAGCCTCAGCTAAATCAGAGTTAACAGATGAAAACTGCTCTACAATAATTCTCTTTTCTCTACTATAAACTTTGAAATCATCTATTGCAAAACCATCTAGTCCATCTCTAGCCCCTGGAGTACTGGAGATGGCAAACCTAAATCTCAAAGAAGTAAATGCTGAATCAAGTTTATGTGCAGAAATTTCCCACCCTTGCGCGTTATCATTCTCACCAGTCCAGCCAATACGATTTGGATTAGGGTCTTCACCAGGTCCAAAAACTACACCTCCAGGTCTACCAGGTGATGCCGAAATATTGATCCTATTATACCAGTTCTTACCCGAAGAGGCTTGAGTAGTATTATTATAATTTCCGAGCAAACTCCAGGTTCTGCCATCATCCGTACTTATTTGCAAGGCCACCCCGTCTTCAGAACTTAGTTCATGAGCATGTGCAAAAGAAACCGTAGGCAATTCAAGAGCACTAAGATCATAAGCAGGCGAATAGAGATACTGTGCTTCGTCCGCTGTGGTAGATATCTTGTAATTAGTATTCAATCGTGTTGCCCAATGAGTAGAATTGAAATCATCTGCCATGCGAATACCTCCGTAAATACCTATCCCAGTCACATCATCAACAGTTTCAGTACCCAGTTCCCAGATGGTCTGTCTATCACCCCAGCCGTCTATGGTGGTAGTGTCTGCATACCATCCATGATCATCAGATTCGAATTCCTCTAGAGGAGTCTCATTCGTAACTTGGACTAAAGGAAGAATGGTAATCTGACGATACTGAGATGCTGTACACTGAGAACTAGAAACGAAATGTGCTTCCACCCAATAAGTACCCGCTTCTTCGAATGTATAAGGTATGGTATCTTGAATACCTAAAGTCATACCCAGAGATCTTTCAACTCCCAACTCAGGTATTCTTAAATAGACCGAATCAACGGCATAATTTACGCTAGTTGACGTGTTCAAATCTCTGAATATGAAATCAGTAGATCTACCTACCGTCAAACCTTCCCACCTTACATTCGGTTCTGGATTTGTTCCAATTTCTATTGTACGGGTTGCTAGCGTAGCACAAGATTGACCTTCTGTAGGATCACTGTTGTCGCGTATTTCTACCACAAATTCATTATTTCCTGCTTCGATCTGATCATTAGGCCTCAATTCAGTGGCATTTTCAATAGCAGGCTCAAATACAAATCTTACAGTTGTAGTATCATCATCCATGATTTGCTGTGTTGCGGTTGTAATAATAGTTTCATCCGTTTCTCTAAACGCATTAGAACGCGCCCCATATAAAACGAATGACGCATCATTCACATTCAAATTAGCCAGTGAAACCTCCAGGATAACCTTCTGCGCATCACACGCTCTTACTATTCTGATTTGGTTTTCTTGCTCATCAATGGTTTGAACTATTGGATATGGATGAACTACAACTCTCACAGCGGAGCGAGACCCTTCTGCTACTATGCCACCTACGCTTACATCTTGGCTTACGTAAATCGTCTCTATAAGACCATCAGCCTGGATTAATGATGTCCAGTCTCTCCTGTAGCTATTTAATGCGGCAGGATTTGTAGGTGTCTCATTCGCGATTAGATTACCACCAATTTCTGCGTCATACCAGTTAAAGCTTGTATTTCCTACTGCAGGAATCACCCCACTGTATTCGATAGGTAAGTTAGTAGCGGTTACATCATTATCACATAAAGGTGTTGGATCGGTCACTCCCGGTAGAGGTGGCAATTCAATAACCACAATCTCAAGCCCCTCGCTCTCACAACCTATGAATCCATCAATTCCCGCATCGATATCTTGAACTTGATGCACGAAGTATCTGTACAAACTATCTCCCGGATCCGCAGTGATTCCTAATTCTTCCGAAGTAGGGTTATTACCTGTATACACCACAGTAGACATATCATTAGCAGCATACCACCTAATTGATTCTCCTGCTTTTCCTTCACCGGTCACTTGTAGTCCATTGACAATTACGCTATCCTGTCTAAAATACACTGTCGCCACACCTTCTTTACCAACAACGTCCGGCTTATTAGGAATATCATAAACATTGATGGTTAAGAAGGCCATCTCCGGTATCTCTGATTCGCACCCTGTAAAATCAGTCAAATTTGCGTTCGCAATATTCTCTGGCGATATATTATTGGTTTGTGAAATCAAATAATAGACCGTATCCTGAACATTCGGCACAAGCAAAGCCTCTGTAGTAACGGCAGCCGTGCCGTCATTTTGAATGGCTCCACCAAACAAAGTGGTCGGTGCACTCTGTAAAATGGTTCCTGTAGAATTCGTTTGATAATATCTGAAGGTACTATTGGCATTGCCAGTTACCGCAAATTCAACATCATCCAAATCTCCAACACAATAACTAACGACCAAATCTCTAAGACCAGTCTCATCAAATGTAAGTAGTGATGGATCTGGGAATACAGTTAAGTTCACTTGAATTGGATCACTTTCACAACCCAAAAAGCCGGTGGAAGCGTTTGATTCGGTAGTCTGAGTTACCCAGTAGACATAAGTTGTATCCTTAGTGACATCTGAAGAGAATACTCCTTCATTTTCAAGTTCAGCCAGCGTAATCAAACGGCCATTGAATGCAGCTACTTGCATTGGTTCTTCGGTAATGCTTGGAGCAGTACCACTTCCATCATCCTTATACCATGTATAGGCCGAACCGGTCAAGCCAGGAGATTCTATTTGACCAAACAATCCATCGTCTCCACTACACATGTAGTATTGAATGATGTTCTCAGTAGTAGAATATTGTCTATTGCTAATATTCTCACCGCCTTTGAAGTTCTCATCCAAAGGAGTAGCAGGAATAGGATAAACATCGATCGTGAACTTCCTCAACTCTGACTCACAACCATTGAACTCATTTCCTTGGTTCAGCGTGGATCCATCCGCAGGTATATTATCAAAATCTGTTCTGGAGATATAAAACACCCTATTAGAGCCTGTTCCGGCTGTGGCTACCGCATCATAACTCAATATCTCTTCTATGGTAGTAGATACAGTGCCAGATAAAATAGTATCCATCACTGTAGTAATCACAGTACTAGCATCAGCATCATAGATCGAATAATAAGACTCTCCTGGTTCGGTAGTTTCTAATTCATTATCAATCACAATATCCAATAATTCTACATTATCACCACTTGCACCACAATATTCATAACTATAAGCTGTGGTGGCGATACCATCTTCACTGATATTAAACAAACCAAGGTTGGCTTCATTCGTAGAGTCGCTGGAAATCAAAGCTTGATTCACTTGCGGCACAGTTGGATTAGCTCTCACTCTGATCTGAACCGTTCTCAGTTCGGATTCACAGCCATCATAACCAGACCCATTGATATTCACACTGGTCTTTCTTGCAAAATAGAATGTCAGATTTGCTGCATTAGGTGTAGCCGTACCAAACAAAGTCACAGGAGTTACTTCACTTCCTTTAATTCCTTCGGATGCCAACGTGGCTGTACCAAAACTATCACTATACCAAATAATCGTATCTGCATTGTCAGTAGAAGCTACTATAGTAGGAATCACATCGCCCTGACAATATTCTAGCAAATAATCATCAGCTATACCATCACTGTTAAGTTCAATTAAACCTCCTACGTTGGTAAGATCATTTGTTAATTCAGGTTTTTCAGGTTTACCTAATAATTCAAAATCAAAAAATGCTGAGTTAGAACATGTAGCACTCGTGTACGCATCAGAAGAAGTATAAACCACACGATATCTGCCAGTTTCGTCTTCACTCAAATAATTTTCTCCATCTTGATTTAGATCGGTAAATCTTAACGTATCCGTAGTAAAAGTGCGCACCAACGAATCATAATCATTACCATCAAAATAGTATAAGCTATATCCTGTGTCATCAGCATTTCTGACAGTGGTTCCATCATTTGAAATAATCTCAACTGCGATTCTCACATCTCCGTCATCAGCACAATAGTATGGGTTGAGGTTGGTAATTTCCACATCTGGCGTACGGTATATTGTAAGCACTTCCGAAGATAATTCGGTCAGCGTTTCTGTTGATTCATCTGCAATAACCATCACAGCCAAAACATCAATGCTATAGTCATCTCCGAATAATGGATCGGCAGCTGAGGCATCAATACTCCACCCTGTTCTACTTGTTGGTACCGAAACATCAGTGGTATCAATATCACTACTCGTGACTAGCAAAGTAGAAGTCAATTCTGTAGTTCGTTCTTCATTCACATAACTATAAAGTCTGATACTATGAAAATCAGGGAAACTTCCGTCTGCATCTCCTTTGAAATCAACATTCCCAGCTGGCACAGCTTGGAAAGCTACTGTCCCGTCTTCTTCACAAATTCCATTATCAGCAATAGGCGTAGCATCAGCAAATACATCAGTAGTAGAATTGACCAATAGAGGAATCCAATAATTGGCGCGTGCGCCATCTTTAGTCAAAGAATACTTCACAGTATCTTGTCCTATTCCTGCTGAGGCAGGTACAAATTGAACAGAATAAGCCTCATCGTTAGGGCTATCTGAGAAAGTATCAGCTGTCTCAAAATTAGTCAAACCTCGTCCTGCGTAAAGTGCAGAATGATTAGGCGGAAAGGTTAATTTGAAGGTTGTTCCTTCTTGATCCGACTTAGCAAAACTTGTTGAATTTGCTGTATTCTCTAGCCTTATTATGGCAATAGAATATTTAGTGGCAGCACTTTCGCAGGATTTACCATCCGTTACTGTAATCCAGAAAGAATTGATTCCCACATCAGTGCTATCCAAATCTAGCTGCGCCAAGGTAGGCGAGAAATTAGCACTACTATTATATGTGATTACAGTACTTTCTAAGCTTTCATCAGAGTAAATTTTTATCTCATTCCCAGAAGCAAGTGCACCTATCACCATAGGGGTGGAAAGAGTATCAAGCCCCGCCCAATCATAGACAGTAACTGCATCTCCAGAAGCATCACCTATCACACCGCCACTTATTTCTACTATATACGGAGTTGTTTCTACTACTCCTACCGTATCAGTAGCGTTCGCTATTATATCAGGTGCATCAAATGGTGGAATTGATGTCAGCGTAGCGAAAACTGGATTGTCCGACTCATTAGCTCTATAGATTTCTGCGGATCCTCCTCCACGAACTATTGATACATTGCTAGAAATCGTATTTCCTAAAGCCTTCACTTGCAACCCGGAAATAGTCAGAACATCAATACTGGTATTGGTCTCATTTAAAAAGGTAACAGTCAAACTAGTCCTACTAGAATTGTAAGTCAAACCAAGTCCTGAAGCATCGACATCAAGATCACCACCTTTATCACTTACTGTCCCAGCAGTATTGTTAAATTCAAAATTAGCTGGAAGTTCAAGTAACAAGGTTTTATTAGAAGTGGATCTTACAAAGTCCGTACTAATGGTCTCTGAGATAACAACATCACCAAGAGTGAAATATTGACCCTCTAAACAAATGTCGGCCAAATCAGGTGATGTAATCACCACCCCACCTGAAGTAATGTCAATCAGTGTAGGAGTGTCTTGTAGATTCAAATTATCTACTAAATCCTCAGTAGCCAAATACAAATCATAATCTGTTCTATCTGCATCTAAGGTAAATTCCCCATTGAATGTAGTACCCGTTACGGTCACTTCTATTGTTCCACTGGCAATTGCAGAAGTAACTGTACCCGCCTTTATTTCTGCGCTTGTTGGTGCCGCTTGACCGTCAGCAACTACCGTATAATAAACATTTCCAAGCTCGTTCAACCTCACACCCAGTGTGGCTGTTCTTCCTACTACCAGTGCAGTAGGAGCAATAGTGAATGTAGGCGCTTGATCATCAAACGAGATCGAGTAATCTGCAGAAAGTAAATTATCGTTACCTGCATTATCTGTTACCTCACCAGCTATCAATGATAGCACTACCGAATTGGTTGCATTATCAGTCGGATCTATTGTAACAGTATAAACAGACGTTGATACAGTAGCTACACCAATAACCGTTCCTTGAGCAATATTAAATGAACCTATAACTGGAGCTGTGACTGGTTCAGAGAAAGTTGCAGTAATATTAAAAGGATCGGTATTGGTCACTGATGCCAAGCTATTGCTAAATGTTACCGTAGGTAAGGTGTTGTCAATGGTGATTGCATCCGAGGTAACATTCGCTGCAAGCGTATTACCCGATGGGTCTTCGGTAGAGCCAATCGATAGTCTCACGGCTATCGTCCCATCATCAGTTATGGTCGGAATATCAATCGTATAGTTTTGATTGTCTCCATCGTTGGTAATCGTCGGTGTGCCTGAACCTACACCTGNNATATCATCCACTACAAATGATCCATCTACTATCGGTTCGCTAAATGCTACATCAAATGATATAGCATCATCATTGCTCCCTGAGAATGAACCATTCGTTACTGCATTCCTAGTCAGAACTACTGTTGGTTGGGTATTGTCTACTGTGAATAACGATGAGACATTTGCACTGCTCGCCGTTGATAGATTATTCACTGCATTGTCCTGAATACCTGTCTCGCCTAAGGTGATTCCCAACGTACCATCGCCAGTCACTCCACCTATTGTTACCACAAAGTTTGGTGATACTCCTGATACTGTCTTAGTAGTAGAAGCTACATCCCCAGTCGTATTGACTGTGACATCATCCGAGGTGAACGTACTCCCATTCAAATCACCATCAAAAGTCAAATTGAAGATCAATGAATTGTCATTCGTACCTCCTATTGTTCCATTAGCTGGAGCTTCCAAGGCTATAGAGACAGTAGGTAATGTATTGTCAATCGCAAAAACGCCTGAAGTAACTGCTCCATTCAAAGAGTTCCCTGCCAAATCATCTACAGAAGCATTGGCTATGGTGATTCCTAAATCTCCATCGCCCGCTATGCTACTGATTGTTAAGGTATAGTTCTGATTGTCTCCATCATTAGCCAAGTCTCCGGCTACCAAATTCGTATAAGTAACCGCTCCACTGGCATCACTAACTGTAATGTCTCCAAGTACAAACGTCGCTGGGTCTATCACTGTGCTAAATGCAATATCAAACGATACAGAATTATCATTGGTAGAAGTGAAACTTCCGTTTGTAACCGCATTCCTTGTGATCGTTACCGTAGGTAAGGTGTTGTCAATAGTGAAAGTAGGTGATGCTACATTTGATGCCAGTGTATTGCCTGATGGATCTTCAACAGAGCCAACTGTCAACCTAAGACCTATGTTTCCATCTCCAGATACTCCCAATAAATCAATCCTGTAATTCTGATCATCTCCCGAATTAACAATCTCTGTCCTTGTGGAAGTTCCACCTGATTCCAAGATAATAAGGTCGTCTAATGTAAATTCACTATCAACTATAGGCTCGCTAAAGACAAGTTCAAATGACACTGAATCACTATTAGTAACACCATCTTTAGTGCCATTAGCTGCTGGAACTTCATTCTTAACGAAGGTAGTAACCGTAGGAAGAATATTATCGATTGTGATAGTAGAAGCACTGACCGTAGCTGCCAGACCATTATTGGCGGCATCAAATAAAGATCCTGCTGCAATTGATAACCCTAAATCCCCATCGCCTGTAATTCCAGTAATAGAATAGGTATAATTCTGGTTATCACCAACTGGGGTTAAGGAAGCTGAAGCAGTATCCGCAGTACCAGATTTAGTCAATAATAAATCAGTCTTACTAAATGTGGAGTTATCAATTGGTGTACTGAATACAATAGAATAGGAAATAGAATTATCAGTAGTTCCTAAAGTACTACCACTCGACAAAGTATTGTTGGTAATTGTAACTGTAGGTGCTGTATTGTCAAAGCTGACGGTAGGTGAAGTTTGGCCTGCTGTCAAAATATTACCCGCTTGATCAGTAATTACTGTTCCTCCTGTTTTAATAACTGAGAATGAAAGCGTGCCATCACCTGTAACATCCTTAAAAGCAAGTTTCCATATCCTACTCCCCACACTATCAGTAAGAATACGGGTACCTACAACTATTGTACCTCCCAAAGTGATATTTATATCATCTACATCGTCAAAATCAACGACAGGTTCTGAAAAAGTAATAACATATATTGCACTATCATCTTTGGTAGCAGTTGGAGATCCGTTAATTGGATCTATCAATTCTATTGACGAAATAGTAGGATCCTGACTATCTACTGACATGCTAGTTCCGTCAGAAGTTGAGACCACTTGGGTCGCATCATTTCCTGCGTCATCTGTAAAATTAATAGTAAAAGTAACTGCTCCAGAATTGTCCAGATTTGCTACTTGATACGTTGCAGTGTATGTATTTCCAGAAGTATTAGTTATTGTAATGGCATTATTTACTAGTCCTCCTCCACTTCTAAAAGATACTGTAGGAGTAGACAAGAGAGCATCATCCGTAGTGAATGTCAAAGTAATATCATCACCAATAACCGCGCTCGCTGAACTTGCAGCATTGTTTGAGGCAATAGAGACAGAATTGGTTGCTGGCACAGTATTATCAATGGTAAATCCTGCATCTGTGCCTACTCCGTCATAGGTTACAGCACTTACCAGATTACTCCCATAATCTGTTATATCAGTCAAATCAACTGAAATGGAAATATCACCGTCCAAAGCCACATCACGTATCGTCAACGTATAAGAGCGATTGTCTGATGTGGTTAAGTCCCCATCTACAAGTGAAGAAGAAGTCACACCAGTTTCAGTAACTACAATATCATCGGTAGCACTGAAAGTTGATGGATCTATCTCCTCAGAGAAAACTAAAGTATAAGAAACTGAATTGTCATTGGTGATAAAACTACCACCATTGGTTACAGCATTTCTAGTGACTGCCAAGGTTGGTTGAGTATTATCTCGATCTATACTTTCGTTGAAGGTGGCCAAACTATTGCTTCCAAAATCCTGAATAGATGTCCCTCCCGCAGGATTGTATGCCACTGTCAGATCACCAAGTGCATTTGCGACAGTTTGCAAAGTCAAATTAATATAAACGTCATTCGCAGTGCCATCAGAAATGGCGCTTACTACATATACATTTCCTTTACCATCAGTTACCGTGAAGTCTGTAGCTGGAGAAGGGGTTGTAATTTTTACTGACTCATTGAATTCAAGCTGAATGGTCGTATTCGCTGTAATAGATGCAGCAACAATTGTCGGAGCATCACTATCTATCTCAATTGATTCTGTTTCAGATTGCGCTGTATTTCCTCCAAAATCTCCTATTCCATCATTTCCACCGTTTTTAGCATAACTAATAGATAAATCACCTACCGGAGTGAGAGATCCTCCTGTGAAATTAAGAGTGAGATCAGTATCGTTAGCCGTAGCATCCGTGATCGATTGCACTGTGTAGGTATTCAGAGCACCATCGGTCACACTAAAGTCGCCTGCCACTGCTCCTAGATTCTGTACGGGTTCACTATAAGTTAATGTGATTGAATTGGCGTCATAAACCGCAGATGCAATCGTAGGATTAACGATATCATTATTGAGTGCTAATCCGGTAAAATCTTGAAGCTTTAAGGTGTTCCCGCTCGCATTAATATCAGTATTTCCTGATCCTCCGGTTCCTGTACCATCAAAATCAACCGAAAGGTCACCTACTGCAGATGACATATCCGCGACAGTCAAAGTTATTTCATTGCCTGAAACACCTATTGCGCTAACCACAAAACCAGTCCCAATACCATCAGAAACAGTGAAATCCGTAGCTGTGTTTGCTCCGATAGCAATCACTAAGTTGGTTGATAATGTTATGGTAGTAGAATTGGTCAATACTGCACTTGTAGCTACCAAAGATGTTTCGGTAGTAAAATTCCAATCTGTAGTTGTGCTGAATTGATTGGCACTTGCATTGTTCGCAGCATCTTTGAAGGCTCCATCGTCAATTAGAACATAATAATCAGTAGCTGACGGTGTAGTATAACCCAAATTTAAGGTGTATTGACCTGTAGTTGACGAAGCTCCGCTTGTGCCTAAGTTATTAGCCGCTAGAGCTGTCACTTCGATAGGCGTTTGCTGTACGATATTTACATTTTTACCACCAACGCCAGTAACAGCCTCTGAGTACTTAATCGTCAATGAATTAGTTGCCGGAACTGCCCCATTATTGTCTGCAGGACTCAAATCGTTCGCAAAATCTTTAACTCTAGGTGCAGCACCATCATTTAATGTTGTTGCTGCCGGAATACTTAAGACATTAGAATTTCCGTCTACAATGGTCGTACCCGAATATTGAGCCGTGAAAATACCTGTACCTGAAGAATTAGACGGTGTGAACTCAAGAGAAAAATATGCATCATTAGCATCTGCATCAGCGGCTATTTCAGTTACTTCAGTATCAAATGTTCCACCTACGTCAGCGGTTCCAAATCCACTTGGCGGAGTGAATGAGAAATCACCTTTATCTGTATTTACATGACTATCTATAATAGGCTCACTTAGTTGTATTTCAACTCTGTCGACATCTCCATCTAGATCTGTGTCTATTGTAATAGAGTTAATCACTACGGGTGCGGCCTTGTCAATTGGCAACACAAAATCAGCATTGATCATCTCAATACCTCCATTTGCACTCACGATCCACGATCCAGAAGAAGTTGTGTAATTGATATTCTGGTTTGGATTTGAAGTTCCTGTGATTGGTGTAAGATCTAATGTATGCGAAAGGCTTGAAGATAAATCGTGATCAGTCGAATTGTTGAAAGTTATGCCTGTGATAGTTATAGATTCAAAACCGGTCGCACTATTATCCTTAATCACTACATTCTGATCAAAGGTGATGAACAATTCATCTATATCACCGTCAGCATCTCCATCTCTCCACTCGGCAGACACGAACTCTGGAGCTGATATGTGCTCAAATGGATTTGGTGAGGAAAGTGGTGCTGATGCCGCACTAGGATTTCCTGACAAATCATATGCTATAGCAGTAATATTATGCGTCTGATCTAGTTGTGTTATCGAAGTACCTACTATCCAATTTCCTGAATTATCTGCATTTCCTTGTCCGATTAAGCCGTCAGATGTATTACTATAAATTTCAACCTTCTGTAATGCCTCACCTCCAGAACCATCAAAAATAGGGCCCGTATTGCTTGTCTTATTATCACTGTCAAGTGCAGCGCCAGTACTTGGGTCAATTCCATCATCTGAAGCTGCTTGAAGGTTTGGAATCGTAGGAGCAGCTGGAGCAACGTTATCTACTGTATTATTTTCATCATCTTCAAGTATAGTGGTATTACTGGCATTGTCCACCACTGTCAGAATCACATCTTGCATGGTGACATAATTCAAATTGACAGCATTGTCTACGATCGTATAACTAGCCGTATAAGTATCTCCACCATCAGATGTGCTGCCCGATTCAGTTCCTCCACCGAATTGCGTAAAATCAAAAGAGACTGATGCTACATCAGCAATATTATCTCCACCATTAAGATTAGACCAAGTGGCAGTCACGACATCTCCTATTATATATTCATTGACTCCATTTGCTCCTCCACCATCACTGATATTGAGGTTACCGACTGTCAATAATGGGAATTCATTATCCACAGATTCATCATCTGTTCCTTCAGTTGGTGCATTGGCGTTTGATGCATCATCTGTGGCGGTTACAAAAACATTGAGTGTTGCAGCATCTACAGTATTAGTAGACCCATCTGTTGAAGTTGTGATCGTATAACTAGCAGTCCAAACATTTGAACTATTGGAAGCAGCTACCAGAGTAGTTGCTCCAAATTCGGTAAAGTCAATGTTTACAGAGCTGATGTCCTGATTAGGAGCAGTCAATGCACTATTGTCCCATTGGGCAGTTACTATATCTCCAACCTGGAAGGTAGTATTATCTCCTGAAGGTGAAGAAGTAATTGAAATCTCACCAGCTGCAACCACTGGAATATAATTATCAACAATTATATCCTGCTCATCTTCAGTACTTCCGCCGGAATTCACGTTTCCAGCATCATCTGTAGCAGTTACAAATACGTGCGCATCAGTTACATCTATGATATTCGTTGATCCATCGGTAGATGTTGTAATAGTATAGGAAGCTTCCCATACTTCGCTACTAGGCGAAGTTTCAGTAGCTGCCACTAAACTAGTAGCACCAAACTCACTGAAGTCCATATTAACCCCATTGTCAATGTCTAAGTTGTTATCCCCACTGGCAGTATTGTCCCATTGTACAGTCACCACATCCCCTACTTTATAAGTTGACCCAGCACCTGATGGTGAAGATGTATAAGAAATATTTGAGGCAGAAACCACCGGAATCAATCCATCCACATTCAAGGCCTTATTCGCCCCTAAAGAATTAGCAGCACCTGGCGTAGGTAGGGTGAGAACTGCCGTGTTTCCTGCCAAGTCCGTAATGCTACCCGTAAAAGAATTGGTAGCAACATAATCCAAATCTGAATTGTCGTCGTTTAAACGGACAGTATAGGTGAAATTGAAGGTATTGGTGCCGTCACCACTGACGTAATCCACCGGAGCATCAGAGGATCCTGTTTCGAGTGTAATCTGTGGTGTGCCAGAGGTAATAACTGTTTCATTAAAGACTACTTGTATTGAAATGACATCACTTACTTTGAATACTCCATTGGCAGTCGATGAGGTTACATTGGTGACCGTTGGAATTACCTCATCAAATATGAAGGTGTTGGCGCTTTGCGTCCCTATTTTAACGTTTCCAGCTATATCAGTGATTATCGATCTAAGTACGACTGTCTCAGCTTCTTGTAGGCCACCACTCAATGCTTCAAATTGAGCTGCAGTAAAACTATGGGTATATGTCCCGTTGGTAAGATCTGTACCAGTTATGGTATAAGCCGCTCCCAAGTCAAAATACCCTTCACCTTCTACATTTGCTTGAACCTGAATAGTACCACCCGTTAGAGTAGCATCATTTTCAATAGGAGTGGTTACATTTAATCCCGTATTTGTCGCATTCCAATATGACGATACTACCGCCCCCCCGGTAGCCGTTGCGGTACCTGTAGTAAAATCTGATGGGTCTAACTGATCAACTGTTATTGTTTGGGAACTTACAGTAGCTGTAGTTGTGTTTCCAGCAACATCATTTACTATAGCCCCGATGGTTATGACTGCTCCATTAGTAAAGCCTGTAATCCCTTCAAAGTCTGTAGCTAAAACTGATATTGTTTTGGAATTAGCTCCTACTTCCCCTCCAGTAATCAATGAAGGAGTAATCAAATCTTCAAATGTACCGGCACCTACTTGTGCTCTAAGCTGTACTGCACCGCCTGTTAAAGTTACGTCAGTTGCTATTGGCACTATTATGTTCAATGAGGTATTATCTTCATTCCAATAACCAGTAACAACCGGTGCGCCCACTGTAGTCACTGTTCCAACTGTAAGGGCATCAGGATCCGTCTGATCGATGGTTATTGTCTGAGTGCTATTAGATCCTGTGGTCGGGTTACCCGATTCGTCAGTGATAATGGCTGTAAAAGTCAACACCTCTCCATCTGCCAAATTAGAGCTAAGCGCTTCAAACAAAGCGCCTGTTACTGTCACGGTCTTTGAATTGGCAGTTATTTCTCCTGCAGTAATAGTCGACGGTGATCCCAAATCTTCAAAGGAATCAGCACCCACTTGAGCTCTAACTTGTACAGTTCCATTTTCTAACGAGGCATCAGTGGCAATAGGTACAACTACCGAAATATCTGTATTGTCCTCGTTCCAATAGCCTGTAACTATTGGAGCTCCAACTGCCGAGACTGCTCCTGTGGTAAATGCAGATGGTGCCGTTCCATCATAAACTATTTGATTACCACTATTCCCACCATTAGTTACGTTTCCTGCTATATCTGTTATGACAGCTCTAATAACTATCGTTTCATCTTCTGTCAAGTTTCCACTCAATTGCTCAAAGGTTGTTTCATTAAAGCTCAATGTCTTTGTTCCTGCCAAAAGATCAGCATTTACGATAGTATAAGCTCCACCTAAAACTTCAAATCCACCTCCTGCTACATTAGCTTCAATCTGAATTGTTCCTCCTTCCAGAGATGCTTCGTTTTCAACTGGAATGACCACATCAATCCCAGTGCTTGTAGTATTCCAAAAGTTCGCAACCAAAGTGCCACCAGTTACTGTGGAAGTGCCCGTGTTGAACGCAACTGGATCCGTCTGATCGCTGGTTATTGTCTGAGTGCTATTTGACCCTGTAGTTTGATTACCTGTATTGTCCGACATGATTGCCGTAAATGTCAGTACCTCCCCTTCGGCGAGATTTCCGCTCAGAGCTTCAAAGGTTGCCGCATCTACGCTGACCGTTTTTGTATTTGCAGTTATTTCACCAGCTGTAATGGTAGAAGCCGAACCTAAATTAAAAAATCCTTCAGATGCCACTTGAGCCTGTATCTGAACTGTACCTCCCGTAAGTGTAGCGTCAGCCGAGATTGGCACAACAATTTGTATATCCGTATTATCTTCATTCCAATACCCTGTGACCACTGGAGCTCCTACTGGTGTTACCGTTCCAACAGTAAATGGACTTGGAGCTGTATTATCAATTGTAAATGCCGCCGAAGGACCTTCTGCAGATGCCATATCATTACCTATAGATTCAGCAATAGCCGGCCCAACTGTGATTGTCAAATCTCCGTCTCCCGTGATTCCCAATACAGTCAAGGTATAATTCTGATTGTCACCATCATTGACAAGCTCTGATGCTGTCAATGCTGTGAAGTTAGCACCACCGTTATTAACGGTTATATCAGCTACCGTAAAAGTTGAATTATCAATTACTTCACTAAAAGCTAAATCAAATGAAACGCTGTTGTCATTGGTTCCCGTAAATGCCCCGTTGGTAACGGCATTTCTAGTAATGACAAGTGTTACACCCGTTTGATCAATCGTGTAATTTTCCTCGGCGTTTACTGTACCAGCCGCACCAAACGCATTGGCAAAAGCATCTTGAATATCATTGCCCGCTGCAATATTCAGATTCAAGACGTTATTACCTCCTTCAGCTACAGTTGTAACCTCAACATCATAGGTACTTGCATTAACTACTGAAACAGAATTTACTGCGCCAGTAGCTCCGCCAGCCGCTAGTTCAAAATCAGTTACATCTACGTTCGAAACAGCCTCATCAAAAGCGACTCTAAAAGTCACAGTTGTATTGTTTACTGTAGCATTGGTTGGATTCTGTCTAGTGATATTGATTATACTCGGCGCCTGAGTTTCTCCATTAATCGTAAAACTTGTACTGGCAGCTGCGTCTGTTAAGGCTCCCCCTGTAGTTCCTAGGGTAAAACTACCAGCCGGAGCAGAATGGACTATGTTACTAACCGTACCTACACCGTCTACCCAGTTAGATGAAATAGTAGGAGTGCTGTATGCCGTAGACAATGTACCAGAAGAAGTAATAGTGACAGCATCAGCTCCATCGTAATCCAAATCCCTATTACCATTTGCATCTGTAGCTTCCAGTGTCACAGCAGGTGTCATCACCACATTGGCATCTGTAGTGGATGGTTGCTGCAAGAAAGTGTAATTGGTTGCATCTACATCAAATGCAACTGAATCTGTAAAAAATATCGAGCTACTATTGGCAAACGTATTGTTATCCACATCCCAAACTCTATCAGCATTATCAACATTATCTCGAAACATTTCAAATACTAAATATCTATTATCGATATCCAATCCTTCTACGTCAAGATCAGTCCTTAACCAAACTCGAAGCGAAATATCACGCACCTCTTCAGTTCCAAGGACTCCAAAACCGCCTCCTGTAGTAGGAATATTTGAAAACTCAATGGTACTAGACGTGATATTTACAGTCTGATTGGTGCTGTTAATTTCTGACCCGTTTTCGTCGATTAATATTGCGTCTGCAAAAACTTTAGTCCAATCAATATCTGTATTTCCATTAGCAATTGTAATACTTGAAAATGTGGAACCATTTTTAGTATCACTAAGAGCGAAATAGAATACAGGTACCGCAAGTCCTTTGCTCGTTACTAAACTAGAAATAGAATCTACTGGTGTATTTTCAATACAATCGGATGGGGACACTGCAACATTATCTTTATTACCGGTAGCAGTCGCCCAGTTAAAGGAACAATTGGTAGGATTAATATCATTCACAGTAAAAGCCAAAGTGGTATTATCTAAGATTCCAGCAAATGAATTTTCAGAAGTAGCCAAATCATCTATCGCGTCAGCAGATAATTGAATCGCAAATTCATTAAGTAGAGGAAGAGCAGCGCCCCCTCTTATCAGTGTTATGTTATTGCTACTGATGGTAGTTTCACTTGCAGATGTTAAGTCATATACTTCTGGAAAACCTGAACCATTTGCCCCTGAAATATGATTTATCGTCAGAGTTTTTGTTGCTCCAGTTGTTCCCAATTTAATATCTTCTGAAAAATTCAGAACAATGTTTGCGCTTCCATCAGCACTACTGGAACCTGCTGTGGGAGTGGAAGAAATAAGTACCGGATTAGCCTTATCAACTGCAGCCGTTGATGAAATATCCGCTAGATTATTAGTGCCGTCTGTTACATTGGCTATGGCACCATAAGCGTATCTATAATTCACAGTAGCTGTACCAGTCACATCAACAGGGGCGAATGACAAAGTCACATATTCGTCATTTGCAACATTTACTGTACCTGATGAAACGATATCAGTTTGGGTATCAAAAGAGCTGATTGAATCTAAAGAGGTAAATCCGTCAATAGATACTTCCCAGTCAGCTAAAGCAGCAGCCGTAAATGAGGCATCTGACATTGGCTCAGAATACTCAATTTCAAGACCATCTGCGTTTCCATCTCCGTCATTATCTACAGAAAATACAGCTACAGCAATTGGTGAAGCTCCATCTG
>JAGDZO010000001.1:0-228191 GCA_049115815.1 Cyclobacteriaceae bacterium | reverse complement strand
CCATTTTTTGGGGTATCATCACGCTTCACTGCCCATTCTGAGACTTTTGTGCTGCTAGCTTCATTCTGTGGTTCTGGCCTTGGATCGGGCGAACGCAATGCTTCGTAGTTACTGTTGTGGGGGTTGGGCAGTTTCGCTACATTAGTGCTTTCTGCCAGTGGTGGGCGCACACCTGCTAGCTTGGCGTTATCTATAACCCCCCAATCTAATTGAAGAGGACTGAACAAATTCTAGTATTCATCTGGGTAACCTTTTTGCTGCTAAAGGGTGTCGAATATACCGGTGGAGCAGCTTTATTTGGATTGGCAACTTTTGCTCTAGGTCTATTCTATCTGGTAGGGTCTTTCAAGCTTTTTGAACCCAAAAGCAACTCTCCTTTAGCAATCCCAATAATTGCTGGTCTGTCACTTGCAACATCTCTCATAACAATACCATTTACTATATACCTCCGTAACTGGGAATGGCTCACAGTTTTGCCATTTATCAACATAATCTTTACGACAGTACTTATTGGAATAGTTCTTTTAAAATGGATTCGTAAGATCCAGATTGAAGATCAACTCAAGAGAATTCTTTTCCGAACCTCTTTAATTCTAGTTATTACTTCTTTTTTGCTTTTAGACCAACAGAAAATCAGCTTTATAGAAATACAATAATCTTTCTCAACGCAGGGAATGATGACATGATCAGCAACATGAGGATGTTTGATTATTGGCAGAAGGCAGAGAAACAGCTCGAGGTAGGCGATTGTGAAAAGGCTATCGAATACTCTATTCAATCCTTCAATGAAGGATTAAAGTGGCTTTGGATTGATAATGATTCACTCACTGAAAAGGACGTAAAGAAACTCTGGAACATTCAAGCAACATATACTAACATACATAAGGCTTATGAATGTAAAGCTGACAAGCTGTACGACTTGAAAAATTATAGTGAGGCTCTTTATTATCAATTTAAAGCTGATTCTTTTTTGAACCTTAATCCTGTGGCTAAAAATGATTACTGGAAGGCAGAGAGGGCAGATTCAAAAAATAATATTGGAATCTACTATGACGCCCTTGGCGAGTCAGATTCAGCCATTTCTTATTATACTAAAGCGATAATTTATCATGCAGACAGCATTAAAAGTCTTAATCTAAAGCTCGCTACATACATGAGCAACCTATCTTCGGCATGTGCAGACGCTCGCTATTGGAACGAATCAAATCAAGCGGCCGAACAAAGCATAATGGTTCTAGACAAAGATTCTATCTCTCAGGACAAAAATGAGAAGTATTCCATATCTTATCTACAGCTTGTTTACAATGCTCTTTCCGACAATAATCCATTCAACGCTGGTGATTATCTACACAAGGTAGAACCGTACTTAACATCAAAATGGGAATGCAAATACTATCTGTATAGATCAATTCTGTCAAATAATTTGGACAATCACATTCAAACTCTCAATCTCGCCGAAAAAGCTAGAATCTGCTATGGTGATTTGTATGGACAGCAATATCAAAACATTGCCGAGAGCCATTCTTTGTCGTACGATGCATGGATGCAAATTCCCAACTATGATTCTGCTCTTGCTCATCTGAAAAAAGGAATCGAAATAACGGGATTGAATTACGCAAGCACATCTGCCAGATATCATGATTATGTAAAAAAAGAGGGCTATTACCATTACTCGTTAGGTGATTATAATCAATCCTTGAAAAAGCTGCTCGATGTAAAGAGGGTTTATGAACAACAGCTTGGAAGTGACAGTGATAAACTACCAGAGGTTCTTGCAACAGTTGGCAGGATAAAAATTGAACAGGGAGCCTTTGATGAAGCTAGGAATTATGCAAAAGAGAGCATGAAACTTGCCGAACAGCTTGAGTTTTTCATTGATAATAGAGCCTCTAATTTGATAAATGACTTGGCCTATATCAATTATGCTACAAATCAGGTTTTTGTAGCTGACACACTCTATAAGAAATCAATTGAATTGAGCCTAGAAGCTGACAAGGATTCGAGTTTATCAGTTGCAAGTGCGTTGAATGGACTAGCCCTCATTTCAATGAGAAAATCACGATTCTTAAAGGCCGATTCTCTGTTTAATCAATCCCTGCAACTTTATAAACTTAGAAACTCAGAACTCCACCCAGATATTGGGATCATACTGATGAACAAGAGTGAACTATCTCTCAAACTACGAAACTTCAATGATGCTCTCCAATTTGCAGATCAGGCACTTGAGAACTTTACTCCTTTTCATCGGAATAGTCATCCAACAATTGCAGATATGTATTTTTTGAAAGCCTCAATTTTGAACATGAACGACGAACGAACACTGGCGTATGAACTTCTGACAAAGGCACTTGAAATATACGAATCGAACTTCCAACCTGAACACATGAAGATTGTAGAAACGAGGAATAGATTGGGGGCAATAGATAACAGGCGCTAAAAATCCATAGGCTTATGAGCTACTTGCAAAGGGCATTTGAATCAGATACTTTTAAGGAATTAACAAACGATGAGCCTACGGATTTTAGCTGATCGTTAGAGGTAATACTGCGCAATGAGAACCATTTTCTGCACACTCATAAGTTTCTTGTGTTTTGGAGCCTTTGCTCAGTATTCTATTCCATTGGAAAATGGACGAACATTAATATTTATCAACGCTGAACCTGACAACTTCGACTATCAAATTAATGGAGATACTGTCATCATTCAACAACTCTTTTTTGACGGACTTGACGGGTACGGGATCAAGTTTTCCGAACAACCCACGAGTATCAAACTTAGCTACGAGATTGACTTCTTTCAATACACAATTGACGACAACCCAGCAGGACCTCTCGAACTAACTTACTGGACTGAACCGTCTCTTTTCAATGGATCAATTCTGCCAGATCATTATGGAAACCACTTGAATACTAGGAGAACTTTCAAGTTTCTCGGTTTCAATTCACAGTCCGAGCTGGCCAACTACTTTCTAACGAACTACCCGAAGATCAAAGAATTATCGCTTCTAACTCAAACTAACTTCTTTAAAGGATTACTGGAAGACGAGCGATTTGAGGAGTGCTGTCCTGAATACATTCAGCAAGGCAAAGAATTTTTAGGTAAAGAACCTGGCGATTTCAACTCTCTTGGAGATCTCGCTCTTGAACTAGGTTACAGAACAACTTTACTGGAACTGACATACGGAACGGGCAAACAATACGTCAAAATCAAGAGGTAATACCTCTAACAAGTGCTAGCACGAATGCGCCTAAGTGCCACTTTACAGACTTCAGTGCAAACATCTCCATGAATCAGCCGCTGGGAAAGATTAGAGCTTTCTATTTCGCGCATCTCGCAGGATTTTTTCTCTTTCTGAACTCACTGCCTTCTGATACTTTGGAAGCACCGGTAAGCAAGCTACTTTTATCGATTTTACTTTAGCTCGGAGGCCACAGCGCCATAAATAGTTGTTATGTGGAATTGGTGAAACTTGATATTTTACCAATTATTGGTAACTTTGAAGTATGGGTAAAAACACATCTATTTCATTAGGAAACTACTTTGACAGCTTTGTTCAACATAGCATTTCAGAAGGTCGATTCAAGAACGCCAGCGAAGTTATTCGAGCCGGATTAAGGCTATTGGAAGAAGAAGAGACCAAAGTCCTATCACTTAAAAAAGCAATTCAAGAAGGAATTGACAGTGGAATTGCTGAAGATTTCAACCCGTCAACTCACTTACAACAACTCAAGGCGGCAAGATCTAATGGGTGAATACCGCTTAACTAACCTTGCTGTCAAGGATTTATCTGACATTTGGAACTACACCTTTGACAATTGGTCTGAAATACAGGCAGATAACTACCATGAACAACTTACTAACTCCTTTGAATCCATTGCAGCCAACCAACAACAAGGACGAAATTACGAGGGAATACGCGGAGAATTATTTGGTTTCAAGGTCAACAGACATATCGTTTTTTATCGTACAATTTCCAGCGAACTCGTGGAGATAACCAGAATTCTCCATGAACGAATGGACTTGAAGAATCAAGTGAAAAAATCCACATAACAAGTGCTTGCACGAATGCGCCAACTACCACTTTGCAAACTTAAGTGCGAACTTCACCGCGCCGCGTAGGCCATGAATCAGCCGCTGGGAAAGGTCGGTGCTTTCAACTTACTTCTGCTCGCAGGATTTTTAGACTTTCTGAACGCAGTGCCTCGTAGATACTTTGGAAGCACCCCCTTGCCGGGCGCGACAGATTCATTAGTTTTATCGGAACTTGCCAAGCTCGGGGCGCACTCCAGCTAGCTTAGCGATATCCATGGTAAAATCAAGTCATTGGAATTTTATTTTGTCCAATTCGGTCCTCATTGGATGTCTCTCTCTGCACTACCGCTACAATTATTATTCAAGCCGACATCCTATTTTTACGTCAATAAACCTCCATCCAAAATGAACCTAAACCAAGTCACAGTCCCTTCACTGAATTTGTCAAAGTCTATTCCTTTTTATGAAAAACTGGGACTCAAACTAATAGTGAAGGCCCTGCCCCATTACGCAAGATTTGAATGCCCCGATGGTGACTCGACTTTTTCTATTCACCTCGTAGATGAGCTACCAAAAGGTGATGGAGTATATGTCTATTTCGAATGTGAGAACCTTGATCATCATGTTCGATCCCTTAAGGAACGAGGAATTACATTTGATCAAGAACCAGCAGATCAAAATTGGCTTTGGAGAGAAGCAAGACTAAAAGATCTTGACAACAATCAGGTGATCCTTTTCTACGGAGGGGATAATCGAAAAAATCCACCTTGGCGCTTAAGTAAATAGTAAGAACGGAGAAAACACGCTCTTCTATCGACCTAGTTAAATGTTTGAAGATCCACAGTCCCAAAATGATAACGGCGGCTATCATTTTTCGGGAAGCCTTCAACCTGATTGATTACCCATAGTACGTACTCACAATTCTAAAATCTAGATCACACATCATCGAGAGCTTTGTCACATGTTAAGGGATATCAAACTTTTGCCATCATAAATAATTGGATTGTCACCGGCTCTAATGACTAAAAGATAGTTGTTATGTTTGTTAAACAAGCCGGATGATAAGCGACAAAATGATAACAGACGTAGGGATAGATGGCGTTCAATATGGCCTTGCGATAGATTACCAAAACCACTATGAGCTAAGACAAAGTTTCAATCGCTTAACAGATAGCAGTTTTGGGTTCAATCTGGAAGACTGGTATCAGAGGGGATTCTGGAAAGAAAATTATATCCCTTACTCTCTTCTTCATCAGGATAGGGTAGTCTCTAATATTTCCGTCAATATAATAGCATTTCAAATTGACAATAAGGAAAAATTAGGCATTCAACTAGGTACTGTCATGACCGATGATAACTATCGAAACAGAGGGCTTAATCGATTCATCATGGAGCTTGTATTGACTGAATGGAAAGATCACTGTGATTTCATCTTCCTATTTGCAAATGATCAAGTGCTTAATTTTTATCCGAAGTTTAATTTCGAGAAAGTAGAAGAACATCAGTATTCAAGGAAAGTTGATCCTGTCCCAGCTAAAAAAGCTTGGAAAAAAATGAATATGGATGATCAGTCAGATATCGCGTTTGTGGTAGATATGATCAAGAATTCGGTACCTATTTCAAGAATATCTATGCGAGACAACACTTCGCTGATCATGTTTTACTTTCTGTCATTTAAGAAAAATAACTTTTACTATGTGGAACAATGTAACGCCATAGTAGTGGCGGAATTCGCTGGAGATACTCTTTGTCTAGATGATGTGTTTTCTCCAGATTTATTAGATATCAATGAAGTAACTAAAACAATATCAGATGCCAAAATCATCCGTGTAGTATTGGGGTTTACGCCGTTGGATACTTCAGGCTGGGATAGCCATATTGTGGATGGAGCGGATACGCTTTTTATGCTGAAGGATCAAAAAGCTTTACCTGAAGATCAAAAATGGATGTTTCCAGTATTATCTCATGCTTGAATGAAATTCAAATTGAGCTATATTAGTAATAGAAAATAATTGAACTCCATAGAGCTATTCCGGAAGTCTCACCCAATTTAACCTCTATAAACTATGAAAGTAACTGCTGAAAAAAATGAGAAGGTTTCCAATATGATATTTGCCTCCATCTACCCTCTTTACCTGAACAGACTAGAGAAAAATGGAAGAACAAAAGAGGAGTTAGATCAGGTGATCAAATGGTTTACAGGTTTTGATCAAGAAGAGCTTCAAGCGACAATCGATGAAAAAGATACCTTTGGTACATTTTTTCAAAAAGCCAGAATCCATCAAAACGAACACATGATTAAAGGCGTAGTTTGTGGTTATCGAATTGAGGAAATTGAGGAAGAATTCGAATTGTACAAAAGATGCAGACAAATGGAGAAGCTGATCGATGAATTGGCCAAGGGTCGAAAAATGGAGAAAATTTTGCGTGAAGAAAAAAAGTAGCAGAGCCATTGAGCTGCTTGCTCTTGAATTAATTAGGTATTGTAAGTTCTTAGAACTTCTTCTTATTCTTAATTCATTTAATAACCTCGCTATTCTTCACCCAATAATCGCAGAAGAAAAAACACGAATGCCAAAGTGCCAATTTCGGTATGATTGAATTTGTCATCCCGAGCCAATTTCAAATACCTCATATTTTATTCAGAAAAGCTTAGCCGCCAATACGGTCTCACGTTTCACCTTGTAAAACTCGTGGTGAACGTTGAAAACTGGCTCACCTTCAGCCGGAGAAACTTGCTCAAACGAACCATCCTCTTTCATCTCATATGCATTGATATTATCCTTCAGGTTAAACGCCAAAAGGTTGATCGCTTGTTGCTTTAAGAATTGATCATTAATCAAGAAAAGTGACTCAAGCCTGCGCTCAAACGAGCGAACCATCATATCCGCACTCCCTGAGTAAACTTTAGGATCTCCATTGTTATGGAAATAAAAGATTCGGCTATGCTCCAGATAATTACCCACTATGGAGCGCACAGTGATGTTTTCACTTAGTCCCTCTCTACCCGGACGGAGACAGCAGATTCCACGCACGATTAAGTGTATTGGCACGCCTGCCTGCGAAGCAGAATACATGGCCGTGATAGTATCAATATCCTGAAGCGAATTAAGCTTGATGACTATTCCCGAGGGCAATCCTTCCTTTGCATTTTTCTCCTCCTGCTGGATGAGTTCTACAAGCCGTGTACGCATCTCACGTGGAGCGGTAATTAGGTTTTTATAGCCATTAGGTATGGAATGTCCAGTGATTACATTGAAGAACTCCTGCACGTCATTGGCATAATCTTCATCCGCACTCAACAACCCTATATCCGTATATAGTCGCGAAGTATCTTCATTGTAGTTTCCACTAGACATGTGAACGAATCGTTTCACACGCTCACCATCACGCCTTACAATCAGCAATAGCTTGGTATGTGTTTTCAAAGTACCCACACCGTAAATCACGAAACATCCTGCTCGCTGGAGGCGTTGAGCCTCCTTCATGTTGTTCTCCTCGTCAAATCGGGCTTTGACTTCAAACAAAACTGAAACATGTTTCCCATTTTCCGCTGCATTGAGCAAAGCAGCTACAACCCGCGAATTTTTAGCCAATCTGTAAATAGTGAGCTTAATAGACAATACATTCGGATCCTCAGCGGCCTGCTCCAGTAGATTCATCAAAGGATCAATGCTGTTGTACGGGTGATGTAAGAGTAAATCACGGTTTTTCAAGATCTTGAACATATCTTGATGCTCAAAATCAGACATGCTCAATGGAGGAACGGTCTTAGGTGGTTCTGGCAAAAACTCCCTAAAGTCCTCATGCTTAACGATTTGCCATAGGCCTGTGTAATCCATCAACCCTCCCTTGGGTGTTTCAAAGAGATTGTCATCCTCTATTTCGTACTTGCCCTTGAGTTGCTTGATTAACCACTTATCATAGTTCGCCTCTACCTCCATCCTGACCACCCGTCCTGTTTTTCGGGTTTTCAGCTTTTTCTTCATTTCTTCTATGAAGTTGGCCTCTACATCCTCCGATTCTTCTAGGGTGAAATCTCCGTTTCTAGTAACTCTAAATAATGTAGAAGAACTGATTTCGACATTTTTGAATACCTCGTTGATATGCTCCCGCACTACTTCTTCAATAGGGACAAAAATGGTTTTATCCCTTCGTTCCATTTCATAGAATCTAGGGATGTTTTGAGGAATCTGGATAAACGACATTTTGCGTTTTTCCTTTTTGTCATTGGTTTTGGTGACCACCCCAAAAATCAGAATGTTGTTCATCAAGATGGGGAATGTATGATACGAATCGTACACCATAGGAGTAAGCATCGGGAAGATGATCCTCCTGAAATAATTGGTCACACGCTCCTTCTCCCGCTTTTGCAACTCAGAGTAATCCAGAATATGGAAATTATGGTCCGCAAATTCTGGTCTGAGATTGTTTACAAAGTGGTCGTTGCGCTCTTCGTTGAATAGCTTGAATTCGTTCAGAAGCTTTCGCTTAAATGGCACCACCCTCAATCCTGAGTAGTCTACACGGTCTTTGTTATAATCCAGATAGTTATACAAACTCCCCACACGAATCATAAAAAACTCATCCGCGTTGCTCGCTGTGATAGCTACGAATTTGAGCCGATCGAATAAATTTCGCCCCTTCTTCTTGGACTGCTCCAATACTCGATAATTGAAATGAACCCAACTCAGGTCTCGGCTGATGAGTTCACTTTGTTGGATGAGGTTATCGTATTTTTCTATCATTTGGTGCTATTGAAAAAGGGAGGTACCGAAAGTCTTTTTCGATTACCTCAAAATACATTAGACTTAGTGCCAATCACAAATTAATTAACTGATTAAGCGCAATTAGGATACCTATTCAATTCATTTTCTTAGTATCGCGCTTAGCCAGTCTGTCCAGGACCCCTTGTGCGAATGGCATTCATTTCAAGGTCCATCAAACAAAAAAATCCTCCCCGACAGGAGCCGAAGAGGATTTTCCATATGAAAAAAGCTCTTGCTTAAAGAAGGGCGTTGGTCTTTTGAACCGCAGATGCACTTTCTGCTAGTTTTTCCTTCTCTGCATCATCTAGTTCTATTTCCACGATGCTTTCTATTCCGTTTCTACCTATGATGGCTGGCACTCCTATAGAGATATCAGATAGTCCATACTCACCGTCCAACAAGCATGAGCAAGGGAACATTTTCTTGGTATCACATGCTATAGCCTGTACCATAGCTGACACAGCCGCGCCAGGTGCGTACCAAGCTGAAGTACCCAATAATTTTGTCAAAGTAGCTCCGCCAACCTTAGTCGCCTCTTTTACTTCTTCTAATCTAGCTGCATCCACAAACTTGGAAACTGGCACGCTATTTCTTGTAGCCAATCTTGTCAATGGAATCATACCAGTGTCACTATGACCACCGATTACCATGCCATCCACATCAGATGCAGGGCATCCCAATGCTTCCGAAAGTCTGTACTTGAATCTCGCTGAATCCAAAGCACCACCCATACCAATGATTCTATTCTTTGGCAACCCTGTGGCTTTGTGTGCCAAATAAGCCATCGTATCCATTGGATTAGATACAACAATGATGATCACGTTTGGTGATTCCTTGATTAAGCTTTCCGCTACATTTTTCACTATACCAGCATTGGTAGAGATCAACTCCTCACGAGTCATACCTGGCTTTCTAGGTATCCCAGAAGTAATCACTGCTATATCACTATTCGCCGTTTTGGAATAATCGCCGGTAGTTCCGGTAATCTTAGTGTCAAATCCATTGAGCGATGCACACTGCATCAAATCCATGGCTTTGCCTTCCGCAAATCCTTCTTTGATGTCAATCAATACGACTTCTGATGCGAAATCTTTGATAGCAATATATTCAGCACAACTTGCGCCTACTGCCCCTGCTCCTACTACGGTTACTTTCATGATTTATAGATGTTTAGTGATGATTTTATTCGTCCGCAAAACTAGCCTCGAAACGTGCTAATGCCAAAGTATCACAGCGAAAGCTTTGGCTGAATTATGTCAGATGGTTTGATGAGTTTTGTATGGGAATTCCAAATTAGCTCAAAGCCAGATTTTTCATCTCTAGCCGGATCATATTATCCGTGTTTTCATCGATCTTAAATCTGTCATCTAGCCGATATCCAGCAATCCAGACTATTTCTCCATCGGACTCTACAATTGGTATCAACCCTTTCTTATGCAAAGCCACTTTATTATCTACAAAAAAATCACTGACTTTCTTGCTCCCTTTCAGTCCTAATGGAGAAAAGGAATCTCCTTCCACAAAGGGCCTGATGGCCAACGGGAACTTGACCTTGCCCGCATCAAAGTAAGCAATACTTCGACTAGGCTTTTTAGGTAATGCACTTCCCTTTATTTTTTCAAGGCTAAAGCTGAATTTACCATAAACAACCGTCTGACCCAAGTCCAACGAAACTGGCTCTAGCACCTCAAGGTCTTCTTTCTGTTGTACGTGCAGATTGCCCCTATCGAGATGAATGACGTAACCCTCCGATTCAAAAACAGAACCTGTGCTATCTTTTAAAATTGCTTTGCCCAAGTCTTTTGCATCGCTATGATTGAAGCCGTACTCCTTGATCAACTCAGACAGTAGCGTCAAACTTTTGGCATCATCTCGATACCAGTCTACATTCAGTACTGACTCTTCTATTCCTTCTTTCACTTGGGATTTTGTTTCGTTTACCTGCGAAGTTACCATTTCATACGTACCTTGAATTCTTTCCTGTGTCAGATGAAAATTAGCAATCAGCGAAGGGTTGATTTTCTGTAGCAACGGCACCACTTCATTTCGAATGAGATTCCTCTGATAATCACTCTTAGTATTTGACTTATCCTCTCTCCAGGGGATATGTTCTTGTCGCGCATACTCATAGATTTCCTCCTTGGTGGCAAAGAGTAACGGTCTGATGATCCTCCCTTTTTTGTGCGCTATTCCTGTCAGTCCTGCAATGCCGGTACCCTTTGACAGATTAAGCAAAACTGTCTCTAAGCTATCATTCTGATTGTGGGCAGTGGCTACCTTATCAAAGCCATGTTGTGCTACCAGTTCTTCAAAAAACGCATAGCGAATAGCACGAGCAGTCATTTGGATGGATAATCCAGTATCATATTCTTCTTGCTTTACCTCGCGCAGGTAAAAAGGAACGCCCTGCTTTCTGCATAACCGTTCTACCATCAGCGCATCAGCATCGGAGGCTTTACCTCTAAGACCGAAATTCACGTGAGCCACAGCCACGTTGATCTCAGCCAAACGACAGAGGTGTAACATCACCATAGAATCCACACCTCCACTGACAGTCAACAGTACCCTATCGGATGATTCGATAAGTGCTTTTTCCTTAATGAATGTTAAAAATGACTGATACATAATATCTCTTGATAAGCGCTCGTTTGGAGTAGATACTACCCTCATGTTTATTCCAAGCCCATACTACTTTGCAAAGCCTTGAATATGATTGAACTACTAATAAGTTACTGTCTAAATATTTCAACTTAGTTGATAGCTTTGCACGCTCATGTTAATACGACTACAATATTATACATTCCTCTTCATCATTTTGGGGTTCGTTCATTCGGCTTTTGGCCAAAAACAGGAACGAATAAAATACCAAGCCGATGAGATGAATTTCGAGCGAAACAAGGGCGATAGTTATCGTTTGCTTTCCGGTAATGTAGTTTTCAAACAAGAAGGCACAACAGTTTATTGTGACACGTCATATTTCTATAGATCTGACAACCGAATGGAGGCATTCGGGCACATCCGAATAGTAGATGACTCTACCACAATCACCTCCAAAAAACTGATCTATGAGGGTGACAACCGGATGGCCAAACTGAGAGATAAGGTGGTCTACATGCGAGGCGAAAGAAGGCTGTATACTGACTTTCTCGATTATGATCTTGACGGGGAGATTGCTCATTATTTCAACAAAGGAAAACTGATTGACTCTACCAACGAACTCACGAGTGAAATAGGCTATTTCTTTGCCAAAGATGAGTTTGCCCAGTTTTATAAGAACGTGGTACTCACATCCCCAGATTTTGTCTTGGAGACAGATACGCTTAGATACAATACCGCTACTAAAATTGCCTACACCTACGGAAAAACGAGTATTACTACAGAAGATGGCACAGTCCTTCACGCCAATGGTGGTGAATTCAGAACAGAAGTAGAAGAGTCTGACTTTATCCAAGGCAACATCGAAACTGATGATTATTATCTAGAAGGAGACCAATTGTTTTTTGATGAAAAAGAAGGGTATTACAAGGCCATTTCCAATGTGAAAATGACTGCCAAGGATAAAGACGTCATCATTTACGGCGATGAAGGATTCTACGACCGAGGTACGGGAATAAGTAAAGTCTATGGCAATACGCTCATGAAGAGGATTCTTACAGCAGATACTTTTTACTTAGCGGCAGACACATTGGTTGCTATCGAGAGTGATTACGACTCAGCCAACCGAATATTGGCTTATCACGACGTGAAGATCTACAAAGAAGGACTACAAGGCAAGGCTGATTCAATGTCCTATTTCACCAATGATTCCTTGATCGTCTTTTACCGAGACCCGATCATGTGGAACAACAAAAATCAAATCACCTCAGATACCATCAGCATAGAAATCTCTGAAGATGAAATGAAACGGATGAATTTGCTCACCAAGGCATTTCTCATATCAGAAGACTCTATCGGCAATTACAACCAGATAAAAGGTCGAGATATGATTACTCATTTCGAACGAAATCAGATTCACCATATAGACGTGAATGGAAACGGGGAAATATTGTACTTCGCTTTAGAGGAAGGTGATTCAGTACTGATGGGCATGAACAAAATATTCTGCGCTAGTATGCAGATTCGTTTTGAAGATCAAAGTCTTTCAAGTTTCTCAGTATATACCAAACCAGAGGCCAAATTTATCCCTCCTCATGAGCTCACCAGAGATATGCAATTTCTTGAGTTTTTTGCCTGGCGTGAAAAGGAGCGACCTCAACTCTACGATCTGGCTCCTTATCTAGCTCCAGATTCTATTCAGCTAGAAATACTCCAAGCCAAAGCAAATGACACTATTCCTCCGGGCAAAGCAATTAAAGACAACATCATTAAGGGTGCTCCAGTGCTTGATAGAAATAAAGTGATGAAGCCTGGAAACAACAAGACGCCATTTGATAAACAGAAGAGTCTGCGAGAAAGAGGCTTGCAATCGAAAGGAAAGAAGGATGATTAAGTTGAAGTTTAACCAAAGTGAATCAGTTAAGTTTGCGGTCAATTTTGATAATATGAGCAGGGTAGCAAAGAATTTAATCTTAATTTTGGTATTGATCACGAGCGTATCGTGTACCAAATTCAGAAAAATTCAAAAAAGTAGTGACTGGAAGGTGAAGTATGAAGCCGCTCTGGAGTATTACGAAGAGAAAGATTACTTCAGATCAAACACGCTGCTAGAAGAGATCCTTCCGATCATTCGAGGTACGGAAGAAGCCGAAAAAGCAAATTTCATCTACGCTTACACATTTTTCGAGCAGCGCCAATACATTCTCAGCTCGCACTATTTCAAGACATTCACTGACGTATATGGCCGGAGTAAGTACGTGGAAGAAGCTGCATATATGAACGCATACTCACTTTACAAGCAATCTCCACAGGCTAGTCTGGATCAAACTAGTACGTACGAGGCATTAATAGCTATGCAGTCTTTCCTCAACAGATATCCAAACTCTACATATGCCAAGGAAGCAGATGAGTTGATTGATGATATGCAGCAAAAACTGGAATTTAAAGCTTACGAAAATGCCAAGCTTTATTACAAATTGAGAAGATATAAGGCCGCAATTATCGCTGTTGAAAATTTCAATTATGACTATCCTGACTCGAAATATCGCGAGGAATTGAACTTTTTGGCGATAGAAACTGCTTTTGAACTGGCGGAAGTATCTATTTATTCTGTGCAAGAGGAGCGCTACCGAAAAGTAGTTTCGCTCTATGAATCATTTGTAGACAGATACCCTTCCAGTAAATTCATCAAACAAGCAGAGCAATATTATGCGGATAGCATAGAACAATTATCTATCTTTGCAGATCGAAATAACAAGAATTAATATAACACCATGGCTACAAACGCATCTATAGTTACAAGAGATAACGAAAAAATAGCTGAACCAACAGGGAATATCTACGAATCTATTGCCGTAATAGGTAAAAGAGCGAGACAAATATCTGCTACTACAAAAGAGGAGTTGAACTCAAAACTTGCGGAGTTTGCATCTTCTGTAGACAACCTTGAGGAGATCTTCGAAAATAGAGAGCAAATTGAAATTTCTAAATTCTACGAGCGCATGCCTAAGCCTAGCACGGTAGCCATCGAAGAATTTATGGAAAGTAAAATTTCCTTCAGAAAATCGGACGAAGAAGAAGTTTAATTTCCCGACCATGTTAGTCGGAAAGAAAGTATTATTAGCGGTTTGTGGCTCCATTGCAGCTTATAAAACCGCTTTTTTTGTGCGTTTACTTGTAAAGGCAGGTGCGGAAGTCAGGGTACTGATGACCGAAAGCGCCAAAGACTTCATCACTCCTCTTACACTAGCTACTCTCAGCAAAAATCCTGTACTATCTTCATTCAGCAAAGACAATGGAGAATGGAATAATCATGTAGAGCTTGGACTATGGGCTGATATCATTGTTATAGCGCCGCTCAGTGCTAACACGCTTTCCAAATTGGCTCATGGCGGATGTGACAATCTTGTCACTGCCACCTACTTATCAGCAAAGTGTCCTGTGATTGCCTGTCCGGCCATGGATCTGGATATGTATCAGCATCCTACCACAAGAAATAACATCAGCTTACTTAAGTCCTATGGTAATATCATCATCGATGCAGAGGATGGCGAATTAGCCAGTGGTCTCAGCGGTGAAGGTAGAATGGCGGAACCCGAGCATATCATATCTCATTTAGAAACTTATTTTAGTCAGAGCCAATCTTTTGCCAACCATCGAGTAGTCATCACTTCTGGCCCAACGCATGAGCCGATAGACCCGGTAAGATTTATTGGCAATCATTCCACAGGCAAAATGGGGAAAGCACTAGCACTAGAGCTAGCGCACAGAGGAGCTATAGTGGATTTCATATCTGGCCCGGCAGCTCATTTACCTTCTCACGCTAATATCAATGTGACTAAAGTCGGCACAGCTTTAGAAATGTACGATGCTGCCAAAAAAGCTTTTGATCAAGCTACGATTGGAATATTTGCGGCAGCAGTGGCAGACTACAGGCCTGAAAAAGTAGAAGCCACCAAGATCAAAAAGAAGGATGAAGATTTGTCATTCACTATGGTGCCTAATCCTGATATAGCGAAAGAGCTCGGTGCTATCAAGAAAAAACAAATCACAGTTGGTTTTGCACTAGAGACTGACGATGAAGAGTCGAATGCCCAGCAAAAGCTTCAAAAAAAGAACTTCGATATAATAGTTCTCAACTCCCTGAAAGACAAAGGAGCCGGGTTTGCCCATGATACCAATAAGGTATCGGTGTTTGATAAGCATAATAATACCACGCATTTTGAGTTGAAGAATAAATCGGAAGTCGCGAAAGATATCGTTGACCTACTGGAGAATCATATCAATGGTTAGAGTACTGTGTATTTGTTTAGTCACCCTCTGTCTTAGGTCTACAGCTCAAGAATTGAATTGTCGTGTAGTAATCAACGCTGACCAAATCCAAACCACAGAGCGCGCGATCTTCACCGATATGGAAACTGCCTTTACGCAGTTTCTTAACAATCGAAAATGGACTGAGGATGAGTTCACCACAGAGGAGCGCATCAACTGCAACATTATTCTTACATTGGACCCAAAGGAGTCTACGCCTAGTTCAGGCAGATGGGGGGCCTCAGTGCAGATACTATCATCTAGGCCTGTATACAATGCATCCTATGAGAGCGTTTTATTCAATTTTGCTGATAGAGATTGGCAATTCGAATACGTACAGTCACAACCTCTCCAATTCAACGAAAACGCATTTACCAACAACATATCTTCCCTCCTTGCCTATTATGCCTACACGATTATCGGCATGGATTATGACTCTTTTTCAGAGCTTGGAGGTACAAGATTTTTTCAGATCGCCAATCAGATTGTCTCTAATGCACAGAATTCCAATTACCCCGGTTGGTCACAGTTCAACAGTGTAAGAAATAGGTACTGGCTTAGCGAAAATCTTCTTGGAAGTAATTTTGAGCCATTGCGCACTGCTATCTATAAATATCACCTACAGGGACTAGACATATTCATAGAGGATCCCGAAACAGCACGAGAGAATATATTGAATGGCATAAAAGACGTGCAGACATCTAACAAATCTCGACCAAGGTCTATCATTACCATAAGTTTTCTCGATGCAAAGGCTGACGAAATCACCCAGATCTTCAAAGAAGGTACACCCAGCCAGAAAAAACAGGCCTACGAGATCCTCTCTAAAATTGATCCGAGCAAAACGGATACATTCAAGCAGATTTTGGAGTAATCCAAAAAATACAAGCAGTCATATATTACATTTGCGATCACTCCAGATGACGGATATCTTGGCATAAAAGTGATCTTCTAAATGATCAAATCTCTTACTATCAACAACTATGCACTCATAGAACAGCTCGAAATGACACCTTCGTCTCGGCTGAATATCATCACCGGTGAAACTGGTGCGGGTAAATCTATTATGCTTGGGGCTGTGGGGCTTCTTTTGGGCAATCGTGCTGACACCAAGGCTCTATTTTCTGATGAAAGTAAGTGCACTGTGGAAGGAGTTTTTGACGTCTCGAGCTACAATCTCAAGCAACTTTTTCAGGATGAAGATCTCGACTATGAAAATGAGTGCATCATTAGAAGAGAAATAAGTTCAACTGGAAAATCTCGAGCCTTTGTAAATGATACTCCTGTGACACTCGATATCTTGAAAAAGATAGGCGTTCACCTCATGGATATTCATTCTCAGCATGAAACCCTACATCTTGGTGACAATAGTTATCAGCTAGAGATTTTAGATACATTTTCTGGTCATGGTACACTACTAAATGAATATAGGTCTGTTTATCGCATATATGAGTCTGCTCAACGCAAGTACAACCACCTAATTGATCGCTCTAAAAAAGAAACAAAGGATACAGATTATAAGCAGTTCTTATTTGATGAACTGGAGTCTGCCAATCTGAAAGGAGAGCGATTGGAATACCTGGAAGAACAACTTTCAATCCTCGAAAATGCGGAGGATATCAAAAACAACCTCTCGCAGCTCACCATGCTTTTGGATGAAGCCGAAACCTCGATTATCAATCAACTGAAGGAAGCCATCCCTATCATTTCGAGTATGAAGTCTTTTGGGGTTCAGTTTCAAGAATTGGCAGATCGCATCCATAGCGCAAGTGCAGAACTCGATGATATATCCATGGAAATCTCCAGAGAACAGGACAAGGTAGAGCTTGATCCTGAGCGGCTAGCACTGATTTCAGAACGCGTTGATTTGATCAATAGATTATTGCAAAAACACCAAGTAAAGACTTTGGATGAATTGCTAATTATACATGCCAATTTGGATCAAGAATTGGCTTCAATTAACAATATTGATGAGGAATTGGCCAAAGCCAAAAAGGAATTGCAAATTCAAAAAGTAGCGACTCTGGCGGCAGGTAAAAAACTCACTGAAAGCAGAAAAAGCAATGCGCTTCCTTTTGCTTCAGCTATCGAAAAACTGATACAACAATTGGGCATTGAGAATGGAACGGTGACCTTTAACATCACTCCGGAGGAACCTACAGAAAATGGATTGGATCTTGTAGAAATGTTGTTTTCTGCCAATAAAGGCATTCCGCCTAAAGAATTAAAAAGCGTGGCGTCCGGTGGGGAATTTTCGAGATTGATCTTCGCTATTAAATATCTTCTCGCCGATAAGAGCGCATTGCCGACAATAATTTTTGATGAAATAGATACTGGTGTCTCTGGCGAAATAGCACTCAAAATGGTAGAAATGATGAAGACCATGTCCCAAAATCATCAAGTGATTTCGATAAGCCACCTCCCTCAATTTGCTGCCGGTGGCGATGCTCACTACTACGTGTACAAAGACCACTCAAGCAGTAAATCTGTAAGCAAGATGAAACAGCTTGAATCAAAAGAAGATCGAGTATTGGCCATAGCTCAAATGATAGGTGGTGACAATCCTGGTGAAGGTGCCATAGCAAGTGCTAAAGACTTACTTGCGAAGAAATAATTATTTTGAAATATACGTATAGATAATTATATTTGTACGTATATATTTATTAGCTATGGATACCAAAGTCACACTCAGGTTTGATGAGGACGTCATCAATAAAGCGAAAGCATACGCAGAAAGGCAAGGGATCAGTTTGTCTAGGCTTACTGAGTTCCTTTATAGAAGAATCTCAGAGAACAGCTACTCGAGCATGGAGGACTTCCCAATCTCAGACTGGGTCAACATGGTGGCGGAGGGAGAAGCTGAGTACAAAACCAAGAAAAAAATATCCCACAAAGACGAATACTTCGAATCTCGTAAATGAAGCTTTTCATTGATGCGAATGTATTGGTAGCCGTACTGAACAAGGAATATCCCCTCTTCAGTTATGCGGCTAAAATCCTGAGCTTGGGAGATCGTGCTAATTTCGAGCTTTCTACCTCTCCCACTTGCATTGCAATTGCTTTCTATTTTGCCAGCAAAAAGTCAGGCGAAAAGGTGGCTAAATCCAAGATTGCTACTTTACTGGATCACATCAGCTTAACCACTGTGGACCAGGATTGCACTAAAAAGGCCATTAAAAATCGTCTGGCAAATGATTTGGAAGATGGAATTCAAAATTATAGCGCCGAAAATTTCGGCTGTCAATATATCATCACCGAAAATGTTAGTGATTTTTACTTTAGCAAATTGAGGGTGAAATCATGTGAAGATTTCCTCAAATATGAATTGAGCTCAAATTAGTACACTAAATTCGATTCATTTGTACATGCATACTGCCTGTTCAAGCCAATATTCTTATTTTTGAAACAAAAAAATCAATAGCAGATGTCCAACAACTTACTAAAAGGAAAACGCGGTATAATCTCTGGAGCTTTAGATGAAAATTCCATCGCATGGCATGTAGCAGAACGAGCTCATGAAGAAGGTGCCATTTTTACATTGACCAATGCACCTATCGCTATGAGAATGGGAGCCATCAATAACCTTGCTGAAAAAACAGGTAGTGAAATCATCCCCGCTGATGCTACTTCGGTGGAAGAATTGGAAAACCTATTCACAAAGTCGCAGGAAATACTTGGTGGCAAAATTGATTTTATACTTCATTCAATAGGAATGTCTCCCAATATCCGAAAAGGAAAATCTTATGGCGAGCTGAACTATGATTGGTATCAGAAATCAATAGATGTATCTGCGCTATCGTTTCACAAAATGATGCACGTTGCTGAAAAGCAAGATGCAATGAGCGAGTGGGGATCTGTTGTTGGCCTCTCCTATGTGGCAGCACAGAAAACGTTCCCGTTCTATACAGACATGGCAGATGCCAAGGCAGTATTGGAGTCTATCGCAAGAGGATATGGCTATAGACTTGGTAAAGCCAAGAAAATTAGGGTAAATACCATATCTCAATCGCCGACTAAAACCACTGCTGGATCAGGTATTGGTGGTTTTGATTCCTTCTTTGACTTTGCGGACAAAATGTCGCCACTTGGCAATGCATCAGCGGCCGCTTGTGCTGACTATTGCATTTTCCTATTCTCAGATCTGAGTAAGATGATTACCATGCAAAACCTCTACCACGATGGTGGCTATTCAAGCACTGGAATCTCAGAAGAGATCATTGAGCAGATGGCGAAATAGCCTTAATTGAAAATTGACAATGGGGAATTGAAAATTCAACAATTCGCCATTGTCAATTCTACATTATTCATTCTCAATTAGCATGATTTCCTTCCCCAACGCCAAAATCAATATTGGTCTGAATATCGTAGCAAAGCGAGCAGACGGATATCACGATTTGGAGAGTTGCTTCTATCCAATCCCTTGGTGTGATGTACTCGAAATCATTCCTTCTGAAGAGTTGACTTTTACCTCTAGCGGACTAGCTATCCCCGGTTCACAAGAATCTAATCTCTGTATCAAAGCATTCGAATTACTCAAAGAACGATTTAATGTAGGCAATGTCAACATTCACCTACATAAAGTCATCCCAATGGGTGCCGGTCTTGGTGGTGGTTCCGCAGATGGGGCCTTCACTCTCAGAATGCTCAATAGCATTTTTTCACTTGGCTTAAGCATACCAGAACTCCAACCGTTAGCCAATCAACTTGGTGCAGATTGTCCATTTTTCATAGAGAATAAGCCTAGTTATGTGACCGGAACTGGTGACTGTTTTCAACCATGCAACGTAGATCTGAAAGGTAATTTTTTGGTCCTTAAAAATCCAGAAATCCACATCAGCACCAAAGAAGCATTTGCCAATATCAAACCCAAACCAAGTCAGAATTCATTGAAAGAAATCCTTGCCAACAAACCAATCTCCGATTGGCACCAGCAAGTAGTCAATGACTTTGAGAAGTCTGTGTTTCCCAATCATCTGGAGATAGAGCAGATCAAAAACGACTTCATAGGTCAAGGTGCTCTTTATGCTTCTATGACAGGAACGGGTTCTACTGTTTACGGAATCTTTGAGAAAGACCCAGAGCTTCAAGGTGTTGAGTGTTTTAGGTTGTGAATGGAATGATGTCTATGGCTCGACAATCATGTCGGCAAGGCTACTCATCCAAGTGAACAATTTTAGTAGACAATTACACTTTGTTTGATTAGCGCCTTTTATTTTAATGGTCATGCCGGAGGCATCTTGGCTTTATTCTTTTCATATTTTGCCAAGATCCCTAAGAGGTGGCAATTACAAACCAAGAACATACAACTTCTCTTTACTGCAAATAAGCTGGTTTTGCCGCACGATTACCCTTATACCCTCGGTCGTTTTGGAAATCAATTTAACATGAGTAGCCAAAGTCTATTCCATTGTAGAATCAAAATATTTTCCCGTACTCATCAATATACCTATTTAGAGTGATTGACTTTTTAAGTCAATTTACCGATCTTTGATATGTTATATTTTATCAGAAAAAAACAAAAAATCAGAAACATGAAATTTCAATCTAAAATTGCTCTTATTGCTTTGTTATTCTTTTCATACACCGCAACAAATGCAGCACAACACACTGTCAGCAAAGACCCGAACCGAGTCGCTCAGTATACTGACCTCCAACTAGCTATAGATGATGCGGCAAATGGAGATACCATACTTGTATATGGTGCAACGACAAATTATGGCACAATTAATATTTATAAACCAATCGTATTGATAGGTGAAGGTTACAACCCCAATATTGGTCTAGTAACTTCCATATCAACCATGACATTATCCAGATTTAACAGCACCTTATCTGCAAGTGAATCCACGATTATGGGAATTAATATTTCCACTCTCAACATGTCAACAAGTTTTACTGGTAGCACTTTCGAACAAAGAGTTCTCGAAAACATTACGATTATGAGAAACAATATATCCACAATGAGTATTGGTGGTCTTAGCGTCCCGGAGACTCTTACTAACATCAACTTTATAAATAACATATTCAACAGTGTTATTTATATGGAGTATAGTGCTACGACAGAAGATAATGAAGACATAACATTCTCCAATTGTATTTTTTCTGGAGGTGCTTACTTTTATTCAGGACTTAGTCGGTCATCTGGAGTTCTGACCGATTACTCCGACTTATCAAATGTTAAGGTTTATAACTCTCTCTTATTAAATTATGAAAGTGGATTTCTACGACAGGCAGTAGGAATGGTTTTTGAAGATAATATTTTCTTCGGAATGGAACTTTTTCAAAATGATTATGCTCAAATCACATGGAACAATAATTTATTCTACTTGGTAGATCAGACGGTAGATCTATTAACTAACGACAATGTAGGATCAGGAAACCTAATCGATACCAATCCACTGTTCACAAACTACCCCGCTACACCTGCATCATTCAGTTATGATCATGATTACACCTTGCAAGGTGGGTCGCCTGCATTGACTGCTTCTGTAAGCGGAGGTGAAATAGGGATCTATGGAGGAGCATATCCTTTCGAAGTTGGAGCGAATCCTCCAGTACCTACTATTACAGAAGTGACCATCCAAGACGGAACGTCTTCTGTGCCAGTGGGAGGAACAATCAACTTCAATTTCAAGGCTGAGTCGGGGAATTAGGAATTTGGATAGTTAGGTTCTTGGCTAGTTGGTATTATCACCTTTCAGCCTAAGCTGACATTCATCCATAATCTATCATTCCTTGATCGGGGAAACCTGAATCAGATAATAGCGGCTTTTTGATAGTCATAGCACCTGACCAACAAGAAGTTCATTATTTCACCTTTATCAGCAATGAATATGAAGCGTTTCTTCAGACCGATGCTCTGTGCAGCAGCCATTTGGCTTGCTTCTATCGCGCATGGTCAAACCATTAACAAAGCGGAGTACTTCCTAGACTCAGATCCTGGACTTGGGATGGGCACGCCGGTTTCAATCACCCCAGCTGTGACGATTGATCAAAACTTCAGTCTTACCACTACCGGCTTTACGGCTGGTTTGCATAGACTGTACATCCGTGCTCAGCAGAGTAACGGACTTTGGAGTATTCCGAAGACTAGATTTTTTTATGTTTCTGATAACAATAACACCGAAATCATTCAGTTCGCTACGGATATTGTAGCGGCTGAATATTTCTATGATGTAGATCCTGGAGTGGGTAATGGTGCTCAAATACCCCTCCAAAAATCTGCAACAATTGACCAAAATTGGGTAGCTACTACGGAAGGTTTGGCTGAAGGTGACCATTACCTATTTATCCGTACGCAATCTCAAGATGGATTATGGGGAGTGCCTGACACACTCGCCATCAACATCAACAATACGATCTGCGAAACACCAGATGTAGATTTTGATTTCAGCCTGGTGGATATCAATACCAATATTGGGATCACAGATGTGTCTACTAATGTGATATCAGGGGCTACTTACGCATGGGATGTGAATAATGATGGATCTGTAGAAAGTACTGATGCGGCATTTGACACCCAATTTGGAGCTAGAGGCATCTACCCTATTCGCCTCACGGTCACCAATCCAGACGGCTGCTCCGCAAGCATTCTGAAAGACGTGATAGTTTCAGGCCCGCAGAACAAAATGATAAGCCTATCTGCTAATGACAGTCTGATAGTAGGTAATGATCTACAACTTACAGCACCAGCAGGTTACACTTACGAATGGTCTACCGGTGAGACCACCCAAGCTATTACCGTAAATGAGGCGGATTTCTACTCGGTATATCTCTCCGCTGATGGAATCACCTTCAAATCCGATATTGTTGAGGTCAAAACATTTGAAGCATTAACTGCTAAGTTTTCCTCATTCGATGCTACTTCTGGCTTGTCCAATGGTGCGGCCATTGTAGAAAACATCAACAGCGATGGATTACCATTTGATATCACTTGGTCCACTGGCGCTGATGATGTACGATCATTGACAGGCTTGGCACCTGGCAGTTATTCTATGACTATCACCACGCCGCTGGACTCATATGATTTTCCATTTACTATTGGAGATATTACTCCAGCTAGCAATAGTCTGATTCAAGCAGAATATTTCATAGAAACTGATCCCGGAGTTGGGAACGGTACGCCTATAGATATTTATCAGGCGGAGACATTAAACGTAGGTTTCAATATTGACGCTTCGGCTTTCTCCCCGGGCCTTTACAAAGTCTACACAAGAGTCAAGCAAGCCAACGGCATTTGGAGTATTCCGAGATACCGTCATTTTTATGTGATTGACCCGAATGCCAGGGTTTATGAAGAAGTAGATCGAAATCTTATCTCTGCTGAGTACTTCTTTGATGAAGATCCGGGAGTTGGGAATGGAACAGCCGTCGCTGTTAGCTCTACAAAAGTTGCCGATATTGATTTTGGACATACCATTAGCACACTCAGCAGCGGGCTGCATGACCTGTATATTCGAACGAAACAAGATGATGGGCTTTGGTCTGTTTCTGCTCCTATCACATTCTTCGTTATTGGTGGTCGGTTTGAGGATATCATTGAATTCAAAACAGATATCGTAGCGGCGGAATATTACTTTGATACCGACCCAGGTGTTGGCAATGGCCAATCGATACCTTTACAGAAAACTAATAATTTGACTGATCGCCCGTGGGCTGCTCGCACAGATGGCTTGGCTCAAGGTGACCACACGCTTAACATCAGAACACAATCTCAAGATGGAATTTGGAACACAGTTTCGTCTCAGGTTTTCACCATCACCGATGAAGCATGTGTTCCTCCAGCTGCTGATTTCGCATTTGATACTGTGGGTGTTAATACCTTAATAGGCATTACTGATCTCACTACGGGATTGTCTGATAGTGTTACTTATGCTTGGGATGTATTTGGGGATGGAACCATAGAGTCTACCCGTGCAGATTTTGATACCACATTTGCTACCAATGGCGTCTATCCACTCAAATTGACAGTTGTCAATTTTCCAGATAGCTGCTTCACCAGTGTGGTCAAAGACATAGTTATCACTGATGGTTTGACGGCTGAGATTGCGTCAAATAAAGCTGATAGCCTTCTTGCAGGAGATTCTATCACCTACACAGCTCCTGCCGGATACGCTTATGAATGGAACAATGGAGCAACTACCCAATCCATCACTGTAGGAAAATCAGGAACCTACTATGCTTGGCTAGAAGCTGATGGAATCAGTTTCAAATCACAAGCAAAAACTGTCAATTTCTTCGAAGAAATCACTGCAAACTTATCTGTCAATGGAGCTTCAGCTGGTGTATCCAATGGTTCGGCTGCTTTGCGCAATATTTTCACAGATGGCCTGCCATACAATATTGTATGGACCAATGGGGTCACCGATGAGACTCAAGTCAATGAGCTCGCCTTAGGTAGTTATCAAGTGCAGCTAAGCACGGTGCTAGATACGGTCACCTTCACTTTTAACATTGGAGAAATCAACCTAAGTGGTTCCGAAGTTCTCAAAGCAGAATACTGGTTTGGAGCAGATCCTGGACCAGGAAATGGAACAGAAATCATCACCTATCAGGCTGATGAAGTTTCATTCGACTTTTCCCCTGACATCTCCGGCCTCAGTATAGGACTACAGCGCCTTTACATAAGAGCCCAGCAAGCGAATGGCATTTGGGGAATCCCGAAAGTTCGTTTCTTCTATATCATAGATCCAGATGCGAGAGTCTATGTGGAGATTGAGAATGACCTGATCTCTGCCGAGTATTTTATCGATGAAGATCCGGGAATCGGGGCAGGCTCTCCTATCACCATCACTTCAGGAAAAACTGTAGATCAGCCTTTTGATCTATTGGCGGATGTATTGACACCTGGACTACATACCATTTATGTTCGTTCTCAGCAGACAGATGGAGTATGGAGTATCCCTGGCAAAACGAAATTCTTTGTGGCTGATACCACTACAGCGGAAATCATAGTATTCAATACGGATATAGTTGCTGCCGAGTATTATTTTGATGAAGATCCGGGAATTGGAGCTGGCTTTGCTCTGCCTATACAGAAAACAGATTCATTAACCAATCGTCCTTGGTCTGCTACTACAGCTGGACTGAGCATAGGAAAACATAAATTAAATCTTCGTGCACAGAATCAGGATGGTTTATGGAATGTGATTAGTTCCACGGAAGTTTTCATCTATCCAAGTGATTGTGATTTGCCTGTTGCAGATTTCAGTTTCGATACCGTAGGCATCAATACTCCAATTGGGCTGACAGATGTTTCAACGAATGTACTACCCGGAGCTACATACCAATGGGATATTGATGGAAATGGTTCTGTTGAAAGTACAGATGTCAACTTCAACCCGAGTTTTGAATCGTTCGGATTCTATCCGCTTCGCTTGACAGTTACAAATGCCGAAGGGTGTTCCACAAGTATCACTAAAGATGTGTTGGTAGTAGATGGCTTTCCTGGAGCATTGGCCTTAGATAAAAATGATAGCCTCGTAGTAGGTGATACTTTGAGAATCACCGCGCCGGCAGGATATGCCTATGAATGGGTAGGTGGAAGTACCAATCAGACTTTAGCGGTAACTGAAAGTGGTAACTACTACGCCTTTCTTACTAAGGATAGCATAAGCTTCAAATCAGAAGTTATCAGCGTTAATTTCTTCGATCCAATTGAAGTGACAGTATTGACATTTGATGCTACGAATGGAAACAACGGAGCAGCACGATTAGAAGGGAATTATGACGAAAGACTAGAACTTTCTGTTGATTGGTCAACGGGAGCATTTGATGAGCCAGAGATTAAAGACCTTGCAGCAGGAAGCTACTCTGTGGATATCTCCAATGCCGTTCAGTCCGTTACTCTAAATTTCGACATACTAGCTGGCACCAGACCTGCGGGTAGCATGATTGCATTAGAATATTTTGTAGACACAGATCCTGGTATTGGACAAGGATCGAGTATTCCGATTTACGAATCCACGGAAGTAGAAATTAGTCGTCCTCTGACGGTGACTGGAGTAAGTGAAGGAAATCACTCTGTGTATTTCAGGATACTACAGGACAATGGACTTTGGAGCTTTCCAGTTAGGAAAAATTTCTACGTCATTCCATTAGACAATGGTCTAATCGATCTCAATTTCGGTGGCGATATAGTCTACGCTGAATACGCCTTTGACAATCTTCCAGAACCTGGCGCGGGTACCTCTATAAGCATCACTCCAAGTCTATCACTTGATGAGTCTTTAGCTGTGGATGTTTCTGCCCTAAGTGCAGGAGATCATACCCTGTTCGTGCAAATGAGAGATGCAAGTGGGAACTGGTCTTTTGCGCAAGCCGAGCCATTTGTTGTCTGTGACAACATTCCATCCGCACCTACGGTAGCTGATGTAACAGCTTGTTTTGGTGAGGATTTTGTGATCGATATAGTTGCTGATGCCGGCAATACATTCAACATCTTTGATGCTGAATTTGAATTGTTGGCTAGCCAAACCAGCACTTCATATACTTTCACTGACATTGAGGAAACTCAAGTCATTTACGTAAGTCAAACTGCCCCTGACGGATGTGAGAGCACAAGAATACCAGTGACTCTCAATGTAAATAATATCCAAGTGTTCGCAGGACCAGACACCAAATTACCGGTGGCAAGAGTCACATCCTTGCTAGATGATAATTTTCCAAAAGGGGGAACATGGTCAGGAACCAACTTTGTAACTGCCGAAGGAATTTTCAGTCCAAGTAGTGCGGGCTTAGGAGATTATACATTGACTTATACGTTAGACTCTGCCGGATGTACAGCAACAGATCAAATGATCGTTCAGATCCGTGAGATCACTGGAGGTGTGCCTGTGGTATCCAATCAAACCTTTGTTATAAACGAAAATATTGCTGTAGGTACTGAGATAGGAACCATAGTTGCTAGTGATCCTGATGGAGATATATTGACTTATTTCGGAGCAAGTGAGGCGGACACAGCCTTTGTCAGAATAGATTCACTCTCAGGAGAGATTACAGTAAAAGACACGGAGTTATTCAACTATGAAGCCATTGATTCTATCGGTTTGAATGTCAATGTATTTGATGAGTTTTCGCAAGTATCATTTGTTATATCTATACTCATCAATGATATCAATGAAGCGCCGATAGTGGTGGATAATTTGAGCTTTTCCATCTCAGAAAACATTGTTCAAGATTCATTGATAGGAACGGCCGTGGGAGTAGATCCTGAAGGTGAGCCCGTAACTTTTAGCATTCTGAGCGGTAATGAATTGGGCGCTTTTGCAATGGATGGTAATGGCGCACTGACAGTCGCTGATTCTGCGCTTATTGATTTTGAAATTAATCCAGGGTTTAACCTCCAAGTCAACGCATCAGATGGCATTCTTGATACTGTTTTTAATCTAGAAGTAATTATTGTTGATGTCAACGAAGCTCCTTCAATGAGCGATATAACAGTGAATATCCCGGAAAATAGTCCAATTGGAACTGAGGTAACAACCTTGGCCGGAATAGATCCAGATGGCAATTCTCTGACTTATTCGATCATATCAGGCAACGAACTAGGAGCGTTCAACATGTCCAATGACGGCATAATAACGGTTCTTGATTCCGCGCTAGTAGATTTTGAAATCAATTCTGTCTTCAATTTATCTGCTCAAATTTCAGACGGAACATTCACTACGAATTTTGCAATAACCTTGAATGTGACTGACATAAATGAAGCCCCAATGATCTCGGATCAAAACTTCTCTATTGCTGAAAATAGTATGACGGGAACTACAATAGGGGTACTTTCTGCAACCGATCCCGAAGGTGATGCTTTGACTTTCTCTATCCTTTCAGGGAATGAACTGGGAGGTTTTAGTTTATCAAATGACGGAACCTTTGCTCTAGCAGATTCTAGTGTTATTGACTTTGAAACAAATCCTGTGTTCAACATTATTGCAGAGGTAAAAGATAACTCGCTGGCTACTACATTCAACTTGGAGGTTAGTCTTACGGATGTCAACGAAGCACCTTCCCTAGTCGATCTAACAGTTGATCTCACGGAAAACGCCGCAAATGGAACTGTTGTTACCACATTAGCCGGTACAGATCCTGAGAATACAACTCTGCAATATGTGATCCTCTCTGGTAACGAATTGTCAGGGTTTACCATTTCGAATGACCAGCTTTTAGTTGCAGATGCAGCAGTGATGGATTTTGAGGTGAACCCGTCCTTCACATTGAGTATTGAAGTTTCAGATGGTTTACTCAAGGATACGGCCACTGTCAGTATCAATCTATTGGATGTAAACGAAAGAATTTCATCAGCTGATTCAACCTTAATCGTGAGTATTTATGAAAATACAAGTGGGGATTCGTGGACAAACAAAGATGGCTGGAAGGTCGGACCTATAGCTGATTGGTATGGTATCACGTCGGACGGAGCTAGAATCATAAAAATTGATCTGAGCAATAACAACCTAGTGGGAGCACTACCTAGTGACTTGACCCAGCTCTCGGGAGTAGACACCATCAACTTTGCCGGAAATAGTCTAGAAGCATTGCCGGATCTAAGTGCGATCACTGATATAAAACGAATCAACATCAGCGAGAATCTACTGTCTTTTGAGGTTTTGGAAGCTATCACCAATCTAAGCATCGTGAATTATGCTCCGCAGAGACCTCTGCTCGAAAAGCAATCTTTTCTTGCTCAACTTGGAGAAAATGTGACGATCAACAGAGCCATTCCTGGTCAGCAATTGACTTATAGTTGGTTGAAAAATGGAGCAGCTTTTTCAGGATCTGGCGCAGAAATTAGTGTAACAGCTGAATCATTTGCCAATGAAGGCAGATACTCTGCGAGAGTTACAAGCGCAATCATTCCAGACTTGACCATTTCCACTACGGAAGTCACAATTAGAGTATCTTCTCTGGAACGAGACTCCACGGTATTAGTAGCAATATATGATGCCCTCAATGGTGATCAATGGTCTCGTAAAGCGAATTGGAAAACAGGTGCATTAAGTACCAATTGGGAAGGAGTCACTATATCTAACAACCGACTAGTGGGACTCGACCTTGCTGACAATAACCTCTCAGGAGCTATACCAGAGGAGATCAATGACGCACTGGAGCTTGCAAGCGTAGATTTATCAGGTAACGATATATCCGGCATGCCTACTATTACACTAACAGGCCAGACGCTTTTTGACGTGTCGGGTAACCAATTAGATTTTGGAGATTTAGCTAGCAATGTAAATGTTGATGGCATCAATTATTCTAATCAACAATTGCTTGGGGATGCTATCGAAACCAAGGTGCCTGTTGGAGATCCGGTGAATGTAAAATTCCCAATCGGAGGAGAAGGAAACGTATATAGCTGGACTAGAAACGATGCAGTGGTCACTGGTTTGGTCACAGATTCATTGAGTATAGCAGCTATTGATTATAATACTATGGGTCGCTATCAAATGCGAGCCACCAACCCAAATGTGCCAGGATTGGAGATTAGAAGTAACATTCAGACCTATTGGGCAACTGCCGATTTGGAGGTGACTTCCACATTCAAATATGCCGATGAAAGCACGGGTATTTTGCAAGAAGGTACCGGATACCTCTTTAGAATTACGGCTCGAGGACCATATGACTCAGTACAGAATTTCCCGAATATCGTTGATGAAAAACTAATCTTTAAAGATGTCATCTTAGGCGATTATATACTGAGTGTCAAAACTGAAAGCGGATATACCCAAACTCAGAATGGTGACGAGGTAGAGTTCATACCGACATATTATATATCTACTATTGACAACATAGAGGCGGATCCTCTTAACCTGAGAGACAATGAATCGCTGACTATGACTGTACAGCGCCTCCCTCCTCCATTGACTGGTGGTGACGGAGAAGTGGCTATGACTGTAGAGAGCGAATTTACGGAAGAACAAACGGATGGAGGGCGAATAGATGCACGGCGAAAAGTCAAAAAAGCGGGTTGCTCTATGAGACGCTTTGTTAGAAGCGGAAGACTCGAAGATGACGAGTGGGAATTGGTAGCATATCTCGAAACAGATGATGAAGGTCAGGTGGTCTTTGGCGAAGTTCCTGCTGGCCGCTATCGCATCAATATCCAATATCCGGGTATCCCGATGGATCCTGATTCCTTCTTAGAATTTGAGATCACAGATGATAAAGAGCAGGATGGATTTGTGCTAGCAGCCACGGTAACCGAAGATGGAATTTTCGTGGAGCTTATTGAGGAGCTAGGGTTTTACATTGACTATTTCAAAAACCTCAATGTATATCCTAATCCTGCCAATGAGTTGGTTAATATCTCATACGAGAAACTTAGATCTGATAATGTACAAGCCATTCTAACTAGCCTTGATGGTAAAGAAGTTATGGCTATAGATGTAGCCAAAGGATATGGTAGATCAGTTCAGTTGGATACTAGCGAACTCCCAGAAGGACTTTATCTCTTGAGATTTGTAGATCTCGAAAATCCGGAAAGAGGAATCGCTAATGTCAAAATCATTGTAGGACACTAATAGCGTGAAGAGTCATTTTCTTATCAAAATGACTCTTCTTATATTGGCCCAAAGATGGTGATATCGAGTGAAAATCTTCCTAATATCAACCATCCCAACAAAGTATTAAGTACCAGCTAAAGACTTAAACTAATTGATGAATCAAATACTGAATAAGGGCTATTCGGCCAGTATTCTTTTATATCTCTTTTTCAATAGTTCTGAAAATGTCCCGATTGATGAAAGAGAATAATCGGTATCTACTTGTGATTAGCATCTTATTGATGCTTTGTATGAATTCTTATGCAATCTCATTGAGAGATGCATTCGTGTCGGCATCAATTGACTCTACCAGTATTGTCGACCTCAATCCTTATCTCAAAGTATATCACACTCCAGATACATTATCCGCTAAGGAAGCATATCAACACATATACTCAGATTGGGAACCTTTGGACGAGCAAGTCAATCCAGGAATGGACTACCCGGATGATGTTTACTGGCTCAATTTTTCATTGAAAAACACGTCACCGAAGGTCTCTAAATTCTACATAGAAATTGATTTTCCTCAGATCGATTTTATCCAACTCTATGCTATCGATTCTGTTCCTAAACTATTGTTAGAAACGGGGGATCAATTTCCATTTTCCAAAAGACCGCTCCCGTTTCGAAACTTCCTACTTCCAGTAACCCTGGACGAAAATTCGAATCAAGAATTCCTGCTGTTGTTGGATAAAAGATTCAGCACCATGAGGTTTCCCATGACGGTCTTTCATGAGAATTTCCTGACAACCAGAATCTCCAAATCGCAATTCAAGTATTCCATCTTCTTTAGTTTTTTATTACTGGTAGTCGTCCTTTCCTTGATTTTAGGAATCCTCCTACGTCAGAAAGCATTTGCAGCATACGCATTTTATGTGCTTTCCTTTGGGATGTGGTTTTTCACGAGCCGTGGACTTACCTATCAGCTAATCACTTCCGAATACCCCGAATTCAACAAACACTTCCTGCCATTTTGCTCACAACTAGCCATTTTCGCTCTGGTGATATACATTCAGCAATTCTTTCAGACAAGCAAGTATCTTCCCAAATTTCATAGTATCATGAATGTAATACTCCTGATATTTCTTGGAGGATTCATTTTTTGGGGAATCTTCCCTGATGGGTTCGTCCAATATGCGAGCGTACTTTTTCCAATCAATTTTTCACTGACCATCATGGTCGTCATCTTTACCATTTTCTCGGCAATCTTTTACTACCGCATTGATCGGTTAAGGTCTGTGATGTTCCTCACGGCTTACGCCCTATTTTTCCTTGGAATATTCGTTCAAGTATTTTCCGAACTAGGGATTATAGATGCATCAGCTTTGCCTCTTGATCCAATCTTTACTGGATACTTGTTGGAAGTTTTTATACTTTCAATTGCTATGAGTATCATACTGAGAAATATGCTTCTAGGCAGTAAAGTGCTACAGGAAAAAAACAGCCAATTGAACGAAGAAGTGGAGACGTATATCAATAAGGAGCAAAATCAGCAAGCGGGATATATCACCCTCAGTAGCAAGGCTGTTCTCAAACTAGACGAGATCAAGTATATCTCGGCGGATGATCATTATCTGGAATACCATTTGATGGATGCTAAGCAAAAAGAAATTGACCGCCATACGCTAAGCGCAATCGAAAAGGAACTCCCATCCAACTTTGTCCGAATTCATCGATCGACTATTGTTAATATCGATTTCGTGAAAGCGCTTTACTCTGAGAAATTGACTCTGATTGAAGGTACTGAGCTCAAGGTTTCCAGAAAATACAAGCCCAACATTCAGAGTCTGGTAAAGTAGAAGCTGTTGTTCACGTGAAGCAACCTGTCATTCACGACATAAATTAACTCTACTCCAATTAAACGTACTTAATTAGGGGTATCGAATCGCTCAATCAAAATATAGCCGAAGAACTTTCTCCAAGGGAATATGAAGTGATCAGACTCATCTCCAAAGGTGCGAAGCGTGAGGAGATCGCATCTTCATTGGGTATTAGCAAGCTCACATACGATGCATATCGCAAGAGCATACGTCACAAGCTTCAAATTAAGAACCAGGCTGATTGGGCACGTATCATTTTTTCTATTGAATACAATATCTCTAATTGACACTAGCATGCAACAACTAAGAGTTACAACATCATCCCGTATTCCAAATCGATCAAGTGACATACGATCTACTGGTCAAAGTACCCCTTTGATGACGATTCATCCTGAGTTTATCAATGTTAAGAATCGATTATATAACAGTATCATTGAGTTTACAGAACGTGAAGTTGACATTCTGAAGCAGATGTCTTTTGGACTAACCGCCGATAAGATTGGTGAAACCCTCCACATCTCACCTAATACTGTGAAAACTCACATCAAAAACATGTTGAAAAAATCAGGAAGCACAAACAGTGTGGAAATGATAGCCAATGCCCTACGTCAGCAAGTGATCTGCTGACAGCTTCATACTTACTTATCTGAGGTTATCAGTCTCAAGCGCCTTCCGCTTAAACACCCTATTGAGCATAGGGTAAGCTAATACCGAGCTGAGGATTAGTGCAGTACCCAGATAAAATCCCGTACTCATTTGTTCTTTCTCAGGAAAGAATATCAGCGCGAGCGTAATACCGTATACAGGCTCCAGATTAACAGTTAGATTCACCGAAAATGCTGAAAGTCGCTTCATTAATTCGACTGAATATGAATAGGCATATACAGTACAGATAATAGAAAGAATCAATAGATAGCCCCAATCGCTCAAAGTAGGTGATAGCTGAAGACTACCTACTCCATCCAATCTCACATAGATTGGCATGAAGAGTATAATGGACATACACGCTCCAACCATCTCATAAAAAGTGATAACGAAAGGGTCTTCACGCTTGGTGAGCTTACCATTGATTACAGTAAAAGCTGCCGCTAAGGCTGCTGAAAGCATGGCGGTAAGTAATCCGATAAAATGATCAAATTCAACATTGAAAATCACCACAATTCCCAAAAACCCGACAATGCTCAATAGTACTTCATATGGTTTGATCTTTCTCCCATTGGCTAGAGGTTCCATAAAACTTGTCCACAGCGAACAAGTAGCCATACCTGCGAGACAGACGGAGACAGTAGAAATACGAGCAGCCAAGAAAAACAAAATCCAATGCGCAGCTATCAGAATACCAGTTCCCAGCGATATCAGTATATCTGATCCTCGATGAAACGCAAATTTCTTCTTCCTCAAAAGAATCAAAACAACCAAACCCAATGCCGCAAGCAAAGTTCTGAAAAAGACAATCTCGACTGAAGGCAGCTCAATCAGGACTCCTAGTATGGCTGTAAATCCCCAAATGAGCACAATGAAATGCAAGAATCCGAAATCTTTAGTTTCGGAGTTCATCGAGGCACAGTATTATATAGCAATAACCCAACTACGGTGAAGATCATGTTTGGTATCCAAACGGCAATCATTGGATCCATAGATCCAGCCTCAGCAATGGCACGGGCTAGCATAAAGAAAATGATGAATATGAAAGCTATCAAAAACCCAAGAGCAATCTGAAATCCTGTACCTCGCCGAGACTTTTTAGCAGATACTATCACGCCAATCATACACAACACGATTACCCCAAAGGGCTGCATAAATCGAATGTACTTTTCTATTAAATATAGCTGTACATCATCCGCACCCCTACTCTGCTGCAAACTGATGTAGTCATTGAGCTCGGGCAGTGTCAGGGTTTCCTGTAGTCTCTCCTTATTTTGAAAATCTGACGGAGTAAGCTGCAGCAATGTATCTATGTCATTGCCCGCGCCCCCAGAGGTGATGATTTCATTGCCTTCTAGCACTTGCCTCCTCTGCCAGTTTTTGACCGTCCATTTGTTGCCCGCCGTATCCCAGTGTATTCGCTTCGCCGTTAGCTTTTCGATGAGTTCCTCCTCCACTATTCTTTCCAATGTCACATTGTAGCCTATATCCCTTTGGTTATTGTATCGCTGAATATAGATATACGACTCCTCTCCTATCTTCATATGTATATTCTGATCCGAATAGTAGTAGGGTTTTTTGAGGTAGGTAAGTTCAAATCCAATTCGAAACTTATTGGCATCCGGGATGACATAATTCATGAATACGAAGCTCATGACAGCTATCATTGTAGCCCCGACCAAGTATGGAATCATCATTCTCCTAAAGCTTATTCCAGACGCCAGTATAGCCACTATCTCAGTCTGTGCGGCCAGTTTGGAGGTGACCAATACCACGGCTATGAATGCAGTAATCGGAGTAAGCAAGATTGCGAAATAAGGGAAGAGGGTCATGTAATAATTAAAAATCAGACCTCTACCTACATCGTTACGCATAAAGTCATCATTCTTCTCTGTGAAGTCAATCACACAGATGATCAGCACAAGCATAAACACCACAAAAACGAAGGTGCTCAATACCTTTTTAAGAATGTACCAATCTAATTTCTTCAAAGCCTTGTAGTTACTTTTTTGACCATTTGATCCTTCCAGACCGCAAATGTACCTGCTTTTATCTGTTGTCTTGCCTCCCTTACGAGCCACAGATAAAACGTCAGATTGTGAATACTAGATATCTGCGCACCTAAAATTTCTTTACTAATAATCAGGTGACGCAAATAGGCTCGAGAATATGTGGTGCTTACATATCCACCTATGGCTGGATCCAATGGAGAATAGTCTTCTTTCCAACGCTCATTTTTAATATTGATTATCCCCTCGCTTGTAAACAGCATCCCATTTCGGGCATTGCGAGTAGGCATCACACAATCGAACATGTCAATCCCTAGCGCGATACATTCCAAGATGTTTTCTGGTGTACCTACACCCATCAAGTACCTCGGTTTATCTTTTGGTAGCACACCACATACCAGATCAGTCATCGCGTACATATCTTCGTGTGGTTCTCCTACAGACAGTCCGCCTATGGCGTTTCCTTCCCTTCCCTGCTCCGCAATGAACTCCGCAGACTGCTTTCGCAAATCTGGATAAGTGCTTCCTTGCACTATTGGGAATAATGTTTGACTATAATCGTATACAGGGTCGGTATTATCGAAATGCTCGGTGCATCGCTTCAACCAACGATGCGTCATATGCATGGAGTTTTCAGCATACTTTTTATCGCACGGATAGGGAGTACATTCGTCAAATGCCATGATAATATCTGCACCGATCACACGCTGAATATCCATCACGCGCTCCGGGCTGAAGTCGTGCATTGATCCATCTATGTGTGATTTGAAGCGTACGCCTTCCTCTTTGATTTTCCTATTGTGACCGAGAGAATACACTTGATAACCGCCACTATCTGTCAAAATAGGTCGATCCCATCCATTAAATTGGTGCAAGCCTCCAGCCTTTTGGATGACATCCAATCCAGGTCTCAGATACAAATGATAGGTATTACCCAATATGATATCAGCATTGATATCTTCCTTCAATTCGCGCTGATGTACTGCCTTCACAGTGCCAGCAGTGCCTACTGGCATGAATATAGGCGTCTCAATCACTCCATGATCAGTAGTGATCTTGCCAGCACGAGCATTGGATTTTGGGTCGGTATTCTCTAGGGTAAACTTCATAAATGTGGCAAAAATAGTTGGGTTGCAAGGAATATCCCCATATTCACACTTCTATATTTGAAGGAGTAACTTTTCACAGCTTGGAGCTCATTTTTATCCTATTTGCACTTATTCATATGTCGCTATTGATACGCGATATGTTTGTGTTGCTGCGCTTTCGCGAATTGCCTTCAAACCCAAAACCAACAGCTCCCATCTCTGTAGTAGTGTGCGCGCACAATGAATTGATCAATCTTCAAGCCCTAATACCCATTCTCATCAATCAGACTTATCCAAATTACGAAATAGTAATAGCTCTCGATAGGTGTACAGATGGAAGCTTAGAATACCTAAAAGAAGTCCAGTCCGATCTCCTGAAAATCGTGGAAATCAAAGAAAAACCAAATGATTACTCCGGTAAAAAATATGCCCTGACTCAAGCGATAAGCCAAGCTAGTCATGAGTGGATTCTCCTGACAGACGCTGACTGCCAACCAATTTCATCACATTGGATAGAGACTTTTGGTTACCAAATGGATGATCAGGCTGACTTAATCATTGGCGTAAGTCCCTATGCGGAAAGCAAAAATCTTGTAGGGCAATTGACTTCTTACGAAACATTAATGACCGCTATTAGCTACACCACTTCGACCCTCAGAGGCAAGGCATATATGGGTGTCGGTAGAAACTTGGCTTATCGCAAATCAAAGTTTTTAGCAGTCCAGGGTTATCATCCCTTCAACAATGTGATGGGCGGAGATGATGACTTGCTTGTGCAGAAGCTTAGCACAGCTCAAAACACAAGGCTTACCATTCACCCTAAAAGCCTAACCTATTCAAAGCCAGAACGTACATGGAAAGAGTATTTAAGTCAAAAGACACGTCATCTTTCTGTTGGGAAGTATTATCCTGTAATTAAGCAGATTAGTCTTTCCTTAAAGGTCTTGACTCATGCAGTACTTTGGCTTAGTTTTCTATATTTGTTACAGTCATCTTTCGATCCGAAGTGGTTCGCTTTGATTTTTGGTGGGGTGATGATTATCAAGGGGGTGTTTTTAAAGAAAATGGCCCAAAAGTTGGGGATGACATTTAGTTGGAAATGGTTCCTGTTTTTAGATTTTGGGTATGCCTTATTTTTACCAATTACAGGACTTAGGGCTAGTGTAGTAAAGAATATTAAATGGAATTGAAAAGACAATTTTCTGAAAAAGCACTTCAGGATTTTAAACTTATAGATAAAGCTACTTTGGAAGGTGATGAATCTGCTTTTGCAGATTTATTGAGCAGGTATAAGAAGCCCGTATATCACATGATTCTCAAAATGGTGAGAAACGTGGATGACGCTGAGGACTTGACCATAGAAGCGTTTGCTAAAGCCTTTAAGAACTTGGCTAGGTTTAAGAAGGACTACACTTTCTCTACTTGGCTATTTCGCATAGCTACCAACAACGCCATTGATTTCATTAGAAAAAAGAAATTAGAAACCTATAGTCTTAATACTTCCTTCACTGATGATAGCGGTGAGTCTGTCAATATAGATGTAGAAGATCGTGATCGGACTCCTGATCAGGAGGCCATCAATACACAGAAAATAGAATTGGTGAGAATGTTCGTCACCAAACTGCCACCAAAATATCAGCGGTTGGTGAAGCTGCGCTATTTCGATGAGCTTTCTTATGAAGAGATAGCTACCGAACTAGAGGCACCTCTCGGCACGGTGAAGGCACAGCTACACAGAGCCAGAGAACTGATGTACGAATTGGTAAAAGACAAAAAGAAACACATCTAATGCATCAACACGAGGCATTGATATTCGAGCATTTTCCTGATCTCACCACCAAACAGCAAGACCAGTTCAGCCAATTAGCTCCACTCTATCAAGAGTGGAACGAGAAAATCAATGTTATCTCCAGAAAGGATATTGATCAGCTCTACACGCGTCACGTTCTTCATAGTTTGGCAATAGCCAAACATACGACCTTCCCTAGTGGGTCCAAAATATTGGACATTGGCACAGGAGGCGGATTTCCCGGTATCCCCCTTGCCATACTTTATCCAGATTGTGAGTTTTTACTAGTCGATAGCATTGGCAAAAAGATTCGAGTGGTTCAAGAAGTGGCTGATGCCATAGGCCTTCAAAACCTAACAGCCATTCATCAGAGAGCAGAGCAAGTCCGAGACAAGTTTGATTTTATAGTTTCTAGGGCAGTAGCCAGAACCAAGATGCTCTATTCTTGGTCTCATAAATTGATCAAACCCAATGAGCACGCCACCCATGCTAATGGTTATCTGTTGCTAAAAGGAGGTGACTTAGCGGAAGAATTAAAAGAATTAGGTCGATCACACAGTATCACTGATATCCCGCAATACTTCGATGATCCCTTCTTCGAAACCAAAAAGGTGGTTTACATTCCCGTATAACACGTTACGCCAATGACCTCTGAAGAATTCCGAAAAAACGCACATGAGGCTGTTGATTGGGTCGCAGACTATTTAGAAAGCATTGAAAAGTTTCCTGTCAAGTCACCGGTAAACCCGGGAGACATCATCAAGCAACTGCCAAAAAAGCCTCCGCAAAAACCCGAAAGGTTTCAAACCATGATGGCAGATGTAGACCAAATCATCATGCCAGGAATCACCCATTGGCAGCACCCTCATTTTCATGCCTATTTTCCGGCTAACTCAAGCTTTCCTTCCATCATAGGTGAGATACTGACCGCAGGTATAGGTGCGCAATGTATGGTATGGGAAACCTCCCCCGCAGCAGCCGAACTGGAAGAAAGAATGATGCAGTGGCTCAAAGAGATGATGTTCTTACCGAAGCACTGGGACGGGGTGATTCAGGACACTGCTTCTACCGCTACTCTCTGCGCCATACTTTCCGCAAGGGAACATGTGGCCAACATCAATCGGAAAGGATTTGAACAGAATCAACTCCGAGTGTACTGCAGTTCGGAAGCCCATAGTTCCGTAGCGAAAGGCGTGAAAATAGCGGGTATTGGCACTGAAAACATTGTCATGATTCCTGTGGATGATTCACTAGCGATGCTTCCAAAGTATCTAGATGATGCCATTTCCGATGATTTGAAGAATGGACTTATTCCTTGTTGTGTCATTTCAGCTTTGGGCACTACTGGCACATTGGCTTTTGATCCTACCCAAGCGATCGGAGAAATATGCCAAAAGCACAAGGTCTGGTTTCATGTGGATGCAGCATATGCTGGCAATGCCATGATACTGCCGGAGGCAGATTGGCTAAGAGAGGGATTGGAATTAGCAGACAGTTTCGTTTTCAATCCTCACAAATGGATGATGGTCAACTTTGATTGCAGTGTCTACTTTGTTAAAGACAAACAAGCACTACTCAATACCTTCGAAATACTTCCAGAGTATTTGAAAACCAAAACTCATGGAGAGGTTAACGACTACCGTGATTGGGGTGTGCAGCTTGGCAGAAGATTTAGAGCTCTTAAACTTTGGTTTGTAATTAGATCATTCGGGGTAGACGGCATTAGAAAAGTGATAGGTCAACATATTGAGTTTGGTACTTGGTTTGCGCAACAAGTGGAAGCCCACCCGCAAATTCAATTGGTGACTCCCCCAAAACTGAATGTAGTTGTTCTGAGGTATTTTGATGAATCAAAAACCCAGAAAGAACTCAATGAGACCAATGAAAATATACTCCAACAAATCAATCAATCAGGAAAGGCATTCTTGAGTCATACGAAGGTATCAGGCGTCTATGCTATCAGGGTGGTACTGGCTCAGACCCATTTAGAGATGCACCATGTGGAAGCGCTGTGGGATACCTTAAAAAACACCATCAAGGACATATCATAAGTGGACTGTGAGTTTGACTATTAAGAAGAGACAACTTATTATTCAAGATTTCTGTCTGTAACTAAAAATGGTCTCATCAAAACAGAAATGGCTCTGTGCAAATGCACAGAGCCATTTCTAAGTTATCCCTGCATTTAGCCAAGGATGGAAAATGCTACACTTAGGTAACTACGATAAATGCGTGAATAACCCCTGGTAGCCAGCCTATAAATGTCAAAATCAAATTAATTATAGTCGGTTTGGCATCCCAATCCGTAAATAGTCCAACAGCAACGGGAGGAATGATTACGGCAAGGATATAGATAAGAATCATATCTGTCTCTTCTACTGATTGGCCAGATTTGATTTCTTCCACTTCTTCCATGACCATATCCATCAATCGCTCTTTCTCATACCTGGTCAAGGTTTTCATCTCTGAGCGCAACGCCTTAATGTTTTCCTTGTCGAAGGTTTCAATCTTAGCAGTGAATGCATAGATATCCTCTGCGGTTTTAGTTTTGTCCTTCTTTTTTGCCTGAGCGCCTAGGCTCATAGCAATTGCCATCGTGATGACCAATAGTTTTCTTAGCATAGAATTCAACTTGATTTGGTTTAACATTAGATTATTTTGATACTTTTTCTAAGATAATAATATCTTAATAATTGTGTAATCGACTACTTGAAAATTTCATTGAATACATATAGCTGATTGATTAGATCTAGTAAAGATTAAAAGAGTTACACGAAATTAATTTCATAAATGAATAAAAATGACTGCTGAACACCAATTCCTAATTCAACAATACTTATCTTGGAAGAGTATTAATCAAACATAACCAACATGAAAAAAACAATCCTATTAAGTCTTGCGCTAATGGTATCATTCGCAGGATTTTCAAATTCCACCTACAGCATAGAAGATTCCAAAGTTGAAGCTGCTTTTGATCAGGCAACCGAATTAAGTGCCGAATTATCCTTAAACCACTCCTTCAGTGCCCAAGGTATTCAAGAAGATAAAAATGTCTGGATCGCAGTTGCTCTAGATTTCTTTTTGGGAGGACTTGGTGTTCATAGAGTTTATCTTGGTACACCTCCCGGAATCATTGCTGGGTATTTTTTCACCTGCGGCGGAATTTTTGGTATTCTTCCTTTAGTCGATCTTATTGTGCTAGTTATCAATAATGATGACATCAGTGCATATGTAGATAAGAAGGGCTTGATAATGTTTAACTAACGGTTGAACTTTCACACAATATTAAAGGCCCTCAGCGAGGGTCTTTTTTTTTGCCTTCAATAGCTTCCTCGAAAGCTCTTTACTCCTTTTTGAATTATTCTTTACGGCTAGTTCTTTAGCATAGCGGGCTCCTCCAAAGTAGAACGTGTAGAAAAATGCTACACCCGAAAAAGTGCCTGTAAAGAAGTATCCGTTAATCAGACTATAAACGCTCGCACCAACTAATCCTGCCTGCACGGCTCCAGAAAACAATCCCTTGCCAAAATAGCCAGCGTACATCTGCCCTACTCCCGGTAAAAGCATTGAAAGGTTAAAGGCTTTAGAAATCTTTTTTGGTTCCATCTTTCCTTCAAAAAGTAGTTCAACCTCCTCAGAGCTAATTACCATAAGTGCCTCATGTTTTTGAACTAGTTCCTTCGCATCCTGCCATCTATTTAGCGCAAGTAAATTGAGTGCTTCCAAGTACAATATTTCTTTGGATAACTCTTTAGAACGTAATTTTTGCTTTAGAACCGCCTGATAGCTTGCTTCATAATGACCTGCTAAGTAATTGGCCAATATAATCTCATAACCCACTAATTGATTAAGCGAATCATTCGGAGTTCTTCTAATACGCGTTAAAGTACTGATTGCATTCTCATATTGACCTAGGGCTTTATAGCAATAAGACTTCCTTAAAAGCCATTCACTCTGATTGACTAAATCTTTCTCAAAGAATGCCTGCTCTTCATACTGCAATGCAGCCAAACTCAAATTTCCGGAAGCCAAACTACTGTCAGCCCTACTCTGCTGAGCCTCAATTGTGAAGCACACGAATAGGTATATGCATCCGTAGCAAAATACTCTCATTTTGATTGTTGTTAAAGTTTTTCTCTCCAAGTCTCACCGCCACCACAGATCCGTAGATATTAGAAATATGAAATAAAGTAAAAAGACTTCCAAAGGCTATAAAGGGAGCGCTGTTCACACCATTTTTTCGATAGCCTTCATAGGCCTGCAATCCAAATATGCTGGCCGTAACCAAAGTCATTATCCCTTGCCCAAACTGTCCATTGTACATCTTACCACTACCAGGAATCACCGCTGACATCAATCCTGCAATAGCTGGTGATTTAGGCTTGTGATTAACCAACTCAAGATAGCTCTTGTCCAATATCACCAAATGGTCCTTTAAGTGAAAGTTCATATCGTCTGCATCTTTCCTCAGCGATTCATATGTTGAATAATCTCTATTAAGTAGCGCCAGTGCACCAATCTGATAATTCTGCAATTCGCTTTCTAATTCGTTGGTAGGTTGCACTTCGTTGAAGTAGGCTTTACTCGTGTCATAATCTTTAAGATATGCAGACTCCAAGCCAGAGTAGAGCCGTGAAGCATTGAAAAGCGGTAAAACTGTTGGGGATACTGCCTGAAAGTATTGAATGGCATCTTCTCTATTTTTAAGCAAATAGGAAAACCTTCCGCGTAGATAATTCAATGAATCAGCTCGTTGAGTTGAGTGTTCTTGGTTTGTCAACTGATCAATGTACAAGAGCCCTTCTGAATAAGCTCCAATAGTCTCGAGGTGACTAATAAACCTATATCTGTCAGCATAATTATTCTGAGCAAGACAAGTACCCAGACTACAACAGAGTATGAACAGACTAAGGACGCTCTTTTGCATAATGATCCCAGTGGTCTATGACTTTGTTTTGATCGTTGATTTGATACGGGTGCGTTTCTGCAAAGGACGCTCTATTACACCGTGTCAGTCTATCTGCTGTCAATAGCAGTCCTTTAAATAGTCCAAAGTGTTTGATGACGTCACCGCTGAATTGAGAACAAGAATGATCATAAATACAATCATTAAGAATCTGCCTGCTGATATGTCTTTTATAAAACCGAAAAGGAAATTTTCCAGGTTTTTTGACATGCTCATCCATTTGTAAACGAGTCTCCAATAGGTCAAAATCTTGACTTACACTTTGTGAAAGAACGGTCAATGAGAACGCGAAAAGAAAAATGAACAGAAAGATTTTCATTCCGTGAGTATTGCATTTTGAGGCACCTGAAATTCAACTACTTCTTGATCACTCTCAACATCAATCCGAAAATCTCCGAATGTTGTTTTCGTAATAGTACTGTCAGAACCCATATATACTATCTCAGTGATGGTTTTGGGAAACTGAACATTCATCACCCAGTCATAGTCATAGTAGTAGATTTTTCTAGTATATCTGTCGTCCTTATCTACATAACCCATAAACACGGGCTTTTCTCCATCACTCACGAGTTCCACTCGTTTTACGTTCATCTGAAAATCACCTGGCGGTGAAAACTCTGAAATAAGCATCATGTCTTCTACACGTGAATTAACCAACTCAAAACCAGATTGACTCAATCCCAAATCATCATCAGAGGAAAAAAGAAAACTGTAAAATGTGTTATTCCGGCTTCCAAATCTATTGTCGAGAGATTTTACCACTTCATTGGTACGTGGATTATAGATCTGAACATAACCAAGCTTGTCGTTCAGCACATAAAGATCTAGTGGGTTCAAAAATTTGGTAACCATATTACCGTCACTTTTGTAGTATACTCTTGCCACGGAAGTACTGGATTTCCCATTAGATACTGTGCGTTTCGTCATATCAAAACTGAGCCAATTAAAATCTTGGGCCGAAATGAAAAGCAGAAACACTACCGAAAAAATGTAATTCATATGATAAATTTAACTCAAGAGGCAATATCGAAACATCCGATCAGACTTTTTCCGAATCTCACATCAATTATATTCAAATGCAAAAACTAGTCGCGCTCACCGGAGCAGGTATCAGTGCCGAAAGTGGAATTCGTACTTTCAGAGATGCAAATGGACTTTGGGAAGGATATGATGTCATGGAGGTAGCTTCACCGCAAGGTTGGTCGGCAAATCCAAGATTGGTTCTAGACTTTTATAACCAACGACGTAAGCAAGCTTTGGACGCACTCCCAAATGCCGGGCATATTGCATTAGTCGATCTGGAAAAGCATTTTGATGTAACTATCATCACCCAGAATGTAGATGACCTTCATGAGCGAGCAGGTAGTACTCAAGTCATTCATCTGCATGGCGAGCTTTTCAAAGCAAGGAGTACCATTGATGAAAAACTGGTTTATACCATGAATCACTGGGAACTGAACTTAGGCGATCGATGTGAGAAGGGAAGCCAACTAAGACCTCACATCGTGTGGTTTGGCGAAATGGTACCAATGATGGATGCAGCTATAGCCATAACGCAGCAAGCTGATATTTTGATGGTAATTGGTACTTCACTAGCCGTTTATCCTGCTGCTGGATTAGTCAATTATACCAAACCTGACACATCCAAATTCATCATTGATCCGAACATTCCTGATGTCCCTGATCTGACTGATTTTTATTGTATCAAACAACCGGCCACTACTGGCGTCCCTGAAGCAACCTCCCATCTTCTCAGCAAGAAAGACTAATTGCTCCCGGAATTAATCGTCCTGACAATATTTAGCCATTAAATCTTCTGCTCTGCTCATTCCATGTTTAGATGACTGACTCAGATAATGGCATGCTTCATCTGACTGTCCAAGTTCTAAATGACACACGGCAGCATTGTGCCATACCATTCCACTAGAATAATCGTATGCCAAGTATTGATCATAATATGCCAAAGCATTTTCGAAATTCTGCTCGTAGAAATAAGTATTGGCTATGAGGTACCAACATTCCACTCTGGTGAAATCAAGCTGCTTAGCTGTAAGGAAGTCTTGTCGGGCCTGAGCATACTGCGCCACTTTAATAAGGATCCTACCTCTATTGATAAGCGTCAAAGCGTCCGTAGAATCATTTGCTAAGCTCTTCTCAAAATACAAGAGCGCCAGACCGTAATCTTCCTTTTCTACAGCTCTAGAAGCCAGCAGACTTATAATGGGAGCAAATCCATCTTGATTCAAGAGCTCTGGAGGCACCTGAGCATTAGGATCGATCAATGCCAGATTATACCACGCTAAATAATGATCCGGCGATATTTCTATAGCCTTCGTCAAATCCTTTCGGGCAAGAATCAGGCTATCCAATTCCATATAGAGAAGCGCTCTAGCGACCAAAGTGTTGGCCTGACTATCCAAAAACAAGGACGTTTCAAAATCTGCTAAAGCCAATTCGTATGCTTCCAATTTCTGATAAGCTTTCGCTCGATGATAGTAGTAATTACCTTTCATCCCTGAAGCAGTCATAATTCTGTTTTGACCATTTCCAGTTTCATCCACTTGAAAGAGAACAGATCGAGTAGTGTTATTCCCATGTTGGCTGATAAGTGACGTCAGATCTTCTACAGCTTTCTCTGCATCTCCATACTTCAGATAAATCAAGGCCTTTTGAAATTTAGCTTCTGCAAAGCTTGGATTCAAAGCGAGCACTGATTCAAATGAGGATACTGCTCTCAAATTTTTATCCCTCATTTGATACACCAAACCTTGCAGGTAGTATGCCTTATCGGTCGGAAATAACCTTAATGATTCTCCGAGGTGTTCTTGTGCCTGGCTATACTCCTTATTCCTGTAGGCAGATAAAGCATTGTCGTATTGTTCCTGCGCTAGTTCACCTCTCGACTGAGCATAAGCCAAAGAACCAACAAACAACCCTAATAGAATCAAAATACAACTTCGCATTTCTATTCAAACGAAAATGCGTAATCAGGTTTCACGTTTGCATCAATAAGATTTTGATCAAATGAAGAACGTATCTCTTCAAAATGTGTCTGCGTGAACATTTCGAAAAAGTTCCGAGCTTTCAGTAAAGCACCAAGTCCTTCGGTTTTTAATGCGGATGTTTCTGGTAATCCGAGAATGTTCGATACTTCCTTTCCCAAGAGTACGCTCATGATATCTGTTGGGTTCAGACCTTTTAGCTGACCACTTTCCGATTGCAAAAAGGCTATTAGAGATTGTGTCAATTGTAGTCCCGCTTCGGATTTTTTAAATTCCCTTCTTCTGATTTGTCGCTCCGTGACACTTGCTTGCTTGATGGATGTTGGTATGTTCTCCGGATCTATTCCCATGAGGATTCCGATTTTGATCCAAAGCGAAAAATAACTCTGAGCCATTTCTTGGCTTACATTGATACCAAGGGTTCGGACTCCACGAATTACCAATAATGAAAAAGATAAGAATGTCCCGATCATATCTTCCTGGTTGATAGGAACCTCATCTTCTATACTTTTTGAAGCATAGTACCTAGCAGCCGCATGCATTAGTCTTACTTTCAAAACAGAAACAAAACCTTTACCCCCTGGGCTAAAACCTCTTGGTTCGCAAACATCGAAAACGAATTGAGCGGTCTCAAGTAATCTTACTTTTGGGTTTTCCAAAATCTTTTTGGACTGAACAAGTACCCTGGCACCATTGGCACCCGCATAGCAGTATGGAAGGGAATATAGGCCTAGTACGGCCAAAATAGATTGGGTATTTTTTACAAAAAAACCGTGAGCGGAAGAAAAGTCGGGTTTCGTGGAGAATGCAACTTCGTAAAATTTGAATGCAGGGTAATTGGTTAAAAAGGACTGAAGCTCGGCATTGGTACGCACTTGCAGTAGTTGCTGATAGACCTCTACATTTGATTTTAGCCAAAGGAATAGGTCATCGGCATGTTGGTCTCCTGAGAGCCTAAGAGGATGTTTGTTCATGTTCTGTTTCTTCTACTGTGAAGAAACAACTCATGCAAGGACAAAATGATTAATAAACTTGCTTAATTCTCATCCCACTCTCTTTGGTAAGATGATGAAAATGACCGTTTTCGTATCGATAGAAACTAACTGCCATTACTAAAAACAGACCCAATTCCTCTGGTAGATGTGCCTCATTCAATGACACTTGGGAAGTCATTGGTTCTGTTGGGATCCTCAATATTGGTAGCATAGGGCTCTCAAAAGAGCCATATTGACCGTGATACTCCGAATGCAGAGCTTCGTAGCTTTTGCTTTCTGTATTATAGTGATAGTCCGAAAGCGCCACCAGACGCGCATTTATCTTAAAATTAGTAGCGCCCTCTGGCTTAACAAAAGTTGTTTCTGGCACAAAAGCCGGGAAATGAAGAATGACCTGTCCTTTTCTGCTGCCAGCCTTGACAAAGTACTTAGCACCAAAAATTTCATCATAGGGTGCATTAGTATTGAATTCGAAACCATTTAGAACACTACCGTGCTTACTAGGATACAAAGGTCTTGTCCCTAATTGTCCGTCTTCTAGTTTTGCAAGATTTCTAAACTGAGCTGTAAGCCTTCCTGACACATAAGACTCGCAGATTTCTGACATGGTAGTAGATAGCGAATCTCTTAAAACTTTAGACATCATTGATGCTACTCCAAACTCTTTCTGATTCTTCCTCAAAGATTCATAAGATGGATCTGCTTTTACACGATCACCCGAAGGGCCACCGTTCTTAGCTAATATCTTTCCCTCCACTCCTTTGAGTTCGTAGAGGCGATACCCTTTTCTGTTCTTTAATTCGAACGTAGAATCTGTAGTTAGTTTCATTGGTAGATCATTGCAAAATTTATAACTCGTTGGATTTGGAGTCCTGAAGATATTAATATAAAACCATGATTTAAAACTAATTAAGAAAAAAGTTTGATTTAACACTACCAATTTTATCAACTGATAGTCAGATTGTTATGAAGATGTCTGATATATCACCTATTCAACCGAAATTCAACCGTCCCAGCTAAAGAATTTTTACCTTTACCCAGATTGATTCTCGACGCTTCTCATTAAGGATTATATACTTTTACATCTATGACAAAATATTTTGGATCGAACTTAAAATCTGACCTTCCTTCTGGTATGGTCGTGGCGCTTGTTGCTCTGCCATTATGCCTTGGAATTGCGCTTGCTTCAGGCGCCCCTTTGTTCTCGGGAATCATCGCCGGGATAGCAGGCGGAATTATCGTTGGCTTCTTTAGTGGATCACAACTCAGCGTCAGTGGGCCTGCGGCCGGGCTTACAGTCATAGTACTCAATGCCATTGAGAGCTTGGGAGCCTTTGAGGCCTTTTTGCTCGCCGTTGTACTAGCGGGTGTTATACAGCTAATACTTGGGTTTTTAAAAGCAGGGACAATTGGGCACTTCTTTCCATCTTCTGTGATCAAAGGAATGCTATCAGCAATTGGGCTGATACTCATCTTAAAGCAGATTCCTCATGCTCTTGGTGATGATCAGGATTATGAAGGTGATGATAGCTTCTGGCAACCAGATGGCGAAAATACCTTTACCGAGATCGTCAGAGCAGTTCAAAATATTGACTCTGGTGCTTTGATCATTAGCATTGTCGCCTTGGCAATATTGATATTATGGGAGCGCCCTTTCATTAAAAAAATGCGATGGTCTTCCCTGATTCCTGGCCCACTAGTGGCCGTAGGTTGGGGTATTGCTGCCAACTCATTCCTGTTTAGCTCGTCATTTCCTAGTTTAACCCTCACCGGAAAGCACCTCGTTAATTTGCCTGTGAGTAATTCCGTAGATGAGTTCGTAGGGTTTTTAACTTTTCCAGATTTTGGTCAATTTACCAATCCCCAGATCTACGTAACTGCATTCACAATTGCGATAATTGCCAGTTTAGAAACACTTCTAAGCTTGGACGCTGTAGATAAACTCGATCCGCATAAAAGAATTGCTTCCACCAATCAGGAACTAAAAGCTCAAGGACTTGGAAACATTTTCTCCGGAATGCTTGGTGGTTTACCTGTCACCGCGGTAATTGTAAGAAGTACTGCCAACATCAGCTCCGGGGGTCAAACCAAAGTATCAGCTGTCTTCCATGGCTTCTTATTAGCTGGTAGCGTGTTGTTCTTTCCAGAATTTCTCAATCTGATCCCTCTTTCAGCACTAGCGGCGGTCTTGCTGATGGTTGGGTTTAAGTTGACTAAACCGGAGATTTACAAAGATCTCTACGCTAAGGGCAAGTCTCAGTTTATTCCATTTATCATTACCATTTTGGCAATCCTATTTACAGACTTGTTGATAGGGATCACTGTAGGAATAGTCGTAGGTGTGTATTTTGTAATTAAGGCTAACCTTCACCAGTCCATCCAACTGACTGAAGTGGGTGAAAAAGATTATGTCATCACGCTTCAAAAAGACGTGAGCTTTTTGAATAAAGCGATACTTAGAAAGACACTCATGCGTGTACCGGATGACTCTCATATAGTATTTGATGAAACAGAATCCATATTTATTGATGACGACATTATTGAGACCATTGAAGACTTCAAAGAACGTGCAGCCAGCGATGGAATTACTATGGAAATCAAACCCGCAAAAGACACCCTGAATACTAAATTTGGTAGGGTTTAAGTTCTAGTTGTGAGAGCTTAAAAAATTAGGTCATGGTAGTTCATTTGAGGAGTAGACTAAAACGCAAATTCGGTATCCTATTGATGCTTAGCGCAATGCTACTTCTCGGAAGTTGTCATGCTAGCTATTACAAAATACCCATCACCAAATCCCGATCTCATTTTCGCCCTTATGATGATAAAAAAGATCGAGGAAAAAGGCGCGTGAAAATCAAAAAGTACAAGTCACTCAAGAAAACCATAGGCATACATGCGAAATAACCTGGTGAAATTATACATCCTCATCTTAGTAGTAGGATCAATTGGATGCGGAGTAGAAACAGCTAATGAAGAAAGAACTGTAGGTGCGCTTGGTGATAGCGCGATGATTGTAAGCGCCCACCCTTTGGCCACTGAAGCGGGCTTATATATTCTTCAGTCAAATGGAAATGCAATCGATGCTACCGTAGCTACCCAATTAGCCCTTGCGGTGGTCTATCCGCGAGCCGGTAATATTGGAGGTGGAGGCTTTTCAGTTATCCGAATGGCAGATGGAAGCATTGATGCACTAGACTTCAGAGAAAAAGCGCCAAGTCTAGCCTCGGAAAAAATGTATCAGGATAGTACTGGCAATGTGATCAGTGATCTAAGCACAAGGGGGCATTTGGCAGCTGGTGTGCCCGGTAGCATAGCGGGCATGTGGGAGCTTCATCAAAAATTCGGTAGCCTTCCTTGGGAGATGCTTGTGCAGCCTTCCATTGATATCGCTATCTCCGGGCATCAAATAACAGCTGATGAAGCTGAAGCTCTCAACGAAAAGCAAGAAGATTTCGCGGTAGCGAATCTACACACGCCTTGGGCACTCAAGGAAGAAGGTTGGAAAGCAGGCGATTTCATCAATCAACCCAATCTTGCGGCTACCCTATCATACATTCGTGACAATGGTCGTGATGGTTTTTACAAGGGTGCCGTTGCGAACCAGATCGTAGCAGAGATGGAGCGAGGAGATGGCATCATTAGCCATGCTGATCTTGCAGATTATGAGGCTACTTGGCGCGCTCCTATTATTGGACAGTATAAAGGTCATAAGATCATCAGCATGCCTCCTCCGTCAAGTGGCGGTATAGCGGTCATCCAACTGCTACAAGGTGCAGAACTATTAGATATAGGTCAGTATGAACATAATTCTGCGAAAGCAGTCCACCTCATGTCGGAGATCGAGAAAAGGGTATTTGCCGACCGTTCTAAGCATCTGGGCGACTCAGATTATTATCCAGTTCCTATTGACACCTTGATATCCGAACCATACAACCTCGCCAGATTTAAGGATATTCGATTGGATAAAGTGACTCCCTCCTCTGAGATAGCAGGTGGCGATTTCCCAGCAGAATCACCTGAGACAACCCACTTTTCTATAGTTGATAAATATGGCAATGCTGTGTCTACTACCACCACGCTCAATCTTAACTACGGATGCAAGGTTTGGGTAGAAGGCGCAGGTTTTGTTTTGAATAATGAAATGGATGACTTTAGTGCCAAGCCTGGCGCACCCAATTACTTTGGTTTGATAGGAGGTAAAGCCAATGCCATCGCACCTGGGAAGCGCATGCTGAGTTCTATGACGCCTACCATTGTAGAGAAGGATGGACAGTTAAAAATGGTACTTGGCAGCCCAGGTGGGTCTACCATCATTACTTCAGTGTTTCAGAGTGTCCTCAATGTTATTGACTATGGGATGACCATGCAAGAGGCTGTGAATGCTAAGAAAGTTCATCATCAGTGGCTACCAGAAACGATCAAAGCTGAAGAAGGGTCAATGTCTGAAACAACAATTTCAGCGCTTGAGTCAGCAGGTTATGAATTCGATATGGTTGACAAAATCGGGCGAAATGACTGCATACTTGTAAGACCTGACGGAAAACTTGAAGGCGGTGCTGATCCTAGAGGAGATGACGCAGCAGCAGGTTTTTAATCTCTGATTACCTCAAACTCTACCCTACGATTTAATTTTCTCGTCGCTTCTGTATCATTGCTAGCGATCGGCTTTTCGCCACCAAATCCATCACCTGTGATCCTGTCTCTGGCAATCCCTTTGTCAAAAAGATATTCCTCTACGGTCAATACTCGTTCGCGCGAGAGCTGAATGTTCAGTACACTGTTACCCACATTATCCGTATGGCCTTTTAGGAAAATTTTCACTTCTGGGTTTTCATTCATCATCTCCACTACCAGATCCAATTCATCCTGCGAACCCTCCACGAAATTGGCTGTTCCTCTATAAAACAGCACATGATCAAGCGTGATGACATTGCCCGTTTCCAGCGGCTCTAAAGAAACTCTCATCACATCATTCAAAGCTTGACCACTCACATCCAGTCTGGTAGACAGGTAGCCTTTTGACTTAAACTCCACATCTCTCAATTCCTCACCCTTCACTAAGGAGATCAAACCATCATTGTTTGAAAACATTTCAATAGTGTCTCCTCCCACTACCCAAAGCGCTTCGCCTTGAATTGGAGTCCCTTTGCGCTTGTCAACCAACAGGAAATTTAGCGTATCTGATTGTTCCCTGATCTCAGCAATGCGCAGCTGAACCACATCCAGCTCTTGGGCTGGTTTGATATCTGTAGAGATTTTGATTCGCCTAACATCACCATACCCGTCACTATTTTGAGTGGAAACATAATAGGCGTACTCAGCATCCGGGTCAAACATAAATGAAGTCTCCGCACCCTCAGTATTTACATCAATCCCAACACTTTTAGGTATTGACCAATTCTGCCATGTATCATCTAGCCTTTTTGTCTGATAGATATCAAAACTCCCAGCTCCTCTCCTGCCATTGGAAGAGAAATACATGGTTTTATTGTCCGCCGCTAAGAACGGAGTAATCTCTTGAAATTCTGTATTCACAACATTTCCTAGATTCTTAGGTGCAGACCAACTGCCATCAGATTGCAACTCACAAACAAACAAATCATCTACTCCATAGCCTTGTTTGTTCTCCATGCTGAGCATAAGATATTTACCGTCTTTAGAGAGGTTACCAGTTTGGATTGGCGAGATATTCTTAAAATAAGGAATATTCAACGGCTCAACCGATCGCTTTCCAGAAAAAGCAAGCACACTTCCATTGTAAACGCCTTTATCATACTCTACCCTATGAAAGAGTAGATATTGCCCATCAGGAGTTCGGCCAGCTGGAGCCGCAAAATCCTTATCATTGATCTTCAATAACTCTGGCTCGCTCCAGGTACTATCCAGTCTACTAAGCCATATATCTCCTGCATCTCGAACACCATGTTTATTGCCAGGGTGTTTTTCTCTTGTTAGGTACATTTCAGAATTGTCAAAATCCAAGAAAAGATAATTCTCCCCACTAGCCGAATTAACGGTTCGGATTGGTTCGGATTTACCGAAAAATACTATCTGTGCATTGACAGTAACGAATTGCAAAAGACTGAATGCAAACAATAAGATGTTCTTCATTATATGAATATTCTACTAATTTGTATAATTATTTTATTTTTTAAATTATACTTAGATATATTTGTATTATTCCAACAGGGTTTCAGCCCCAGCGACAAAGTTAAACAAGTGTATGAAAGCAAATTGAAATCTCTGATCCTCAGAGATTTCTTTTTTTAACGCTCACATATTCGCTTTCCCTCAGCATAAACCGCCAAGGCAGCAAAGCATCTTCCCCTGCATAATCCACGCCAACTCTTCTATCTATTTCGATTTCTAGCCTGATTTGATTTCTATCTGCACCAATCCAGATTTCCTCTCCTACCAAGCTCGCTTCATTATAGGTTGTGGAAATACCAAGCGCCTGACTCAAAACACCTGGTCCAGAAGTGAGCTGGGTAGGCTTTTGCTTTTTCCTTCTTAGCTGCATCTGCTCAATACCTATGATTGGTTCTGCAGCTCTGATCAAAACAGCATCTGCATGATCGTGCATATTGGTTACTACATTGAACAAATGATGAATACCATAACACAAATAGACATAGGCCACTCCGCCCTCTCCATACATTGTTTCCGTGCGCTTAGTACGTCTCTCAAAAGCATGACATGCTCGGTCATTCCGACCGCAATAAGCCTCCGTTTCTACTATCTTGGCTGCTGTCAAGATTCCACCTATGTTTGTAAAGAGAACCTTGCCTATCAAGTCCTTCGCGATCTGCACTACATCAGATCTTAGGTAAAACGATTTGGGAAGTTTTTCGTATGTAGTTAAGTCAAACATTTTATATAACACTAACCAAAACAATTCTATGATTAAAATAACAAAACTAACCCTATTGGTAATCCTATTTGCTTGCGGTACAGCATTAGCACAAATCGAAACTCCTCAGCCAAGTCCTGCCGGCTCTGTCTCAAGTGTAGTAGGATTGACTGAAGTGAGTATTGACTACTTCAGACCAAAAGTGAAGGGAAGAATGATCTTCGGTGAAGGAGATAAATACCTGCTACCATTCGGTCAACTGTGGAGAACAGGAGCGAACTCTGGGACTAAACTAACGCTAAGTACAGATGCTAAAATTGCTGGAACAGATGTGAAAGCTGGTGAATACCTGATCTTGAGCGTACCGGGTAAGGACGAGTGGACCGTATATATCCACGGTAAGATGATAGGTGGTAATATGAGCAACTTCAAGGAAGAAGATGTGGTGGTGAAAACTGCAGTAAAGCCAATCGCACTTTCTTCTCCTGTAGAGTCGATGACCTTCCAGATATCTGATATCAGCGAAGACAACACATCTGCCAACATCGAATTCTCTTGGAGCAATGCTTCTTGGAAACTTCCGATCACTGTTTCTTACCAAGATGCAGTATTGGAATCTATAGCGAAGAACACTAAAGTCAATGTAGGAAACTACGTACAGGCTGCTAACTTTTATCTGTCTATCAATAAGGATCTAGACCAAGCTTTGGAATGGATCAACATGTACTTGGCAGAAGGAAAAAATGGTGGCCAGTTCTGGCACATACACACCAAAGCCAAAATCCAAGCTGCAATGGGTAACAAAAAAGACGCTATTGCTACTGCCAAAAAATCTATCGAATTGGCAAAAGCTAATGAAGGAGGAGATTTTGGATATGTGAAGAGAAATGAAGATTTGATTGCTTCTCTGAAGTAAGCTTTAAATCAAGTCAATGAATCAAAAGCCTTGGCGTTTACGTCAGGGCTTTTTTATGTCGCTTCGTAATCCGCCTGCTTGGAATATCAAGCTGAGTACTATGGTTAGGAAACAGCCAATCAAATTGTACCAGAGGTAACCCACCGTAATGACCTCATAGACTGTGAGAAAATGGCAGATTATGACTGAAAGTTGTGCAATCAATGCAGCCCAAAACACAGCAGACCCTGATACTTTCTTGATAAAAAATGCTACTAAGAAAATTCCCAAAATGGTACCATAAAAAATGGATCCAACGATGTTCACCGCCTCGATCAAGTTTTCTGAATTTTTGGCGAGCATCGCGAAGGATATCGCAATAATACCCCAGATCACTGTCAAGGCACGAGAAACCATCACGTCGCTTCGTACACCTACTTTAGACACCAATCGTTTGTAGAAGTCCATAGTGGTTGTAGAAGACAAAGCGCTCAATTCTGAAGATGAAGATGACATAGCTGCAGAAAATATCACGGCAATCAAAAGGCCGATCAGTCCATGTGGCAGATAGGCCAGTATGAACGTTAAGAAGATGTAATCTGAATCTTTCGTTTTGATGGTTGGGTCAGACTTCACCAGAAGCCCTTTGACTTCTTCCCTTACTTTGATGGACTCAGCATCTATCGATCTTAGGGATGCGATCAATTCTGCTTCACCATTCTCATCCAAATTTTCATCTGACAATGACAGAGCTATAGATTTGCGTTCCGACATCATTTCCCCGTACTGCGCATTGAGTGTATTGTATTCATCAGCGTACGCCGAGGCTTCTAGCTGGGCAATCGAAGTTTCCTTGAAATGCACGGGAGGAGTATAAAAGATGTAAAACACATAGACCATCACTCCCACTAGCAATACCAGAAACTGCATAGGGATTTTCAGCACTGCATTAAACATCAATCCCATTCTACCTTCGGTAACATCCTTGCCTCCAAGGTAACGCTGCACTTGAGATTGATCTGTTCCAAAATAGCTAAGTGCTAGAAACAGACCTCCCGCCAAGCCTGACCAAATCGTATAACGCTTTTCAAAATTCAAATCAAAATCCACGGCATTCAATTTCTCAAGACTACCTGCCAGTTGCATTGCGTTTCCAAGAGAAACATAGTCGGTGATGTAGTACACTATGACAAACAAAGCGATCACCATACCTCCAAGGATCACTCCCATCTGATATTTCTGAGTGATGCTCACCGCATCCGTTCCACCGGAGGCTGTATAGACGATCACGAGCAGTCCTGTAAGAATAATCGTAGCTGTGAGATCCCAGTCGAGAATACTGGACAGAATAATGGCTGGTGCATATATCGTAATACCTGCTGCTAATCCGCGCTGAATCAAAAAGAGAGTAGCACCAAGTATACGTGTTTTGAGGTCAAATCTCATTTCGAGATACTCATATGCGGTATAGACCTTGAGCTTATAGTATATCGGGATGAAAAACGCTGATACAATTATCATCGCTATGGGCAGGCCAAGGTAGTTTTGAATAAATCCCATGCCACTTTCGTATGCCTGACCTGGCGTGGAAATAAAGGTAATAGCGCTAGCCTGAGTAGCCATCACAGACAAGCCAATGGTGCCCCATTTCAAGGTTTCCCCTCCTCGCAAGTATCTGTCGATACCCTGAGGCCCTCGGGTCTTCCACATGCCATACACTACTATCAGTAGCAGTGTGCCTATCAGCACCGTAAGATCTAGCCCATTCATACGAATGCCCGGCTAAACAATGACAACAATAAAATGAATAACACAAGGCTACCACCTACTATCCAGTAGATACTACTCCAGGATTTGAAGTACGGTGGTGTCGCATTTTGTCTGTCGCTGGCTTTTTCCATTTCTTAGTTCATTGTTCTCCTAACGAAATCATATTGATGAGCAGTTTATACGCGCCGCTCACCCCTGCTGGCAATTCTCTAAAAAACGAGAGCCCGGTATAACAATAGTATCCCTTGCCATGCTTAGCTACCAATAGGCTGCCTTTTCGAGCCGGTTCTCCGGGATCATTCATACTCAATATTGGGGTGAATTCACCAGCCCATTCGGATGGGAAATATAACCCTCGCTCTTGCACCCACCCGTCAAAGTCTTTTGCTGAGATTTTAAATGGACTTTGCAACACCGGATGTTTTGCATTTAAAAATGTGACAGGAGCCTCCTCTACCGTCACGCGATCTCTGGATAGCTGAATATCATATGGTGCTACATCCTTAGTTACCAATCTATGAGAGGTATTGTATTGGACGATCACGTTTCCTCCAGCCTTGACGTACCCGAATAACTCCTGATTTTTAAAGGCCAGCCACGGTAGGGTATTGAAGGCCCTCACACCAAGAATAATCGCTTTAAACTGGCTTAACTGCTGAGCCTCAATATCATCTTCATCCAATAGTTCCACTTCATATCCGAGCTGCGTGAGACTATGCGGAACATCATCACCAGCACCCATTATATATCCAATTTTGCCAGCGATATTCTTATTGGGCAGACTAACTACCTGTACCTCACTTAACGGGTAAATCGTTTGTCTTGGCACATGATCATAGTTCATTTCTACTCTTCCCTGGCGGAAATATTCATCCCTAATCTGCAACTCCGCTTGAACAATTGTACTTGAAGCCTTGGCAGGAGGGGTCACTTTAAAATCAAACGATTTTTTGGCTCCTGTTCGGTCTATGCTCACCTGCATCTCGCTTGGCTCTACTTGCCAGCCATCACCCAATTTCAACCTTAATACACCATCAACTGCTCCACTGCCTGAGCTAACTTCCACTTTGATTTGCTTCGAAGAACTGCCGACAAAAACCATCGCTCGGGGGTCTAGATTCACAATGGCCCTTGGTGTGATTTCCACGATGCTTTTCATTTCCCCTTTTACTGGATCAGTGACCCGATACACTACCGGCAACTCATAGTCCATAAATTGCTTTCCGATTTTCAACGTGACCCTAGCCATAATTTGAGGAGCATTCTCGCCCTGACCGATCTGCTGTTGATCATCCACAGTATACATCCCTGTGCTGCTTGGCTTCTCCAACCAATAAGGATTAGAAGTTTTGACCGATGAAGGTATCACAAATGAATAATCGAATAGATTGCTTTGGTTCTCCTTGAGGTCAAGATTGTAAATGAAATTTTCACTGTAAGTGTTGAAGTTGACGGAAGTAAGCATGATCTCTTCCGGACTTCTATTGATTATTTCCAAATCTGTAGCTATTGTATCTCCAACTGAATAGGATTTTTTATCACATGATACTTCCATAAAAACTCCTGTCACGATTTTGATCAATTCATCAATCTCATTGAGTTTTCTATCCTTCCAATACTGATCTGGCAATGCCAGCAATGAGCTCCGAGCATTTATCAAAGACCCGAGGATAGCACTTGGGCGCGAAGGATCAAAGCTGCGTAAAGCATCGGCAAGGTATGTTGCTACCTCCGAGCTATTTTCAACCCTTTCCCAAGAAGTATCAATACCCTCAAACAAACCTTCTGTGGAACGATCACCGCCCCATTGCTCAAAATACTCATACTCAGACCCGCGACTGCCAGCCCTTCCAAACCCTTGGCTTTTGTGCATGCTTCTGCTGAGCGCAGATATCTCGGTGTAGGATTGTCCCAGGTGAGGGTTATAGCCGCCTACATCTATTTTTAAATACTCATCTTCATTGAAGGTTTTACCGCTTCTGCGAAAAGACCACAAACCGATATTGTAAAATATTTTGGAAGGCTGCCAGGTATCGACGAATTCAAGTTGCTCAGGATAGGCCGTACTGTCTCCGCTTAACTTGAAAGCCTCCATAGCCAATATGGCGGAGGCCGTATGATGCCCATGGCTTGACCCTGGCACTCTACTAAACCTGGTGACCAATACATCTGGTTGGAAATTACGAATCACCCAAACGAAATCAGCGAGCACCTTCTCTTTGTCCCAAACAGAAAAAGTTTCGTCCGGGTGTTTTGAGTAACCAAAATCATTCGCTCTAGCGAAAAACTGCTCACCTCCATCCGTTCTTCTAGCCGCGAGTAGTTCTTGAGTCCGTAGTACACCAAGTCTTTCTCTAATTTCTGGGCCTATGAGATTCTGCCCTCCATCACCACGTGTAGCACTCAAATAGCCGGTTCTGAAATTCCTTCCGTTCGCCAGATAAGAAATCAATTGCGTGTTTTCATCATCCGGATGAGCTGCTATATAAAGCACACTCCCCAGGGTATTCAGCTCTTCTAGTCTTTGTAGTAAAGCCCCACTCGAGTAATCTGTGGTGAGTTGACCATAAGCCACCTGCAGTGACCAAAACAACAACCCCAAAAAAATGAATTTTCCCTTCATAAATTTATCCCTTGTTTACTACGTACATATTGTCTGGCAGTTCCTTCGACTACACAATCAGTCAAAATTCCTGATTAATGGCTGGCAAGCTAATACATCCTATCAAAAGACGCTCTGCCAATTGACGCCTTCATCATATAAGAGTGCAGCTTTTTCAATTCTTAGCGGGGATTCAATGTTGTTGTGATAAAGCTGACCGGTTCCTAATCCTTGAAATCCACTATTGGGATAATTAGCGGCGAACTGAGCTATAGCATTCAAGGCAACATTGCTTTCTAGTGCTGAAGTGAGCCACCAACCAATATTCATTTGATCTGCCAAACTCATCCACTCCAAAGTGTTTTTAAAACCACCCAGCAAAGTTGGCTTAAGGATAATGTACTGAGGTCGAATCAGATTTAGTAGAGCCTCCTTTTTATCAAAGTCATGGATTCCAATCAATTCCTCATCCAAGGCAATAGGAACTTTTGACCGTCTGCATATCAGCTGCATAGCTTCATGCTGCCCTGCCATGATTGGTTGTTCAATAGAGTGAATATTGTATGCTTCTAATACCATCAGTTTGGATAGTACTTCATTGGTCGGAAAAGCACCATTGGCATCCACTCTAATGATTAAATCGTCAGAATGTGCCCTCAGCGATTGAATCAGATTCAGTTCTTGTTCAAAATCAATCGCGCCAATTTTCATCTTGACACAGCGATAGCCCGCTGCTAGTTTATTCTGAATCTGCTCGCTCATTTTTTCTGCCTCATCCATCCATATCAATCCATTAATTGGGATACTAGACTTGCCCCGATAAAATGAATTTTTGAAGCAAAGATGTCGCCCTCCGTGGATAAGATCTAGCAGTGCTACCTCTAGTGCCATTTTTAAGCTTGGCAAATCTTGAGGTACTATTTCATTGACTAAAGAAAAAACTTCATGTTGATTGGTTGGTACACTTGAGTTCTTCAGTCTTGATGACAACTCAGGTAAATAATCATCGATTAGATCAAGAGAATCAATACTTAAGTTGGGCAATGGAGCTGCCTCTCCTACCCCATAAAGATCAGAATCATCTGCAAAGACTTTGACAAACATCACATGATGTTTTCGGAGAATTCCGCGACTTGTGCCTGCTGCAAATTTAAAATCAAGTGTGTAGTCTTTATATTCGAGTCTCAACATAACAGTAAAATAAATATGTCAACGGAAAGTTTGGTGCTGAATGAATTTCAATATGAACTACCTGATGAGAAAATAGCCAAACACCCCCTATCTGACAGGGCAGCCTCCAAACTTTTATATTTCAATCAAGGTGAAATCAATCATCGCAAGTTCGATGAAATTCCGAATATAATTCCTCAAGAAACACTTCTTGTATTTAACGATACCAAGGTGATTCCCGCAAGGTTAATATTGGAGAAAGAGACAGGTGCCAAAATAGAAATTTTTCTACTAGCGCCGCTCAAACCGTCTCAAGTGCATGAAGAGATCATGGGCAGTAAGGGCTCGTGTGTTTGGCAAGTGATGATTGGCAATTCAAAACGTTGGAAAGTTGGGCAAGATCTTCATATCAATCTAGCTACTACATCGCTCACTGCCAGAAGAACATCCACCAACGAGGTAACATTTGATTGGTCAGGAGATATGACCTTCTCAGAGATTCTTTCTGAAGTGGGCAAAATTCCATTACCTCCATATCTCGGACGAGCCGCTACAGAAGAAGATGTGCCAAGGTATCAGACGGTGTACTCCAAATCAGAAGGTGCTGTGGCTGCCCCTACGGCTGGGCTACATTTTACTGACAAAGTGTTGGAAGAGATCAGACAGAAAGGAATTGGTATGGATTTTCTGACCTTACACGTATCAGCTGGCACTTTTCAGCCCATTAAGGTTGATAATGTAAAAGAACATCCGATGCACCGTGAGCACGTAGTAGTGTCAAGAGCAAATATTGAAAACCTTTTGGCAGCTAAAAACATATTACCCGTAGGGACAACCAGTATGAGAACTTTAGAAAGTCTTTTCTGGTTTGGTCAGCTTCTCGCAGAGAATTCTGAGGCTGAATTTGCTATAAAAAAGGAAACAGCCTACGAAGCGATAAATGTGGTGTCAAAAGAAGAAAGTCTCCAGGCTATCTTAGCATACCTGGATCGAAAGGGAATCAATCAATTACTTGGTCACACAGAGATATTCATCTATCCTGGGTATGAGTTTCGCATTTGTGATGGCTTGATTACCAATTTTCATCAACCCGGATCTACGCTTATGCTTCTAGTAGCCGCGCTTATTGGAGAGCAGTGGAAGGATGTCTACCAATCTGCCCTTGATAATAATTATCGCTTTCTTAGCTACGGAGATAGCTCTTTGCTATTGCCAAAACCACTAGATTAGTCCCATGCAAAACACCCTCTCGGAAGCTTGGGCGTCACTGATGGCCCTTCTAGATTCAGCTATAGCCTTGTTGACCAGGTCTCTATTCAAACTTGGTGAAAATGACATCAGCGTAGCTACCATAGTTTATATGCTGGTTGCATTTCTTATCCTCAATATCCTCGCCAAGCGAATCAAAAAACTTTTGGTTGAGAACATATTGGTCAAAGCCAATGTGGAGCAAGGTGTCCGGACCACTGTTGGGACGGTTACTAGGTTTGTAATTGTCTTTGTGGGTACCACGGTGATCATCCAGACTGCCGGCATAGACCTTACAGCATTGACTTTAGTGGTGGGTACCTTGGGTGTAGGGATTGGTTTTGGTTTGCAAAATATCACTGACAATTTCATATCGGGCATCATCATACTTTTCGAAAAACCCATCAAGGTCGGAGATCGAATAGAAGTGGGTGAAATACAAGGAAATGTAATAGCAATATCCTTCAGAGCCACTCAGGTATTGACTAATGATAACATATCCGTGATTGTGCCAAACTCCGAGTTTATTTCCAGCCGAGTAATCAACTGGAGTCACAACAATCGCAATATCAGGTTTAAAATTCCTGTTGGAGTGAGTTACAATGAAGACCCACAAAAAATTAAGAGCATCCTCATGAAAGTGGCCGATGAAAATAAAAACGTCCTCAAAGATCCAGAGCCATCAGTGTTGTTTGATGAGTATGGTGACAGTTCGCTGAACTTTATCTTGGCTGTATGGACAAGCACCTATACGGACAGGCCACGGGTACTCAAAAGTGAGCTCTATTACGAGATATTCAAAGAGTTTAAGAAACACAATGTGGAGATCCCATTCCCACAGCGGGATATCCATATCAAGACACCATTATCACACGTTCAGCAGTAGTTTTAGAACTGCTGCGTCACGTACAAGGTAGCAATATTTCTTCTCACATAATCTGTTGTAGCGGCAGACTGCTGGTACCAGTTGAGATAGCCTAAGGACAGTTTTGTTGATTCTAGCAGCTTCAAATTCATAGCTATAGATACCCTATTTTGGTCGAAGGTATTGATGATTCGGTCATCACCAAAATGCAGCATAGCCTCATTGGCAAGTGTCACTGATATGGGTACTCGGCTGTCAACTGCATTAATCTTCGCGGTGATTTGCAATCTGTGCCTATATCTCAAATAAGCATAATAACCATCTTCAATTACAGGAGATCCGGTAAGAGGATCGCTAGAGAAATTCTGACGTATCCGTTCTTCCAACATCATTCGTTGACCAAATTCAAATCGACCAGACAAAGGAGCAGAGTGAGTCAAATATTGAAAAGGTCGCCATTCGCCTTGTGTGACTTCATGTAAAGATTCTGGATCGGACGGCATAAGTATGGTCCATCTCATAAAGCCTACTCCTGCTGACCAACCATTTTTCAATCGTTTATTGGCATCAAGTGTATAGAGCCACATGTGCTGTCTATTATTCTTGAAGTACCTCCTATCTTCTATTGAAGCTTGTATTTTCAAATCAGTGCCGACAGCAAAACTGGCGCCATATTTCACCCAATAAAGGCTCTGTGTGTTCACTGTTCGCTGTGCAAATAATGGAGAACAATTGATAAATAAAACACCAATAAGTACAACTAAATATCTCATCATAACGACCGCAAAACTAGGCATAAAAAAAGTCCATCTGACGATGGACTTTAGACTTAATTCTATTCAAAAATCAACCTGATCTTACTTTCTGCTAGCACCAAAATTGTAAGCCAGACCAACTCCGAAAACGCTCTTGAATTGAACTTTGGCATCTCCCGGAGTTCCATCACTTTGCAAAGTCTTGATATCTTCATCGTATATAAGATGAGTGAAGAAATTGGCGGATAGTACGCTATTCACTTTCATTACAATCATGGTTTGCCAGTTGACATCTATCGTCCCAAAGTCTTTAACATAATTCGAAAACAGTTCCAAACGAGATTCAACATTTACGTTGGTGACAATATCGTCTTTGTACTTCACTCTTAGGAAAGATCCCATCTCAGCTCTGAACTTACTGCCAGGGTCTACCCCATACGCACCTTTGTCCGCTAAGGCTTGGTCATTCACGAAAGTAAACTTCCCTGTCAATGGAATGTAGTTGAAGGAGATTTTAGAATTAGGCTTATAGTCTATACCCAAACCAACTGTCAAATAACCAGGAACCATAAAGTTAGATATTACACTATCTGCACCATTAGAGCCTGCTACCACTCCTTGAGCAAATTGAGTTTTGAAATCGAGGAGCGCACTGTAGTACCACTTAGTTTCTCCATTGATTATTTGATAACCATATTTAGATGCAAAGTTGATTTTATCATCCGATTTCTCAAATCTTGTATCATTCTGATTGATCATTCCATAGCCAAGATCCAATGAGTTTTCCCATGTAGTTCGGGCTTTTTTGTAATCAGCGTAAAGTCCCGTAGCTCCGTTCAAAGAAATGTTTTCTGATCCCCCAGCTGCCCAACTATCACTTAGTGACACTTGAGAGAATGTAGCTGACACAAACCCACCCTTTTTCCAGTAAGTGGTGTCAGACTGTGCGTTTGCCACTAAAGCAAAGACAAAAAGTAAGGCGAAATAGTAAAATTTTGATTTCATAAGCGTTTAATTATTTAGATTCGGCGAAATTATATAATTCAAGAATAGTTATTTCCTATTATTAGATTATCCGAACCAGAATCACCCTGAACGATAGCTAAAACCCGATTGAGCCATTAATATTTTCCATGAAAAATTTCAAATATTCCATACATCACCTACTATTTTTCCTGATACTGGGATCATGTGATAGTCTTAAAAAGGAAACGCCGAATCAAACGGAAAACGAAAAAACGGAAGAACCTACTTCAAATAAACCAACTACTTCGGAGTTCTTCGAAATGGCTGATTTTGAGAGAAAAGCTGACAACTGCGAAAGTGGATCGTGCAGTGAAGTCACTGTAGATTATCCTCGTTTTCTTTCAGCTCATGGCAACTCCGTCAAGATCAATAAGTTGGTGATCAAGACGATCAATGAAACTATTTCGGACTTCATTCTTGAAGATGATGTGCCATTCAATACTACCGCCTTGGCCAATCAATTCTTAGCTAGCTATGCTGATTTTAAGAAGAATTTTCCCGATTCGCGTACAGCATGGTACCTCAACGTGAAGGCAACACCTACTTATATTAGCCAGCATGTTGTATCCGTAAAATTTGAGGTTTCGAGCTATTCTGGTGGTGCACACCCTAATACAACCGTCAGGTATCTAAATGTTGGAAAGGAAGGAAAAGAAGAATTGAAGCTTGGTTACTTCTTTAAGAAGCCAAGACATATCAAAAACCTAGCGGAACAAGTTTTCAGGTCACAAGAAGGACTTGCTGAGAATGATTCCTACTCCGATAAAGGATTCATATTTGACAATGACAAATTTGAATTAAGCGAAGTGTTCGGCTTTGATGAATCTGGACTCATCATCCTCTACAATCCCTATGAGATCTCCTCGTACTCAGACGGACCTACTTCGCTTATGATTCCATTTGATCAATTAGAAGACAACTTTAAGTATTAGACTTATTTGTAAGTATGCCTTTTGGCGTCTTCTTCCTTAATAATCCTTCTTAGGATTTTACCTACGTTAGACTTAGGAAGTTCCTTCACGAAGCTCACATGCTTCGGCCGCTTGTAGCCAGTTAATTTCTCTTTACAAAATTCCTTGATCTCTTCTTCAGTAAGCGATTCATCTTTTTTCACTATCACCACCTTCACTGCCTCATTGGACTTTTCGTCTGGTACAGCGATAGCTCCTACTTCCAATACCTTCGGATGTAAGGCCACTGCATCTTCCACCTCGTTTGGATATACGTTAAATCCTGAAACCAAAATCATCTCCTTCTTACGATCAACGATTTTGAAATAGCCATCCGGTTCCATGATAGCTATATCTCCAGTCTTGAAATAGCCATTGACAAATGCTTCCTCAGTCTCTTTTGGTCGCTCCCAATATCCGCCAAATACTTGTGGTCCTTTAGCGCACAATTCCCCTTTCTCTCCGATTGGAACTTCTTTGCCTTCATCATCCAACAGCACCACATCAGTCTCAGGTATTGGCATCCCAATGGTGCCTACTCTGTTACCTTCACCCAGCGGGTTAATACACAAGCCTGGAGAGGTCTCTGTCAATCCATACGCTTCCGCAATTTTTTTACCAGTTAGGTTTTCCCATTTGTCCGCTACAGCACGCTGAAGAGCCATACCTCCGGCTAATGCTACTTTGATTGTTGAATGATCAATTTTGTCAAATCCGGGAGCATTGAGTAGTCCATTAAACAAAGTATTTACACCAGTGATCAGGGTGAATGGATGTTTGCTTAGCTCTTTTACAAATCCTTTCATGTCTCTAGGATTCGTAATCAAAATATTTTTTGCTCCAAGCTTAGCCGGTAGTAGCGCATGTGCATTGAGTGCGAAAATATGATAGAGCGGCAAAGCGGCAATGAATATCTCCTTTCCATCCTCGAGATCAGTCTGCATTAGCCAGGCTTCTAACTGCTGGAGATTCCCGATCAAATTTCTATGAGTGAGCATAGCACCCTTAGAAACACCAGTCGTTCCTCCTGTGTACTGCAAAAATGCCAAGTCAGAAGATTTGATAGCTGGCGGTTGAAGTTTGTTTTTGCTACCCCGACTTAAAGCTTCCTTATATTTTACGGCTTTAGGGAGATTGTATGAAGGGACCATTTTCTTGACATACTTCACCACAAAATTGACAAGTCCACCCTTGAAACCACCTATAAGGTCTCCTAACTCTGTAACGATTACATGCTCGATCTGAGTTTCTTCAAGTATCTCCTCCAGGTTACACGCAAAATTGGCAAGTATAACTATGGCTTTAGCCCCAGAATCCGTAAACTGATGCTTCATCTCGGCAGCAGTATAAAGTGGATTCGTGTTCACCACAACCAACCCCGCCTTGAGTGCACCATACATGGCAATTGGATTCTGGAGGATATTAGGAAGTTGAATGGCAATTTTTTCTCCCGGCTTAAGACCCAAGTCATTTTGAAGATATGATGCAAAATCATCGCTCAATTGGCCTAACTCTTCAAATGAAATAACCTTACCCATGTTTTCATAGGCAGGTAATGGTCCAAACTTGCTTCGCGATTCTACGAATAGCTCAGCTAGAGAAGAATATTTGTCTGAATCAACAGTATGAGGAATTCCAGAAGGATAAGATGATAACCAGGGTCTATTTTCCATTTTAGATAGTTATTGTTCAACTTCTAAATATAGATATCCTGTTGGTGAAACCAAGTCAGAAAGATGTTAAAATGGAAAAGGAAGGGAATAAAAAGTAGGGCTATAAAAAGAAAAAGGTCGTGGCACCCCTACCACGACCAAATTCAAATAAACAACATTAACCCAAAAATGGATGTAGGAGAAGGTTGCGATCCTTCTTAAGAGTATTCTGTAACGCGATCAAATACCCTACATTTTCTATCAACTCAAGGACTTCTTCCTTTTGTCTACTTTGCAAATTTAAACAGCCTAAAACGATAATTACTAATATTTCAAATCATTGATTGAATTTTTAGAAACCAAACAATGAAAAGGCTTTCAATTTAACAATCTCATATTTGACCTCAGAAATAGGCTCCGATATTAGATATTATTCAATGAAAATACCTCCTATTTTCAAATCATTATTTGGTAAAAATAAATACTTAAGAAAGAATATTTCTAATAATGAGTAAAAAACGAATAATAAATCTGCGATTTCTTTTAATGCTATTCTCAAATTAAAAAAGAGCGACTTTCAATATTTACATACTATCTCCACTTTTCTATGTTTTCCATTAAACATCTTATGTGTTTGTTGTGAATTTTTTAATATTTTTGACTTAATTTTAAAATGAACAAGAAGACCAATAGATCTTCGCATACTCCACCAAGAACACTCAGTGCCATGAGCAAGAATTACGAAATAGACAACATTGATTTAAAAATCCTCAATCTTTTGATGCAAGATGCCAAGATACCTTACACGGAAGTGGCCAAAAAGGTATTCGTATCTGGTGGAACTGTGCACGTGCGTATGAAGAAATTGGAGGAAATGGGCGTGGTGCAAGGAACCACTCTTAAGATGGATTATTCCAAATTAGGATATGATGTCACTTGCTTCATGGGCATTTACCTGCAGAAGTCTTCACTCTATGACTCTGTAGTGGAGCAGCTCAAAGAAATAGTGGAAATAGTGAAGGTTCATTATACCACAGGTAATTACAACATCTTCATAAAGATACATTGTAGAGACACCAAGCATCTGAAAGATGTGCTTCATGACAAAATCCAAAAAGTAGAGGGTATAGAGAGAACAGAAACTTTCATCTCTCTTGAAGAAAGCCTTAACAGGCACCTTTTATTCTGATAAATCAGAATTTTCTCAAAACATTACGAAACGGGCTCAGTTCGGTACTTAATTATTTAGAATAATTATAAATAAGTGCTTACTTTGCGAAACTTCCAAGCGACTTGGTGGTTTACAGAGTAATAGAATCTGAATATTTTATGAGCAAAGACGATCAAGTTCTAGAGGAATTTACCTCGAAGGAATACGAACATGGATGGCACGTAGATTTTGAAGCGGATGAAGCCCCTTTTGGTCTCAATGAAGATATAGTTCGATTTATATCTGCCAAGAAAAATGAGCCAGATTGGCTGCTAGAATGGAGATTGACTGCTTATCGCAAATGGGAAAAGATGGAAGAGCCAAAATGGCCCAACGTCAAGTACCCAAAAATTGATTTTCAAGCCATAAAATACTACTCCGCTCCGAAGCAAGAAAAGAAAGCGAAGAGCTTGGATGAGATTGACCCTGAACTTCTCAAAACTTTTGAAAGACTGGGCATTTCCCTCAACGAACAAAAGAGATTGACTGGCGTAGCTGTAGATGCTGTTATTGATTCAGTTTCTGTCGCTACTACGTTTAAGGAAACATTATCTGAACTTGGAATCGTTTTTTCTTCGTTCAGCGAAGCAGTAGAAGAACACCCGGAACTCATTAAAAAATATCTAGGGTCGGTGGTGACTCCTGGAGACAACTATTATGCAGCTTTGAATTCTGCGGTGTTTTCTGATGGCTCATTTTGCTACATTCCTAAAGGGGTAAGATGCCCTATGGAATTGTCCACTTATTTCAGAATAAATGCTGCAAATACAGGTCAATTTGAGAGAACACTCATAGTAGCGGAAGATAATTCATATGTATCCTACCTAGAGGGATGTACTGCCCCTATGCGAGATGAAAATCAACTTCATGCTGCGGTAGTTGAAATCTATGCTGCTCAGGAAGCTGAAGTGAAGTACTCAACAGTACAGAATTGGTACCCAGGAGATAAAGATGGAAAAGGCGGTATATACAATTTTGTAACCAAGCGAGGAATCTGTGCTGGTGACCATGCGAAAATCAGCTGGACTCAAGTAGAAACAGGCTCTGCTGTGACCTGGAAATATCCATCCTGTATTCTTAAAGGTGATTATTCTCAAGGAGAGTTCTATTCTGTAGCTGTGACTAATAATCATCAGCAGGCGGATACAGGTACCAAAATGATCCACATCGGAAAAAACACCAAATCTAGGATTGTATCCAAAGGAATTTCCGCAGGATTTTCTCAAAACTCATATAGAGGACAAGTGCAGATTATGAAGCGTGCTACAAATGCTCGTAATTTCTCGCAATGTGACTCACTATTGATGGGAGACAAGTGCGGTGCACATACATTTCCTTATATAGATGTAGACAACAATACAGCACAAGTAGAACACGAAGCAACCACTTCTAAAATTGGCGAGGATCAAATATTCTATTGCCAACAAAGAGGGATTGATGAAGAAAGTGCCGTAGCACTCATCGTCAACGGATTTGCAAAAGAAGTAATGAATAAGCTCCCTATGGAATTTGCCGTAGAAGCACAAAAACTATTGGCGCTCACACTAGAAGGTAGCGTAGGATAAAACCAAATCACATCAATGCTTAAGATCAACAATTTAAAAGCTTCAATAGAGGGTAAAGAAATACTCAGAGGAATCAACCTCGAGGTAAATGCAGGCGAAGTTCATGCTATCATGGGGCCAAATGGTTCTGGCAAAAGCACATTAGCATCAGTGTTAGCTGGTCGTGAAGAGTATGACATCACTGGAGGATCTGTGGATTTCCTTGGCGATAATCTACTTGAACTCTCTCCGGAAGAACGCGCTAGAATTGGTATCTTTCTAGCGTTTCAGTACCCTGTAGAAATTCCTGGTGTATCTACTACCAATTTCCTAAAAACGGCTGTCAATCAAGTGCGAGAAGCAAGAGGATTGAAAACACTAGACGCTGTTTCATTTCTTAAGGAAATGAAAGAGAAAATGAAGTTGGTCGAGATAGATCAATCATTACTAAGTAGAGCGTTGAATGAAGGATTTTCAGGTGGAGAGAAAAAAAGAAATGAGATCTTCCAAATGGCCATGCTTGAGCCCAAGCTTTCGATCCTTGACGAAACTGATTCGGGACTAGATATAGATGCCTTGAAGATAGTTTCTCATGGAGTAAATGCACTTAAGAGACCAGAAACTGCCACCATAGTCGTCACCCATTATCAAAGATTGCTTGACTATATAGTGCCGGACTTTGTACATGTCTTGTATAAAGGAAAAATCGTCAAGTCCGGAGACAAAACTCTTGCTCTTGAGCTAGAAGAAAAAGGTTACGATTGGATTAAAGAAGAAGTTGCAGCAGTATAAAATATTCTAATGAATAGCACGCTAACCATAGAAGATTCCATTACAGCGAAGCTGAAAAAGGCTTACGAATCAGACAAAAGTTCACCACAGGTACTTGCTGCTTTGAGAAAGCAATCTTTTGAAAGATTCACCGAATTGGGGCTTCCTGCGCAGAAAAGTGAGGCCTACAAATACACGCCCATTGCCAAAATTCTGAAAAAGAAATTCCAACTGGGAATGGAAAGTGAGCTTGGATCATTCTCTAAAGATGAAATCACTAAAAGCTTCTATCCTATTGAAGAAGCCAATCATTTGGTGTTTGTCAATGGACGATTTGATAGCTCTAACTCGATCATACGCAGTGAGCAAAATGAGCTATTGATTACTCCTATCAATAATGAGACGGTGGAAGATTCTCAGGTCGTTTCAAAACTATTGAATCAATCCAAGGGCTTAGAAAAAGATGCTTTTGCTCAATTGAATATGTCTTCATTTGAGTCTGGTCTTGCCTTGATCGCATCGAAAAATGCGGATATCATCCCAACTTTTATCTACCATTTTGTAGATGCTAGTAGCGTAAACTCTATTACCTACCCTCGCATAGCGATTATTTGTGAGTCAAGTTCTAGAATGTCCATATACGAACGCACGGTCATCAAGGGAAGTAATGACGCTTTGAACGTTAGCATTGTAGAAGCTCAGGTAGCTCAGAATGCTGAATTGAGATACACTAAAGTACAAAACTACTCTCCCAACTATCATAGTATAGAAGGCTTTTACGCTGATCAAAAAGGAGATTCAAGGTGCTACACCAATACTTATTCGTTCAATGGTGCCGTGATTAGAAATAATATATTCATCACTGTTGACGGAGAAAATTCTGAGGCACATATGAATGGACTGTATCAACTCTCTGGCAGCAGCCACGTGGATAACAATACTTCTGTTGATCATGTCCAGCCAAACTGTTATAGCAATGAAGTCTATAAGGGCATTCTGGATGAAAATGCAAGAGGCGTTTTCAACGGAAAGATCTATGTAAGACAGATAGCTCAAAAAACCAATGCTTTCCAGTCTAACAATAACATTCTCCTCTCGGAGGATGCTGCTATCAATACTAAACCGCAATTGGAAATTTGGGCTGATGATGTGAAGTGTTCACATGGCTGCACCACTGGCCAACTGGATGAAGAAGCAATCTTCTATTTACGTGCCAGGGGTATCTCCAAAACAAGAGCAAAAGCGCTAATGCTTAATGCATTCGCAAACGAAACGCTTGAAGAAGTGAAGGAAGAATTGGTTCGAGACGAAATTCAGGAGACTATAACTAACAAATTAGGCTGAGATGATTGCTGAAGCGAAACCAACCTTGAGTGATATCAGAAAAGAGTTTCCTGTGCTGGATCAGAATGTCAATGGCAAACCACTGATATATTTTGACAATGCTGCCACATCTCAGACTCCTCAATCCGTAATTGATGCTCTAAGTCACTACTACCTTAAGGACAATGCTAATATCCATCGTGGCATTCATACTTTGGCAGAACGTGCTACTACGGCATATGAAGACACACGAAAGGCTATCAAAACCTTCATAAACGCCAGGGAATCAGAAGAAATCATCTTCACTAAAGGAACCACCGAGGGAATCAATCTTGTAGCGCAATCTTATGGTAGGAAATTTCTGAAGGCAGGTGATGAAATAATCATCACGGGTATGGAGCACCACTCCAACATAGTGCCTTGGCAGATTCTCTGTCAGCAGACGGGTGCTGTTTTGAAAGTTATCCCTGTTCAGCAGAATGGCACAATAGCCGTCAGTGATTTTGAAGCATTATTGACCGAGAAAACCAAGATGGTTTCAGTGGTCTATATCAGCAACTCTTTAGGTACCATTAATCCAGTATCTGAAATTATTGAGATAGCTCACAAAGCTGGTGCCAAGGTACTGATTGATGCCGCTCAGGCAGCACCACATCAAAAGTTGGATGTTCAGCTTTTGGGATGTGACTTTATGGCTTTCTCCGGACACAAAATGTATGGCCCAACAGGTGTCGGTGTTTTGTATGGAAAGCGTGAGATTTTGGAGGCGATGGATCCCTATCAAGGTGGGGGCGAGATGATCAAAAATGTGTCTTTTGCAGAAACCACATACAATGACATCCCATATAAATTTGAAGCAGGCACACCCAATATAGCTGATGTTGTTGCACTCAAGACCGCCGTTGAGTTCATAGAAAGAATAGGTCACGAGACCATTCAAAATCAGGAAAACGAACTCTTGGCCTATGCCAATGAGCAATTAGAATCTGTGGATGGATTTCGTGCTATTGGGACAGCCGATCACAAGGCATCTGTTGTTTCTTTTTTGATCGATGGGATTCACCCTTTTGATATTGGAATGCTTCTGGATGCAAAGGGAATTGCGGTAAGAACGGGACACCATTGCACTCAGCCTTTGATGGATCATTTTGAAATAGAGGGAACTGTCAGGGCTTCATTTGCGGTTTACAACACCAAAGAAGAGATTGACCAATTGGTCATGGGACTAAAAGATATCGTGAAGAAATTCGGATGAGCACCATTGCAGAAATAGAGCAAGAGATAATTGAAGAATTTGCACTGTTAGACGGTGACATGGAAATGACTATCAATTATGTCATGGAACTGGGCGAGCAATTGCCAGAAATGGCTTCAGACCTCAAAACCGAGGATAGCGTAGTGAAAGGATGCCAAAGTAAAGTTTGGATGCACGCAGGACTCACTGATCAAGGTAATATTTCATTTGATGCAGATAGTAATACTGCGGTGACCAAAGGTCTGGTGAGCTTATTGGTCAGAGTGCTTTCGGATCAAAAGGTGGAAGACGTCATGAATGCTGACTTGAGTTTTCCATCTAAGATTGGCATGAATCGATTTATAGGCACGCAGAGATCCAATGGATTCAATGCAATGATCAAACAAATGAAACTTTATGCGCTAGCACTTAGTTCTAAAAACCAAATCAACCCCGAGTAATGGAAGAAAATAAAACAGCAAACAATACTGGCGTAGAAACGGATCTTAAAGAAAAGGTGGTCAATGCTATCAAGGAAGTCTATGATCCTGAGATCCCGGTAGATGTATATGAGCTTGGACTTATCTATGAGATTAATATATTTCCGATCAACAACGTGCATGTTTTGATGACATTGACCTCTCCTGCTTGCCCTTCCGCAGAGGAGATACCAGGAGAGATCAAAATGAGAATTCAGGAAGTAGAAGAAGTAAACGACGTAGAAGTAGAGGTGACATTTGATCCTCCTTATGCTACGGAGATGATGTCTGAGGCTGCCAAGTTGGAGCTCGGATTCATGTAAAACAACAATACCATTGTTAAATAAATTTTAAAGATTAAAATTCCTAATATTATGTACCCAGAACAACTAGTAGCACCAATGAGAAACGAACTGACTGCAGTTGGTTTTGAGGAGCTCAAGAGCAAAGAAGCAGTAGAAAATCATTTCAAAGATCACAAAGGAACCACCTTGGTGGTGATCAATTCCGTTTGTGGGTGTGCTGCTGGTACGGCAAGACCGGGTGTTACCACAGCATTGAACCTAAGCTCAAAAAAGCCAGATCATCTGACCACAGTGTTCGCAGGAGTAGATTTTGAAGCAACAGAAAAGGTGCGTGAATTCACCCTACCTTTCCCCCCTTCTTCCCCAGCTGTAGCCCTTTTCAAAGACGGTGAGTTGGCACACTTTGTAGAGCGTCATCACATCGAAGGTCGTTCGGCAGAAATGATCGCCAATCACTTAGTAGAGGTATTCAAAGAATTCTGCTAGTGTTCAATAGAGAGCAAAAAAAAGGCCGTCTCAAAATCATTTGAGACGGCCTTTCTTGTTTTAAGCTTTTGTGAAACTTAGTGCGAAGACAAGTAAGAAGATACTCCTTCTTTAGTTGCTTGCATAGCATCTTTTCCTTCTTCCCAGTTCGCAGGGCAAACCTCACCATGCTTCTCTACATGCTGCCAAGCGTCAACTACTCTCAACATTTCAGAGATATTTCTTCCTAGAGGCAGGTCATTGATGGTCTCGTGTCTTACCACTCCGGTTTTATCGATGTAGAAAGTGCCTCTGAACGCGATAGGAGCACCTTCGAATGTCAATTGACCTTCTTCATCATAGTTCCAGTCTCCGGCTAATACGCCAAAGTTGTTGGCGATAGTTTTGGCTGTATCAGCTACTAACGGGTAAGTAACACCCTCAATTCCTCCTTTTGCTTTCTCAGTCATCAACCAGGCAAGGTGCGTCTCTTCAGTGTCAGTAGAAGCTCCTACTACCTGAACACCTCTTTTCTCAAATTCCGCTAGTTTTTCTTGAAACGCCAAGATCTCTGTTGGGCACACAAAAGTGAAATCCTTAGGATAAAAAAAGAACATCACTTCCTTCTTTCCTATATAATTCTCCAATGTGAAATTCTCAACGATCTCCTCCCCGTTGATTACTGCTGGGGCATTGAATAATGGGGCTTTTTTTCCTACTAATGACATAATAATTTGTTTGATCTATATGGTTATACAATAATTACTTTTTTGCTTGGGTCACTCTTCTCTCCATTGATTTGGAGTTTAATGTCTGTAATGACAAAATTTTTGATCTTCTTCTTATCGAAATATTCCCTTATTAAGGTTGACAAACCTTCATCATGAAAATCTTGAATCTCCTCTGTATTGACACTATATATATGACTGTGAGGTTCTAGATTCGCATCATATCTCTTCGTGCCACTCTTGGATGCCACACGAGTAGCCAAACTCACCTCCACGAGTTTCTCTAATACACGATAGACACTACCCATCGAAATACTAGGATTTTTCTCTGTGATCCTTTCGTACAATTGCTCAGCGCTGGGGTGTTCGTCGCACATCATCAACTCATGAAGCACTGCTATCCGAGGATGCGTTGCCTTCAGATCGTTGGCGGTTAGAAGCTCTTTAATATGTTGATACGTATTGCTTGTCAATTCTAATTGAGAATTATTCCTATTTGAATGTAAATGTAATTACGCAGAATTTGAAAGCCAACAACATATTCTAATAATTTCGTTAATTATCGCAATTGCTCTTTGGAAATACGTATTACACGGTATTTTCGAAATAGAAACACATGTTTAATTTTGAGTTTTAGACTTTATACTCAGAAGAATCAATATTTTTGTCTCATATCAAACGAAATAACTAATGAAAAACTTATTACTCATCGCTCTAGTTGCGGGATTAGCCTTTTCATGTGGCGAAGCTGGAGTTGGTTTTAATGTAGGAAAAGAATTTCCGATCGAAATTCCAATTACATTTAGCGACATCCCCACTGGACTTCCTGATGGATTTGGAAAAATTAACCCTCCTGCCTTTGAAGAGTCAGTTGATTACACACTTGACAAAGTAGAAGCATTTGAGGGCGTAGATAACGCTGAAGTAGTTATCAATGGATTTGCGTATGAAATTAAAGGCGTAGAGGCCGCTAAGAATGAGAACATTGAAGTTGAATCAATGTCATTGGTTTTTTCTGCTGATGGGAACCCCTTTGCAACCATAGATATTGCTGCTGACCTAAGCACCAATAGTTTTGATAATATTGCTAAGACGGCCCTAAATGAAACTCAATATGATAAAGAGGCACTTTCTAGCCTTCTAAAGAGTGGAGGAAAAATAGAAGGAAACGTAACTTTTGATTTCGGTGAACTACCATCAGAAGACTTTGATTTCCAATTTGTGTTATATTTTGATGTATTGCTTGAAGCAAGAGATCTAAACTAATAATAGGACCATGAAAAAGAATCTAATAATACTCTCGCTTTTAGCCTTCGTCTTTAATGTTCAAGGACAAGATTTGGATCTAGGATCTTTCTTGGAAGGTGGTGTCGATGATGGAAATCAACTTTTACAAGATTATTTGGAGCCAGCATTTGTTGGTTTTGGATACGCGTTGAACAGTGGATGGTACAATACCGGTAAGCCTCATAAGGTTGCAGGTTTTGATTTGACTGTCAATATCAATGCTGCTCAGGTTCCTACTTCTGCTCAGTTTTTCTCGATAGACCCTGCAAAATATACCAACCTCAATGTTTCTCCTGCTGAGAACGGTCAAACGGAATACCCTACACTCATGGGACCAAACCTAGATGCAAGTGATATTCCCTATTTGGTATTTAATGAGAATACTCCTGATGAGTTTGATGATGTGAAAATCACTTCACCTACAGGTTTGGGATTAGACGAAGCGTATGGATTCAACATGGTACCAGCACCGTCTGTGCAATTAGGAATTGGGTTGATCAAGAATACTGAAGTTAAGTTGAGATTGGTTCCAGAGCAGACATTCGGTGATTCTGGAGAAGAATTTTCGACTAAAATGTTTGGTCTAGGTATAATGCATGATGTAAAGCAGTGGATTCCTGGAATCAAAAATTTACCATTTGATCTTTCAGGCTTTTTTGCTTTTAGCAATATGACTAATACTATGAGTTTGGATGCGGATAATCCAGATAACAAGGCAGAATTCAATGTGTCAGGCACCACATTACAAGCCATTATCTCTAAGAAACTAGCTATTCTTACAGTTTATGGAGGTTTAGGAATGTCCACAAGCAAAGTGAATTTTGCAATGAAAGGTACTTACGAAACTGAAAGTGGTGACTTTACTGATCCTATAGATTTTGATTACAATAATGGAGGACTAAGAGCTAACATTGGAGCAAGAGTTAAGCTTTTGATCTTCACTTTCCATGCTGAGTATGCTGTACAAGAGTACAATACAATCACTGGAGGTATAGGAATCAGCATTAGATAATCAGAAAGTATTATCTAATTTCATAATATTAAAGCGAGCTTTCAGCTCGCTTTTTTTATATCTATACACTTAAGATGAGATACTTGTTCTTTCTGATACTTGCCACCAATGCCTTTTTTGCCAAAGGATTGGATTCGGTAATGGTTTCTCAGAAGCAGATTCTCATTCTCAAGGACACCATCATTGCCCCGATATCTGATACCGTGATCTTCCTATCCGATATTAAATACAAGGTCAGAACCAACCCCTACAAGTCTTCATCCGAATTCTACAGAAAAATCAAAGAGAAGACAGGCCAAAACAAAGTGACTGCCCAAATATTCGATTTGCTTTATGTGAACAAAAAGGAAAGTAGCGAACAGAAAAGTAAGAATTCCAGAACTTCCAATCAACCTTTTGAAGCCTACAAAGGACTGAAAGTCACCAACATCAGAATCAAATTCGTTGATATATTAGAAGGAAGCGTATCAGACACGCTACGCATAGCCTCATCATCATTGGCCAAAGTAGCCAATCAGTTCCACATCAATAGTTGGAGCAGGCTAATTCGAAATAACCTACTCGTCAAAGTGAATGATGTGATTGATCCGTATGCCATGGCGGACAATGAACGAATATTAAGAAGACTCAGATTTGTAGAAGATGCTAAGATCTATGTAACAAAGAAGAATGATGGTGAAGCCGATTTGATAGTTGTTATTAAAGATCGGATATCATGGGGAACAGCGCTGGACATATATGACTACAATCAGTTTAGAGCTGAGCTATTCAATAGGAACATTGGCGGATCGGGAAAATCAGCTTCTATCGCCTGGTTATATGATGATGACAATGAACCCAGTTCAGGATACAGCTTGTCTTTTGGTGCACAAAACATCAGTAAAACGATTACTAGTTGGGAAATAAACCATTCCAAAAACCTGAATAACCAAACTTGGGGTCTGAATCTACAGAAAGAATTTGTAGCCCCAGAAATTAAATACGGTGGTGGCTTGGAAGTACGTTGGCTCAAAGACACCATACTCTTTTTGGATAAAACGCCCTCAGCTATTTCTGATTTCGAACTGAATTTTCAGGACATCTGGTTAGGAAGATCTTTTCAGATTGCTTCTAGCAACTCTAGAAAAAACATTATTATCTCTGCTCGTTATCTGAATCATGCTTTTTCCCAGCAACCGTACGTAAGTGAGGATAGCAACTTCCTGTTTTTCAACCGAAAACTTCTGCTATCGGAATTAAGCCTCTCAAATAGAAAGTTCCTTAAGACCAACTACATCTCTGGATATGGTATTTCGGAAGATATTCCTTTGGGCTATCGATTCTCTTTCATCACGGGGTATGATTTCAATGAATATTATACCCAACAGTATATCGGCTATCAATTATTTTGGGCCTTCTATGTCAACAACTTTGGTTATTTGCTCTTCAATCAAGAGATAGGAGCATTCAATAGAAATTCACTTCAAAACGGTTCCTTCAAAATAAAATTGAATTACTTCACCCCTCTGATGCACATTGGGAGGTACTATTTCAGAAGCTTCGCTCGTCTGTCCTACTCCAGGGGTATCAGCCAGCCAGAATATAGATCTATCAATCTCAAAAGGAGAATAAGGGATTTGGAAGGAGACAACATTTCTGGTAATAGCGCTTTTGGCTTTGCAATAGAATCAGTCATGTTTACCCCATGGTATTTTTACGGATTTAGATTTGCACCGTTCATCTATTATAACTTTGGAGAAGTATGGGATACTAGAACGCTCGCTTCGGCGCATTATGCTTATCAGGGAACTGGTCTGGGCGTAAGAATTAAGAATGAAAGTTTGGTGTTCAATACACTGGAACTGAGAGTGACTCAGTTTATCAAAGCTCCAATAAATAGCGATAAGACTCAGTTTTCACTATCGGCTACTATACCTATATCGTTTGAAAATATATTTAAATATAAGCCGGTCATTTCGGCGTTTGATTAAAAAAAGAAAAGTCTCGATAAAATCGAGACTCTTCTTAGATGTCAAACAGGTGTATGAATAAAAATTGTGTTATGAGTAGGTATATACAGTCTAGGATAAAAAGGTAACCCCCATGTCAGAAAAAAAATTAAAAGTACTTTTCGTGTGTCTAGGAAACATCTGCCGATCTCCGCTTGCAGAAGCAGTCTTTGCCCATAAAGTCAACAACCTTGGATTAAGTAATAAGATTGAGACAGATTCTTGCGGTACGGCAGCTTACCACATTGGCGCTAGTCCAGATCATAGAAGTATAGCTGTAGCTAATCAGCATGGTATACCTATCACTCATGCAGGGAGACAGTTTGAAACTTCCGATGCTGAAGAGTTTCAATATATTCTGGCTATGGATCAATCTAATCATAGAAACATTATCCACGCGCTCTCATACAAACCGGAAGGATTGTACTTGATGCGGGATTTTGATCCTGAAGGCAAAGGTCTGGATGTACCCGATCCATATTATGGCGAAAACGATGGTTTTGAAAAGGTCTATGAAATGCTAGACCGATCGATAGATGAACTAATCAATCACATCAGAAAACATCAAGATATTTAAACCCTCAAGGTCGGTAAACGACCTGATAGGTGTTTCTGGTTTTATGCTCCATAATCATTTCTTCAAATTTGGGTAGTAAGGCGAATGAATGTTGGTCGTAATCTTTAATCGTAGCTAATGACAGATTCTCGTTATAAAGGAGCTGAAAATCTTTGGCCAGAAATCCTCTCAACTGATTGAGTTTACTACTGCTTGCATCCATGCAGAAAGTGAAAGTCAAAGCCGAATTATGCATAAGATTGATCTTGATGTTCGCATGATCCATGGCCTGAAATATCTTCACCAGTTTTTTCTCATCCATAAAACTACTGTCAAGAACTCGTAGCGAGACCAACAGTTGGTCCTCTTTGAAAACGTAGCACGCTTTATTGCCAATCTTCTCCTGATGCGAAATCTTGGTCCCTGCCCCCTGTGGATCAATAAAAGAACGAACAAAGAGAGGAATCTTTTTTTGTGCCAATGGGCGAATGGTTTTGGGGTGTATCACCTTCGCACCATAGTAAGTCAATTCGGAGACCTCTTGAAACGACAACTCATCAAACATCTCTGCTTGATTCATCTTTTTTGGATCTGCATTGAGCAATCCGGGCACGTCTTTCCATACTGTGAGACTTTCCGCATCCAGACAGAAAGCGAAAACTGCCCCAGTGTAATCTGATCCCTCTCGACCTAAAGTGGTCATTTTTCCGGTAAGATCCGAGCCAATAAAACCTTGGGTAATGACCACCCCTTCTTGGAGTAATGACGGTATATCTCTGGAAATAAAATGTTCTGTAAGCTGCCACTCAACATTTGCCTCCGTGAACTTGCTATTGGTCTTGACATATTGACGAGCATCCACCCATTGAATATTCAGATGCTTTTTTAGATAATGGTAGATAATCGTGGTGGAGAAGAGCTCACCGTATGGAATCACGCTATCGTAAAATGCCAATTCTGAAAGTCCTTCTCTATTGAATGCGTTTTTCAATTGAACTATCCAATTAGTCAATTCATCAGGAATACTTCCTATTAATTCAATACTAAGAGATTCATGAATGGTAACAAATGAGTCCAGCTCTTGCGCATACGGCTCACCCGCATATGCTAGTGAAGCCATTTTCTCCAGTTGATTGGTACTCTTGCCCATGGCCGAAACCACCACTACCAAAGGTTGATCCTGGCAGGATTCTACAATCTTAAGTAGATTTTTAACGCCATCTGCATCTCTGACAGACGCTCCACCAAATTTGAATATTCGCATGCTTGCAAACGATTTAAATGAATAATAAAGAATATTTTTGCATCATTCATCACAATGCAATACCAAATACATGGACAAAACTAACCTAGGTCTCCCGATCGGAACCACTCTTGATCGCTTTATCAAAGAAAAACAAGCTGAATTTGAATTTGCCACCGGAGACCTCTCCCAATTGCTACGTGATATAGCGCTTGCCGGTAAGATAATCAACAGAGAAGTCAACAAGTCAGGCTTGCTGGATATTTCGGGTGCTTTTGGAGCTAAGAATGTGCAAGGTGAGGATCAGCAGAAACTGGATGTGATAGCAGATATTCGATTCACTAGGGCCTTGAAGAATGGTGGTCAATGTTGCGCCATAGTAAGCGAAGAAGATGAAGATATCATACACCTGGATCCAAATTGCAGGTATATCGTCGCTATTGATCCATTAGATGGTTCAAGCAATATAGATGTGAATGTATCTATAGGTACTATATTTTCCATTTACAGGAGAAAAAGCCCTATCGGAACAACGGTGACCAATGAGGATGTGCTTCAAAAGGGTACAGAGCAAGTTGCCGCAGGATATATCCTATATGGGTCGTCTACTATGTTGGTGTATACCACAGGTCATGGCGTGAATGGGTTTACACTGGAGCCTTCACTAGGTGAGTTCGTACTTTCACACACCAACATGAGTTGCCCGGAACTGGGCAGTATCTACTCTATCAATGAAGGGAGTTGGAATCATTTTGATCAATCGATCAGGGACTACACGCAATGGTGCAAAGAGTCTGAGCTCACGGCACGCTACATAGGGTCATTAGTGGGAGACTTCCACAGGAACCTCCTTAAAGGTGGGGTTTACCTTTATCCAAACACTAAAAAAGCTCCTGATGGAAAACTAAGATTGCTTTATGAATGCAATGCTTTAGCCCTCATAGCCGAGCAAGCTGGAGGTATGGCAACAGATGGCACTAAAAGGATACTAGAAATAGAACCTAAAGCCTTTCATCAACGAACGCCATTTTATATCGGCTCGAAAAAGATGGTAGAAAAGGTATTGGACTTTGTAGGCAATAAGGAAATGGCATAAAAAAACCCCGCAACCGCTAGGATTGCAGGGCATTCACCGCCATAATGATTAACTAAGGTATCAAAACTAATATATCATTAGTTAAATACCCAATTTAGGGTAGTTTAGTTACCTACAAAGTGGGAGAATCTTTTGAACTTTGAGCATATGCTCTTCGAGTCATAACCTTTTGGCGTTCTCGCTGAATGATTTCTTTCGCTAGCAATTGAGGTAGCTCTGCCACAGGCGCTAAGTTCAAAATAGACTTCAGCCTTTCCTCTTTAATATCAAGCCTATACATGGAGTTTAGGAGCGAATTGAAATCTTGATCAAGAAGTATTTTGAGTTGGGACGCCAGCCACGATTCGAGTGTTTCTAACGGATTACTTGTTTCTGAATCAGAAATTCCGGCATCCAAATTTAAATCCTTTTGGATTAATCCGGCGATGGATTTGACTATCTCAACCTCTTCCATAGAAAGTAAGCTATCAATTACTCAAACCAGTCGAAACCCTCAGTCTTGGGAACTTGATCCAGCATGTCCAATATTGACTGAGGAGGCACTACCACTTTGCGCTGCTTCAAGTCCATAAATGCACCAGTAGCAATGACAGTGCAAGCTAACTGGCCATTCTCCTTCCAAACTTGCTGTTTGAATTTCCAAACCTTAAAATCCTTTCTAAAACCTACAGCAGCACAATCAACTTGGATTCTCTCGCTCATAAAGACCTCCTTTTTAAAGGTGATATCTTCATGGAAAATTATTGGCCCAAACCCTGAAGCCACCAACTGTGGGAGCGGAGTGCCTAGCTCTTCAAAAAGCCCTACCCTTACCTGAGCAACATAATCGTTAAATGCAGTATGTCGCATATGGGCATTGGGGTCAAGGTCAGCCCAGATGACCTGAAAAGATTGCTTGAACGGCTCCACTATTTCTTTTCTTCTTTCTCAGCTTTTGGAGCTTTTTCTTCTTTGGCATCATCAGCCTTCTTCTCATCAAGCAGCTCTGGAAGAACTTTCGACATAGTATTGTACCAAGTGACGAGTTTTTTGATGTCACTTACATACACGCGCTCCTCGTCATAAGTAGGCAATACAAACTTCAAAAACGACTTCAGTTCTTCAGGATCAGAATTTGAAGTCAAATCTGTATCACCGCTAAATTCCTTGTGAATCTTGCGCATCACATCCTCTAATGGTACTGCTCCCTCTTCGTCGGTAGTGTATATAGATATATCAGACAAGATGGACACCTTCGATTGAATGTTGGCAATCATCTTTTTCTTGCTGCCGTCTAGGGCTTCTAAGATGACACCAGTCCTTGTCGGAGAAAGCACTTTGAACAAACCTCCTTTTCCTGATACTGCAGCTACTTCGCTAAATTCCATATTTAAGCTTTTGATTTTTGAGTGGCAAAAGTAGCCATTGACATGACAATTGCGAAATGCTTTATTTGGCTATCTCTTTGTTGATCGTTCTAATGTGCTTAAGGATTTCTTCCTTGCCCTGTCCAGTCACGTTTGAAGTCATGAAATACTCGGGTAATTCGTCCCACTCGCGCTTCAATATTTTACGGAAAGCAGCAATGTGCGAATGCGCCTTGTTTGCCCCTTTTTTGTCAACCTTAGTGAATACCATAGTCATAGGCAAACCAGCTTCTCCCAAGCTATTCACGAAATCTATATCAATTTGCTGTGGCTCCAATCTGGAATCTATCAGCACAAAAACATTGGTTAGGTTTTCACGCGTTTCAAAATACCTAGCAATCATCTTCTTCCAATCCGCTTTGCTAGACTTGCTCACCTTGGCCCATCCATATCCTGGCAAATCCACCAAGTACCATTCTTTATCAATCAAAAAGTGATTGATCAACTGCGTCTTGCCCGGTTTGGAAGAAACTTTGGCAAGCTTACCATGATTGGTCAGTAGGTTGATCAGGGAAGATTTACCAACATTGGATCTGCCAATAAACGCATACTCAGGCATGGTAGCCGGTGGGCAATCTTCCACCCTCGCGCTACTTTTGACAAACTCCGCAGTTTTAACTGGATTCATAGAATAATTTTTAACAATAAAGGCAAACGCGCTGTTTATGGACTAATATTGCAAGCGAATATGAGCGTATTACCTTACAAAGATAAGCAGGGCAGCAAGAAAGAGCAGGTTGCCACCATGTTTGATAACATTAGCAAGAAATATGATTTTCTAAATCATTTTCTAAGCCTTGGAATTGATATCGCATGGAGAAAAAAAGCAATCAGAAAGCTCAAAAAAGATGCGCCAAAGCAAATACTTGACATTGCTACAGGCACTGGAGATTTTGCTATAGAAGCACTCGCGCTCAATCCAGATAAGGTCACTGGTGTTGACATCTCTGAAGGAATGTTGGCTGTCGGTAGAGAGAAGATGATCAAGCGCAAGCTTGATGATAAAATAGAACTCCTATCAGGCGACTCAGAATCACTTCAATTTGAAGACAATAAATTCGACGCTGTGATCGTTTCATTTGGCGTAAGAAATTTCGAAAATTTGGAGAAAGGATTGGCTGATATGTATCGCGTACTCAAGCCAGGAGGTAAAGCGGTAATTTTGGAATTTTCAAAACCCAAATCCTTCCCTTTCAAGCAATTGTATAATTTTTATTTTAAATGGGTCCTGCCAAAAATTGGTAATACCATCTCAAAAGATCAAGCGGCCTACACATATCTACCCGAGTCAGTCAGAGCATTTCCTGACGGAAAGCTATTTTTGGATATCTTGGAGAAAGTAGGATTTAAGAATACTCAATGCGAAGCATTAACCTTAGGCATAAGCTCAATTTATATCGGCACCAAGTAGTAGTCTTGCTGCTGGCATTGATCTGTGCAATGCCCGCTCATGCTCAAAATGAATCTTCAGAGCATTTGATCGATTATGATGCTCAGTGGATACACTATGGTTTTGCGATCGGTCTTCACAATGCCAAATACAAGATTCGATACTCAGATGCCTACGCTACACCCGCGTTAGACTCCTTGCATTCGATCGTTCCCGGAAATCTGCCGGGTTGGAGGGTAGGGTTTGTGATAGACATGCTTTTTGCTCAGAATCTAAGTTTCAGAATACTGCCTACCGTGGGTTTTTACGAATATGACCTGACTTATCGATTTACAGATGGGCGTACCATTCAAGAACTCAAGCCCCCTACTATGGTGGAATTGCCACTCCTGGTGAAATACAAGTCTGCCAGAAGAGGAAACATTGCCATATATACTGTTGGTGGATTAAACCCCTCATTTGAAGCTGCAGGTGACGGGGATGCCTTAGATACCAAAGAGCGCTTGACTCTTAGAAATTGGAACTTGTCTGTAGATGCAGGCATAGGATTTGACCTCTATTTCCCATTGTTCAAATTATCACCTGAAGTGAGATACAACTGGGGTTTGCGAAATATGCTCACCGATGAGCCCAACACCTATGATATTGCGCTCAAGCGTCTCTCCTATCAGAATATAGCCTTCTATATCACCTTTGAAGGTGGTCCTACCTACTTGAGGAACGCCATGAAAAAGAAGAAAAGATGAACAAGCCTATTGCATTGATAACTGGTGCTACCAGTGGCATAGGGAAAGCAACAGCAGAAGTCCTTGCCAACGACTATCGTCTTATCATATGTGGGAGAAGAGCTGATAGGCTTGCCGAGCTTTCCGATCAACTGAAGTCTACTACAAAAATTCTTACACTCTCCTTTGATGTGAGAGATCAAGCAACAGTAGAATCTCTACTTTCCAACTTGCCAGATGAATGGAAAGACATCTCAGTACTTATCAACAATGCCGGCAATGCGCATGGTTTAGGTTTGATTCATGAAGGTGACATAGCTGATTGGGATGCTATGATAGATATCAATGTGAAAGGACTGCTATACGTCAGCAGGCAAATCATACCCAATATGGTCAAAGCCAAGAAGGGCCACATCATCAATATCGGGTCCATAGCTGGGATAGACGTCTACCCAAGAGGCAATGTCTACAATGCTTCCAAACACGCCGTAGATGCCATATCCAAAGGCATGCGCCAGGATCTCAACCCTTATGGGATTAAGGTAAGTGAAATCAAGCCGGGATTGGTCAATACAGAATTTTCCGAAGTACGATTCAAAGGAGATCAATCAAAAGCTAGTAAAGTCTATCAAGGCTTTGATCCACTAACCGCTCGTGATATAGCCGAGACCATTGCCTTCATACTTTCCAGGCCTGCTCACGTCAATATTGCTGACTTGCTCATTTTACCCACTGCGCAGGCTACATCCACCATGGTGGATAAGAAATCTTAAATCCAACTTGCAATCATTATAGGTTCTGCTAGGTTTGCCTAAACAACAACACCCCAAAATTCTATTGTTGCAATGAAAAACATACTCATACTCGGAGCGGGTCGCTCCTCCACTTCGATGATCCATTACTTGCTCGAGAATGCCTCAGCGAATTCATGGAACATAACCATTGGAGAAAAAGAAACATCACTCGCTCAGGCGAAATTTCCGACTGCCGAGATTATTGCTTTTGATGTTTTTGACGAAAATCAAACTCAAGCAGAAATTACCAAAGCTGATTTGATAATCAGTATGCTCCCAGCAAGCATGCATATTCATGTAGCCAAAGTTTGTGCTTCGATAGGCCGTGATATGCTCACGGCATCATATGTATCGGAGGAAATCAAAGCATTGTCAGATCAATTTGCTGAAAAAGGCAAGCAATGCATCATGGAGCTTGGACTCGATCCCGGGTTGGATCATATGTCCGCTATGAAGGTTTTAGACCGAATCAAAGAGCAAGGCCATGAGCTGACTGCTTTTGAAACATTTACTGGTGGCTTATTAGCAGAAGATAAAGTAACGAATAACCCATGGCAATATAAGTTCACATGGAATCCTAGAAACGTAGTTTTAGCGGGCACAGGTAATGTGAAATTTCTACAAGAATCAAGATATAAATACATTCCCTATCATCGACTTTTCAACAGAACGGAAGTCATCCACATACCCGAATATGGATATTTTGAAGGGTACGCCAATAGAGATTCACTTAAATACTTAGATCAGTATCAGCTCAGAGGCATTAAGACACTCTATCGCGGTACTTTAAGGAGGACTGGATTCTGTAAAGCTTGGAATGTCTTTGTCCAATTAGGCGCTACTGATGATAGCTACAAAATGGATCAAGTGGGCGAAATGACTCATAGACAATTCATCAACTCCTTTCTGAGATATAATCCTCATGATTCGGTAGAGCTAAAATTGGCCCACTATATGAATATTGGAGTGGACTCAGAGGAAATGTATAAGCTCAAATGGCTTGATTTATTCTCCGACGAGTTGGTAGGTTTGGATGAAGGGTCTCCGGCTCAGGTACTTGAACATATTCTCAAGAAGAAATGGACGCTCAGCCCTGAGGACAAAGACATGATCGTGATGTGGCATAAGTTCAATTATATAGACAATGGCAAACCCAAAGAAATCCAATCTCATATGGTGGCCATTGGGGACGATTCTGTAAATACTGCCATGTCCAAAACAGTAGGGTTACCTTTGGCCATAGCCGCAAAAATGGTTCTACTTGGCAAAATCAAGACTGAAGGTGTTCACATCCCCACCAAGAAGGAAATCTATGAACCCATTCTGGAAGAATTGCAATCATTAGGTTTCATATTCTCCGAACGAGAAACTATTTCTTAAGCTACAAATGGAGATAGTAAGGTCTGAGTAAGTTTAGAAACTGTTCGGAATATTCGCCTTGATCCGTCTTGATGACAATAGATTCTTTCAATGTTTCGGTTTGCTTGAATCCGAAACAAACCATAGTCCTTAAAACGGAGGAATTGGGTCGATCAAACACATCGACTATTCTATGAGCATATAGCTGATTTGATGCCGCTTCTTTGCAAAACAATTGCATTTCGCTGGCAGGGTAAATCACAAATGCCATCCCGTCTGAAGTCAGGTTGGACTTTATACCAGCTATCAAATCCTGCTGGTTTAGAGCCTCAGCATGCCACGCCAGATTCTGAGATGCTTTACGCGCTTTCTGACTATTGGTAAAGAATGGCGGATTTGAAATTATGAGGTCGTACTTTTGATCATTATTAAAATGCTGTAAACGCTCGTGGTGGAGAGTGAGCCTCGATGACCATGGACTATGCGCGAAATTTAAGTTAGCCTTGGCCACAGCGGATGATTCTATTTCTAAGGCTGTAAGTCTGGCATCTATGTATTGCTGTGCCATCATCAAACTCAGTAACCCTGTGCCAGTACCAATATCTAAAATGCGTTGGGGGCGCAAACTCAATGAAGCTATCCATGCTCCAAAAAGGCATGCATCGGTAGTCACCTTCATGGCTACATCAGCTTGATCAATTCTGAATTGCTTGAATTGAAAATAAGAATTCGCCATACTAGGCTTGCGATTCTTCGAAATAAGTGTCCACTTGCAGATTAGGCCCATCTGCCGCCTCGACGGCTAGTTCATCACACCTTTCGTTCTCAGGATGTCCTGCATGTCCCTTCACCCAATTGAATCTGACATCATGCTGTCTATATATCTTTAAGAATCGCTTCCACAAATCAGGGTTCTTCTTACCCTTGTAGTTTTTCTTTTCCCATCCAAAGACCCATCCTTTCTCCACAGCATCTACCACATATTTGGAATCAGAAGTTACGAGCACCTTCCATCCGGGCTTCTTGATGGCTTCCAATGCAACAATCACAGCCAATAGTTCCATTCGGTTGTTGGTGGTCATGCGAAATCCTTCGGAAAGCTCTTTTCGTTTTCCATTAAAATCCAAAATCGCACCATAACCCCCATTGCCCGGGTTCCCTTTAGCTGATCCGTCGGTAAATACTTTGATCATAGGGTCAGAAGATGAGTTTTGAATATTTTAATAGCAATTGAAAGAAGAATGATTCCAAAAACCTTTCTCAACACATTGAATCCACCAACTCCTATCCTCTTTTCTAGCCAGCTGGATGACTTCAATACCAGGTAAACAAAGATGAGATTGATCACTATACCGACTAGAATATTGGAGGTAGCATATATGGACTTCAATGAGATCAATGTTGTGAGTGTACCCGCCCCAGCAATCAACGGAAACGCAATTGGCACGATTGATGAAGAACTTAAATCTTCATTGTCTGATTTGAAAAAATGAATACCCAATACCATTTCAAGTCCTAAAAAGAACATAATAAGAGCACCTGCAATGGCAAAAGAACCAATATCGATACCAAAAAGACTTAAAATGGCCTCTCCTAAAAAAAGAAATAGTACCATCAGAGCCCCTGACGCCACTGTTGCTTTTTCAGACTGAACATGACCGGCTTTTTTACGTAAGTCTATGATGATCGGGACACTTCCCAAAATATCAATGACTGAAAAAAGTATCAGACTAACCGATAAAATTTCTTTAAAATTGAACATCTCTTCAAAATATTTGGCGCAAAGCTAGCTTGGTTTTTAGCCATCTAAAGATTTTTTATTAGCAAATTGCACAAAATATAACACCATAAAATATGTCTAGAATTTCTGCTTTCTTACTACTTGTAGTAATTGGTTTTACTTCTTATTCACAGACCAAAACACCCGGATGGAATTGGCCTGAAGACCCTGAAGAAGAACGTGCTACAAAAGAAAAACAAGCTTATTACAAAATCCTGATCCAAACAGACGCCTGGGAGGAGTCCTTTTCAGTAGTGAATTGGCTGCTTACCAATACACCTAAGCTGCATGAGTCTATCTATAAGGATGCAGGCAAAATCATAGAAGAACTGCTGGACTCTGAAATTGCTGATGAAAGAAGAGCTGGGCTGGAAGACTCACTTCTATGGACGTATGATAAGCGACTAGAATACTTTGATTCAGAGGATGCATTGGATAGAAAAGCATACACGGCTTTCAAAATGTATTATAAGAATCCCGACAAGTACGCCTTGCTAAGAAGTATTTACGAAGAGCTCTATCAACTAGAGAGTAATGCCATTTCAGATTTCAATTTGACGCCATATATGACCTTGGCAACTTACTATCACAAAACAAGACCAAAGGAGTTTGCTGCAACTGATGTATTGGATGTACATGGCACTATTACTTCAGTTATTGATGAAAAAATAGCTACAGAAGGCTCTTCCGCAAAACTCCAAAAAGAGCAAGATAAGATTGACGCCTTCTTAAACTCACTTGGAAATCTGATTAGCTGTGAGTTTATAGAAACTCAATTGCTACCAAAGTTTAACGAAAGCCCTGACAACCTGAATCTGGCTAAAAAGATATTCACCTATTCTCTGAGAGCAAAATGTACAGATCAGCCGTATTTCATGAAAGCTGGTGAGACATTGTACAAATCAGAACCATCCTACTCTCTAGCTAAAGCATTGGGTGATAAGAATTACTTCTTGGGGAATTATACCAAAGCGAATCAGTTTTACTCCAGCATGCTTGAATTAGCTGACAATTCGGAGAAAAAGCATGAAGCACTCATGAACAAAGCGTCAACCGCATCTAAGCAGGGTAACAAAAAAGCAGCAAGATCATATGCTAGAGAAGCAATAAGTCAGAAACCAGGAAGTAAGGAAGCTTATAACCTAATTGGAAACTTATACTTTTTAAGTTTTGATGAGTGTAAGGCTGGTACCAGTAAAGTAGAAGACCGAGGCACGTTCATTGCTGCATATGAAATGTATCAAAAGGCTGGGAATACTTCTCAAATGGCTGCCGCGGCAGAGCAATTTCCTTCCATTGAAGACATTTTCAACGAAGGCAAAGAAGAAGGATCCAGAATGACCGTAGGTTGCTGGATCAATGAAAGCGTGACACTCAGAAGACGTCAGTAGTTCTTCTCGAAAAATTTATAAAGTTTCTCCACTTCCCTGCTTTTGATAGCGGGGAAGTTGGCGATCCTAAATGTGTTGGACTTCCATGGCCCATAGCCGTTACCCAGTGTTATTCCACTTTCGGTACATCTGCCTTTAATCTCGTCTACTTCATTTGACTGAAGTGCCAGTACGGTCTCAGACCGAACAGACTTATTGGTAATCAAAAAATCAATTCCAGCTGTACCTTCAAAAAGCGTTTCATATTGAGATAACCTAGAATTAAGTTTGTTTGAAATGTACTTAATCCCTTTTGCGGATTGCTGTGTTCTATAAAGCAAATAGATCCCCAATACATTCGGTGTGTAAGCCGTCTGATACTTTCTGGCATTATCCAAAATCCACGGAAGACTGTTGTAATGTTTCCTTCTATTGAGTTTTTGTGCTACTTGCACAGCCTGAGGTGACAAAATCATCAAACCTAAGCCTGCTGGTAAGCCCAAGCACTTTTGCACCGATGCATACCATACATCCGCCAATTCAAAATCGATCAACGCTCCGCCTATAGATGAAGTGACATCACAGGCTATCAACTTACCTTCATTCTCCACTCTTAGCATTTTCAGGCTATTCATAGTTACCTGAGTCGCATTAGATGTTTCGTTTTGGGTAACACAGAGCACATCAGCTTCTTGGTCTAAATCGCCGGTGGGCAAGACTTCATTGATCCCAAAATGGCTATTGTATGTTTCTGTGATCTTGGATGCATAACTTGCCCATTTTTCACCAAAGGATCCATTATAGAAATGCTGACTTTTTTTGCGAGTGAGTGACTGTGCGATGATTTCCCATGACTCAGTCGCCGAAGAAGTGAAAATGATCTCATAGTCCTCCGGAATGAGCAGCTTAGCACGCAATTCAGCTTTGGTCAACTTCATCAAGTCCATAAAAGCATCACTCCGATGATTAATCGAGAGAATGCCTTCCATATTGGCTTCATATATGAACTCCGTGATGTTAGAATAAACTCTGGATGGACCTGGGTAGAAATTGGCGTCCTTCATCAACCAACAAAGTATTGAATCGCCAATTCATATCCCTTGAGACCTAGTCCTGAAATGATCCCTTTGGCCTTTGCCCCGGTAAATGTCTGCTGACGAAAAGACTCCCGAGCATGAATATTAGAAATGTGCACCTCTACCACAGGAGTATTGATAGCAGCAATGGCATCCGCTAGAGCAACAGATGTATGCGTAAAACCGGCCAGGTTCACGATAATTCCATCATAGCTAAACCCAACCTCATGCAATTTGTCGATTAGAGCTCCTTCATTATTAGACTGAAAATAATGCAACTCCACGCCTTCTGATTTTTTTTGCAGTGATTCAAAATACGATTCAAAAGTCTGACTGCCATAGATGTCCACTTCGCGTGTACCTAGCAAATTCAAATTGGGGCCGTTGATAATTATAATTTTCATGATCAATAATTCTAAGCGTAAATTAGCCCTGGTGAGTTGGGACATTTATATCAAGCAATTTCATAGTTATCTAAAATTAGAGCGCTCAATGGCGGCCAACTCCGTAGATGCTTACGTGCGTGATGTCACGAAATTACGCCAGTTTTTCGAAATCAAAAACCGAGATGTCTCTCCACTTAAAGTATCTCAAGGTGATTTGATCGATTTTCTGGAATTCATCACGGAACTCAACCTTTCTCCTTACTCTCATGCTCGGATTCTTTCGGGCATTAAAGCATTTTACAAATTCATGCTTTATGAGGATTTGATTGATCATGATCCTTCCGAACTTTTGGAAGCCCCTAAGATTGGAAGAAAATTGCCTGACACATTGGATTTTCATGAAATCGAAAAAATATTCTCAGCTATAGATGTGTCCACAGATGCTGGCATTCGCAATCGCGCAATGCTAGAAACCCTATACAGTTCGGGATTGCGCGTGACTGAGCTGATCGAGCTCAAAATATCAAATATTTACTTTGATGAAGGGTTCATTAGAGTAGTCGGCAAGGGTAGCAAGGAACGATTAGTGCCGATCGGGAGAGAAGCACTCAAGCACATTAAGCTCTATAGAGATCATGTAAGGAGACATCAGGAAATCAAAAAAGGACAGGAGGATTTTCTGTTTCTAAACCGTAGGGGAAGTAAAATTTCGAGGGTGACCGTATTTACTGTGATTAAGGACTTGGCAATTAAGGCCGAAATCAAAAAGAGCATTAGCCCGCATACCTTCAGACATAGCTTTGCCACGCACCTGATAGAAGGTGGAGCAGATCTGCGAGCAGTTCAGGAAATGCTGGGACATGAATCTATTACTACCACCGAGATTTACACGCATTTAGATCGTGACTATCTCAAGCAGGTGATTCATGAGTTTCACCCTCGCAGCTAGTCAAGCTGTCGCGAATGCGTATTTTGGCAACTAGCCACAACTAATACTAAAGCAGAAAAGATCAAAAAGCGAACTCTCTTCTCAAAGCTTCTCTAATCTGGGCCATCCTTTGCTTGCGTTGAGCTTCAGCCCTCTGTTTTGGAGATAGAGATTGAGTCAGAATTTTTCGCAATTCAAAGCGTTCCTTTTTGGAAAGTTCTTTTACCTGAGGTATCAAATTATCTAAAACTACCATGGCTCATTCCGTTTGGTTTATCAATTTTATATAATTAATCATATATATATTATTACTTTTCGAATTATCCTGTGTTTTTATCGATGAATGGGAATTATTCGATAGTTATCATCTTCCCTCTTCTTAACACGCACAAAATAGTTGAGAAATAAACCAATCATCTATTTTTGCGATCACGCAGAATCAGTCCCTATTCATGTATCAATTAGCCAAGAAGTTTCTCTTTATGATGCCTGCCGAAAAGGCGCATCATTTCACAACCAATGCTCTCAAAACGGTTTTCAAATTCCCCTTCATTAGATCCATTTTCAGATCTACTTATCAACTAGAGCATCCCAAGTTAGAGCGAGAACTCTTTGGATTAAAGTTTAAAAATCCGGTCGGATTGGCAGCAGGTTTCGACAAGAACGCTGACTACATTCATGAGTTCGCCGAGATGGGTTTTGGATTTATCGAAATAGGAACTGTCACGCCATTGGCTCAACCAGGGAATCCACAGCCTCGTCTATTCAGACTCAAGAATGATCGAGCATTGATCAACCGAATGGGCTTCAATAATGAGGGTATGGAAAACGCCAAAAAGAACCTCCAGACCAAACCAGAAGGGATTATCATTGGTGGGAATATTGGCAAAAACAAGGTCACTCCAAATGAAGAAGCTACCAGCGATTATCTAAAATGCTATGAAACGCTGTATCCATGTGTTGATTACTTTGTCGTCAATGTGAGTTCTCCCAACACACCAGGACTCAGGGAACTTCAGGATAAAGAACCTTTGCAAGCACTCTTAAAATCACTCCAAGCTGTCAATGCAAAAAAGGAATATCCGAAACCAATACTACTGAAAATTGCCCCAGACTTAACCGACAGTCAATTGGATGATATTTTGGATATATCCACTAATATTAACCTTGATGGAATTATAGCTACCAATACCACGATTGATCGATCTGGACTAACTGAAAGCGAGGCTAGTCTTGAGCAAATCGGTGCGGGAGGCTTAAGTGGAGCACCAGTGCTAAGTAGATCTACGGAGGTGGTCAAATATCTGAGAGATCGGAACAAAAAACTACCAATAATCGCCGTAGGTGGGATATTGAGTGGAGAAGATGCTTTAGAAAAAATAGTAGCTGGCGCTGATTTAGTACAGGTGTACTCAGGCTTGATCTATAGAGGTCCCAGCCTAATTAAAGAGATCAATCAGGCTATCCTGAAAAATTCTTGATAGCCGAGTGAATCTCCATTACTTTTGTCTCCACACGCATGGCACAAAATACTTATAAGACTCAAGAAAGTTCCGATTCGAAATCGATTCGCTTTAAGGCAGATTTTCTAAATGATCGCAAACTCCATTTAGCAGTAGGGTTCTTCTTCTTATTAGCGTCGTTGTTCCTATTCGTGTCTTTCGTCTCCTATCTGTTTACCGGTCAGGAAGACCAAAGTGTTGTAGAGGCATTTCTTAGCACAGACATCAAAGAGTCTGGGCAGGAAGCCCAAAATTGGTTTGGATCTATAGGAGCAATAACTGCGCACTATTTCATTTTTCTTTGGTTTGGCATTGCAGCATTATTAATTCCTCCCTATTTGTTTCTTGTGGGACATAGAATCGTTTGGAGAATAAAAGTTTTCTCGACGCTCAAAGGGTTCTTATTCACCACCTTCTATCTATTGTGGATCAGCCTATTTATTGGGTATTTCTTGCTCTCATCAGATGAAGTGACATCTTGGGGCTTCTTGAGTGGAGGCACTGGATTCGAACTTGCCATCCTCCTAGATGGTCTTATGGGATGGGGAGCATTGTTGCTTTTGGTGTTTCTGTTTTTGGTATTCAATATGTTCCTATTTGATATCACACAAGTACCTGTGATAGATGAAGTGACCAGCGGAATCAGGGGAAAATGGAACGCCTTGTTCACGGGAAACAACAAAGGATTAGTAGATGAAGATGATGAGTCAGAAGAAGACCTGGAAGAAGAAGAAGAATTTGATGACGAAGAGGAACTAACCGAAAAGGAACTATCTGGATCGCTTGATTTCATCCTAAAGCAAGTAAAAGAAGAAGTAGAGCAAGAAGAGACCTCAGAAGATGAGGATGAAGAAGAGGAGAGTTTATCTGAGTCTGCCTTCAACATTGACTTGAGCGGTGTAGACCTGGCAGAGGAAGATGATGAGGAAGAAGAAGATACTACTGATAGCTGGGAACTAGAGGAAAAGCCTAAACCTAGAAAGGCTACTCCAAAGGAAAATTTAGAGTTGGCCATTGAAATCCCCGAGGAATCTGACGAGGATGATGAAGAAGATTTCTCCATCAATTCGCCCAGTGCAGCAGAGAAAAAGGTATTGGCATCCGAGAACTACGATCCTACTTTGGATCTACCAAAATATCAGTATCCAACACCTGAGTTGTTGATCGATTACCCACAGCGAGATGTGCAGGTTTCTAAAGATGAATTAGAGCAGAATAAGGACAAAATCGTAGAAACTCTCATCAACTTCAAGATAGGTATCTCAAGCATCAAAGCAACGATCGGTCCTACAGTTACGCTTTATGAGATTGTGCCGGAGGCAGGTGTAAAAATTTCAAAAATTAAGAATCTGGAAGATGATATCGCCTTGAGCCTTGCTGCACTTGGTATTCGTATCATCGCCCCTATTCCCGGAAGGGGAACCATAGGTATTGAGGTGCCAAACAAGAACCGTGAGATGGTGGATGTAAAGTCGGTCATCACCACGGAGAAGTTTATGAAGAGCAACATGGACTTGCCTATCGTATTGGGTAAGACCATTTCCAATGACATTTTCGTGACGGATCTTGCGAAGATGCCTCACCTTCTCATGGCTGGAGCGACAGGTCAAGGTAAATCAGTAGGGCTCAACCTGATCATCACATCTCTGATCTATAAAAAACACCCATCGCAATTGAAATTTGTGATGGTGGATCCTAAGAAGGTGGAACTCACTCTATTCAATAAGCTAGAAAGACATTTTCTAGCTAAACTACCTGGAGAGGAAGAAGCGATCATTACTGATACTTCGAAGGTGGTCAATACTCTGAATTCATTATGCATAGAAATGGATCAGCGATATGACCTGCTAAAAGATGCTGGCTGCAGAAATCTTAAGGAATACAATAAGAAGTTTACGGACAGGAGATTGAATCCTGAAAAAGGTCATAAATTCTTGCCATACATCGTGTTAGTAATAGATGAGTTGGCTGACTTGATGATGACGGCTGGTAAGGAAATAGAAGCACCAATTGCCCGACTAGCACAGCTCGCAAGGGCCATCGGGATCCATCTGATAGTTGCTACTCAGAGACCTTCCGTAAATGTGATTACGGGTATCATCAAAGCTAATTTCCCAGCGAGGCTTTCATTCCGAGTGACCTCAAAAATAGATTCAAGAACCATTCTTGATACAGGTGGAGCGGATCAATTGATTGGCCAGGGAGATATGCTCTTGTCTATGGGATCTGATCTCATACGTTTGCAGTGTGCTTTTGTGGATACACCAGAGGTGGATAGGATCTGTGAGTTTGTGGGTGACCAGCGCGGATATGATGATGCATACTTGTTGCCTGAGTTCGTCGGAGACAGTGAAGGAAGCGAATTGGGCGGAGTGGACTTATCTGATAGAGATGCGCTATTTGAGGATGCAGCCAGGTTGATCGTGATGCACCAGCAAGGAAGTACATCTCTGATACAGAGAAAATTGAAACTTGGATACAATAGAGCAGGTCGCTTGATTGATCAACTCGAAGCTGCTGGCATTGTGGGGTCATTCGAAGGAAGTAAGGCTCGGGAGGTATTAATTCCGGATGAATACTCTTTGGAACAGTTATTGAATGAGATCAATTCGAAACATTAATAAATCAATTCAGGAGCATTCCTGATTACCAATTGAAACATGAAAAAGTACATTTATACACTATTAACTATTTGTGTCGGATTCTCAGCTTCTGCTCAGTATGATCCTGATGCGCTAGAAGTCCTCAACGCTATGAGTTCCAAATACAAAGAAATGGGTCCTTACGGAGCTGATTTCACCCAAGAGCTCGTCAATGAAAGCGCTGGAATCAATGACAAAATCACTGGTTCTATAGTAGTAAGTGAAGACAAATACGTATTGAAAGTAGCCGGACAAGAAATCTATAACAATGGCACGGATGTCTACAGCTACAGCGAAGAGATCTCAGAGGTCACGATCAGCACCTACGAACCAGAAGAACAAGAAATATCGGTAAGCAACATCTACGACCTGTACAAAGATGGATTCAAATATATCCTGATGGCTACTAATCAGAAAGGTGATCGTATGGTAGAGCTTGATCCAGAAAGCAAGGACAAGAGCTATTTTAAGATCAAATTGGTCATTGATAAAAATGATGCCTTGAAAAAATTCACGGTGATGGAGCGATCTGGCAATCAGTATATCTACTCTATTAACTCTCTGGAAAAGAAGCCTGATCTTACCTCAGACTATTTCACATTTGACGAAAGTAAATATCCGGACGTAGAGGTGATCGACTTTAGGTAATCTGCTAACAATAAATATGATGAAAGCTCAGTCCGTTGGATTGAGCTTTTTTTATATGTGGTCAAAACTCCTTAATCAGGTATAAATAGCAAATCATCTTAGTTCAGCAATCATTTCATTTAATCCGATAACCTCTATATTTTCTTCCATCATGTAGCGCTCTGTACCGAATGTACAAATGAAGTTTCGCTCTGCATTGACATCAGCTATCGCAAAGCGATTGCCTTTGGACAGTTTAGGAGCCAATGTGTATTTGATTTCAATAGACGCAATTGGTCGAGAACCGTCCAACAATACGAGATCAACTTCTGAACCATCATGTGTACGATAAAAATGATACTCATACTTCCCTCCTAATTGGCCCTTGACTTGCTGTATGACAAAATTTTCCCACGAACTTCCCAATACAGGATGCCCTTGCAACTCGTCCATGGTGGGGATTTTGAGCAGGGTATGCAGCAATCCAGTATCCTTATAGAAAGTCTTAGGTGTCTTGGTTATTCGCTTCTTCACATTGGTATGATAAGGCTCTAGCACGTCAATAATAAATGCTCCCTCGAGATACTCCAAGTATCGTTTCAAAGTGGGTGCCGTTAATCCGAGTGATTTAGCGAAATTGGATGCATTCCATAGCGAACTTGTATTGTGCGCAAGCATACGAAGCAGATTACTTAAGAGTCGTGGATTTGCATTAAGTCCGAGCTGAGGCAAATCTCGCTGTATGTAAGAACCTAGCAGTTGATTCCTCCACGTATTGCTTTGCTTATTGGATTTGGCCAAATACGAAAGTGGAAATCCTCCTTTGAGCCATAGCTCAGACATGTTTGGTACTTCACTAGTCAAAAATGATGTCAACTCGATGTAGGCTATCCTACCCGCCAGAGACTCGGCGGTCTTGCGAATAAGGGAAGGCGCAGCTGATCCTAACAAGATAAACCTGCCAGACCTTCTATCTTCATCAATTATAGACCTCAACAATGGGAACAACTGAGGCATTAGCTGAACCTCATCAATGATGACCGTACGGTCATGGTTTGCTCTCAGGAATACGCCGGGATCACTCAGTTGACTTAATCCTATATCTGACTCTAGGTCTACGTATATAGCTCCTTCTTTTGCGACTTGTTTGGCTAGGGTTGTTTTGCCTACTTGTCTGGGTCCGATAATCCCGACAGCTGGAAATTGATCCATCAGCTCAGTAAGCTCAGACACAGAATATCGCTCAATCATGACCGTAAATTTAAAGTGATGATTTTAATTTACGGCCAAATCTAAGAACTTTTTGCACCGTTAATTTAAAATGTTACTTTAAATTAACGGTAATAAAATTAATACTAAAACTAGGATAAATGTCCAATAAATGAATAATAGTCGGTTTTTATGCTTGGACCAGCAAATCTCAATGAACAAATGAAACTCATAGCTATATTAAACTAAAAAGCAATTATTCGATAAAAGAGATCGCAGTAAAAACTCAGCGATCAAACTAAGCAACTCTGAAAAAAGAACAAATATTCCTTCCTATTACTCTTCCTTCTTCTCCACTAGAACAGAGGTAATCTCATTGAGCTTATCCACTTTGTACTGAAAATCTCCCTTGAGTTGGTCTCTGACGTTTTTGAGTTGGTCTAGTAATTCTGGAGTACTTTCTGGCAATATTTCCTCTAGCATCTGACGAAACCGCTTAGCGAAAGTTGGAGATTTACCATTGGTGCTAATACCTATTTTTAGGTCTCCCTTTTTTACTGTGGACCCCAGATAAAAATCACATAGATGCGGCGTATCAGCTACATTGGTGAGTAAATGCCTTTTCTTGGCCTTATTCTTCAAGCGAACGTGTAGCTCAGGATCATCAGTAGCCAAGATGAGTAAATCAATATTTCGAAGATCCCAGCTCCTCACCTTTCGCTTGATCATCACAATGTTGTCGGTAGTCTTTGCCAGCTCTTCCAATTCCAGAAGGAAGTAAGGAGCGATAATTCTAATATTGGCTGATGGGTCATTTTTGAGTAGTGCTTCCACTTTCTCCAATCCAACATTTCCTCCACCCACGACCAAAGTTTGGATCTGATTGAGTTTCAGAAAGACAGGAAACAGTACATTTCCATCGGATTTGATAGGGTTGCTCACGCTACTTCAGATTTCGCAGATTCCCACCATTCGTTGACTTGCTGACTATTATTCGCGGCAGCTGCCCCTTCGCCAAATACCAAGAGTGCAGGTGCTTCTGGCTTGTGCTTCTGAGCAATAGCCAAGATATCTTTAGCCGTACCCTTAATCACATCACCATCGGCATGTGACCCTTTGCTTATGATAGCTACAGGCAAATCTCCCCTACCATTTTGCTTATAGGCATTGGCTATCAATTCTAGTTTACCTAGCCCCATAAAGAAAAGCGTAGTAGGTGCACATTCAGCTGCCTTCAGTACATCTTCGCTTAATGTTCCTTCGCTGGTTGTAGCAGTCACCACCATGAAACTCTGATTCACTCCGCGTGTGGTCAATGGTATACCGAAGTATCCAGGCAACATTACACTGCTTACGCCAATCACCACGTCCACTTCTATGCCATGCTTTTCAGCAAATGCTCGCTCTTCGCTACCCCTCGCAAACACGAACGGATCTCCACCCTTGAGTCGAACCACATGCCCCATCTCCTGAGCATACTGCACGATCAATTGATTGATTGTGTCTTGCGACACACTCGACTTACCTGCCCTTTTTCCTACAGGAATATGAAGAGCATTGGGTGCATGGTCTAACATCTCCGGATCCACCAGTGCGTCATAAAGCACCACATCCGCTTTTCGCAATGCCTTCACACCTTTCATGGTGATCAAATCTGGGTCTCCAGGACCAGCACCTACTAATGTAATCTTTGGAATTTTGTTCATGACTTAAGCTTTATAGAATTCGTTCACAACCAATTTTTCCGCAGCTTCCTTGTTGCGGTACTGTGTCACCTGATCAAAAAATGCAGCCGCTTCTTTCATGTATTTCTTGGCAAAAGACTGACTCGGCTCATTCTGGTTGATTTGATAAACCAAGTCTTGAAATGACTCAATGCCGTGCACTTTGTTGGCCTCCACTATATTCTTTTGAAAGTCATCAACGATGCCCTTATGCGTATTGCATTGAATGTCTTCGGCCAAGAGAATCGCTTTGGCCCCAATGACTAATGTGTTATAGCTATAATAGATTGAATCCGCCCATCGACCTTCATCAAAGGTGATTTTAGCATTTTCTAAGCGTTCTTTAGCGTCATTCACTATAGTGCCTACCAAGTCCAACATCACGCCAGCGCACTCTCCCACGCCAATCTCAGGCACAAAATCAGCTACCTTACCCCAATCTTGATAGTACTCATCCGACAGCTCTTTGACATTACCCAGATGCTTGAGTAAATCATAGAAATATATTTTGCCTTGTCTACGCACATAGGCATTGAAATACTCTCCCTCCTCGGCATTCTCCTCGTAGTTATTGAGTAAGATTCTCACCGTTTCCGGAATGAGCTTAGTAGGAATCTTAATGACTTTATCTGCTATTCTTCCAGTGCCATCAGGATCAACACCTCCTCCAAGCACCACCTGCATGGCCGGAGCAATTTTACTTCCGTTTTTGATACTACTTCCGTGAAAACCAATGTTTCCAACCATGTGCTGACCACAGGAGTTCATACATCCACTGATTTTGATTTTGATCAATGCTTCATCCACCAAGTGTGGGAATTCGTCACGTACAAATTCTTCCAACACCAAAGCCAGTGCGGTACTATTGGTAACACCCAAATTACACGTATCAGTACCGGGACAGGCTGTCACATCAGCAAGTGTATCAAATCCTGGTGCCGCAAAACCCAACTCCTTGAGCGCCGAATAGACAGCCGGAATGTTCTCCAATTGAACAAACTTGAGGAGCAAACCCTGATTTAAAGTGAACCTGACATCATCAGCCGCATAGGCTCTTACTATATCTGCCAAAATTCTTCCTTGAGGTGCCTTAATATCACCCAAAGGCACTCGGACTTTAATCGCGTAGTAGCCTTTTTGCTTTTGCTCTACTACATTGGTATTGAACCAAATTTTGTAGTCCTCATCATTGCTCAGATCAATGTCAGAATTCACAACAGTGCGCTCTGGAACTTCATTGACCACCTTACTGGTATCTACTTTATAAGTACTAACCTTGAGAGATTTTCTTTCCTCATCTACTAGCTTCAAGAATCCATCGAGACCTATTCCCTTCTTTGGTTCAATCAAAAACTTTAATCTCGCTTTGTGACGTCTTTCACGTTCACCATATCTATCAAATACCCTCAAACCAGCCTCAATGAATGGAATCAACTCGTCTTCCGCTAAAAAATCATAAGCCTTCTGAGCCATGAAAGCTTGTGCACCCAATCCTCCACCTACGAGTACTTCAAAGCCACGTACACCATTTTCAATTTTTGGAATGAACCCAAAATCATGGATGTAAGTAAAGGCAGAGTCCGCCTTGCTTGATGAAAACGCCATTTTGATCTTTCGACCCATCTCTTGACAGATAGGATTTCGTAGGAAATACTCGAATACTTCTTGCGCATAAGGCGCTACATCAAATGGCTCTTCAGGGTCAATACCCGCAAAAGGCGATGCGGTAACATTTCTTACCGTATTGCCACAAGCCTCTTTAGTCGTCACACCTACTTCCTCCAAAGACTGCCAAATCTTAGGCGAATCATCAAGCTTCACGTAGTGCAGCTGAATATTTTGGCGAGTAGTCAAATGCAAGTTACTGTTGGTGTATTGCTCGGAGAGGTCCGCTACTCTTTCGAGCTGATCTGCCGTAATTTTACCGAAAGGAAGCTTCAACCGAAGCATTTGAACGCCTTGCTGGCGCTGACCATAGACTCCTCGAGCCAGACGGAAGGCCTTGAATCGCTCTTCAGGAATCGCACCTAATTTAAACTCTTGAATCTTCCTCTGAAGTTCCTCGATATCTGCTTTTGCTTCTTTTGTGATTGTACTCATGGTATGATGTAATGATATTTTCGATGACTCTAGATGTGCTCTGGAGTCTTCAATTACAATGATTTCAGTTATTTGTAATATGACTCCCGATTAAGCTGTACAAGGACAGCAAGTGCAGCAGCAGTTATTACAGTTAAGAAAAGTATTCGTAGAAAAAGAGATCATTTATGTTATGCAAAAAGTGTTGAAAAAGTGAAGTAGGTAATTGAAATTACTTACAGCAACAACAGCATTCACAACAATTGAATTGTGATGATCTTCTTGTAGGTGTTTTGTGATTTTCAGCTTTCATTTTAATCAATTCATATTCACCCAATATCGGGATCAGGAATTAGCACCTTAAACGTTGATTTTAGGTTGCTAGCGCTTCAAAGAGCCTGTCTCTCCACGCTTCTGTATAAATCAATTATTGCTAATTGATACCACAAAGGTGAATCAGATAGTTGAAAGAAAAAAATGGGAAGAGCAAAAAACCTTAGATTATTCTAAATTTTAGAATAATTCAAAATTTATTGCTTTGATTTCAAATTATTGCAATTGAATTGATGGTGAAGTGGTATTCAATAGTGGATCTATCACCTTTGTGAATCAACCGAGGGAACTATTTGACGTGTCGAAAATAGTAGGTTGGAGAGGAATTGAAACGCATATATATACCGTTGAATTTATTTAAGTGATTCAAAAATTTGTGCAAATCACTCTGTTTGTTATACCAAAATATTACCCATTTCGAACGATCTAATTTTAGAATTAAGTCCATTTCACCATTACATGATATTATTATCACCAAACGTTGCGGTTTTAATGTGATTAAGCTTTATTGCATATACTTCCCAACTAACTATACGGCTTATGAAATTTTTCGCTTATCTAATTCTTATCACTTTATCGTTTAACAGTTTAGCACAGGATTGCAAGGATTTTTGGATAGGAAATTTTAGCAATCTTGATGAGGATCCTATTATTGACGAAAATGAAAATATCTATGTTTGGGACAATATCGATTCCGAAGGAAAAAGCTATCTGGTTAAGTATAACAAAGATGGAGAAACCTTAATAAAAAAAGAATTCTTAATTAATTCTCAATACTTCAAACAGGGACTTGCCAAACATGGAAATTCTATTTATTTGGCAAGTAGTTATACTTCAATAATTAATAAAGAGGATTCAATAACAACTCCTACAGGTTACCCTAATGCTTTTTTACGCAAGATGGATACCACGGGGCATGTACTTTGGGATATCTTTTTTGACAGTAATCTCGGTGGTGAACTAACGTCGGCAGTTACAGACAGTTGGGGTAACATATACGTTTCAGGCTCTTTTCAAGACACGATAACACTTCAAAATAAACAATACTGGGGTCCTTTGACTAATAGCACAAATGCCTGGGTTGGTATATTTAAATTTGATCCCAATGGAAGCCTTTTGTGGATGAAGAACTCGCGAGGTGCTGGCAGGATTTTTGAGATGGAAGTGGATATTAATGGAAATTTAGTTTTCGGAGGAGCATTCTACAACGATTCGTTCACTTTATCTGGAATTACACTTTTAAGAAACGAATATTCAGGATGGCGTCAAATTTTGGGTAAGATTAGTCCTAAAGGAACACTAAAATGGATGACATCCATACAGTCACATGAGTGGACCAACATTTATGATCTTACCACTTCAGGTGAGGATGTGTTATTTTTAAACAATTTCAGAAACAATATTATTATTCATGGCGATATACGTAATAGCAGAGGTAGAGAAGATGGTGGAATTGGTCGGGTAGACTCCAAAGGTAATCTTAAATGGTTTAATACTTTTGGTACTACAGGAAACGTAAATGAAGGTTGGGGAACCATTGGGCTTCTAACTTCGGGCGATGTTGCAGTTCTGACAGAATTTGATAACCAAGAAGATAAACTCTTTGTTAAAAACGATTCAGCTATATTGATCGGTAGTACCTCCAAATATCCAGAAAGCCATTTTGCATTGTTACAATATGACAAAAACAATGGTGTTTTCACTGAGTCAACTTTTTTATATGGCCAATTTCACGGTAGAGCAGCCACAATTCATGAAAACGTATTGTATGCAAGCCGCACCTCAAGGTTTCTAAGATCTGATGAAAATCGATCAATCGGGAGTTTTGTTAAGCTCAACCTTACAAACCCAATGCTTCTAGAGATAAGGGGAAACATTGTTCCTTCCACTCTTGAAGAAAATATTGGGAAATCTATAGCCCTGAAGGCCAATATTGGTAGTGGAGTAACGCGAATCAATTGGATGAGGAACGGAGAAATTATTGAAGGCGCAGATTCAGTAGCGCATTTCACTTCCTTACCTGGGGTGTTTGAGCTAATGCTGTATGATGATGAAGGTTGCACATATAAAGGAGAAGATGCGGTTAGATTAATATTTAGAGACACATCCCTAGAAAGAGATTCTATAATTTTAGCATCATTTTACGATGCGTTTAGAGGGGACTTATGGGTCAATTCTGATAATTGGAAAACAGGATCCATAGATCAATGGTATGGAGTAACTGTTGAGAATGATCGTGTAACTAAATTGCAGCTTCCTTCAAACAACATGGGAGTGGAGTATGAAAGTTACGTTGATTTCAAAGGCCTCAACTCACTAAAAATAATTGATTTATCCAATAATCAATTCTCCTCATTACCCGATAATCTTGGAACATTAGATGCCCTTGAAGCACTTGACATATCAAGCAATAAACTTAACTTTAATGATCTAGAGGCCCTACTTCCAATAATCGAGGCTCTAAACTATTCACACCAGAAAAGCACCAACTCCAATATATGCGGTACTTTGAACGAGCCTCTTACTATCGGTTTTCTGCAGGGCAAGGAGGAGTCAACACAGTATACATGGGTGAAGGATGGACTTGGGCTAGATTACACAGAAGCTTCATTGTTATTCGAACTTTTAGAATCTAAGAATAAAGGGGTCTATAAACAGAGGACGACACATTCAGACTTCCCATCTCTTACCCTTGAAGAAGAATTCCATCTCAATATTGGAATGATTCATACTGAAATCAATCTACCTAAAAATGTAATTTGGAAAGCAGAAACACAAATAATTGAAAACTCATTCGGCGTACCTACCTCAATCAATTCAGAGGTGACAATAAGTTCCTTGGAAAACGGATTTTATGAAGTTTCCGATGTTTCTGGAGGCTGGTACGAAATATTTGGTTTTAACGTCAATCAGGGCGTTCAGATAGGAGCCAAATCAAATTGTAATGATGTTGGCTATGTCATTCTAGATAATTCTGCCAGCCAATTCAGTATCTCTAGCGCTGGCAATGTTAGTTGGGATCCTAATACATCTACATTAACAATCCCATGGAAAGATAATGTTAATCAGGTCCTTGGCGAGACAAAATTTACTATTTCAGGCAGTAAGCAACCCCAGTTTATTTCTATTTCCTTATCTGATACCGCAGTGGTTAATGAAAGCATTTCATTACCTGCATTAGCATCCTCTGGTTTGCTGATATCATACCATATAACTGATGGTTTGGATATTGCATCAATTCATAACGGAGTACTTAATGTCGATTCTCCGGGTATAGTAAAAATAGTGGCCAGCCAGTCTGGCAACAATTCATTTGCCAAAGCACGAGAGGTACAAATTGAATTAGTTGTCCTACCAAAAAAAGTAGAAATCAGTTTAGCTAAACTCATTCAGAAATATGACACAAAGTTAAAAGAAGTGGAAATTACTACCAATGCAAGTGACCTCACCATCGATGTTACTTACAATGGTTCATATGAGAAAGTAGTAGATGCTGGTATTTATCATTTAAAGGTCTATGCGGGCAATACGAATTACAGAGGCTTTGCTGAAGCTAATTTGACTATCGAGAAAGCTGAAGCAATTATTTCTATTAAAGATAGTATTTATGAAGAGTATGATGGACTTCCAAAAGAAGTATTGATAACCACAAATCCACCAGATCTCAATTATGAGGTATTCTATAATCAGGGAAACAATCAACCCTTAAACTCAGGAGATTATGAAGTCTTAATAAAGATTAGAGAAGATAATTATTATGGAGAAAAATCAGCCTATTTACGAATTAATAAGGCACTAGCCCGTATAGAAATTCGTGACACAGTGGGCACATTTGATGGTCAGACAAAGCAAGTATCAATTGCCACCGAACCTCCAAACTTGCTTTATAGCATAGATTACAATAGCACTAACAACCTTCCTATTGATGCTGGATTATATCCCATAAGCGTTATTATTCAAGACGAGAATTATTACGGAGAAAAAAATTCATACTTACAAATAAATAAGGCGAATGCAGAAATCTCAATACTCGATACAGTTCATATCTATGATGGTAAATCAAAACAAGTCAGTATTTATACCAATCCAGCTAATTTAAAAGTAATAGTTCTCTATAACGATCAAGATCTTGACCCGGTTGATTTAGGGGAATATGAGGTTACTGTTTCCGTGGATGAAAAGAATTATGTTGGCAATAAAACGGCTAAGATGTTAATTAGTCAACCCCTCAATTTAGATCCTAAAGATATTACATTACAAGCTTTCCCAAACCCAGCTACTCATACTTTGCATGTTACGGGAGTTGTCAATGGAGCACGCCTAGTACTCTTAGATTATTCTGGAAAAGAGTTCATAAAAGTGACGGTACCGGCTGATCAAAATAACTACCATTTAGATATATCATCCATCCCTTCAGGGCACTATTTAATGAACTATAAGTCAATTGACAAGTTGAAATCCTTTCATGTAATTATACAGCGGTAAACAATTATTGAATTGGGATATCATTATTGGTATGACTTGATTGATTGCAGGTCAATTAGTTCTACTAAAACATGAGGACCCCAGACCTCAATTACATATCATTCAATAAGTATAATCTAATAAGCCCTTCCTTCAGTGCCTTTCATGAAGTTCATGTAAGCCTTATTCACTACTCTGTTTCCTCCCGGAGTAGGGTAATCTCCAGTGAAATACCAATCACCGCTATGGTCAGGACAAGCCTTGTGTAGCCCCTCAACTGTCTGGTAAATCACCTCCAATTCGGCTTTCATTCCTTTTGGCCTTACAATGTCAGTGATCTTAGCAGAGACTTCCTCGTACGTGAATGGAGCGTACAATTCCTTGACATAATTCGGTTGTTTCTTCTTATTAACTGCCGCTTCGCATTTCGCCAATACATCTTTAAGAAGATGTTCCTTTTTATGCTCTTTGAGGAGAGCCAATACTGCTCTAAACGCCACAAAATCTTTCATTTTACTCATATCAATCCCATAACAATCTGGGAATCTGATCTGAGGAGCAGAAGAAACAATGACCACCTTTTTAGGTTCGAGTCGGTCAAGTAAGGTCAAAATACTTTTCTCCAAAGTAGTTCCTCTCACTATGGAATCATCAATGATTACCAAAGTGTCTTTGCCTTTGTTGATCACCTCGTAGGTTGTATCATAGACATGCGCCACCAAATCGTCACGATGTGCATCATCGGTGATAAATGTCCTCAGTTTGGCATCTTTCAAAACCAATTTTTCTACTCTAGGTCTAAATGATAAGATTTCTTCGAGGGAGTCAGCGCTAGGCTTCTTATCTATGATGATATCCTTTCGGTGATTGATCAAGTACTTGTCAATACCACGCAGGAGCCCTAAAAAGGATGTCTCGGCTGTATTAGGAATGTAGCTAAAGATTGCATTTTTGAGGTCATAATTGACAGCCTTCAAAACACTTGGTATCAATAGCTCTCCGAGTTTCTTTCTTTCGTTATAAATATTGGGGTCAGTACCTCTTGAGAAGTAAATACGCTCAAAGGAGCATGACTTTTTCTCTCTTGGTGATATGTATTGCTGCTCTCTGAAAGTTCCATTCTTCTCTATGATCAAAGCATGACCGGGAGCTATCTCTTGAATATCGTTGTAGTCACATTCAAATGTAGTTTTGATAGCAGGCTTCTCAGAGGCAACAACCACAATCTCATCATTGGCATAGTAATAGGCCGGACGGATTCCATTAGGATCTCTTGCCACGAACGAGGCACCATAACCTATCATTCCTGTCATGGTATATCCTCCGTCAAAATCACGACAAGATTTCTCGAGAATCCTCTGAATATCCAGTTCAGACTCAATGATCTCAGTGATCTCTTCGTTCGATTTCTTGCCTCTATACTTGTTGAAAATCGCTTGATTGGCTTCATCCAAAAAGTGCCCAATCTTCTCCATAACGGTTACGGTATCTACCTTTTCCTTTGGGTGCTGCCCTAATGAAACAAGCTTATCGAAGAGGTCATCAACATTGGTCATGTTGAAGTTTCCGGCCATCACCAAATTTCTGCTTCTCCAATTGTTCTGTCTTAAGAAGGGATGACAACTCTCGATACCATTTTTGCCATGAGTTCCATATCTCAAATGCCCCAACCAAACCTCACCTGTAAAAGCTACATTGTCTTTTAGCCACCTTTCATTGCTAAACTTCTCTGTCCCTTCTCTTCTAGCTTTATTGTACTTCTTACTGATCTTCCCAAAAATATCCTCAATAGGCTGCTGATTGGTTGTTCGATACCTACTGATGTACCGTGTGCCCGGAGGCATATCGAGTTTGATATTGGCCACTCCTACTCCATCCTGGCCTCTATTGTGCTGCTTCTGCATCAGAAGGTACATTTTCTTGGCAGCATAGGCGGCTGAGCCATACTTATCTATGTAAAACTGTAATGGTTTGCGTAAGCGAAGCATAGCTACGCCACATTCATGCTTGACAGGATCGCTCATAGGTGATTACCAATCTGTTTGGATGAAATTATTTGCAATGTTATTCAATATTTTTGGGCTAAGGAACAACCACAACAGGATGGTGGTGAAAATAGTTGCAATTAGTTTTTGGACAAGTGAATAATTCCCAATGATCGACTCATCTGAGTCCTTCAAAAACATTTGATACGGAATCTTCAGATAGAAAAATAATGAGAACACGACGCTTGCTACTGCTACTATCAAATATGTCAATAAGTAGGGATCCTGCACGCTCTGATACCATTCCCAAATGGACACAAAAAGATAAAACTTGATGGTAAACCCGACTGTGGGTGGTAACCCAACCAAAGCTATCATGACAATCAAAACCAACGCTCCCATAAAAGGAGAAATCTTACCCAGACCTGCATAATCTTGAATTTCTGTTGCTCCCAAGCTTTCGTAAATCGAGATTAAATAAAACAAAGCAATATTGATCACAGCATAACCGACTGCATACCAGATAAACGCACTTGCTCCACCGTCAAAAGGAATCAGCAGAGGGGCCATCAAAAAACCCGAGTGTGCTATAGCTCCATAAGCCACCATTCTCTTGATATTAGTCTGACGCAATGCGCCAAGCGTACCTATGGTAATAGTTGCTATGCCAAAAACAGCCACAGCGGAGTATAGCCAATACTCTTCCCTAAACTCAGCGACATTTAATACTCTATGGAGCAAAAACAGCCCTCCGAGTTTTGGTACCACTGACATGATCATAACTGACCCTGTTGGTGCTTCCTGATAAGCTGAAGGGGTCCAAATATGAAAAGGAACAGCACTAATTTTGAAAAATAGAGAGCCACAAAAAAGGAAAATACCAGCCTTCAGTAAAATGGGGTTTCCGATCACTGTCAGATCCATTTGATTTAAATCAAGTGTACCAGTAAATCCATACATCAGCGACGCTCCGTATAGTGCAAAAGCTGATGTCACCCCACCGAAAATGAGATATTTCACCCCGGCCTCAAATGACCTTTTTTGGAAATTAAAATTGGTCAACAGATAAGCGCTAAAAGACGCTAGTTCTACCACCAAATAAATAACGAGCAAATTGTTGGCGGCCATCATCAGGGCACTTCCAAGCACCATTGCCAATAGCAGAATATAAAACTCAACAGGCTGTCTTTCAGATGTTGGGAAGAATACTATCCATACCGAAGCAATGACCATCAATAGCTTCAGAATATTGCTTGCCTCATCCACCAACATGGTTTCGCCAAACAAAGCCTCGGCCTGATGCAAATGCGGAAGATGTAAAGCAGCCATTACCAATATGACTACATACAAAATTTTGATGGCTAGCTCATTCTTCACCATCAAACCCACAAGGAGTAATATGAGCAAGCCCAAAGCCACGGTCAACTCGAACGTTAGGAATCCGAGGCTACCAATAATTTCGGTCAATTGATCAGTCAACATACTATCGGTCTAAATATGATTGACCACCAGAGAGCAAATGCTCAGTGAAGAAATTGATGGAGTTTTCAATCGGACCCAACAACAAAGCAGGGTAAACCCCAAGTAACAAGACTAGCAAAGCTAGCGGTACCAACATCAAAATCTCTCTTGGGCTCAGGTCGTTCATGAATTGCTCCCAGGACTGCTCACGCACCCAATAGGCTCCAAAAAACATCCGCTGGAGTGTCCATAGATAATAACCAGCACTGACTATGATACCAAATACAGCAACCATACCTACCCACCTCGGAAACAAACCAGAAGCAGCCTCAGCACCAATAGCACCCATCAAGACCAACACCTCTCCCACAAACCCAGACAACCCAGGGAGGCCAAGGGAAGCAAAATAAAAGAGCACCACGAAAAATGTAAACACTGGCATTTTACTAGCCAATCCACTGACACTTTCTATCTGCCTGTTGTGTGTACGATCATATATGACCCCAACGGTCAAAAACAAAGCTCCAGAAATAAACCCATGTGATACCATTTGAAATAGCGAACCAGATACACCCTCAACAGATATGGCTGCCAGTCCTAACAGTACAAATCCCATATGCGAGACTGACGAATATGCTATCAATCTTTTTATATCATTTTGTGCCATAGCTACCATTCCTCCATAGACAATGGAGATCACACCAAGCACAGCTACCGGGTAGGCCATTTCCATGGCTACATCAGGAAAAATGCCATAGCAGATTCGGAATAATCCATATCCCCCTACCTTAAGCAATACGCCGGCAAGCAAAACAGAGATGGCTGTAGGAGCCTCCACATGAGCATCTGGCAACCATGTATGAAATGGTATTGCGGGAAGCTTGATCAAAAATCCAATCAGCAAGGCCAAGAAGGCCAATGTTCTTAAAGGTAAACCCCATAGGGTAAATGTCTCACCTGGAGTCAGTAAGGTCCCAACGACATAATCGCCACTGAGCATCTGTACCAAACTAAAACTGTTGACCTGATTGCCAAATTCATCCACAAACCCCACAGATAGGTATAGTCCGATCATGACTATCAAAATGAGCAACGAACCAAGCAACGTGTATATGAAAAACTTGATGGATGCATAAGCTCGATTTGGGCCACCCCAAATGCCAATAAGAAAAAACATTGGCAATAGCATGAACTCAAAAAAGACGTAGAATAAAAAGAAATCAAGTGCCGCAAAGCAACCTATCAAACTACCACTAAGGATAAGATACAACAGGAAATAGCCCTTGACTTTATGATCTAATTTCCAAGAGGAAATAACTCCAATTACCAACAGTATGAGCGACATCACAACCAAAGGCATACTAATCCCATCTACTCCAAGGTGGTAGTCAATATTCAAACTACCTATGTTTCCTAGCCGTAGTTGAATCCAAGGCAATAATTCTGTAAACTGGAAAGCCTCAGTCCATGATTTGGGCACCAGACCACCATCAAAAGACATGAATAATACCACCCCTAAGGCTAGTTGCAATGTGGTAGCTACCAACGCAATGATCTTGATTAACAGCTTTTGGCTAGATGGGATGAACCCAACAATCAATGCCGCTAAAAACGGCATCCAAATCATCCAACTGAGCAAATTATCCATCATTTCTAATCTCTAAAATTGGAGCCAAACTATCAATAACAAAACCAACAATACAAGCCAAACCAACTGGTTTTGAACTTTTCCAGACTGAATTTTCGCGAGTGCACCTCCAATTAGTTTTGACAACCAAGCGGCAAAATTAACTACTCCATCAATAACCTCACGGTCTATAATGGCAAACACTTTACTGGTCACCACCGTCCCAACACCAATCGCATTTACTGATCTATCAATAACCTTTTGATCGATTTGACTGAAAACTCTACAAACCATTAAATATCCAGATGCGATCCTATCATAGATTTGTTCGATATACCAGGCATTCCATGATAATCCAATAAGTCCGGAATTTTGACTACTCTCCAGCCCTGTCCATTCCGAATTTCCGAATTTTCGGTAGGCCCAATACAAACCAATCAGAACTGCTACTATGGAAAATATCATCACGATCAAGCCCAAAGCACCTCCGGAATGCACATCTGCCTTACCAAAGAGCCATTCGCTTAACCACCAACCTTGAGCATCCAAAGGATTGAAGGCATGGAAGATCCATAGCGAACAAAGCGTCAAAACAATCAATGGTAACTTGACATTGAACATAGGCTCCGCGTTATTGATATCCCTAAGTTCGGTGCGTTCTTGCCCACCAAAAATGAAGAGAATCTGTCTCCCAACGTAGTAAGGCGTCAATACTGCAGTGGTTAACCCAAGAATGGGCACGATCATCAAAGCCCCGCTCCCAAGACTAGCCCAATTTGCTGACTCGGTGAGAATGCCTTCTTTGGATAAAAAGCCAGAGAACAAAGGCAGGCCTGATAAGGCTAAACCACAGATCAAAAAAGTATAGAAAGTAACTGGAAGTTTAACTCTTAGTCCTCCCATATTCCTCATGTCCTGAGGGTCAAAGTCACTTTGATCTTTTTTCAATTCATGAAAATAATGAAGGACCGCCCCTGCTCCCAAAAACAATCCAGCCTTGAAAAACGCGTGGGTCCAAAGATGGAATAGTGATGATTGATAAGCTCCTACTCCTACACCCATGACCATATAGCCCAATTGAGATATGGTAGAGTACGCCAATACCTTTTTGATATCAAATTGAGTAAGTGCAGCGTAAGCAGCCATAAATGCTGTAATCGCACCCAAAACTGCAGCTATGGTAAGAATAGGTGGAGTAAAAATTGGGAAAACCCTTACAGCCAAGTAAACCCCTGCGGCAACCATCGTGGCGGCATGAATGAGCGCAGAAACGGGAGTAGGTCCGGCCATAGCCTTTGGCAACCAGCCAAAGAAAGGAAATTGGGCAGATTTGCCAAGAACTCCAACAAGCAAACCAATTCCAGCTATGTGCATAGTCATACTTGATTGACCAGCACTTAATTCTGATATAAACGACTGATTTAACTCTCCAATCAGCAAGAGTACTCCTATCAGCAAACCTGCATCAGCAATCCGATTGACCATAAACGCCTCCTTCGCCGCTTTGGACTTAGCTTGATGTTGAAACCAAAATCCTATGAGTAGGTAAGAAGAAAAACCAACCAATTCCCAAAAAACAAATACCAAAAGCAGGTGATCTGCCATGAGCAAACCAAGCATTGAGGTGGTGAAAAATCCAAGTTTTGCGTAGTAACGATGAATGCCACCATCGTGGCTCATGTAATGCGACGAGAACAAGTGTACAAGCAATGAAACGAACGACACAAGCAAAATCAAGGCACTACTGATGTGATCAATCCTAATGCCCAATGTCACGTTTGGTAGCCATTCCCATCGAAACAATAATTCGCTTGATTGGAAACCAAAGCATAGCAGGATGCTCAACACCATGGTAACCAATGGACCAATCAGATACACATTCTTGGCTTTCTTCGCACCTACCGCATAAGTGATCAAGCCACCTAGAAGTGGCATTGAAAGTATCAATATGGTTAGTGAGATACCTGACATCAGTGTTCCAAGATGTTTAATTCATCCAGATCCGAGGTATTGTAATGCTTCACTACATTGAGAATGATAGCTAGTGCAATAGCTGCTTCTGCAGCGGCTATCACTACCGAGAATATGGCAAAAACCTGCCCGCTCAAGGAGGGGTCAAATTTGGAAAAAACCACAAGATTAAGGTTGGCAGCATTGAGCATCAACTCAATACCGATTAATACGAAAATGATGTTCCTCTTAATCAGGACTATGAGAAACCCCGCAACCAAGAGAAATGCGGAAAGCATTAGTAAGTATGTGAGGGGAATCTGACTCATTGCTCGCTAGATTTTTTTGCTAGATATGTAGCACCAACTAGGGCTACCAAAAGAAGAATAGCTACTACCTCGAATGCTATGATATGATCTGTAAGAAACAATACACCAATGGTACTTACTTGATCCACTTCGATGCTTTCAGCTATAGAAAAGGTCAATCCCGATTCAAGAATCCACTTAGACAATAAGCCAAATGACAATAGCCCGATGGCTCCTGCAATCCAAACATTTCTATGTCCCGTCATCACACCTTCGGAAGTAGTCCTTTTGGTTAGCATAATCCCAAAAATGATCAAAACGATCATTCCTCCAGCGTAGATAAGAATCTGAACGATGGCCATGAGCTCGGCATTGAGCAGTACGTAGAAGGCCGACAGACCCAATAGTGTGATGACAAAAGCAAATGCAGATCTGACCACATCTTTGGAGAAGATGAGATACAAAACGGGAATGATAGTCATCATTCCGAAAATCAGAAATAACCAATCAATCATTCCCATCTTTCGGTTTGTTCTTTTTAGGGATCATTGGCCTTGGTCTAAACTTAGGTTTGGGCTTAGAACTCTCACCAGAATCAGTTGTAGATTCCTTCTTTTGTACTTCGTCATCATCCTTAGCCACTATTTTCGGCTTCATGACCGGTTTAGGCTTAATTACTGGTTTGGGTGCTATTTTAGGATTTACTACCTGTTCCTCACCTTCCACCTTTGGTTTCATCGCAGGCTTGGTGGCACCCATATTAGGTTTCATAGAAGGCTTTGCTCCAGCAACTTTTGGTTTCATGGTTGGTTTAGCACCAGCTACCTTCGGCTTCATGGCGGGTTTAGTTCCTACTTTTGGTAAGGCCGCTTTTTCTTTTGCTGCCGCTTCCTTCATCAAAGCCTTTTTGGCTTCATGTTCTTCCAGGTCTTTTCGCTTCTGAGCAATGTCACTAAGGCTCATTTCCGCAAAGGAGAATATATGATCCTTGACATCAAACTCACTGAAGTCATACTCATCTGTCATAGTCAAACACTCCGTAGGGCAGACAGTGGTGCATAGACCACAGAAGCAGCATTTGGACATATCAATGTCGAATTTTGCTGCATGTATGCGCTTTGGCGTACCATCGGACGTCTCACCGAACACTTCTGGGGCTTTGATAGCCTCAATATCGATACAATCTACCGGGCACACTTTGGCACATTTATCACAGACAATGCAATCATCTATCTCATTATGCAATTGATAGCGACCAGTTTCTGGCACAGGAAAAGTCTCATGCGGATATTGAAGGGTGACGATTCCGGAATCAACTTCGAAATACGACTCATCTGCTATTCCAATGGGCTTACGCGAATTGCGTGCTTCAAACAAATATCTGAATGTCAACTTCAAGCCTTGTGACATGGAAGAAATAGCAACCTTCATATGGTTAAAATATCCTTTCATAGCATCCAAATTTTCCAGATTCCAATAATGAAAATCAAGCAGATTGCCATTGGTGTAAGGTATTTCCAAGAGAGGCTCATCAGCTGATCTACTCTAAGTCTTGGATAGGTCCATCGAGCCATCATCTGAAGAAAAATCAAAAACGAAGCTTTTCCTACCAACCAAAAAACACCCCACACTGGGCCGGTAGTCCATTCTGCCAAAGCGAAAGAACCTACGTTGGGCAAGGCGGTATTCCACCCACCCAAAAATAATATAGCCCCAAGAAAACAAACCAATAGCATCATCCCATATTCGGATAACATAAATATTCCCCACCTAAAGCCGCTGTACTCTGTATGATACCCACCGATTATCTCCGATTCTGATTCTGGCAAATCAAAAGGCGTGCGATTGGATTCTGCCAAACCGGCAATAAAAAATATGATGAAGGCAATCCACATAAATGGATTGGAAAACAGACTCCAACTCAAAAATCCACCCATGGCACTCACCTCCAATGCAGGAATTCCCAGAAAATAAACTGATGATTTGGTCAAAATACCCTGCTGAATAGTCATCGCCTGCAGGTCCAACGTCTGATAGTACATGGCTACCGCCAATACTGTGAGGCTCAGTGGAATCTCGTAAGAAACGATCTGCGCAGCAGCTCTCATAGCTCCGAAAACGGAATACTTATTGTTGGATGCCCAGCCTGCCATCAGGATGCCTAATACGTCAATAGAGACAATAGCCAATAGGTAGAATACGCCCACCGAAATCTCAGACCCACTGATATTAGTGGTCATTGGCAGCACTCCGAATCCAGCGAAAATCGCTCCGAAAATCAAGATAGGAGCAATTAGAAAAAGTGACCGATCAACTGCCTTTGGTCTAATGTCTTCCTTTTGCAACATTTTGAGCAAATCAGCTATTGTCTGAAACAACCCAATAGGCCCAACTTCCATTGGCCCAAGACGATTTTGGACGAATGCAGAGATCTTACGCTCAGCGTAAACACCGATCACTACAAACCCCAAAAGGAAAGGCAAGAAAAAGAGAAAAGTAAGCATTGAAAGTTGAACTCCTCAGTCAAAAAAATGTTGTAGGCGAAGTTATACGAACCTGCCCACTTGCTGAAAGGATTATGACAATCTCCTCTGGTTGTTATTCGGATTTAATCCTTATCACAGAATCTTGGATATAAAAATTTGAATCAACAAGGTTTACGCTTTCTCTCCATTGTCTCCTGCTGGTAGCGTTACCGTGAAAGTAGTGCCCTTATTCTCTTCACTTTCCACCTTAATGGTGCCTCTGTTCAACGTGACAAATTCTTTCACAAGCTGAAGACCCAATCCAAGACCTTTTTCTCCTGCCGTACCATACGATTTTTTGCCCTGCTGTAATTGAAAAAGGGTTCTTATTTTACTTTTTGGAATACCTATACCCGTGTCAGATATCCCAATTATCACCACCTGTGAATTGCTTTTGGCATGAATGGAAACCTTCCCGCCCTCTGGAGTAAATTTGAGTGCATTGCTGACCAAGTTTCTTAGTAGCGTAGTTACTGAATTATCATCAGCGTAAATAGCGATGGATTCTTCTACTTCACTCTTCAAATCAATATTCTTGCCTTTGGCAATCACTAACAAGGAAGCAATCACTTCGTCAGATTTTGCTTTCAAATTAATGGTTTCCGGGTCGAAAGGAAACTGACCTTGCTGCTGCATGGCCCACTCTAGAAGCCCATCAAGAAGAGCAGATATGCCCTCTACAGTTTCGTGAATATCATCGGCCATTTCGATAAGATCATCTTTGGCATCAGCTTTCACGAGGTATTTAATTAAGCCGCTAACACTCGCAAATGAATTGACAGGACCTCTCAAATCATGAGAAATAATGGAAAAAAGCTTGTCCTTGGTGGCGTTGAGCGTGACCAATTCAGCGTTGATCTTGGCCTTGTCTGTGTAAAATTTACTTATGATCACTCCAAAAATCAGCAGTAGTAAAGCGAAACAGCCAGTAGCCATGATGATGAACTCCTGCCTTTTCTTCTCTTGAGAAAGCAAGTCCACCTCGGCCTGTTTCTGACTTACTTCGTACTTTCGCCTCATATTAGCAATTGACTTCACGTTCTCTATATTCTCCACACTGTCCTTGTAGGTATGATATTGCTGATAGAGATCCAAACCCAGCTGAAACTTCTGTTCTATTTGGTACAACTGACTCAGCAAAAGCGATGCATCTCTTATAACAGTTAGAAAATCATTTTGCTGTCCCATCTGCAAACTCTTTCGCAGCGCCTCCTCAGCTCGCGATAACATATTATAATCAAGCATTCTTGCACTTCGATTGTTCGCAATCTCAGCAACGAGACTTGGGTTAAATCCAACCTCTAAAGTTTCGCCGGATTTGCTGAGGCCTGTTTGCATCAAGCCTAAGTTCATATAGGTCTCTCCTAATTGAAACAAGAAGATTGCATGAGGATTGACATCTTCAGTGCGGCTGTATTGCTCCACGGTCTCCTCCAAAATCTCAGCCGCTTCTTGATATCTACCTAGCTTATTGTATGTCATCCCTATATTTCCTGAAAACAAACGGATATATGGATCATATTGGAGAGTCTTTGCAAGATCCAATGCCATCATATAATAGTGAAGAGCCGAATCATAGGCCTTATTGAGAAAATAGCCTTCACCCAGACCATTGAAGTTACCCGCCACACCGTACTCGTTGGGTTTATTCTTGTAGTAATCTATGCTCTGCATATAGGTGGATCGCATATTTTCCAAATCGCCTAGCTTTCCATATAAGGATGCCAAAAGCGTATCGAACCATGCACCATTTCTGTAATCCGTTTGGTTGCCGGCTTCCTTGGCCTTGAGCAAATAATATAGTCCAGTTTGATGATCTCCTCGATCCACATATACTTGACCAAGATAAGCATAGGCATCAGCTTCCCTTTTATAGTAGGTGCCTGCGGAATACTCCAGCATCATATTAGCATACCTCATAGCCGAATCAGAGTTCACGATGGTACTATTGAACCTTAAAATGTTGCTGATGACTTCTAATCGATCCTCTACTCTTAGTTTTGATAGATCAATGGATTTGAGGCTATCCAATTTCGTCTGACCAAAAGTGGAAAACGCCATAAAGAAGATAAGAAGAGCAGAAAGCCTTAATTGCATAAAAAAAGCGACTAACAATAAGTCGCTAATATAAGGCAAGAAATATTTTGTCAACTAACTACCCACCGGGCAAGGAGGGTTTAGACATTTTACTACGTCAGGATCTACGCTGATGCTTCCTCCATTTATAAGAATAGTATACTTAGTGCGATCACCGTTTTTTGATTTCGCATTCACCTTGCTGGTTTTATCTGTCTTAGATCCCGTAGCAGGATCAATGACTATTCCACTATCTATCTTTATTTCCAGTTCATCGATCGATCCATCATTGCAAATCCATTGCAATTCATCTTTTTCTCCGAGCATAGTTGTAGGAGATTTGGGTCCCACTGGAGCCCAGTTGACTCCTTTGTCGGACGTCCACCAGAGTTCACCTTTTGATAGCGTTAATTCTAATTTTACTTTTTTAGGCATGATGTATTCTTTTTGGTTTTAATTAATGAATAGCATCAAGATATTAAGTCGTTAGCTGTATTACAAATAATCAAAATCAAGCTTATCAAAAGGTATCTTGACCATTGTATCACTTGTCCTCACAACCTAATACTACAACCAATGATAGACTTTAAAAACTCAAGTGTCATCAGCCATTTTTGTCTTAGGTTTCGCTAAAGCATACTTGATTTGAATGTAGGGCTATTGTGTAACTTTCGACCAGCTAAAAAATGTTAAAAAACATAACCTCTGCAAAGTAGACCGAGTATATCTCTTGAAAAGAAAGGCGTTGGTCTTCTGTAAACACAATATTTCAATCAAAAATATGTTGCCACAAACAAAAAAACCTCCGATAAATTCGAAGGTTCTTAAAGATATGTGATTCGTCTGGGGCTTCCCGCATCTACGTGCGGGACAGGCTTCTCGCCCGTCCTGTATACGGAAGGCTTTAAACAAAAAAACCTCCGAGATCCGAAGGTTCTTATAATTGTGTGATTCGTCTGGGGCTCGAACCCAGGACCCTCTCCTTAAAAGGGAGATGCTCTACCAACTGAGCTAACGAATCAAAAAATTAAATTTTTTAAGGCCGTTTCCTTAAATTGCGGTTGCAAAAATAGGTTTCCTTAAAGCAAAAAACAACCCATGAATTACTTTTTTAAGAGAATAGTTTTCTTCACTGTGATTCAACTCACATTTGTGATTATCGGAACAGCACAAAACGCGGAATTATCCACTGCAGACTCACTTTTTAACGTTAAAAAATACACGGAAGCTTTCGAAAAATATGAGCAAATCTATGACCAGGGTCAGGCCTCATCAGCTATGCTTACTCGTATGGCCTTTATTCAGGAGGGTCTGGGTAACTATGCCGATGCACTGTACTACCTGAGCCTGTATTATTATGAGACATCAGACAAGGCTGCCTTACTGAAAATGCGCGACTTAGCCGAAGAGCACAATCTCAATGGCTATGAGTATTCGGACACCAAATTCATAGTCAATACGGTTCGCCAATACCAGTTGGAAATATTCCTAGTGCTGATCGCATTCTCCATTTTTCTCTTTGCCTACGGGTATTCGAAATACCGCAAGCAAGAAAAACCCCTTATATCACTTGGCGTGCAAGTAATAACGCTTGCATTGATTGGTCTTTTGAGCAACAACGTATTCCTAGAGAAGTCAGCAGTGATTACAAGCGATCAAGCGTTGCTCATGACCGGGCCATCGGCCGGTGCTGAGCCGGTGGATTATCTGGATAGAGGAAATAAGGTGAAACTCATTAAAAGTGATCCCCTATGGTCTCAGATTCAATGGGGTGAAGACATAGTCTTTGTGCGAACCAAGAACATTAAGTCTTTGTAGGTCTTATTCTTAGGTATTTATAAATTATAGTTAGAGGGCAAGAGCACATCTCAAAGTAATCGCCAGCCTAGATCGGTCGTTCAATTCTTAAGAAGTCTCCATTGATAACACGTACAACAAATTACTGATAGTAAGAGTAGAGTTGTTACTAGTAAAGACAAATTTCACATACTACATCGATAAAATTTCAAGCTCGATAAAACAAAAAAGGCAGCCAATGGCTGCCTTTTCAACTATCAACAATTATGTTTGATTAGTCAGTTACTTTTTTCACTGTTTTGATGATTCTTGCAGCTACTTTGTAAGGATCTGCATTAGAAGCAGGTCTTCTATCTTCTAAGTAACCACTCCAACCTTTGTTTTTGGTGTAAAGTGGGATACGAATAGAAGCTCCTCTATCTGATACTCCGTAAGAGAAATCAGTGATAGCAGCAGTTTCGTGAAGTCCAGTTAGTCTTTGATCGTTGTAAGCACCGTAAACAGCGATATGCTCATCTACTACGTCTCTAAACGCCTCACATACTTTTTCTACTTTCTCTTGAGATGCAGCACTACGTAAGTAGCTGTTAGAGAAGTTTGCGTGCATACCAGAACCATTCCAGTCAGTAGCACCCAAAGGTTTTGGATGATACTCAATATAGAGTCCGTAAGCTTCAGAAAGTCTCTCCATAAGGAAACGACCAATCCAGATCTGATCACCAGCTGATGCAGCTCCTTTAGCAAAAATTTGCCATTCCCACTGTCCTGCGGCTACTTCACCATTTGTTCCTTCTATGTTAAGACCAGCAGCGATACAAAGATCTAAATGCTCATCTTTGAAATCTCTACCGAATACGTTTTGTCCACCAACTCCACAGTAGTAAGGCCCTTGTGGTGCAGGGTATCCTCCAGCTGGGAATCCAACAGGAAGTTTAGTAGCTGGATCCATCAAGAAGTACTCTTGCTCAAACCCAAACCAGAAATCATCATCTGCATCATCGATGGTAGCTCTACCGTTAGAAACATGCGGGGTACCGTCTGCATTCAAGACCTCAGTCATAACTAAGTATCCGTTTTCAATAGCAGGATCTGGGCAGATAAATACAGGCTTCAGGATACAGTCAGAAGAACCTCCCTCCGCTTGCTCTGTAGATGATCCATCAAAAGACCAATCGTCACAGTCTTCTAGCTTTCCGCTGAAGTTGTCTACTACTTTTGTTTTACTTCTTAATGATTGTGTGGGCTTGTAACCATCAAGCCAGATGTACTCTAATTTTGACTTAGCCATTTTACTTTGGTTTATATTTTAAGTGTTTCAAAAATGTGGTTGAAGCAGGTTTTAATGCCTACGTCAAATTTCAAAAAAAATAATGAATTATTAAAGAATTTGTATAATTAATTACTATTTGTTGTCAATAAATCAACAAAATTACATTTCAATAAGAAAAAGTCCCATTTCGAAAAGACACCTGTCTGACTCAAAATGGGACTTCTTACCATAAGTCCAGTCTAGCTGGTAATTGTGTTAAACTTAGAATGAGTATACAGCTGCTAGTACGAATGAAGATAAAGACTTACCTGATTCGAAAGTAGTAGCGTCAGTCCAGTCGGTGATTACAGTATCATCTTCAGAGAATAGATCTACTCTAACTTCTGGAATGATTGTAAGATTACCTACTGAGTAGTTAGCAGACAAAGTCAAGTCAATTACACTTTCGTCTTTTGTCAACACACCTACACCTAGATCCGCGAAATACTCACCTCTGATTCCCATTGAGAAATCGTCGCTGAATGAATTTTGAAGGTAAAGAGCAGCACCGTAGAAGTTATCAGTAGCGTATGTACCATTTACTCCTAAGTAAAGTGCATCGCTCACATCCCAACCTGCAGTCAAGTCACCTTGGAAGAATCCATCAGTGAACAAGAAGTTTAAATAAGCTCCACCAAATCCAACTTGCGCACCACCATAGTAAGTACCGTCATCGTTGAAGTCTGTATCATCTGTTGAGTTGAATACACCCAACATCAAACTTGCATCTCCTAATGCTATATCAGCCTTCAATCCAGAGTGAGAGAATGGTCCATAAGAGAACATGTAAGAAGTAGAGTAGTTGTAGTTAGCGCTTGGAGAAATCACTTCATATCCAAGGAAAGTGTTGAAGTTACCAATGGTTAGCGTTACATCTTCACTTACAGTCCAATAAGCATAAAGCTGATTCACGATACTTGAGCTAGCAGTGGTAGAACCAAATACCGCATCTGTACCTCTTGGTCCAAATACCAAATCAGCTACAAAACCTGTTTTCTCACCATCATAAGCCGTGATAAGGTTTACCATACCTAATGAGAATCCTGGAAGGTTTGCAAATGAAGTACCTGGTGCTTGGAAAGTATCATCAGCTCCATCAGCATCAGAATCAAATCCATTAGGAGCATTCAAGTTTGTTCGGAAGTACGTATCTACTGATCCTGAGATTGAAAGTGCTGACTCGTCTTGAGCCTGTACTGCGAAAGCGGCAATAACAAATGCTGATGCTAGCAGTAATCTTTTTGACAAAGTTGTAATAGTGTTCATTTCTTTAATTTTTTATTATGTATAAAGTTCTTATTGTGAAGAAGTAGGGAGCAGCGGCTTCATTACGCCACTGACTCCTCCTTACTTGATTTTTTTGTTGATTATTCTGTGATGATGGTGTAACCTCTGATTCCGTGCTCATGGCTATCCAATCCTTCTTTCTCGTGCTCTTCAGAAACTCTGATTCCGATAGTTACTTTGAGTATGTAGAAGATGATGAAAGCTGAGATGAATGCTGTAGCTCCACATGCTACTACTCCGATAAGCTGTGCCATGAAGTCTCCTCCTCCGAAGAAAGCAACAGCTAGTGTACCCCAGATACCGCATACAAGGTGAACAGATACCGCACCTACAACATCATCCAATTTGAATTTATCAAGAGTGATAGCTGATAGCACTACGATAAGACCTGCAATGAAACCTACTATTAGTGCAGAATTCGGGCTGATTACATCAGCACCAGCTGTGATACCTACTAGTCCAGCAAGGATACCATTAAGCACCATACCTAAGTCCATTCTCTTGAAAACGATGTAGCTCATCAAGAACGCTCCAAGTCCACCAGTACAGGCTGCTAGTGAAGTAGTAACCAATACAAATGATGTCAATGCAGGGTCAGCTGATAGTACAGAACCACCGTTGAATCCGAACCATCCTAACCAAAGAAGGAATACTCCTATTACTGCCAATGGTACACTAGAACCTGGCTTGTCAATAACTTTTCCATCAACATACTTACCCAAACGTGGACCTAGTACAATGATACCAGCTAAAGCTCCCCATCCACCTACTGAGTGAACTAGTGTAGAACCTGCGAAATCGTAGAATCCTAGCTCGCTAAGGAATCCACCGCCCCATTGCCAGCTACCGATGATTGGATAAACAAGGCCTACGAAGATCAAAGTGAAGATCATGTAAGCGCTCAATTTGATACGCTCAGCAACAGCACCAGAAACAATAGTTGCGGCTGTAGCAGCAAACATCGCTTGGAAAAGGAAATCTGTCCAGTAAGTGTATCCTCCATCAGCATAGCCCGAAGTTACGTCAGCTGAGGCAGGAGACTCAAGGCCAAATCCAGCGAAACCAAAGATTCCGTTGAACTCACCTGGATACATCAAGTTGAATCCACAGATGAAATAAGTCACGACACCTATAATAGGAGTCAAAGTGTTTTTGAACAAAATGTTCACAGTATTCTTAGACTGGCCAAAGCCAGCTTCAACACCCGCAAATCCTAGGTGCATGATGAATACTAATGCTGTAGCAAGCATCATCCAGATATTATTAGCGGTCAATAAGTTCGCTGCAATATCTGCACTGTAATCTGTAGCCGCAGCTACTGTCTCGACAATCTCAGGAACCGCTGCAGCTACTGTGTCTGCTACGGCTAGTGAATCTTGCCCAATCATCAAAAGGTTGGTGATCATGTTCATAGTTTTTAGAATTGGTAAAAATTGTGTTATATCTTTCTAATCATCCGTATAAATACTTAGATAAGTATCCGTTGGATGACCAAAGAAAAGTACATAATCACCAATTTTCAAAATATGATTTTCAATGAAGTGATAATTAAAGTGTGGGAAATAGAAGAGATAGGGTGGTTTTTTATGATTTTCGTAATCAAATTATCATTTCATTGCCAATCCTCCTTCACGGGTTGATTCTGCCGTTCCATCTTGGATGTATGGTAAAAATCAATTTTTGCAAAATATTTTATCAATTTTCATACTCAACCTTTAAAAAATTGAATTTTCCGAAATCTTTCACCGAATTTTATACGGTAGTCATATCAAATTGCTCCATTTATTTAAGAACTCATAATTTGGACTTTGCGAAGAGTCCTACGTCGTTTACCCCTATTTTTACATCATGACAACAGATAGCATACTATTTCACCTCGGTGAAGGCACCCCACATCAAAGTATCCCCGGCTCCCCTCCTATTTACCAAACGAGCAATTTCATATATGAAACGGTAGATGATATGTCTAAGGCTCTTGAAAGAGAGCACGAGGAGCCATTTTATACTAGAGGCACTAACCCTACGGTGCAGATCTTACAACAGAAGCTTGCTGCGCTAGAAAACACCTCCAATGCCTTGGTATTTGGGAGTGGGAGTGCTGCCATATGCACTGCGGTGATTTCACAGGTAAAAGCTGGAGACCATATAGTATGCGTGGATAACCCCTATGGCTGGACCAAAAAACTCATCGTAGATATCCTGGAAAGATTTAATGTGTCCTGCACCTTCGTTTCAGCCGACAATACTGCCGGCATTATTCAGGCATGTAACGAAAATACTTCCCTGATTTACTTAGAGAGTCCAAACTCCTGGACCTATGAAATGCAGGATTTGGTAGTCATTACTGCTTTTGCCAAGCAAAACAATATCACCACAATCATTGACAACAGCTGCGCCTCTCCCCTTTATCAAAAACCGGCCGATCATGGAATAGATATCATCGTGCACTCAGGCACAAAATATTTGGCAGGTCATTCGGATATAGTAGCGGGCGTGCTTTGCACCAATCACGAGACCTACCTATCTATTTTTAAATCAGAGTATATGAGCTTGGGAGGCATTATTTCTCCAAATGATGCTTGGCTGATGATCAGGTCTCTGAGAACCTTGGAGCTTAGGATGGAGAAAATAAGTCAGAATGCCCAACCTGTAGCAGAATATCTGTCATCTCACAAGCATGTCGAACGATTATACTATACACACTCACCATATTTCGCCCAACGCGAGCTAGTAGATAAGTACTTAAGTAGTAATGGTGGATTAATGACGATTGACTTGAAGACTAATGATGTGAATCAAGTAAAGGCAATTTGCAATGCACTGAATTGCTTCAAACTTGGATGTTCTTGGGGAGCCTTTGAGTCTTTGGCCTTCCCGGCATTGACCACCATAAGCTCTCTTAATTATGACAAGCCCAATACTCCGATTAACAGAATAAGATTATCAATAGGACTAGAAAACGCTGAAACCTTAATTGCTGACTTAGACAATGCGTTTAAAACTTTGGATTGAGTTAATTCTTATTTTCGGGTTGACGAATGTCCTCTCCGCCCAGTTGCTAATCAAGGGAACTGTCTCCGACGAGAACAATGCTCCTTTGCCATTTGCTACGATTTATGTTCAGGGCACCACTAACGGAACCACTGCCAATTCTGAAGGCAGCTACCAACTAAGACTTCCAGCCGGAACATATGATATAGTCGCTCAGCACATTGGGTACACCCAATCTGTAAAGTCCATCTCGTTGACTGAGTCCAATGCCCAACTGAACTTTCATATGCAACCAGAGGCACTGATGCTGCAAGAAGTCATCATAGGCGCCAAGGACCGTGATCCTGCCAAGCGGATCATTCGCAATGCAATCAAAAAACGAAAATACTACCGCGATGAAGCGCTTGCATTTGAATGCGATGTGTACATCAAAGGGCTTCAGAGGTTGGATAAAAGACCCAAAAGCTTACTCGGCATGACTATCAATATAGATACGGGGATAGTCTACCTATCAGAATCGATCTCAAAGCTGAAGTTTATGCAACCCGATAAGCTTAACGAAACCATGATATCATCAAAGGTCAGTGGACAAAATAATGCCTTCAGTTACAATATGGCTTCTGACATGCTCATGAACCTCTACGACAATAGTTTCTTCGTGGAAGGACTAAGCCAACGTCCGTTGATTTCTCCCTTGGCCAACAATGCCTTCTTCTATTATAACTACAAACTAGTTGGTACTTTTCTAGAGAATGATAGGATCATCAATAAAATAAAGCTGCTTCCTAAGCGGAAAACAGATCCAGTCTTTAGTGGCTATATCTATATTATAGAGGATAGCTGGCGCATTCATAGTGTAGATGTCTCACTCACAGATAACAATGGGATTGAGTTTGTAGATTCATTAAGTTTCAAACAGGTCTTCGCTCCCTTGGAATACGATATCTGGATGCCTATATCACAGCAGTATCGATTCACTCTGAAGGTGTTTGGATTTGAAGGAAGTGGTCATTTCACTGGTATTTATTCCAACTACCAAGTTGAGCCGAATTATTGGCAGCCTCCTCCCTCTCCAGCGAAAACTGACACATTACCCACCGCATATCAGGAAACTCCTCCTCAAAAACCCAAGGTATCGTTTAGCAAAAAAGACTTTTCGAATGCATTGATGGTCGTAGAAGAAGATGCCAATGAAAAGGACTCGATATACTGGGCTGAAGTAAGACCCATTCCGCTTACGCAATTTGAGCGAGCTGATTATAGACTCAAAGATTCCATAGCAGTCATCAAGGAGACCAAGGAATACAAAGACTCGATAGATATTCAGCGAAATCAATTCAAAGTATCTAATCTATTCCTAAGAGGATATACTTATGTAAATAGCCATAAACTACTGTACCTCACCTATCCGACCCTCCTCAATGCATTGGTCTACAACTCGGTGGAAGGCGCAGTGGCTAATCTTGAATTTCAAATATTGAAGCGCAAAAAAGCCGGATTTGACTATGCATTGAAGCCAGGTATACGGTATGGGTTTGCCAATCAAAAACTTCAGGCAAGAGTGATTGGGGTAAAGTCAATTAACGAAAAGAAGAGAGAAAGACTTTATGGTGGAATAGGACGATACATTTATCAATTCAACGATCAGGAGCCCATAAACTCCTTTAGTAACTCCTATTTCTCACTTGTATGGGGGAATAACTATGCGAAACTGTATCAAAAAATATTTGCCTATGTGGGGTATCAAAAGGAAGTAACCAACGGAATTCTAATCAAAGGGAAACTGGAGTACCAGGATCGAGCGAGCCTTAGCAATCATGCTTCGTTCAACTTCAGAGATAAAACTTTCACCCCCAACTCACCTGGCAATAGAGAAATAGCAAGCACAGATTTCGGTAGACATCAGGCATTGATATTTGGCCTGGAGTCGCGCTTTAGAATAGCTCAACAATACATAGATCGGCCAGACAGAAAGATTCTATTGGACAATAAATATCCTGAATTCATCCTTGAATACAAGAAAGGAATCGATCCTTTTGGGCTCGATGTGGACTATGATTTTGCAAGAATTGGTATGGAGTATGACTTGAGGCTTGGATTGTTTGGTGAGTCAGAATTCTCAGCGAGTCATGGCAGGTTTCTTAACAATAGACAGATGTACTTCCCGGATTTTCATCATTTCAATGGAAGTCAAGTCTATATCACCACTCCTGGATTAGAAAATGCTTTTCAGCTTCTGAACTATTATAGGTATTCCACTCAGCTTAGCTACATAGATGCGCATTGGGAGCATCATTTCAATGAATTTATTTTCAATAAAATACCATATGTAAGACGTCTCAATCTACAAGCTGTGGGATCTATCAACTACTTGCATACGGAATCTATCGGTCAATACTTCGAATTTGGCATTGGCGTGGAACACATCTTCAAGGTGCTTAGAATGGATTTTTACACGAGTATACGAAATGGCAGCTATCAATCTTCCGGTTTGAGGTTTGGTGCCGGATTTTAGATTGATTATCAGATTATTTTAATAGGTGTAGATAACCGTTGTATGTGGTTCGCTCATACTTTATCTGATAGTAATACACGCCAGACGGATAGTTCTCTCCGCTCCATCTGAATGCCCTATCAGTGCTCTCATACACCTTAGAACCGCTTCTGTCATGAATGGTGATAAACAAAAAGGCATCATCACAATTATCCGGAGGTAGGTTCATTTGAGGCTCAGAAAGATTGGTGAGTGTGAAAAAATCATTGGCCCCATCGTTATTTGGCGTGAATACATTCGGAGGATCAAAGCCTTCAAACAATTCCCTTGTTTCGCGAATCTCCACTACCAATCTTGTAGTATCCAACCTGATATTTGGGCAACCATCATCGTAGGAAATGAATATTAGATCTATCTGCTTTGATGTCTCACCAAAATCCAAAAGCGAACATTCTGGTGTCCAATATAGGGTAGCATTTGCCTGCCCTTGGCCACTTTCTGATTCTAGCAATAAGGATGGCGAGCGAGGCAAGCGCGCTTCATTGAACCATTCTATAGTTACCAGATCGGACGAGTTTGGATCGGTGGAACTAAATGAATATTCAAACGGTGTATTGATCTCTATGACCGTATCTGGAAGTACGTCAAACTGAGGAGGTAGATTTGGATCAAATTCGACATTAACCACAAGACTCAAAGTATCTAAGTTGGTCTCATCGCATGTATCAAAATCTTCTGCCACGAAAAGCATTTCAAATACTCGCTGATCCGTCTTTGCAATGATATCACAATCTATAGTCCAGCTGAGTGGAGATGAAACAGTCCCTACTCCCAGCGTGTCTTGAAATGTCAAGCCCAAATCTTCGAACTGACTTTTATTGAGCAAGTTTAATTGGACGGTATCATTGTCTGCATCATTCACTTGGACATCTACACTCAATGTTTCTCCATCACCAAGCGTCAACATGGAGTTAATATTAGCAGTGATTTGCGGGCTAGAATTGAGCGGCAATATTACGCTCATATTGATCCATCTAATGTCATCATTTTCCACCATACAGGTATCGAGATCATCCACCTTTATCCCAACAATAAAATTGGGTGAGTCACTAAAATCATACTTTTGACAATCGGCCTGCCATTCGATGTTTCCTTCTATTAAACCTTTCTGGTTTCTAGTAATGTCCAACGTGACACCTTTTTCGGAAGGATCCAACACTCCAGGCACCACCAAATCAATCACCATGCTATCCAAATCTACATCTGTAGCGCTAAAACCAATAATTCCTTCCTCTCCTTCATTCAGGGTAATTCCAGGAACGGTATTCCCAATTACTGGCAAGTCATTGGGTGGCGGCTCCACATTAATTATCAATCTGGCGGTATCAAGCTGCGGCAAAGGGCAAGCATCATCTGCAGCTATCAGGTCAATAATAAAAGGTCCGTCTCTCACAGGAGGACATCCAGGAGCACATACCTCCACTATCAAAGTATCTTGCCCACTTTGAATAAAAGCTTGCGTAATACTGAATATACCATGTATCTCCTCGGAGAAATTAACTGGATCAGCTCTCAAATTGATCGTTTCACCTGGAGTTATGTTGGTAATAATAAAGTCAAAGCATTTATCATCGGTAAGCGCATAGTTGAGGGTATCTACCAATGGATTGAACGAGTCATCATTAGGTATTTTGATTCCCACATCAGGTGGGTCTGGAGGATTACAACCATCGACAACCAACATCTGAAAATCCCTTTGAACCTCTCCTATCTTCACTTGATCTCTCCATTCTTCTACCATGACGGAGAACACATAAATTCCCGTCTCGAACGGACTCACAGTCAATAGCCCTCTATTGCTGATATTTAAAGGTGGGCTACCCGGCACTATGTTATCTAGGCCATAATCTCCCGACCAAGCGATATTGACATGTGGTTTAGGTGAAGGAGGAACGAATCCATTGCCTTGGCCTACAAGGTGGCTATTGAGTGGTACCACCATTCTATAAACTAATGAGTCTCCATCGGGATCTACACCTGTGAAATTGGTGTAATAAAGTTGGTCGATACAAGCATAGTCACTCAATGGTCTTAACAGGCTTGGAGATGAGTTAATGAACGGCTTGCCATCTTTCCAAAGTGGCGGTATTTCGAGCACATACTTCATCCCTGCATTGTCAGGATTCACAATGTTTTTGATGACAGCATTTCTACAACACCTTTCGTAGACTAGATAGTAGCCCTCTTCATCCGCATAATCTTGCGGATTTAATTCAAATTCAGCCGAATAAATGATTTTCGAAGTTTGAAGTTCTTCAAGCGCACATTCTTCATTGCTATACGCTACTTCTAGAATATCCAGTCTGGGCAAAAAGAAAGAACCTACCTGGCTATCATCCTTGTTGGAGTAAATCGCAACCACAAGATCAGGGTCATAAAATGGATTCTCAGTCTGTGCTTCGTCCTTATATTGGATTAAGGTCACCCTGTAGCGTCCGGGCTCCAAAGTGAGAAACTCTATCTCGCCCCCTACTATGTGAAATGCCTGCGCAAAGCACACTGATAAAATTGCAATTATATAGACGATGAGTTTTTTCATATGCTCCTTTTAGGAAACATTTATTATCCCTGTTACCCCAACAAATGACACAACTACTATTGTTAGATTTGCGCCCAATGAAATCAAGTAAAGTTATCGAAAAGTTGGTCATCGATGGGATATCTGCCGATGGAAAGAGCGTAGGTCGTCACGACAAAAGGGTCTATTTTGTAAAAGACGCTGCTCCCGGTGATGTAGTGGATATACGGGTAGTGGGAAAGCAAAAGAAATTTTTCTTAGGAGAAGTGATCCATTTTCATCAGCAATCTCCTGATCGAACAGATTCCTTCTGCGAGCACTTTGGCACTTGCGGAGGATGTAAATGGCAGCATATTCAATACGATGCTCAATTGAGACATAAACAAGAGCATGTCGATTTTAACCTAAGAAAAATTAGTGGGATCGATCTGCCAGAGCTGCAGCCAATTATTGGTTCGGCCAATACAACCTACTATCGAAACAAGCTCGAATATACTTTTTCTAATAAAAGATGGCTTACCCGAGAAGAGATAGAACAAGGGGATGAACTAAGTAGAAATGCTTTGGGCTTTCATATCCCGAGACGATTTGACAAAATCCTCGACATCAATCATTGTTGGCTTCAAGCCGATCCATCCAATGAAATAAGGTTGGCCGTAAAGGCATATGCGGAGGCCAATGAACTACCATTTTTCGATCTGCAAAGTCAAGAAGGCCTGCTCAGAAATCTCATTATTCGTTCATCCACCACAGGCGATCTGATGGTGATCGTTCAGTTTTTTCACAATGATGAAAAGGCGATTTCAGGGCTCATGAATCATCTGAAAGATAATTTCTCTCAGATCTCGTCATTGATGTACATCATCAATGAGAAAAAGAATGAAACGTTCTATGACCTACCTGTTCACACCTTTGCAGGGGAGCCATTTATCCATGAGGAGATGGAAGGCCTTAAGTTTCGCATTGGTCCTAAATCCTTCTATCAGACCAATAGTGTGCAGGCTTATGAGTTGTATAAAGTAACTCGTGACTTTGCTGATCTCAAAGGTGACGAGGTGGTCTATGATCTTTATACAGGCACTGGAACTATCGCCAACTTCATAGCTAAATCTGCCAAAAAGGTGGTAGGTGTAGAGTCAGTGGAGGAAGCCATTATAGATGCAAGAATCAATTCTGCAATCAATGGTATCATTAATACTACTTTCATAGCCGGGGATATGAAGGATATGATGAATGATGAGTTTGTGGCGAGCTATGGTCGACCAGATGTCATCATAACGGACCCTCCAAGAGCAGGAATGCACCAAAAGGTGGTAGAAATGCTCAATAGAATTAAGCCTGATAAGCTTGTGTATGTGAGCTGTAATCCTGCAACTCAAGCTCGAGACTTGGAGTTGCTTTCTGAATGCTTCGTGGTAGAGAAAATACAACCTGTAGATATGTTTCCTCAGACGCATCATGTAGAAAATGTGATTCTATTAAAATCAAAATAACATGCAAAACGACCCAACTTTAGACCCAAAATATCTTGGTAGAATTTCGTCTGATTTTGTGAAAGTTTCGGAGCATCTGAAGGAGGCTTCTTACCTAATTCGTAAACGTGGATTTTCCGAATTTCCCATCTTCCCTGTCTCCAAACAAGAAGTGCCTATTGGGCAAGTGCTATACGAGCGGGATAGATTTGACAATGATTGGAATTATTTCGCTTCTTATCTCGAGGAATTTACCCAGCGAGAATTGGTAGCTGAAGTGGAAGCATTCAAAAGCGCTTACAAAGACCCAGACGAGTTTTGCTGTCTTTTTATAGTGGATGGTGCGTTCACCAACTTCGTCTTTGTGCCCTATCCTATTGATTGATTTGTAAATGTAATACAAATTGTATTACTTTGAGTAAACTTAGAAAAGATGCTCAACGTAAGACTCAATGAAGAGCTAGAGAAGAAGCTCAAGCAATACAGCGATCAGACAGATTTGTCAAAGTCCTCTATTGTGAAGGAGGCTCTTGCCCAATATTTTTCAGCCAAAGAGAAGGAGGCTAGCCCCTATGCCCTAGGTACGGATTTATTTGGGTTAGCAGGCTCGGGCAAGAAAGACTTATCTATTACCTACAAGGACAGACTTAAAGCTAAGCTAAGTGAGAAACACACTCATTGACGCTGGCCCGATCATTGGGCTTTTCGACCGAAGTGATAGCTATCACCTCGCAGCGTTGCGTTTTATGGAGACATACCAAGGAACGCTGTGGACTACCTGGCCAGTGATCACTGAAGTAGCTCACATGCTTGACTTTAGCACTCAGGTGCAACAAGCCTTTCTACAATGGATAGATCGTGGAGCTATTCAGATATTCCCTCTGGATGCAAGACATTTGGATAGACTAATAGCCCTAACTGACAAGTTTGATGATGTGCCTATGGATCTGGCGGACGCTTCTTTGATAGTGGTGTCCGAGGAGAAAAACATTCAGGAAATAGCTAGTATTGATTCTGATTTTTACGTCTACAGGGATATTCGCAATAAGTATTTGACCAATGTATTTTTATGAGTCAACCAATTATTTGGAATCAATGCACATGGGCATTTAAACCAAACGGCATCTACCAAATCATTCAAAGAACTATTCGCTTGAACTGGCGAAGATTACATCCAGTTTATCGGAGAGGGTATATTTAGAATATAGGTTTTTCATACCTTGCCGAAATATTGGTAGTTCCAATACAAAAAAAAATTAAGCCTTAACACTATTGAAAAAATGGAAGAACAATTAAATGACAAATTGAGCCTAGCTCAAGAGCTTTCCGCCAAGGGAGTCGATCTACTTTGGCAATATGGACCTGATTTTATCACTGCACTGATCACCCTCATATTAGGACTTTGGGTAGTAGGAGCTATCACAAAAGTTTTCAAAAAGACATTGAACAATCGCGGGGTAGACCCGTCACTGACTCCATTTTTGTCTACACTAGTCAACATCATACTCAAGGTAATGCTCTTCATTACTGTCATTGGTATGGTGGGTATCCAAATGACTTCATTTGTAGCAATACTGGGTGCTGCAGGTTTGGCCATTGGTCTTTCGCTTCAAGGCACTTTGCAGAACTTCGCTAGCGGTGTGATGATCCTGGCCTTCAAACCTTTTAAAGTTGGAGACTTTGTGGATATGGCTGGCTACATGGGTGTAGTGAAAGAGATTCAGATCTTCAATACGATCATGATGACTGGTGACAACAAGCGCATCATCATCCCAAATGGCGCAATAGCTGGTGGATCATTAACAAACTATTCTGCCGAAGAAAACCGCAGGGTTGACTTCACTTTCGGTATTGGATATGGCGATGATTATGACAAAGCCAAAGCTGTATTGCTTCAATACATTGCTGAGGATGAAAGAATTTTCAAAGATCCTGAGCCGTTCATCGCATTGCATTCTTTGGGCGACAGCTCGGTAAACATTGTAGTAAGAGTATGGACCAAGTCCGGAGACTACTGGGGTGTATACTTCGACATGAATGAAAAAGTGTACAAAGGATTCGGCAAAGAAGGCTTGAACATTCCTTACCCACAAATGGACGTACACGTTCATCAGCAGAAATAATTTTTCAAAAATCACGAATCACAAAGGCTACTCATACGGGTAGCCTTTTTTTGTGTTAGTTTGAGAGATAATTATGTCAACGAACAGAGCTAAACCAGGATTACTCATAGCAGCAGCCTTCGTGGGGCCGGGAACGGTTACTATTTGTACTTTGGCTGGGGCTACCCATCAATATGAGCTGCTCTGGGTACTGCTTATTTCGACTATTGTTACCATTTTTTTGCAAGAGATGGTTTCCAGACTCGGGATAGTCACGGGCAAAGACCTGCCTCTCCTCATCAAACAAGAAATTAAATACCCTTGGATCAAATATGGATCTATAGGACTGATAATGGCCGCTATCATAGTTGGAAATGCATCCTATGAAGCTGGCAACATCTCAGGTGCCGCACTCGGATTGAATGTGCTTGGGGGCTTGAAAAACTATGCTCCACTTATCATCGGATCAGTGGCATTCATCCTCTTGGCGATTGGTAGTTTCGACCTCATCCAAAAATTCTTAACAGGATTGGTTCTGCTAATGAGTGCCTCCTTTGCCATAACGGCTGTCATGACCATGCCGAGTCTATCCTTGCTCCTCTCTGGACTATTGCTACCTTCTTTCCCAGAAGATGGACTTTTGCTCATTTTGGGACTCGTGGGAACGACCATCGTGCCCTACAATCTTTTCTTGCACGCTTCACTAGTTACCCAAGGCTGGAATGTATCTGAACTAAAGACACTGCGCAAAGACACCATAATATCGATAGGGATCGGGGGAATCATCTCAATGTGCATAGTGATATGTGCAGCGGCTATCCCAGCCAATACAGAAATATCTGGAATCGAAGGTTTGGCTAAAGGCCTTACTACTTTGTATGGATCTTATGCCAATGTACTTATCTCCATGGGATTGTTTGCGGCAGGAATTACCTCGGCTATCACTGCGCCACTTGCAGCAGCATATGTAGCTGCTGGATGTTTTGGCTGGTCCTCCGACTTAAGATCTATAAGAATGAAAATTGTTTGGGGTAGTATACTCATCATTGGGATTGCTTTTTCTTCACTTGGCTACAAACCGATAGACGTCATTCGATTCGCTCAAGTGGCGAATGGATTGCTATTGCCAACTGTTTCCATATTTATTCTTTGGCTGGCAATGAATAAAAAACTGCTTGGGGGTTATGTCAATAAGGCTTGGCAGTCTGGGTTTGGGCTCATCATCATTCTACTCATGATTATATTAGGTGCCAAGAGTATCTTAAGTGTTTTGTAAAGCAAGCAGTGAAGAGAAAACGAACATATCAGATCAATTGTGACATGGGAGAATCTGCGGGCTATGACCAGCAGATCATGCCATTCATTGATGCATGTAGCATCGCTTGTGGAGGACATATTGGCACTGTAGAGTCAATGAGCAAAACCATTGATTTGGCTCTGAAAAACAATGTGCTGATAGGGGCTCACCCATCATATCCAGACCCAGATCATTTTGGTAGAGTGGAACTGGATATTCCTGACGAGGAACTTATCTATTCTTTACAGTTTCAAATTAGGCAATTGGATGACTTGTGTAACGCCCGAAGTGTGAAGTTGCATCATATCAAAGCGCATGGTGCGCTATACAACAAATCAGCTGCTCACCGTGAAACTGCGCTGCTATTGGCAGAAGCAACAAAGGACTTCAGTCATGTACCTCTTTTCGTACCTTGGAATACCAAAATCCACGCAGTATTAAGTTCACTGAATCGACCCTTTGTTCTGGAGGCCTTTGCGGATAGAAGATATGACCAAGATGGACTGCTTGTAAACAGGAAAATTGAAGGTAGTGTACTCCTAGATCCCCATGAGATAAAACTTCAAATCCAAAGCATCCATGACTCTTCAACCGTCGCTAGTTTGTCGGGTCAGATGATAGAAATGTATGGCAACACTTTTTGCATTCATGGGGATAACCCTAATGCACTAAAAGTATTGGAAGCACTAAACTCATGATGGCGTTACCTACTATTACATCACTTGGAGAAAGCACTGTTCTAATCGATTGGGATAGTCAATTGATCAATGATGCGCTTTTGCAGCACATCATGAACTGGAAACATACCATCGAAACAGAGCTAGGTGAAGCAATAGTAGAGTGTATTCCGGCCTATTCGAGCCTTGGAGTAGTTTATGATTCGGAACGATTTGATTTCGCCGAGCTAAAAGTGAAATTAGAAAACCTAACCATCGACCAAGAGCATAATAAAGCATCCAAAACATGGCAGGTTCCTGTCTGCTATGATGAAGCATTCTCCGTTGATTTATCAGCTTATTGCCAATCAAAAAGTCTTTCTAGAGAAAGGGTCATCAAGCTGCACACACAAAACAGTTATCGAATTCACTTTTTCGGATTCTTGCCGGGTTTTATGTATCTCGGAGGTCTGACGGAAGAGCTACATCTCCCGAGAAAATCAACGCCATCAAGACAGATAGTACCCGGATCTGTAGCGATTGGTGGAAAACAAACGGGCATCTATCCTTCACATTCTCCTGGGGGCTGGCACGTAATTGGGAATACACCTGTCAGCCTTTTTGACCCTTCCAAATCTCCCCCAGTACCTTTCGATATTGGTGATCGGATACAGTTTGTACCAATTGGGCTTGATGAATATCATGGTATCAAAGGCGATGTTGAGCGAGGAAAATACCAACTAATCAGCTCTGATGATGAAAGGTAAAATTCATTTCAAGAAAGCGGGTCTACTCACAACAATCCAAGATCAGGGGAGATTAGGGATGCGTCAATTCGGTGTTCCGGTATCTGGACATATGGATAAGTATAGTGCAGGGTTGTGCAATCTCATATTGAATAATCCGGTGAACACTCCTTTGATTGAAATCACTCTTCAAGGGCCTGAGATAGCATTTGATGCTCCTACAACTATCTGCCTTACTGGTGCCGAAATGAGTCCTCAACTCAACAAACTACCAATCCTGCTCAACAAAAGAGTACCTGTCAACGCGGGGGATGTACTGAGCTTTGGAGCATTAAAATTTGGCGTGAGGTGTTATCTGGGAATCTACGGGGGTTTTGAATCCGAATTGGTGCTAGAAAGCTTTTCACAATACAAGGGTATAACCGAACAACATCAAATCAAGAAAGGTCAAACGCTTGGTTATCATAGTTCATCACAGCTCCTAGAATCTAACAGTCGATTAGTCCCTAATCATGAGCATTTTGAAAGTGATATACTAGAAGCCACCAAAGGACCAGAATTTGACCTCTTTGGCTTCAGCAAAAAGCCCCAAAATACTGAATGCTGCATCCAGAGTAATGACAGAATGGGTTACGTGCTCTCAAGTGACCCTATTGATCTAAGCCACCAACAAGAGATTATTACTTCGCCAGTCATTCCTGGCACGGTACAACTAACACCTTCGGGCAAGCTAATAGTCCTTATGCGTGATGCTCAGGTAACAGGTGGATACCCCCGAGTACTTCAACTGACCGAACAGAGCATCAATCGATTGGCGCAAAAGAGAAGCGGGGAGAAAGTTAAATTAGTTTTGAAAGGGATGTGGTAGCATTGGGACTTCAGTTTTCGGGCCTCAAATACCCAGAGGCGAAAAGCTAACCCCCTCTCCTAGCAGACAACACACTCTCTACTATTACGGTAAGCAGAATCATCCCTCCACCAATATATGTTTTGCCTCCAGGCACTTCTGACAAAAACAAAAAGCCAAGAAATATTCCCACCAAGGGAACCAAAGAAGTAAGTACACTCGCTGTGCTAATGCTAAAATACCTGAAGCTAAGCACCAGCAGTGTGTGACCAGCAGCAGTTGTAAACAGCGCCAACAGGAGCAGCGGTTTCCATTGGCCTATTACAACATCCATAGTAGGCAGCTCAATCAGAAAAAGAAATGGTATCAATAGGACGCTATTGATCACCAACTGATGAAACATAATGGTAATCCCAGATTGGTCCGCCACTTGTTTTTTGAGCAGTATGTTTCTTATAGAATAGAAAAATGCAGACACTACGCCTACTGCTATCCCCAGCGAATGTTCGTTTTCTAAACTCAATTCAGGAATCAGAAAGGCAATTCCAACAAAGGCAAAGCAACCTAGAAATACACTCATTTTTTGAAACTTAACCTTGAGAATGAGCGGTTCTAGCAATACTGTGATCACTGGATAAGTGAAGAGCGACAGCATCCCCAGAGCCACAGTAGAGAGCTGTAGAGAATAGAAATAGGTGACCCAGTGAACTCCTAAAAAAATAGAGCTCCAAATCAATGTCTTGTTGCCCTTAGACTTGAAGCGCCACTCTATACCCGCTGCGAGAAGCACTAAAAGCAAAGCGAGTGCACCTATCACACACCTAATCCAGATGGTCATAGAAGCCGGCAAATCTATATATCTCCCCAATGTACCCGAACTAGACATAATGATGATGGCCATGCCTAGTTGTAAAAACTGTAGTCCTCTATTCACGTCGGCAAGATAAATGAAGACCTGCATAGGTTGATGTTCATCTGATGAACTATCCATATTTGATTGTGATTTCTACTATATTAAGCGCATTAACGACACCAACTTCAAAAACCAATGTCATCAGCTCATTCTGAAAAGCAAAAAGCCCCCATCATCATCCAAAAGATGTCACAGCTCAATTGGTACCTGTCCCACGACCTCTTGGGTGGCCCCAAATTATTGCCACTTTACATGGTCATCAATCTGCAAAAATTCGGAACGTTCTTCTTCGTAGCGTGGCTTATGTATTTCTATGATCACTACAGCATGGCGGCATGGGTGTATTTGGGACTGCATGGCAGCTATGGCTTTATTTGGCTCATGAAGCACTTCGCTTTTCCGGACAATGCCTGGGAAGCCAAATCCACTTTTGCTGGTTTGTTAGTAGCCTTTTTATTCGTTCTCGGCCCTTATTGGGTGGCGCCTTATTTGTTGATTTCAGGTGTTCTGGGTGATGCCATTCAACTCCCGTCAGCTATTACTTTGATGGTAGCCATAGTGGTCCACACGCTTGGGGTGGGCATCATGATGTCGGCTGACGCTCAAAAACATTTCACATTGAAATTACAACCGGGACTAATCACCTCAGGAATGTTTAGATACATTCGGCATCCTAACTATACAGGAGAAATGATGATCTACGGATCCTATGCGCTCTTAGTAGGACATTGGATCCCTTGGGCTATACTGGCGTGGGTATGGCTCGGCTTGTTTATGCCCAACATCCTGATGAAGGAAGCATCCATGTCAAGACATCACGAATGGAAAGACTATAAAAAGCGAAGCAAACTGCTAATTCCAGGGTTGTTTTAGTGGAGTGTCAATCGTGCTGGTATAAGATCCAAAAAAGATTAATTTGAAAAACGCCTATTTCTGCTTGACGGGCACCAGACGAATCGAACTAAGGCCCAGACCGTCTTTCCATTTTCCCGGATTGACCTTTATCCCTTTCAGCTGTAGTGAGTAGGTTCCCTTTTCGGTCAATTCTATCGTACCCGCATTGCTGGTGATTTCTTTATAGAAGAATAATGAAGGATTGACACGCTCACTATCTCGCGAAAGCTCCAAGGGGATGACCTTGCCGGCTACCTGTATGCTACCCTGCTGATCTGATCCCACCCACTTCGGGTTAGAATGGCGCGCTTTTTCATTAGACCTTACCTCCATTTTAAATGTACCTGGTTGGTGGACATAAAAATCCCATGTGGTCAAGGATAGTTCATCATAGTAGTTGCCAGCTATTCTATCTAATTGTATGGTATTGTCTAGCGATTGTGATATCGAGTGATCCACTTTGGCTTGTCCGCCATCATACTCCACCACAAATGTGGTCGCCAAATCGTCTGGCACTATACCAGCAACATCGATGGTCACAAATCTTCCTTCTTGCTTAAACCCTACTGAGGCACTGCTGCCCAAAACACTTACTTTAGTCACTTTAGAAACTAATCCGTTCAATACGAGACTTCCATTTGTGGGCCAATTGAATACATTCAAAAAGAGTTTGCCGGATTTCTCCGTGATGTAACCCCAGTCATAATTCCATGGAAATGGAGAACCGGTGGTGTTGTAAATAGAAGCACCATTGGTTTCCAGCCATTTGCCGGCTTCTAGTAGGTTCTTTACAGGTTCGGACGGAATCAACCCGTCGGCCATAGGCCCCACGTTCAAGAGATAATTGCCATTGCGGCTAGCAGTAGCAGCCAAAGAGTTCAGTATAAGGTCTGGGCTTCTCCACTCATGGTCATCGTTTCGGTAACCCCAAGACCCGTTGGTGGTACCCGCCATCTCCCACGGAATGGCCAAATCATCTCCCGTAAAGTAATTGTCTGATGGCGTGTAGAAATCAAAGAGCATTTCCCTGTCTATGACCTCTGTATTCACATTTCCTCCTATGCGAGAACTGATAATTATATTGGGTTGAAACTCCCTGGTAATCTTTACAAACTCCCTTATTTCATCATTGCTCAGACCAGCGCCCATATCGAACCATATCACGTCAATATCTCCATAGTTGGTCAAGATCTCACGCAATTGTGGGTAGCTCTTTTCCTCGAGATATATCGACCTATCCATTAGCTTAGGGTCATGATCGAGGGTATTCATCTGCTCTACCAACTTCCCTTCACCCAGGTAGGCATGAGGGTGCTCCCAATCTATGGTGTGTGAATAATACAGACCAAACTTCAACCCCTGAGCACGACATGCGTCTTTCAACTCCATAACAATATCTCTATTGAATGGTGTGCTCATCACATCATATTCCGAATGCTCAGAATCAAACAAAGCAAAGCCATCGTGATGTTTGGAGGTGAGAATCATATATTTCATGCCTGCAGATTTGGCAATAGACACCCATTGCTCTGCATCAAACTTGGTCGGGTTGAATTGCTGAACCAACTTTTGGTATTCCGAAAGGGGAATCTCTAACGTCCGCTGAATCCACTCAGCTATGCGTGGCGTAATCTCTCCTTTGTATTCTCCAGCCAAAATAGAATAGAGCCCCCAGTGAATAAACATACCATATTTAGCATCTTTCCACCATTGCATCCTAGCCTCGTAAGCCTCTTTGGTTTCGTAAGGCAAAGCAATACTATGTGGCTCGTGATTGTCTATAAATGCGTCCACATTGGACATGGGTAAAGGAGTTGCCACCTCTACAATGGGTTCTTCTTTGGTTTGATCAGAATTGCAAGCGTACAATATTAGAAAGCAGCCAAGAACAACGGCGGTTTTTAAATACTTGATTGACGATTGCGATATTCTGATATGCATATTAAGTTATTATTCGGTGGTGATTTTCAAAGGTTTTGAAACCACTTCTACCTGACGATCAAGCATGGCCTGCCAATCCGCAGGAGAACTGATCTGCCCACTTTTGGTCCATCCATACCCTGAGTAATAAGTCAATGATTGCTGACTAGGGTCACAGACGATCAATACTTGACTCTGATCTCTGGTTTCAGACTCAAACACCAACGATTTGGTCACTACCTGAGGATCTACTACCACGCCAACTCCCACATAGGCACTATCTATTTGCTCCCAGGTGCTGTACCAGCCTGCCGACTCGTTTAGATTAGGCTCAGCTTTGGAATCGTGTGTAGTGATACCAATGGTGAAGTTGGGTGCCGACTCTGATTCCAGGGTAGTTTCAAACTTTGAGAAATTGGATCCTAGGTCTAGCGTAATTCTCTTAGTCTCTTCTATATCATAATCGCTCCATTCAGCATATTTCAAGTCAAAAACAGTACGCAATGGGCCTGTGGCAATGGTCTTGTAACTCACGAAATTTCGTGAAGTCATCAAAGTATCGTCTTCCCAAACTCCTACTCCCCCTGCTCCTCGGCTCGTCCCTACATGGAATGGGTCATGACCCTCACCATGGTCTATATGATAATAGCCAGGATCCTCGACATTGCCGGCATACCACTTATCAATCACAGGATAGCTGACCCTTTTCAACCAAAGATCAATACCACTAGAGAGTGTTCCTCCTTTTTCATTTTCTTCTATCCTTCTTTGTGCTTCAGGGCCGAAAGTTCTGAACGCTACTTTGTCATTTTCCCAAGCATAGTCATCCGTACGTTCAGGGACGAATCTTGAGAATGTACTCATTTCCGATTTTGGAATAAGCTCTGAAGCATTTCCTGCGTACATGGCCTCAAGTTCTTTTGACTGATTGGCATCAAGATCAACTTGAAACAGTAGCTCCTCCGCTACTCCATCCTGATCAGCGTCCAACCATTGTGTAACTAAATAAATCTCTTTGCCTTTTTCTTTGATCACAATACCGTCCTCCGCTTTGTCTTCAAGAAGCGCACTTAAATCTGTACGTTTGATCGAAATCACGTCATTTCTACTAAATGCTGATGGGTTCTCCACCGAAATCTGAATAGTCTGATTGGTCTCACCGCATGCTGAGATCAGAATGATCATGAAGGCTAGCGATAATGTTTTTGCAAGGTTGAATTTCATCTGTTTGTGTTTTGTCTAATAGAATAGGCTACTGCTTGTTGCCGGTAACCACTAAGTCCCTTATGAGGCATCCTGCTGGAAATCCGGCAGTTCCTCTGAGTCGTATGGCAATTCTACCGGCTTTTAGTGGTTTGTCATCCACAGCCTCAAAGATTTTCTCGCCATCAATAGTTAACCACAAGTTAGTACCCATTCGGCCTATTTCAACATCGTAAGTGACACCCGCTATCATTACATTCTCTTTGGCTGCAGCCAATGGACCCGTTGAATTCGGATTTTTCCTAACGAAAGGTGTAACTCCATGCGGGGCATTTTTGAATGCAAAGAAATAGCTCTCTTTATCCTTATTCCATAGACCGATGCTCCCGTTGTAATCATCTGGGATGGTCAATTCGTCTGAATCGCCTAAATCTGAGATAGATAGCATGGTCACTATCACGGTAGCAGGAGTAAGTGCCAAGACCGAGTATTTCACAGTGATGTCTCCCTGATAAGTATCTGGGCTGACAAGCATGACTCCCTTGCTCGTGTCAGACTCCTTTAGGGATAGTTGTTTTCCCCAATTGGAAACCACTCCATCTCCGAGCAATTGCCACTCCTTCAGCTGATCGGTGGAGAAAGACTCTTTCGAAATGGCCCTTGAAGTATCCTGCGCATAGCTGCCGCAAACAGTAATAATCAATGCCGAAATCAAGCAAATCACCCTTTGTCGATTCATCATTATCTAAGTTCTATCTTCTCAAAGCCTGAGTAATCACCTCTGATTTCATCAAACTCCTTGATCAGCTGTTGAAGTAATTCAGGGTTTTGATCAGCTACATTGACTTGCTGAGCAGGATCTGTGCTCAGATCATAAAGTTTAAATTCATTGGAGTTGCCCAGTTCGATATTGACATGCTCTACCACAGCCACACCGTCATAAGGTGGTATCATCACCCAGTCGCCTTTCTTATATGCTGTACGCGTAGTGGCCTCAATGATCAAAGACTCTCTGCCCTGATCTGATTTTCCCAAAAGTAGATCTAGCAAATCCTGACCGTCACCTTCCTCTGCTTCAGCATCTATCAAGCCAGACAATGAAGGCAAAAGATCCATCTGGCAAATCAAGGCATCAGAAGTAGCAGGTTGGATGGTTCCCTTCCAATAGGTCGCAAAAGGCACACGCGTACCAGCTTCGAAGAGGCTGTATTTTCCTCCTCTGAGCCCACCCATTGGGTCATGATCTCCCAACTTCTCAACAGCATCATCATAGTATCCGTCGTTCAGTACCGGGCCATTATCACTTGAGAATATGACCAAGGTGTTCTCTAATATTCCTTCGGTCTCTAGCGTTTTCATGAATTCCCCAATACACCAATCTGCTTCCAGAATCACATCTCCTCTTGGTCCCATTCCGGATTTTCCGGCAAATCTTGGATGAGGTGTGCGAGGCACATGTGGCTGCTGCATAGCGTAGTAGAGGAAGAATGGCTCTTTTTTATGCTCTTTTACATATTGCTTAGCTTTCTCTAAGAAGTGATCAGCCATGTCTTCATCTACCCATTTGGCAGCCTCTCCACCTTTCATAAAACCGATCCTTGGGATGCCGTTGACTATACTGTTGTAGTGACCATGCTGCCATCTTATTCTGAGTAGTTCTGGATTGTCCAGTCCGGTAGGCTCACCTTCAAAATTATTTTGATAATCAATCTGGATAGGATCGTTCGGGTCTAGCCCTACAACATCACCATTGTCTATATAAACAGTAGGTACACGATCTTGCGTGGCAGCCATGATGTACGAATGATCAAATCCTACTTCGTTGGGCCCGGGCGATACTCGCTTATTCCAATCTACCATACCATTACCCAACCCAAGGTGCCACTTTCCGACGATCCCTGTATGATATCCCTTCTGCTTAAACATGGTAGCGAGAGTCTGCTGAGCAGTATCAATCACCAAAGGTGCCGTACCAGGTAAAATCTTGGCCTCTTTATTCCTCCAAGGATAAACTCCCGTAAGCAATGCATACCTCGAAGGAGTACAAGTAGCAGATGATGCATAAGCATTGGTAAATTTGATACCACCATTGACCAATGCGTCAATATTTGGTGTAGAAAGATTTTCAGCGCCGTAAGAACTCAAATCACCATATCCCAAATCATCCATGTAAATCACAATGACGTTTGGCGGTGTAGGTTCTTCCTCTGTTTCTGCAGGTGGCGTACATCTGGCCAATATGGCTATGGCCAATACCAATAATCTGATGTGGCGTATTTGAGATGAGTTATAGTTTTTCATGATTCAGTTAATTTGGTGTAAGAAAATAGTCAAGGACTATTCTGCTTCAATTAAATACTTTGGGATATTCACGCCTCGCTCAGACAACTGAGCTAAATACAAAGATTCTGGAGATACTGGTTTACCAAAAGACGCTAAACTCCCAACGCTTTCTTTTTTGAAGTCTGTTGGGCCTTTGAACCCAATCAATTTGGGATTGACAGCAGTCAACGGGCCGTACCTATCTTCTGGCTTGTCCTCATACAAGTCCCAAAAATCAAAAGCCTCACGAGGCAAATCTGTCTGCGTGTAGTTCCACAGCACCAATCCGTTCAAGTGATTGGGTAGGTTGGAGTAGTGAGCGCCATGGCTTGTCTTGCCTACGCTTTCTCCATCAAATCCCGCAATGGTGCATTGATCAAATAATGTGATCCTCGGAGAATCTCCATGGACGTCTATGCCGGAGTTAACCCCCTTAAATCTAAAAATAACTGTACCCACAGAGGCATGAGAGGAATTGGGGCCATGCCATTGACTGGCATTATCTTCACAATAAGCGATCAAGCATCTTGTGCCCGTTTCTATACCAAAACTACTATGTGCGCTATTGCCTTCTATTTTACATCGGTAGATGGTCCCCGTAAGAGATGACTTGAAATCTGCGCCAATGCTTACATTCACAAAAGTGCTGTTCGCAACCCAAGAATTGAAGGTCTCTTTCATTTCCACCCCATAAAAACCAGAATCATGGATAGCATCTTTATGATGAATGAAAGGCTCGGTGAAATTCGCCTCGAGTCTGATATTCTCGAATCCACAATTTCGGATCATATCTATTTTGTGGATCTTAAAAGGCTGATCGGCCTTCAATGAAAAAGTGAGTGGAGCCCTCAGATAAATAATGTTTCCATCCACTCTTTTTACTTGATGATACTCCTGAATTCTCGCACCATTCTCATTGATATTAGTCCAGATATCACGGGTGGCTTTGCCTTCTAAGAATTGCTCATTCAGGAAGGTTCCTACAGATGTAAATCTGATGATATCGCCGGCTGATAGATTAGGGTTGGTTATAAGATCGAGTTTCTGGCTGTCCTTGATGATGTCGGTTTTCAACACTGCATCCAGCTTGATTGGCTCTGCTGTAGAATGAAAATCAACAATAGCTGGGGTGGTCCAAAACTGTTCTGGATTTTCGGGTACGAGAGGCTCCTTCATGAAGAGCACAGTCTCATTTGACCCTCTAAGAACCACATTGCTTCCTGTGATGAAGAGTCCCTTCTTATTCCCCTTGGTTTCGTTGACCAAGTATCGACCATTGGAGAAAAGTACAATCCCTCCTCCTGCTTCTACTGCCTGGTCTATGGCTAATTGGATAGCCGCAAAATCACTGATACTATCGTCAGCTATAGCACCAAAATCTTCTACGCTAAATACTGAGCCCTTTGCGTTAATGGGTAATTCACTTTCACCAAAATCATACCCTGCATAAGAGTAGTCATCCAATTGGTCTAGACTAATGGTTGATTGCGCCTCCTCACCTCTTGATTCGCTCTTTTGTGAGCATGAAAAAATTAAAAGAATAAGTAGTGGTGCAAAGCCGTGTTTCATTTCGGATTATAATATATCTGATCTGATTAAAGCTTCCAAATAATAGTAATCAGCGTAGTTCAAAGGCACATCTATTTCGTTGTTGTGAGGGATGCTACCTACACTATGCTTCAGGATGAATCCTTCATTGGTTCCAGCTTCAGCAAAATAATTGGGGCCAGAAAGCACCTCTATAATACCATTGGCATATGCTCTATAGTCTCCATCAATGTAATCAGCTAGTTCTATCAAAGCAGAAGCCGTGATGGCCGCTGCTGACGCATCTACTGGCTCATTAGGGATATTTGGAGCATTGTAATCCCAGTATGGAATCTTGCCGTCTTTCACTTGTTCGTTGGACATGATGACGTTAGCAATTTTCTTAGCCATGTTGAGATAAGCCTCGTCTTTGGTAAATCTATAGCAAACCGTATAACCGTACAGCCCCCAAGCTTGTCCCCTCGCCCAAGAAGAGTCATCGCTATATCCTTGAGCAGTTACTTTAGATCTCACCTCTCCATTGACAGAATCATAGTCTATGACGTGATAGCTACTACCATCTTCTCTGAAATGATTGAGCATGGTCTTGTCGGCATGAGAAACAGCAGCGTTCCAGTAAGTAGAGTCTCCAGAAATCTGAGTCGCTCTGAATAACAATTCGAGGTTCATCATATTGTCTATGATCACCGGGTATTCCCAACCTCTTTTTCCCTGCCATCCTTTGTCAGCATCCCAAGACTTGATCACGCCCACTCTTGGATCCAACCTGTTTGCCAAGGTAGTTGCAGCATCAATGAGTGCCGTATTGTAGGAAGTATCTCCCGTGAGTCTTAAGCCATTGCCGTAAGAGCAGTTGAATATGAACCCTAGGTCATGATTGGAAGCAAATCGATCGTCAAAAATAAGCTGCTGAAGTTCGTTTGCTCCTGCTTTCCAATTTTCATCACCAGTGATTTCATATAGATACCATAGAGAACCCGGGAAGAAACCTTCAGTCCAGTCAAAACCATTATTGATCCATCTTAGCTTGCCGTCCTCAATGGTTCGAGGGATATTCTGGTCTTCTCTTGCCCTTTCAAGGAGCGTGGCATATTGGCTCAAGACCACTTGCATATTTTCATTGACGCTAGGCTTAGCGATGGTTTCAGTAGACTGGCTCTGAGACTTAGTAATACAACTTGTGAGGGTAGATACTATGAGTAATGTCCAAGCTATGTTTTTCCAATTTGATTTCATCTTTTTCATTTTATGGCTGCTAATTCATTTTTGTTTAATCACTTTATGTCTTGACGTTTTGCTTTCATTTGTGAGCTCCAGGATGAAAATTCCCTGAAACGGCACATCTACAGCTAAGTCCATAGCGCATTGTCCTGCATGAAGTGATTGTTTGATTAATTCTTTCCCAGACAAATCCAGGAGTCTGGCTTGCTTCCACAAGCCATTCTTATTCTTGATATAGAGTCTTTCCCCGAATGGATTCGGGTAGATCATTCCTCTTTCGGAAGTGCTCAATACGCTGCTGATGATAAACTCTACTTGCTCTTTGGCTATGTTATTATCCACATCTTCAGCTACCACCTCTAGGGTGTAAGTATCATTATCCAACTCCACCAATGCCTCTACCACGTCTGAAGAAGTCCAACCGAAAGGCGCTTCGGTCCTAGTACTGATAGACTGGCCGTTCAAAATCAACTCAGTCTTGGAAATGTTTCCTACATCGGTAATCTCAATATCTAGTACAGGGTTATTGTCCAGCGATGCGCCAGCAAATGGAGACCTTATGGTAATGACTGGAGCGCCATCCACGAAGAAGGCAGCCGAGCGTGTAGTCTTTTTGCCTTGATTGTCTTCAGCGGTAGCTTTTAGAACATATTGACCAGTAGCCAAACCTGACAATTCCGTAAATGTCTCAGACTTGGCCCATCCGAATGGAGCGGCCGTCTTGGTACTTATTAATTCGTTATCTAAGTACAAATTGGTGGCAACCAATTGATCATCATCTTCTGCGTTCACTTCTACAGAAGAGATTTCATTCGCTATGATAGCTCCATCTTGAGGATCGACAAATTGCAAACTTGGAGCTTGATTGGCCCCTACACTAAATCGGCGAACTGCGGTCGCTTCGGCACCATCATCATCGAGGGCTACAGCTTTCAATACATGCTCACCTGATGACAGATTGGCCAACTCGGCCAACGATCCGTCCCAGCTAAATGGTGACTCAGTGTCTGTAGAAATCAATTCGCCATCTAAAGAAAGGCTTACCGAAACCACTTGACTATCATCTGAAGCCTCCGCTATTACAGGTACTGAAGTACCATTGGCGAAATTTTGTCCTTCCGAGATATTGGAGATGATTACCATAGGGAGTCTATTGGTGCGAGAACCCATTGAAGCCCATGAAATATTATCTATAGATATAGTGCCATTTTTCTCCACCTCAGACTCAGGAGTAGCATTCTTGATAGATAGGACAAAGTCTCCCTCTATATTGATATCATTTACCGTAAATGTATACACCTCATCACGTCCATCTTGCACCTTGGTGGCTATGACCTGATCGTTGATGATAAGCTCAATTGTTCTTGCTTCCGCTGAAAATTTATTGACTACTTCTGTAGAAAATGACTGGATACCTCCTGAAATCACCCCGGAAGTAATTCCCGTAGCTCCGAAATGAAAATACACCCCTTTGCCATCTATATCGCCATTGATTCCTTTGGCGTCTACATTCCACGTCCAGCTATCGCCTTGGAAAGTCTCCTGACCCCAGCCATCTAATGCCATATTGGAAAAAGACTCTGTATATGCTGCTGCTCCTGATGCAGAATTGATCCAAATAGTGAGGGACTTTTGAGTTTCATGACCCTCATCATCAACTGCCACCGCCTTGATTGTTTTGGTGCCAATTTCTAAATTTTGGAAAGCTGCGATATCAGTTCCCCAGAAATATGGTGCTGAATTGAGCGTGGATATCAAAACATCATCCAGGTACAGTGAGACTGACTCCACCTTATGATCATCTACCACATCCAACTCCACAAACATGGACTGTCCAGCTACGTAATGTCTTTCAAATGGCTTGAGAAAATCGATAGAAGGAGCTTTACTTTCTATCCGTCCCATTGATTTATCAATTCCTTTAATGGCATAAAGTTTGCCCCCTACAGGCGGCCCCACCTCAAGTTCCGGGAAGTTGTTGATATGATCGTTTGGCTCTCTGCCGATCACAAGTGGTCCTGAGTAGACTCTGGAGTCATCAGACCAAGGTGTAGCACTTCCATAATTATGGTTGAGTTGCAAGCATGTGTTTCGATAGAGAAAGTTAGGATTACTTGAAACCGTATGTTGAGTGGACCAAGGGCCCATAATTGCAAAATAATTCGGCGCATTGGTATTGGTCTCAGGATATGGGCCGCCGCTCTCAACGGGTGGCATATCTGCAGGTAGGGTTATTCGATTATTTGCTATTAAGTTGTTGCCATCGTCACCAGAGTGAAAACTCACTTCTTGATGGAAATCATTGTCATAAACCACATTATACTCCACATTGTCTCCTTGCAAGGAGATATGTCTCAGGCGTGTCATGCGACATCCTGTGATGAGATTGTCTCCATTCTGAATAAAGAAATAACCCTGTGCTCCTCCGGCCTTGCGGTGGGCACCGTCCACATCCAGATCTCTGAAGGTTATGTGAGAAGAATTACACCTTAGTGGGTCTCTACCCGAATTGTAGATATTGACTTTGTCCAACCAGCAATTAGACGCTCCTTTCAACTGGACGGAGATATTGTCATTATCAGGCATCTCGTCATTCTGATCTATGCTGTAGTTCCAGTCATATTTTGGTTGGCCCCAGCCACCCTGAATAGTGAGTCTATACAACCCCGCCATCTTCACACCTTCACCGAACAAGAATCCGTGCCTTTCCTTAAAATTGATGGTACAAACCACCCCGTCCCTTGATTCACCGAGGAGCGAAACATTTGACTCCATGATGACCCGATTGGCTAAATCATATGCTCCATTTTTGAGTAGCACAAGACCAAGTTCGCCACTCTTTAGCTGGGAAGATACTTCAGATATCGCATTATTGATCGTGGTATGTGTACCACCTTGTATCACCTTGAAAACTACAAAATCATTCAATTCCGGGATACCACCTTCCACTCCCGCCTTTGCCCACCTTTCCATCTGAGGGTAGTTGTCAGCATTGGCTGCTATGAGCTCCTGATCAATCTCCACACCCTTGTCTCCTACACGTGACTGAGCAGAGGTGGAGAGAACTAGGAAGACGAAAGTCGTCATCAATATGATGCTGAGTTTGTTCATTGTCTGCTTTATTCGTTTTTGTTCAGAGGACCCAATGAGAGCCCACTGCCCATTTTTTAATTATATTTTAAATAACTACTCGCTCTTTTTTTCTTGTACCAATCATCGTCTGTTTGCTTCAGCATCGATACTAGCTTAGTTTTCATTTTCTCCTCAAGACCCTCAGGCATTGAGGCCACATCCTTCTTATCCATTTGGAAAGGATCCTTCACATTGTCATAATAGAAAACCTCTACGTTGCTCCCCTTTCTGTTTTCCACTATGAAGGTGTAATCACCTGAGTACACCCCACGTACCTTCGAATTGATATACAAGACGGATTCTGGCTTCTGGACTTCTGACTCTTGATCAGTCAATATTTTTGAGAAATTTTGACCTTGAACTGTTGAAGGAATCTTCTCTTCAAGTCCGGCTAAGCCTAATAAAGTAGGCATAACATCTGGCACGCTCATAATGAGATCATCCACTTTGGGCTTCAACTTACCATCGTACTTGATCATGAAAGGGATATTCAATGACTCCATTTCTGGAACATTCTTTCCGCGCTTACCATGGCTACCCAACATTTCACCGTGATCAGAACTGAATACCACAATGGTATTGTCCGCCAATTCAAGCTCTTCGAGCTTATCGAGTACCTTACCTATGTAGTAGTCCACAGCGCTCACGTTGGCAAAGTAGTATGGTGCGTGATCTCCTATTTCTTTATCTACATTATCATGTGTTAGAAGCTTATCTAGATTTACTTTCCCATCTTCGGTGTACTGATCGAAGAATTCCATTTTTGTACTTTCCTCATTCCAAGGATTGTGTGGCGGGTTGAGGGACCACATCATAAAGAAAGGTTTGTCCTTGTCTCTTTGCTCATGCGTAACCTCTAGATATTTGATAATGGCTTCAGACTCTATCTCAGCATTGAACCTACCCGGCTTATAGAGCTCACCATCTTTACGCCCTTCGACCAGCTTTGAGTCATTGGAGTATACCATCGGGTCAAAGTGAACATCTTTAATGACCTGGTAGAAGTAGTCGATACCATGTCTATCTGGCCCTGGTGGCACGTAGGTATCGTAGTTGTTAATATACTGCCCACCGGGTGGGTCGGTGGTTCCGACATAAGTTCCGTTTTCATCAAATAGCGGATCATTTTTAAGCCAATGAATTTTGCCGAAATAAGACACATCATATCCGTTTTCACCAAAGACATCTGTCATTCCTTTGACATCTGAGCGCAACGATACATCTCTGTCTTTTCTACAATTGGCGTCTACACCATTGACTGAAGGATACATACCGGAGATCAACATAGCTCGGTATGGGCTACAAAGTGGAAAATTGCTGACTGCTCTGCTCAGAACTACACTTTCCCTTGCTAGTTTGTCTAGAGCAGGGGTCTTGACTGGATCCGCAGGTACTTGGAGGTGTTTGCCATACTCTGGCTCGGACCATATACCAATACTTGTATTTCTATATTGATCAGGAAAGATAAAAATAACATTAGGCGCTGTTTCGGTTTCTTGACCAATACAGCCGGGCAAAATGCAAAACATAAACATTAAAAGAATGATCCCTTTTATTTTGCTCATACCTCTAGTAAAATTTTTATCCATTAATCCTGTTCTTAATCGTATGCGTTATGATTCTCAAAATTTGGAGATGAGGCTGTTGCCCCATCTCCTTTTGGCAATTGTTATTAATAGCTGGGCGTTATTGCCATTCTGGTTTTTGCTCCAATGCCTGATTGATATTTACCTCAAACAATGGGTATGGTAGAGACAAGTGCTTGCTCGGATCAAAATTGTTAGCACCTCTCAATATGGAAGTATGAGATGAATTGGTCTCTCTAAAATCAGGATGACCGGTAACAATCGCTCTCACACGCTCCAACTTCTCTCCTAGTTTTCCCCATCTGATCAAATCAAATTTTCTAAGGTTCTCAAAGCACAATTCTCTTGATCTTTCATCTATGATTTCTTCGTGGAACAAAGTCTGATCAGCCGCTGTAGTTGGTTCGGCATTTTCTAAAAGATCCAACCCTGCTCTCACTCTTACTTCATTGATGTATTGCAATGCTCCTCCAGGTCCTCTTAGTTGGTTTTCTGCCTCAGCAGCCATCAAGAGCACATCTGAATATCTAAGAATAGGAACATTGATAGAAGTAAAGTTTCTGCTCAAGGTACTCTGAGCATTTTCGAGTACTACGTATGGCTCATCTTCAGACTCCACCAAAATGTCGTCAAAATTAGCAGGCTCCCATCTACGATACTTTCCAGGGCAGAAACTTGTGATGCTCAACTCATCTGCCTCTCTGATATCACCAGATCCATTTCTAGAAAAACCAGGTGTGTTCCAAGCCGCTCTCTTATCGAATTCCTTGTCGTAAAGACTAGACAAGGTCGGCATTACTCCATACATACCATAACCATTGGGCACACCCAATGTAGCTACACTACCGAAGTTTAACCCATTGAGGTTTCCATAGCGACCATTAACGAACAGGCCTTGGTCTCTTAGATTTTGGTACGATAATTCAAAAATGACTTCTTCGGTATTGTACACACTTCCGATCAAATCCTTAAATACACTTTCGTAACCGGTGGTATCAGAATCAACTTTTGTCAGTGAATGATAGCCACTGGCAATAATAGCCTGGCATTGATCAAAAGCATCTTGGTAATGGTTTTCTTGATAAGGGAAACCAGACATTTTCAGATACAATCTTGCCAACAATCCACGAGCAGCCATGCTATTGGCTCTTCCAGGAGTTGCCTCCATTGGATTGGGAAGGTTTTCATATGCTTCTGTGAAATCAGCGATCATCACATTGTACAACTCCGTCAAAGATGCTGCTGGCTGATTATTGTCTGACTGGTCTTTCGAAGACTTTAATCTAAGCGGCACTTCGTTCCAAAAATTGGTCAGGTTGAAGTAGCAGAAAGCTCTTAAAAACTTAGCTTCCGCTATCAGCGCATTATAATCATCCTCTTCCATTGTATCTGGATTCAGACTTTCGATGTACAGATTGGCCAAGTTGATAGCCTCATACAATGCCGTCCAGAAAGTAGCAGCATGTGGATACGCTGAAGTATTTCGGTACAAAGAATATTGCCAACTCTCGCTATTTCTCCTGTTGTGATATGCCTCATCCGTACCAGCGTCCAAGAAAAGGATTGTCTGCCCATAGCAATTGTCTTCTGCTATCACTCGATAAATTCCAGCCAATGCCAATTGAGCTTCTTCTGCTGAAGAGTAGAACGAATTCGATTCCCAAATTGACCTAGGCTCTACATCCAAATAATCACTACACCCTGTTAGAAAGGCAATGCTGAGGATGGTTGATAAAATTAGTTTACTATATATTTTCATCTTACTATTCATTTAATGAATTGATTATCAAAATGTTAGGTTAAGACCTGCCGTCACCGTCATAGTCTGCGGATATGCCGACCAATCCAAGTTTGGAATCAACGCCTTAGGAATACCGCTTCTTACGATAGATACCTCAGGATCGTACCCTGTATAGTTGGTCCATGTTTTTAGGTTTTGAGCAGCCAAGGTGAATTTGGCGGACTTTATCCCTGCTTTATTCAACAACTTAGATGGAATCTTATATCCTAAAGAGACGGTCTTCAATCTCAAGAATGAACCATCTTCTACAAACCTGTCATTCATACGATTACCACCAATTGGTCTACCGAAAGTATTGTAATAATCTACGGTGTGAATATCTGTATCGGTGTTAGTCTGTGACCACATATTAGCCATAGCTACGAATCCATTCTGACCACTTCCGCTCGGAGTTTCGAAGATCATACGGTTAGCATTGAAAATATCAAAATCATAGCTCCACTGTAGGAAGACTCCCAATGTGATTCCTTTGAACGAGAAGGTGTTATTAAACCCTCCAAAATGCTTTGGATTCGTATCACCTATGACTACTCTGTCATCTTCATTGATCGTACCATCACCATTCTGATCGATATACATTACCCCTCCTGGTGCCGCGTTGGCTCCATTGTCAGGTAGGCCTTCTTTGAGCGTAAGTACACCCGTACTAACGTCTCTAGTAAAGTCACTCTCTTGATATATTCTATCAAACTGCAAACCGTAAATCTGACCAACAGGCTGTCCAACTTGGGTGATATACTGCTGCTCTTTGATATTCTGCCAGTTTGGATCACTATAAATTGGCTCATCACCTTGATTTAGTCTGATCACCTTGTTTCTGTTGAAAGAGATGTTAACATCACTCTTCCACTTAAATCCTCCTGAATTGACATTCGTTGATCTTAAGGCAATTTCAAGACCTTTGTTCTCAATCTCTCCTACGTTTTGAACAACGTTCTCAAATCCAGTACTTGGTGCCATTTGAGCATTCAACAATAGGTCTTTTGTACGCTTCAAATACACATCAACTTCTCCTTGGATTCTATCTTTCATGATTCCGAAATCAAGTCCAATATTTGACTGTACTGTAGTCTCCCATCGTAGATCAGGCACCCCCAGGTTGTTGAGCGTAGCTCCTGGAACGAAGTTTTCACCTTCACCCCAAACATATCCCGAAGAAGAATTGGTGGATAAAGTTGTGAAGGCAGCAAAATCACTGATTCTATTATTACCAGTAGTTCCCCATCCTCCTCTGAATTTCAGATTAGAGATTGCACTTTGGCTAGATAAGAACGCCTCATCAATAACTCTCCATGCTAACGAGAACGATGGGAAATAACCCCATCTGTTTTCAGGTCTGAATTTGGATGACCCATCAGCTCTAAAGTTGACGGTGGCCATATACTTGCCTTTGAAGCTGTAATTAGCTCTACCAAAGTAAGAAAGTAATGTGCTACCTCCCCACTCTGTAGTAGGAATAGAAGGTGTGACACCAATCCCCAAGTTGTCAATACCAAATATATCAGTAGGAATCTGCGAGTTTTTCGACCAAGACTCCTCAGAAATACGTTGCTGTGCTTCAACTCCACCTAGAACTGAGATCGAGTGGTCTTCCGCTACAAGTTTTCTATAGTTCAGCGTATTGGAAGTGGTTATCGTCTGATATCTTCTTAAGTCAAGACTACCATTGATACCATCATTTCCACGTTCGGCTTGGAAGGTGTTAGCACCAAAGAAGGTACTTCTTCTTCTCATATCTGACTGATAACTACCATTTAATTTAAGTGTCAGTCCATCTAGTATTTCATAGTCAGCACCTAGATTGGTGCGGATGAGTTCTCTCTTATCAGATCTGTCTGTATTGTTGAGGTCGTCTACAGGATTGAAGATGAATCTTCCAGCCTCTTCATCTGGATCAAAACCAAAATTACCATCTCCGTAGATAGGCTCTACTGGTCTCATTCTGATCGCATCCCTAATAGTACTTCCTGAAAATCCATTACCATTCACCCCTACACCTGTTCTGTTAGTGAAACTGTGCAGTATGTTGGTGTTAATCTCCAGCTTATCACTGACCTTATGAGCTACTCTTAGGTTGTTGACGAATTTGTTGAAACCTGTATTAATGATGGTTCCCTCTTGATCAAGCATCTGACCACTATACCTGATTTTGGTAGTCTGATTACCACCGCTCACAGATACGTTGTAGTTCTGAAATCTTGCTTCTCTGAATATCTCATCTTGCCAGCTAGTACTTGGCATGTCTCTGTATAACTCTGGATCTCCCCAAGTTCTTCGAAACTGATTGGACTCTGCTCCATGTCTGTATCCATCTTCTTGGAAGGCTTGCAGCTCGCGATATTTTACATACTGATAGCCATCCAATACTTCGAGTCTCGATGGAATATACTCCATACCTTGATTGGTACTGAGCGTAACTACTGTCTTACCATCAGATCTACCTTGCTGCGTGGTGACGAGTATTACACCGTTGGCACCACGCGATCCATAAATAGCTGTCGCAGAAGCATCCTTCAAGATATCAACAGACTTCACATCGTTCATATTGAGTGTAGCTGGATCGAAATCAGTAAAAGGAACTCCATCGATCACCCATAGTGGGGAGTTGTCACCAGTAATGGAGTTACCCCCACGAATGATGATATCGGCGTTTCCACCAGGTGTACCTTCTCCAAAGGATACATCCACACCCGCCACACGACCTGCTAACGCCTGGTCAAGGTTAGCCACTGGTGCTTCCTTCATATCTGGCACACTCACAGAGGCAACTGATCCCGTAAGATCTCGCTTCCTCTGCACACCATATCCTACTACTACTACTTCTTCAAGTTGGTCTATTTGCAAATCAACATTGATAGTAGACCTTCCATTGACCTTCACCTCGCTAGCCTTATATCCAACAAAACTGAAAACAAGTACCGCGTCATCCGCCAAATCGTTGATTTTGTAATTACCATCTATATCAGAGATGGTTCCTGTGCCGGTTCCTTTCACCAGTACAGTAACACCCGGTAAAGTTTCACCGGTTTCATCCTTCACAATACCACTTACGCTCTGTTGTGCAAATGCGACAGTACTACCAAGAAGTGCAATAATGATTATTATATAATTTCTCATAGTTAGTTTATTGTTCGTAAGCAGTAATTTTCAAATCAGAGATAAAGTATCTACCAAGTCTATCCACAGCGGAAGGCGTACCATTGATAGAGCCTGTGTCGTTTTTCCTAAACTCCAATGTACCTTCATGGGTAGAATGTATCTTGAAAGCCAAGGTCACGCTAGATTCCGTGTTATAGTCATTGAGATTTAACTTGCTATGCACCCAGTTACCATCCCATTTTTTGGCAGGATCTTTCAAGGCATCTGAGTCAATACCGTATACTTTTTGATCACCAGGATAAGGTAAACCTTCGAATGGTCCTGCTCCACCTACAATTGATGAAGTTAAATTTCCGGTAACATTAGTCCATGTGGCTGCCTCTATATCTCCCAAATAATCAGTAGAGATCATCACTTCAATAAAAGCGGGAGACGTCCCAAGCAAGGCTGGGTCTCCTCCATCTGCGACATACTGATCACCCAAATACTCGATATATTGATTGAACAGGTAAAACTCAGACTCAACATCAAATCCATACTGGAAACTGCTAAGATCTTGGGTATTCATAATCATCCAACCTTCGAAACGCGCTTGCGCGTTCTTGTCTTTTACCATATTAACTCCAGGAGACTTGAGTCCAGCTGGTCTGTCATCTGGTGCTGGTGGAAGTACGCTTGAACTGAAAGCCCATAAGTAGTCACCTGGGTTTCTCACAGCTTCTAACCTGATACCAAAAGTGGTATTATTGTCTTCCATAGTAGGCTGGAATACATTCACTACTTGCTTCGGTATATCTGCGGGAGATGTAGAAATATATATGGTCACTACATCCGTAATAGGAACTATTTCTTCAGAAATGGTACTAATGACGTTGATAGTAGGATTAACAATAAGTGGATCTTCATCTGTAAGAGTGAATCCATCAGCAAGCGAAATAGCTCCTGTAGTACCATCAATGGTAAACATGTTGGTGCTATCCACTATCTCATATCGAACCAACTCTGGCTCAGTACCCAAAAGAATAGGTGCCGTAGTAGCTCCATCCTGCCCAACAAGCAAGTTTTGACCTGCTGGTACATAAACAAGGCCAGAAGGCAACTTAGGCCCCATATAAATCTCCAAAGCATTTTCGAAGACCGTCTGCTCTACTTCATTCACCGTAATGCGGATATCGAAATTATAAGTACCGTAGCTGAAAGGATTACTACCAGCTATTGTCACAGTACCCATTCCTCTTGTATTAGTACCCGAATAAGAAAAAATGGTATCACCTTCTTCTGTGATAGGTGCAGACTCTAATTGGAACATAATAGAATCCCTTACTTCCGGGTTGGAGATAGAGATGTACTTCTCTACTGTATCCACAGGTATCGCACTTCCGTCTGGTCCTCTTACTTCAAGAATTTCGAAAGTTGGTATCAATCCCCCCGCATTTAGGGAAGGTGCCCCAGTAGCAACAAAAGAAAATTCTCTTGCATTGGTCACTTCAGGATAAGTTAATCCGTTCGGTTCTGTTTTCTCAGGGAAAACTTCCCCATCGCTTAGGAATGTATCCTCCTGGCAAGCCAGCAGAATCATTGCGCTAAGAAAAATGTAAAAGCTGTACTTCATACTTCTGAACGTTTAGTTTTAAATAGTTAGTTGACTTCTGTTAGTTGTTTGACTTTATTCATCAAAAGGTCTCAGAACTTAATCCGTCATGACACTCTTCAGATGCCATAACCTTCATATTGAACATTTAAATCATCTTCAAATGAAGGATAATTTTTTTGGCGAACATCCATTTCGGTTAAGTTCATTTCCATAAATCGCTGAAATTCGTACGATTGTGCACTTGCTGTGAACTTTAGTGCCCCTGCTGCCAATTTTTTATATTTTCAATCTAAAAATTATCAGAACTAGTTTACAAAGGGTCACTTTTTTAATTAACTATATCCCGACGACAATAAAAGGATGAATTCTCATTCCGAAATTGGGTCAACCGAGCCTCCGGTTTTGAATGTTAACCAAAAGTGAATAAACAATATGCGGATTTCTAGTTTAGCCTCCAATCAACATATAAATAGGTTACTATTTAGCCTCATTATCATACTTCAAGTAAGCACCGTTTCGCTTGCTCAGCTCATGCAATTCGAGCGCGTGAGTTTGGAAACAGGATTGAGCCAAGTATCAGTCCGCAGTATTGTGCAAGACGAATTGGGAAATATCTGGCTAGGCACCAGGAATGGACTCAACAGATATGACGGGAGCAGAATGCAGATTTTCAGAGCAACTGAAAAGGAAAACGATCTACTCGAAAACCAAATTCAAGACCTACTATATGTTAATCAAAAGGTGTGGGTACTCACTCCCAACAGCCTCTCTTCATTCGATATTTATTCTGAAAAATTCGAAAATTACCTCATTAGGGACTTGGTAGCCGGCTGTACCAACACAGGAGTGATCTGGGTAGCCACTAAAAATAAGCTCTATAGACTCAATGAAGAACTGAAGAAATTTGAAGAGCAATCCATCACCCTCAGACCCAACGAAAGCATCACTGTACTAAAATCTCTAAGCAGTGACCTATTAATAGGCACCAACATGGGATTGTGGAGATTATCAGGAAACAGGACTCCTACTTTGATCAAAGATGAATTGGAAATTCAATGCCTTTTTGTAGATAGCAGAGAACATATATGGATAGGTACTAACAATAAGGGCTTATACAAAACATTCAATGGCAGAGAACTTCAGCACTACACTGCCGAACGTGATGATATTAGTCACAACTTCGTACGGTGTATAGAGGAAGACAACAGTGGGTCCATATGGGTAGGGACTTACAGAGGACTAGATGTAATACGCGCCGATGGCTCCCGCCAGCACTATAGCCACGACGAAAGTCAGGTGACAAGTCTCTCTCACAACTCCATCTGGTGCTTATTTAAAGACAAAAGTGATGCTATGTGGGTAGGGACATTCTTCGGAGGAGCCAATGTATTCGAACCCACGGAAAGCCTATTTCAATATTATCCAGCCAATGACGAGCAGAACGAGAGTCTAAACTTTAGGGTAGTAGGACAGATCATAGAGGATCAGAAGCAGAACCTTTGGATAAGCACAGATGGAGGTGGACTGAATTATTTTGATCGTCATGAAAATAAGTTCACCTATTATCAAAGCTCCTCGGATAAAAACAGCTTATCAGACAACAATGTAAAGTCACTATACCTCAATGAAGGGAAGGATCTGTGGATTGGTACTTATAGAGGTGGACTTAACAAGCTAGACCTCAACACAGGCCAGATCAGTCAATATTATCCTCAGCTGGACTCCACGGATCTATCCAAGATTCCAGAAATAGGTGTAATCATACCCTTCAAGGATGATCTATTGCTTGGTACAAGCAATGGGGTGATGAAATTTGATCTTGTTCGTGAGCAATTTTCAAGGGTACTGCCACCCAACATTGACCAGCAGGTAAGAAATCAGATTTGGAGTATTCTTTTTTGCAAAGATGAATTGTGGATAGGTACAGAGACTTATGGCCTATTCAAATACAATCTGGAGGATCAATCGCTTGAAAACTATAGGTTCTCTAATGAACGCAGTAGTGGCCTACTTAGTAATAGCGTCTACTCATCTTTCTGCGACCCAGAGGGCAATATCTGGATTGGCACCTCCAACGGCCTCAACAAATACCTGCCGGAAACAAACAATTTTGAGCAATACACTCAGGATATGGGTTATCAGGGCAACATCATCTACAGCATAGAAGCCTCCAATACCAGTGATTTGATACTCCAAACCAACGAAGGAATCAGCTTCTTCGATCCTGCACTAAAAACCTTCGAAAACCTGACTGCTGCTACAGGGCTCCCACTTCACGAGCTGAGTCACAAAGGACTTTTTAGGTCTTCAGACGGCTACTTGTTTATCAGTGGGATCAATGGCATGGTATCATTTCATGAAAATAAAATCAGGAACAACATCCCCAGGCAAAAACCACTTATTACAAGCCTGATCGTGAACAATCAAATCATTTCGCCACAATCAGACCCAGACGTGATCAGCCAGAGTATCCAGACTTCACCTACAATCAACCTAAATCACCAACACACATCTGTGGCCTTAGCATTCTCAGATATGGCTTTTACTTCATCTAGCAAGCAAACCATGGAATACATGCTAGAGGGATTTGACAAGAATTGGATCAATGCTGGTAATCGATCAATGGTGACCTATACCAATCTCAATGATGGAACCTATCGTTTTCGACTGAGACCTGTGAAATTCCCAGAATTAGAGCAGGTAGCCGTACTGGAAATGCGTCCGCCATTTTACCTATCCAGCATCGCGTATTTCCTTTATATTCTGGTGGCTGTGGCCATATTCTTTCTTGTCTATCGACAGAAGCTCGAGCAAACTAAGCTCTCCTACAAACTGGAAGCAGAGAAGGAAAAGCACGACCAAGATGAAAAGCTACATCAAACCAAAATTCGCTTCTTTACCAACATATCTCACGAATTCAGGACACCACTTACTCTCATAGCAGGGCAAATAGAGCTGCTCCTCGAGCAGCACAATCTCAAACCTAGTGTGTACAAAAGGATATTAAACGTTCATAAAAATACCCTTCGACTAAGAAACCTAATCTCCGAGCTATTAGACTTTAGGAAACAAGAGACGGGGCATCTTAAACTTCAAGTGGAGAAATACAATTTCATCGAATTGATTCATGAAATCTTCCTCAGTTTCACCGAATTGGCCAAGCATCATAACATTGACTATCAGCTCCTTAAGGAATTTGAAGAATGCGAACTGTGGTTTGATAGGCTGCAGATGGAAAAAGTATTCTATAATCTATTGGCTAATGCATTCAAATTCACACCTGAGGGAGGTCAGATCATTGTGCAGATCTCTGAGACAGAAGGTATGATCAGTACTGAAATCATCAATACCGGCCCTGCCATTTCACCAGACTTGATGGAGAAAATCTTTGATAGGTTTTATCAATTGGAAAATCTGGAATCCAAAAATCCACATAGCACAGGAATAGGACTGGCACTATCAAAAGGAATAGTGGATGGACACTCAGGCGAGATAGATGTACGGTCTAACAAAGCCGATCAAACCATCTTCAGTGTAAAACTTCGCAAAAACAAATTCCACTACACACCTGAACAGATTGTAACGAGCAAGCAACACCTTCCTCTTGTGATCAATGTCAATGAAAATGGCCAGGTGGACACCAAAATCAGCACGAAGAATGAGACCATACTCATAGTGGAGGATAATGCTGAGATCCTTGATTTTCTCAAAGACCTTCTGAAGCCTTTCTTTAAGATTGTGACCGCTACCAACGGGGAAGAAGGCTTGTCAATCATCAAAAACAACCAACCAGACATAGTCATCAGTGACGTGCTGATGCCCAAAATGACCGGAGTAGAAATGTGTACTAAGCTCAAATCAGACATAGTCACGTCTCACATTCCAGTCATACTACTAACGGCCCGAGGGTCTGAAGACCACAAAATAGAAGGACTTGAGACAGGTGCTGACGACTATATCACCAAACCATTTAATCCAAAAATGCTCATTGCGAGGGTCAATAATATATTGAACAACCGAAACATGCTTTTGGAGAAATATCAAAACAATCCACTTCCCAATGCTCGCAAGGTGGCCAAAAGCAGGATAGATAAAGAGTTTTTGGACAAAGCTCACAGCGCGGTGATGGCTAATCTGGATAAGGCAGATTATGACGTCAAAGCTTTCTCCAGAGATATGGCTCTGGGACGAACCAACTTGTTTTCCAAAATCAAGGGTATCACCGGACAAACACCTAATGGATTTATCAATCACATCAAGATTAGTATAGCGGCCAAGCGGATGATCCAGGAGCCCGACCGTACCATCTCTGAGATAGCCAATTCGTGCGGATTCCCGAATCCCCACTACTTCAGCAGAGTCTTTAAGAAGCAATTTAACCAGTCACCTAAAGACTACAGGAAACTGCAAGATTCGGATTTGGAAACCGAGGATAACTACTAAAAAAAGGCATTTTCATCCATCTGATAGCATGTGGTTCAAATTGTACACTTGTGTCCAATCGTTCAGAATAGGGATAATATCGTTCGGTTAACTCCTTAAGAATTCGATAATCTTCAAAAGCTATGTTTCTTTCTACTTCGAGAATTGTCAATCCTTTGTTAATTCGGCGCGAGCCGCTCAGCTGATAGGATAAAATTGGTATTTAGAGGCCAAATATGGTAAGAAAGAATCCATTACTCACGACAATTGAAATGACAAATTAAATGGCAACAGCCCGATACATAGGCATTAATCATTCACCAACATTAGGTTTCAGCGATGTAATTGCACCGCGGGCAATTTTGATAATCGTGATGATTGTATTGTTCGCTTGGCCTGGCAAAGCTCAAGAGAGGCCCAATGTGTTGTTCATAGCAGTAGACGATCTCAATGACTTTGTAAGCTGTATGAATGGCTCGCTTTCCATCCCTACTCCCAACATTGACAGAATAGCAGCCTCAGGTACATTGTTTACCAATGCCCACTGCCAAGCACCCTTGTGTGGTCCTTCCAGAGCGAGTATTATGACCGGGATGTATCCTTCTACCACGGGAAACTACCTTCAGATGCATGACACAGACATCAAGAAGAGCAATGAAGCGGTCAAGAATGCTACGTTCCTTCCAGACTATTTTGAAGAAAATGGATACAAAACAATGGCCGTAGGGAAAATCTATCACCACGGTGATGCTGCTCAGACTTTTGATGAGTACGGAGGTATTTTCGACTTTTTCGGTCCTAGACCTAAGGAAAGAATGAATTATGATCCATTCAGTCTTCCCAATAAATCGGGTAAAACCATGACCGACTGGGGTGCATATCCGGATTATGATAGCCTCATGCCTGACTACAAATCTGCCAAATGGGCTGTAGAGAAGCTTTCTCAGAATCATGATAAACCTTTCATGATGGCTGTGGGATTCATCAGACCGCATGTGCCTTGGCATGTGCCTCAGAAATGGTTCGACATGTTCCCTATTGAAAACATAGCAACCCCACCTTACCTACCCACAGACATGGATGATGTACCGGAGATGGGACAAAAAGTGTCAGAAGCACCAATGATGCCCACTGCTGACGAGCTCATAGCATCTGGAGAATGGAAAGAAATGATACAGGCATATTCTGCCTGTGTGGCTTTTGTAGATGCACAGATAGGTAAGGTCTTGGATGCATTGGAAGCATCGCAATATGCCAACAATACGATAGTCGTCATCTGGGCCGATCATGGTTATCATTTGGGAGAAAAAAACAGAGTGGCTAAGCAAGCACTTTGGGAGCGTGATACACGCACATTGTTGGCGTTTAGAATCCCACGAATATCGCCTCAATCAAACTGCAATGCGCCCGTACAACTATTAGACATCTACCCTACCCTGCTCGATGCATGCAATCTTCCGCCATTGAATTCTCTGGAAGGAAATAGCCTAACCGAGCTGATTGCTCAGCCAGATGCAAAATGGAAGAACCATGCTGTCTCTATGTATGGAGAGCAAAATGTTACAGTACGCGATTGTCAATATAGGCTGATTCAGTACGAAGATGGATCTCAAGAATTGTACGATCTGAAAGCAGACCCTAACGAATGGAAAAACCTTGCCCTCGATCCAAAACATGCTAAAACCATCAAAAACTTACTGAAGTCCATTCCTGAGAAATGGGCACCCTTGTCAGAGCATTCTTCCTATAGTTTCAATGAGTATTTTAAACAAAAATCAAAAGCATTGAAGTACTGATGAAATTCTTAAAAACCATATTCATCATATCCATCGGGATCTTGCTAGCGCAATGCGACGGAAATACGGAGCAGGCAAATTTGGTCTTCGAAGACTCTTGCACAGGGGATCCTTGGGAAGGGTGGTTTCTAGATGGCTTGAAAGCCCAAGTCAGCACGAGTGAAGAAGGTATGCTTTTCGAAGCTGGTCCCGATCATGGAAGTGACAGCAGCCACGCGGTGCTTTGGACGAAAAAGACTTTTGAGGGAGACATTCGCATTGCATTTGATTATACCCGAACAGACACTACCACCAGATGTGTAAACATCCTCTACTTCCATGCATCAGGCAAAGGAGATAGCGAATTTCGAACCGACATATATGAATGGAGAGATCAGAGAAGGGTACCAAGCATGCGCAAATATTTTCTTAACATGAGCGCCTATCATATCAGCTTTGCTGCCTTTGATGCCAACAAATATTCTGGCGACAATGACTACATAAGGCTCCGTCAATACGATCCATCATTAAATAAACTTGGTGGCACAGAAATTCTTCCTGATGCCTTCAAAACGGGTCTTTTTAAGCCATTTGTGACTTATCATATGGAGGTTTTGCTGAGCCAAGGCACGATCAATATGTCTGTTGTCAATCAAGCTGATGCGAATGATAAATTGGAAATGAAATGGGATGTGAGCGAGAAGGATCCATTGAAATCTGGCAGAATTGGCTTGCGTCATATGTATACACGAAAGGCCATATATAAAAACTTCACAGTCTGGCAATTAGCTGAATAATAACCCTATTAAACAACATTAAAACCCTTAAAATGAACAAAAAGGAAGATAAATCAATTTAAAAACTTTAAACGTAAATATTTTTTCAAGTAACGTTTTACTTGAAGCCAAAGGTTCTAAACGACCGTCAAACCAATTGTTAAATTAAATTTTAGTCAACTATGAAAAATCAACGAAGTATGTATTCAAACTTTTTATTCAAGCCCGTGCTGATGGCATTGGGTCTGATCATGCTGTTTGTAACCTCTTGTGGAGAAGATGAGCCAACTATAGTGGATCCTGTGGTCCTCAATTTTGGTGGTGCTTCTGCCAGTGTTGCAGAATCTGGATCGGCAGTTACTGCCAAAATAAGTCTGTCTATCCCTGCACCAACTGATATTTCTTACTCACTGAAAGTAAGCGGTACAGCTGTGGCTGGTACAGATTACACCATGAGCCCTGCTGCCGCGGATGGATCCGTAGCAGTAAGCATCAAAGCTGGAGACAGTGAAGCTAGTATTGTGATCACTCCTAAAGACAATGACGAAGTAGACAGTGATAGAACGGTAATACTCACTATGGACGCTGCTGTAGATGGTATCGAACTTGGTTCTGTAAAAGCATATACACTGACCATTACCAATGATGATCAAGCTCCAGATGCTCCTGTGGCTGGATTCAGCGGTGATCCACTAGCTATTGAAGAAGGTGGAACAGTTACGTTTACCAATTCTTCTACAGGTGCTGAAAGCTATGCTTGGACGTTTGAAGGTGGAGAACCTGCTACTAGTACAGAAGCTAACCCTACTGTAACGTACGCTACAGCAGGAGACTATGATGTCACATTGGTAGCAACTGGCCCTGGTGGTGAAAATACCAAAACAGAAACTGATTACGTGAAAGTGAGTGCTAAGGCTCCAGTAGCGGCATTTAGCGGAGATCCATTGACTTTAGACGCTGGTGGTACGGTGACCTTCACAGATGCCTCTACCGATGCTACAAGCTGGGCATGGACATTTGAAGGTGGCGAGCCTGCTACGAGCACAGAGCAAAATCCAACGGTGACTTATGCTACTGCTGGTACTTACGATGTGACTTTAGTCGCTACTGGTCCTGGAGGAGAGAGCACTGAGGCTAAGACTGATTACGTGACCGTAAATGAAGTGGTAGCTAGTGGTCCAAGAACAATCGATGTGAAATCTGATGCTTGGGTAAGATTTGATGATGATACGTTCAGCAAAGTAGATGCTGGATTATTGCATGTATCTAATAATGCTGACGATGGAAGATGGCAAAGAGAAGCATTGCTACAGTTTGAGATTCCAGCTGATATAGTGCTTGCTGACATTGCTAAAGCCGAATTGGTATTGACTGTTTCTGATGCATCTAACATAGATGGGGAAATGTCTGTACGTCACTGGAGCCACGATGCATGGAGCGACGATCCTGCAGCTTCAGACATCCCTACTACATCTGTGGTGAAGACAGAGGGCACCTACACAGATACCGGAGCAAAGGCAACTACTACCAAAGCTCCTGCCAATGGAGATAAAGTCACTATTGACATCACTGCAACTACGGCGGCAGAGACTGATAAGGTTCTTTCATTGAATTTACATTATCCAGCAGCTACTGATGGTAGTAATTCATTTAGAATCCACTCCAAGGAAAATGCCGCTGATGGAATCTCAGGTCCGCAGTTGATCATTACTATGAAATAATCAACAGAAAATGTTAACACTAAAAAGCTGCCCATGAATGGGCAGCTTTTTTGTTATCTGTGTCACTAACCGAGTGCCACAAAACCCAAAATATTTCACTTTTCATGCCCATTTAAGATAGAAATAAAATCTTTTAATGAATTGATTTAGACTATTGTGTTCGTACACATTAAATTACACAGTGAATAGAACAAGCATATGAAGCGCTGCTATATTAAACCCTATAATGATGATCTTAGCATGTCCACAAACAATAAAATAACTGTTGTGCTGTATGCCCTATTGCTAGGTGTTTTTCTTTTATCCAATGGGTGTTCAGCCCCGGCACAGGACACGTCTGATCAGGAAGGAATCACCCAACTCAGAGAATATTTTTCTCAAAAGCGATATAGAGAGAAATACATCAAAATAATAAAGACTTCTAATGCTGAACTTCGCGAGTCCCTGAGCGAGGATGGTACATTCAGAGATCAGCAAGAGGAGCTACAAGAAATTAAAGCCAAAAATTGGCTAAAAGACAGCACCGTAGATATCAATCAGAAAGTTGGACTAGTGTACACCAAATCGTTCTCACGATATTGGAAGCTTCTGGAACCCTACAGGGGCAAGCCATGGAAGGCATACGCAGAGGATGAAGTTTTCCAAACTATCAGTCGTGGAGTGATTGAGATAGGTAAGCAAGAGCTTTCAAGACCCAATGTCAACGGCAGATTTCATGCTTCCTGCTTTGCTATTCCTACTTGCGCTATCAATGCCTATTTCGCATTGTTCGATCTCATGGAAGCTGTAGAAAATCAATCAATCAAAGACCCAACGTTGATAGAACTCAATAGAGTACTAACGGAGGTTGGTAGACAGGCTCTCACTCAGCCCTATCGTCATGATGAAACAGATCACAATCTTCTAAGCCTAGAACGCTTTCGCAATCATACATGGTGGGTAGGTGGCAATGCCCTCGCCTATCGTAGTTTGTTACCATGCGCGGCTATGATTCGCTCAGCAGAAATGGTAGAGGTACTGGCTGAAGTAGCGAGTAAAAGTATAAGTGTCACCTCTCAAGTGACAAATCAATCATCATTTTGGACGGAAGGATTCACGGCTGATGGAGCAGGTTGGGGACATGGCAAGCAGTGCCTGATTTTTGGATATCCTGTGGATGGTACGTCGGCTGCCTTGAGCATTCTAGGCTATCTACAAGGAACACCTTGGGAGCGAAAACTATCCGAAGAAAATCTCAACAGCATATTCAATTACCTTAAAGGATCGTCCTTTTACGTTTACAAAGGCTACAGTCAGCTATTTCTGAGCAGAGGAAGTTTTGAATATGTAATAGACCCCTCTCCTATCAAATCATTGTTGCTTGTCAAGAACCTATTGAAAAACTGGTCTTCATCGCTTACAGAAGCTCAGATCGCGGAACTCAAGCAATACCAAAAAGAAGCTGAGGAATATGACATTTTGATGAATGACTATACCACTAACGATTACTCGGGAGTAAAATATTTCTACAACAACGACGACCTAATTAAAAAAACCAAGGACTATTCAGTGTACATCAACATGGGATCATTCCGCGTAGATGGTACTGAAAGTGCGCACATGATGGCCGATAAGCTCAATATCTTCACCAATGATGGGACACTTCTGATCACCAAACAGGGCAGAGAATATCTTGACATTCTCGGTGGATGGAATTCATATGCTGTACCTGGGATCACGAGCAGACATCCGGCTACAGCGCTCCAGCCTATCCTGAACTGGAGAGGATATTGTAGCAAATACAACTATGCCGGAGCTGCTACCAGCCGATCTGGCAATGCCATGGCTGGATTCAAATTTGAGAAGTTCAACGCCACTGCCAAGAAGGGTGTCAATGATCTCAATGGATTGAATGACCCGAATACAGAACTGATATTCGGCGTAAGAGCTTACAAATCCTATTTCATATTGGGAGATTATACGGTAGCACTAGGCTCTGGAATTACCAATCTGGAAGCAGACAAAGAAGGTGAAGTATTTACCGCAATCAACCAAACCAAGCTAGACGGAGAGGTCTACCTCAACGGAAAACCAATAACCTCATCTCAAACTGTTGCGCTAAGCAAGGATGAAATGACCGTGATTGAGCAGAAAGATCATTTGTCTTATGCATTGTTACCTGAATACAGCAACCGAGAAATAGCTATCGAACTAGAAGTGAGAGAAACAGATTGGGAAAGACACAACCATACAAATGGCAAAAAAGATGACCTCCCAACTACTGCATCAGTTTTCCAATTGACCTACGGCCATGGTCAAAGGCCAGTCAATGACACCTATGGGTATATAATATATGCTGGAGACGAGTCTGCAGAGAAAGCTTTCGCTACTAGCCCTATAGAAGTGATTCAAAATGATTCCATAATTCAAGCGGTTCGCTCAGCTGATGGCACAGTATTGGGAGCGGCATTCTATCAAAGTAATGCGCTCTTGAATGGTACAGATATTCAAATGAAAACCTCCGCTCCTGCGATAATTCTGCTCGAAAAAACTGACGATGGATATGACCTTACTGTGACAGATCCTACTATGAACGATCAACTAAATGAGATTGTCATCAGTACGAATTTGCCGTTTGAGCAAAGTGTCCAGAATGGAGACTTATATGACCTATCCGTTAAGCTGCCAACTGCCGAATACACAGGGAAACCAATTTCTGTGAAATTAATGTTACCATAATTCAATAATACCCAAGTATGAACTGTCAAAGCATCATTAACATGAATCGAAATAGTCTCGCTCTGATAATATTATCTTTTGCATTATCCATTGGCAGCAGCCAAGCCCAAACTTATGCACCAGTATATGACCCAGACTTGCCATTGGAGACTGCTACTGCAGAGGAGATAGCAGGAGTACAGCAAGTATATGATCGATTAGCAGACGATTTACTCGGAACTGAGCCTAGTTCAGATTTGCTATCTAATGACATACCAAATGCACTCAACAAATATAATAACCTGAACATAGTGGTGGATGGTGATAATATCACCGGAGGTGACAACCTCACCGTTTTCAAAGATCCTAGCAATATAATTCGCCAATTCGCAAGATATCTTAGGTTCTATCCTAATGGGTCTCAAGCTGAGGAAATAAAAGAAAAAGCTTCTAACGTGATATGGCTCATATCTCAGCGGTTTATTGATAACAAAATACCGAAAGACGGCCTTGGGTATGATTATGATCGATTTGCAAGATCATCAGTCCTGCATGGGTACCATCTATCCGACAAGGTCAAAAATCTCTTCGGATACACACTGGATGTACATACTGACAAATTCAAAAATCTATGGCCAGACCCCAACACGGGAGCGGATTATTACCCAGGCAGGGACTACAGCACTGACTTGATATACACCGTCTCAGATGCCATGCTTGGCTTTGGTTTATCTCTGGATTCTGACGATGAAAAAGTAAGATGGATGAAAGGTATGAAGCGCTATTATGAACGTTTCTTCACGTTTAGTCAGGCTTTTGGTGGAGGAATCAAGCCAGATGGAGCGGGATTTCATCATTGGGCTGGATACTCCAATTATATGTACGCCTACAAGACAGCCGTTAGGGGACTATATGCCTTGGGGTATGAAACCCCATTTGCTGTAGGTGAAGAGTATTACAAGAATTTCAGAGATGCTATGTACTACCAGATGACCATAGCCAATGACTTCATGGTCTACCCCATCGCTCTATGTGGTAGAAAGCCTGACAACAGAGATATCTCCAGCTTTGATCAGACTAGCATCTACCAAATGGCAATGCTCGGAGGCCAAATACTAGGACTAAGCACTGCTGATCCTGTATTTGCTGGTTACTATAATCGAGTCTGGGGCAACCATCCAGACTTCAACTATACCTCCTCCAGCCCATGGCAAGAGGGTTATTTCCAAATGAATCATAATCATATGGGCATATTCCGTAAGGATGAATGGATAGCAGCCGCTCGAGGGTTGTCCAACTACACTTGGGGTACTGAAACTTACAAAAAAGCCAATCGATTTGGTAGATACCAGTCGTATGGTGGCTTGGAGATCATTTACAACAGTAGCATGAAATCTGGAAACGGATATGATGAGAATACGTGGAATTGGAATCATTTTCCGGGCACAACTACCATCCTTCTGCCTTTCGACAAGCTCCATGCTGAAAACGAAAGAATAGATGAACATCAAAAAAACAGTTTCGCTGGAGCAGTGGCATTCAAATCCAAAAACAGCAACGTGCTCAACAAAACGCACGGAACCCTTGGACTCTTTGGGATCGATTTTCAGGGCCTGGGCGATCAAGGTTTTGGTGAAAATTACGGTCCTGATACGCATGACCCGAATTTTAAATTCAAAAAATCAATCTTCGCTTTTGATGACATCATCGTGGCTCTTGGATCTAATATCTCCACCTTTGATGCCACGCACCCGACCATCACTACACTTTACCAACGACTCAGAAATGACAAAGTGGTAATCTACAATGGAGAGCCTCAGGACAACTCTATCAACAAGACTTTTGATCAGTCAGGTGACTACTGGGTCATGAGCAATGCAGGGACAGGATTCTATGTGGTCAATGGAGGTCAACTAACTATCTGGGGCGGGAAGGCTTCTACTCCAAACCATGACGAAATTGTGCGGCCAGGAGGCACGGGTTGGACAAGCAACTTTGCCGAAAACAATACCTATGGATACATCTCTCATGGCACAGCACCTACCAACAGAGGCTTTGAGTATGTGACCCTTCCGGCTACTTCCTCAGAAGCCATGACGTCATTCGCGAGCGAAATGAAATCCAACAAGCCATACAAGGTGCTACAAAAGGATGCAAGTGCCCATATGGTTCAGCACCTGGAGAGCGGAATTATAGGATCTGCCTTTTTCTCACCTATTACCTTCATCAACATACCAGAGACGGAAGTGAAGGCCGTCAATAAGCCATGCCTGGTGATGCACGAAATGAATGGTTCCGAAGCGTTGCTTACTTTGGCCAATCCTGATTTGGGCTTGGAGCGTAGACAAGAGCAAGGTGCCTCTGTGGTCACTCCCATCAGACTCACACTTTATGGTGAATGGCAATTGAACCAAAACAACGATCAAGTGACCATCATCAGCGCAAGCCCTGAAGAAACCATACTAGAATTCAGAACGGTAGATGGACTACCAATAGAAGTATCGATTAGCCGCAATGGAGATGCTCCGGAAAGACCAAAGGTTTTGAAGACCGGAAAAGTGAATCATTGGAAGATTTATCCCAACCCTGTGCATGTTGGGCAGGACGTGGTGATAGCATTGCCCACTGAAGCAATGAACCAACTCGTGAATATCAAAATCAGCAATCTGTCTGGACAAACTGTTTACCAGGAAACAGCATCAATCAGCGAATCGACATTTAGGCTTACTACCAAGTTACTAACCAAAGGACTGTACCTGATTAGTATCAAGGGTGAACAGATAGACTTCACAGAAAGATTGATATTGAACTAGAAAATTGCAGTGGGGCTTTAGATAGCTTGTTTGAGAAGGCTTAAAAGTCAATCATGACTGATTGCACATCAGAGTCTCATTGGTGAGTTTAACCTCTCAAAAGTTTCCTATTGATACTTCTTTTTTGCTTTGACCATCTATACTGACAAACATGACCAGTTCGATATTCACGTCCATATTGTCACGACCCTTGACCAAAAAAAGTGCTGTAAACTCCTCAGATTCTTGAAGATAATCTCGCTCGAATCTTTCTAGAAACTCTGGTGTGGTGAACAACTTCACTGCCGACCTGGTGCCGTAACCGTGATTGGAAAAAAAGAAAAGCTTCACATTGCCATAAGGGTCTACAAATCTAGTGACTAGCGCATGTTCGAAATGCCTCGCACCATCAACCGCAGGTTCTACAATGGTGTCTTGACCGTTTTTATAATTTTTGAAAACGATCAGTCCCTCTGGGCTATTCTCACTCACGCGGAGCTTCACATTTTCAGACATCACATTGAAATACCTGTTGAACACATTCTTCTGCTTTATTTTTCCCACATAGATGGAATTGTTGTTATTCAGGTCTTGAAAGGTTGCATTAGAAGTTCTGTTGATAGTCACAGTCAAATTCTTCTCACTTAAGAAGGTAGCCAAGGTTACCGCAGACCGGGTATTGGAGAATGGGATAAACATATTCTTGGAAGGGTAATAGTTTCCCGTTATTTCAGGATGCTCCTGCACAGCTTTATCCAAATCCTCATCCGAGTTAATCTTATAGTCTCTCTGCCAACCATGATTTCCGAAAGCAGAAGGTCCCGCAAATCCATAGATATCACCCAGATATAGCGAGGTTGTTTTGCCATTGTTGACGAAAGGCTCCCAAACAATACTCGTCTTCTGATAGTCAAAGGCATTGATTCCCACTATGGCTATAATCACAATAGCAGCTACCAAAAGAAGACCTTTCGGGTTGAAGGCATACCTCTTACCAGACACCTTAGAGACCAGAGCGCTTTTCTTGATAAAATCAATCTGATACTGCCCCTTGTCTATATGTATCCTATAGACTTCATCGCCTCCTTCGTTGCTATAGTATTTGCTGAGTTTCTCGCGTAGGTGGTAAATATTTACCCTGATGGCTGCTTCACTCTTCTCGGGCACATATCTTGATCCATAAAACTCCATGGCAAGCGAGGTGCCACTGATCTCGGATTCTTTAATGGATGCCTCCACTAGGACTTTTAAGAGCATTTTGCTCGTGGTAGACTTAGCAAAAGTTCTGCTTTCTAGTATATCGTTTAATATTTCTTCCTTTATCTCAGAAGGAATCATAATTTCTGTTTTTTTTCCTTTTCTCAAGCTCTTTTTGCCATTTCTAACCTTGACAACAGCTCGATTATACAATGAATTGTAGGTTTATAAAACTCTGACCCGAATGGGTACACTGCACCTTCTCTAAATATAATTTATACACGCTGATGCACCTCTAATTGTCCCGATAAATGGACGATATTGACCGCTCCACGTACGAAAAGATAAGTAAGCCGGTTAAGTCATCAACTTGAAGCAAACTGGTAACTTAATAACCTTATTTGCGATTAAAGTTTCGTGCTAAATCTTGTGAATCACAAAAATTATCGTCCTATCCTCCTTTGCCTTGCACACACATTCGATTTCAAAACAAATTCAACATTTTTTCTAAGGCTTTTTTGAAGGATTATCAACCACCACACCGAGATAGGGATGTTTTTTAACAGTTAAGCAAAGGTTGAACAACGTCAGACATCTTTCCGATAGGTTTTGGCTACTACATTGTAATCTTATCAAGTGCCCTTTCCAAGAAGGAACTTGATATCCCTAACTCTAAATTTCGGAGCGCCGCACCTTCCGAGATGAATGAAGAATAGAACTAAATCTTAACTATGAAACGACTATTACAATTACTAAACCTCGCAATAGCGGCAATGTTTAACCCAACTGAGATAATCACGCTCAGACCAATGAACTATCAGCCTATTCAGAAGAGACCAACACCATTTGATCGCAACTAGTCTTGTATCAATTAGTGATGGATTCAATCATTAATAATACTGCTCTCAAGGTAACAACCTGCGGGCACCAATCAATTTTCTAATAACTGTCTATTTATCAATTCAAACTTTATCCTATGAAACTAAACCAACTATTTAGGGCATTCGCTATTGCTAGTGTCCTATTGATCACTTTAGCGGCTAGCAGCGGTTACGCTCAGTCCGGCAATGTTTCCCGCTGGGGAAAAGCCGGAGTATCCGGAGCTATATCAAGAGGCTCACGTGGAGCCACAGTCACTAGCAAAAACAGCTCCGGCATCAATGCTGCCATCAAAAAATGTCCGGCTGGTAAGCATGTGTATCTGCCTAATGGTTCATACACCATCAATTCCAGAATCAACATGAAAAAAGGAGTAGTCCTTGTAGGCGAAAGCCGTACGGGAGTGAAATGTAAAATCAGCATGACCTCTGGTACTGCATTCCTATTCGAAGGTGTGAGTAGAGCAGGTATCATGAATATGACCATTCAAGGTACTTGGGGTACACCTACTAAGAAGTGGAACGACGGTAATGGCACCACCCCTTCTCAGTCTGGCAACACCAATACTTCGGTGAAAATCAGTACGAACTCCAATAACTGCTGGCTAGATAAGGTAACTATTCTTAATAGTGGGAATCATCCACTACTGGTACTTGGGAATCATAATACTATCCGAAACAGCAAGGTAGACGGGGTGCACAGAAAAGGTGGTGGTTATCAGGGTTATTTCCATGTGGGAGGACCAGATAACCTAATTATCAACAATACCGTGACTCATCTGCGTCATTTCTCTATTCAGAATCCTACGGCTGTTTTTAATGTAGTATATGACAATAAGTTTATACAGGAGATCAGTTTTCATCATGACGATGGAGGGAACAACCTCATAGAGCGAAACACAGTCACCTTACCTTCTGATATGCCAAGCAGCAACCCGGATTATTATGCGATCATGGGACCTTGGTCATCTCAGCATAAAATTTCTCGCAAGAAAAACTACCTCTACAAAAACAAATGCAAAGAGAACAATCACGACGGAGCTACCCCTTGGTCTAACAACAGCAAAGTCTACAATGGTCCATTTGAAGTAAAGCCTGATGATCCTTCAAAAAACTTCAAACCAATGTCGTCAAGTGCAGTGCCAAGTAGCGGCACTTTCTATAAGCCCACGACTACCAGCGCACTTGCTTTGCTCAATCCAAACCGGAAGCCTACTGCATCACGAAATACAACGACAGGCGGTAATGGAAACAAAAGAAGGCAACAAACACGAAAAAAGAGTGGTAACAACAACTCGGCTTTCCGTCATGGAGCTGCCGTGGTGGCCAGTTCTGTTGACCTAAATGACAACAACGCTTATACCGGACCTTTATATGAAGATACAGATTCAACTGAGCCTTTTGAATTTGACCTTGATCGCCTGACTCCTGGTCAATATACCTTCAAAATCTCTGATTTGGATGAAAATAATAATGTGTTGGAGGAAGTGGCTTACGACTTTGAAGTTTATCATGAGACCAATCCCACTAGTAGCATCAATCTTTCAGTCACCCAAAGTGGTTCAGATTATATCGCTTCGTTTACTGCCAAGAATAGCACTTATCAATACCTGGCTATCAAAATAAATGGCGTCTGGAAACAGCAGTTTACACCAAATAGTGCTCAGTACACTTATAATGCCGGCAACCTATCCCCTGGCTCTGAAATCTATGTCTACGGAAAGAAAAGTGGAGGCAACTGGGATTATGGCAGAAACTACATCGTAAGTGGATCAGGAGGATCTAGCTCGGATGCTGTCTCTATCAGCAGCCCATCTAATGGCGCTAATCTTGGGAGCGATTTTACGGTCAATACCAATGCTTCTGGTACTTATGAATACTTGGTAGTAAAGGTAGATGGTATGAGACTCACAGAATTGGACGATTCTTCGAGTCCTTATTCTTTTAGTCTAGGTGGATTATCCGATGGATCTCACACCATCCAAGTCAATGGAAAGCGTCTTGATGGCACCTGGGTAGAAGGAAATACCATAACCGTCAATGTAAGTGGTGCTGACTCAGGTGGTGGATCAACCGGAACTAATAGCGTTTCTATCAGCAGTCCTTCCAATGGAGCCACTGTAGGTATGTCATTCATGGTTAATGCAAATGTTTCTGGAGATTATCAGAAAGTGATCATTAAGGTAGATGGAGTCAGACTAAATGAATTAGATGATAGCTCTAGCCCTTATTCGTTTGATATCACAGGACTAGCTTCAGGCACACACACACTACAATCAAACGGTCAGTTAACTGATGGTACTTGGGTAGAAGGAAGTGAAATATTTGTAGTCGTATCAGATGCATCTACAGGTGGAGGAGCGTTGACCAATAGGACTATCAACGCACAAGATATCACCAACGGTGTAGTACCAAACTCAACAGGTCACAACACTACTGTTCAGTACGGAAATGGCAATTGGATCTCCACAGTAGCCCTACCTAATTCAGGTTACAATGGTGATATTGTCACTTTTGTGTCTTCAGCTACATGGAGTTCGACAATTGAATCCGTCAGAACCAATATGAGTTCTAATCTCACATTGGCGACAGGAGATTCACATGTATTTACCTATACTGCTGGCCAATGGAGAACAGGGTCTGGAAATACTTCAAGTGGAGGTAACTACGTCACCATCAGCAATCCATCTAATGGTGCAAATGTGAACAGTTCATTCACTGTATCTACAAGTACTTCTGGAGATTACCAAAAGGTGATCATCAAAGTAGATGGAACCAGAATCAATGAATTAGATGATGCTTCTAGTCCATACTACTTCGATATCAGTGGACTTGCAGATGGTTCGCACACCCTACAAGCCAACGGCCAACTTACCGACGGAACCTGGGTCAATGGAAACGAAATCACGGTAAATGTATCTAGCGGATCCTCTTCTGGAGGTGGAGGCAGCACAAGCCCGGTGACGATTTATTCCGGATGTAACTATAGCGGAACTGCTATAGCATTGGGAGTAGGTGAATACAATTACGGTCAGTCCGGCATAGTAAATGATGACATCTCTTCCATCAAAGTATCGGACGGATATCAAATTACTGTCTATCAGCACGGTAGTTTCGCAGGATTCACTAAGACATGGACGGTAGATAAATCGTGCCTTACGGGAGTAGCTGGCGGAAGAACCAGCGGAGATTGGGACAATGATATCTCCTCTTTCAAGATCGAATCTACGTCAGGCACTGGCGGAGGAAGTGGAACCAATTCCGTGGCTATATCCAGCCCATCTAATGGGGCAACAGTGAACAGTTCTTTTACGGTATCGACGAATGCTTCAGGTGATTATCAAAAAGTAATCATCAAAGTAGATGGAGCCAGACTCAATGATCTGGATGATGCTTCAAGCCCATACAGCTTTGCTGTTAGCGGACTTACTTCAGGTTCACATACACTACAGGCCAACGGCCAGCTCCAAGATGGTACTTGGGTCAATGGAAACGAAATCACGGTAAATGTATCTGGTGGATCCTCTGGAGGTGGCGGTAGCGCAAGTGCTGTGACGGTTTACTCCGGATGTAACTACAGCGGTACAGCTATAGCGTTGGGAGTAGGTAACTACGAGTACGGTCAGTCTGGAATAGTGAATGATGACATCTCTTCCATCAAGGTATCTGACGGATATCAAATTACTGTCTATCAGCACGGTAGTTTCGCGGGATTCTCTAAGACATGGACGGTAGATAAGTCATGCCTCACTGGAGTAGCGGGAGGAAGAACTAGCGGAGATTGGGATAATGATATCTCCTCTTTCAAGATCGAATCAACATCCAGCACCGGCGGTGATGACACAAGTGGTGGTGATACCGGAAGCGGAGGAGGATCAACTGGCGGATCTGCAGATCTTCACAATGATCCTTTCAATAATTCCAATTGGTCATCTGGATACGAACTAGGCAACTCAAACTTTGTTTCTTATATGAGCAGTGGAGGGTACAATGGTTCTGGATGTATCCGAATTAAAGTAGCACAAGGCAACCATTATGGAGCTTCTATCAAGAAATCTATCAACAGAAAAGAAGCTTACGCTCAGTATAAGGTGTACTACGAAAGCAGCTTCACAGACTATAATGGTAAAGGTCCAGGCTGGGATGGAACAAGAGGAGTATGTGGATGGGGTAACTGTGTTTCCACAGGCACCAACGGATGGTCTGCTAGAGGATCACTCAATGCAGACGCTTCATCAGGAGTACCCAATAGATACTATGTATACCATAAGAATATGAGTCTTTCAAATGGCAAAACATGGGGAGATACCTGGGCTTGGGCTGGAAGTGGATCTACTATGAATCACAACCAATGGTACACAGTAGACCAATATATCAAAGTGAATGATCCAGGTAGCAGCAATGGTATCTTGAGAGCTTGGGTAAACGGTAATTTGGTTTACGAAAAAACCAATATCCGATTCACCACCACATCCAACAACGGGTTTGATAAAGTAGACAAATACTGGATCAACTATTACCATGGTGGTTCTGCTACTTCGCCAAGAGACGCATATGTGCGCATCGATGATTTCAAATTATCTACATCACCTATCGGGGCTTCAACTACCGGTGGAGGAAGCGTAGGCGGAGGATCTGGCGGATCAGGTAGCGGATCTACTAATGGCACTACCAGTATCAGCAGCCCGTCAAATGGAGCATCTGTTGGAAGTTCATTCAACGTGGTGGCAACTGTGGCCTCTGGCTACAAAGTAAGTGTGAAAGTAGACGGTGTATGGAAAGCTGGACGGTCTGACAACTCTGGATCTGTCGCTTTGAGTGGAATCGCATCTGGTTCACGTTTAATCGAGGTATACGGTACAAAGACCAACTCTGATGGCTCTAAGTCTTACTCTCCTACAGCTTCCATCACGGTGAATGTAGGTAGTGGTGGATCTTCTGGTGGCGGAGGTTCTTCTAACGGAGGCACCACTATTAGTAGCCCTTCCAATGGAGCATCTGTTGGCAGCTCGTTTAACGTAGTAGCATCAGTATCTTCTGGATATAAGGTGAGCGTGAAAGTGGACGGCACATGGAAAGCTGGACTTTCTGGCAATTCTGGTACAGTGGCGTTGAGTGGAATCGCATCTGGTTCACGCTTGATCGAGGTATACGGTACCAAGACCAACTCTGATGGCTCTAAGTCTTACTCTCCTACAGCGTCCATCACGGTGAATGTAGGTAGTGGCGGGTCTTCTGGAGGTTCATCTGGGGGTGGAGTTACCTTATCGGGTAATGCGTATCAATCTGGAGCCGGCATCAAGGGTACTGCGACCATTTCTGGCGGAAGCGTGCAGTATGTAGCTATGAAGATCAATGGCGTATGGAAAGCGCAAGATGCTTCCTCGCCATATGAGATTAAAGTGGATCTTAATAACGGTACTTATCAGGTAGAGCTTTATGCTAAGAAATTAGATGGAACTTTTACTAATACTTACACCAAGAGTGTAACGGTAAACTATACCGGAGGATCAACTGGAGGATCATCTGGAGGTAGCGGTAGTGGAGCTACAGTGTCAGGTAACGCTTATCAGAGTGGACCAAACATCAAAGGTGTGGCGACAGTCTCTGGAGGTAGTGTACAGTACATCGCCATGAAAATCAATGGTGTATGGAAAGCACAAGATGCTTCCTCTCCATATGAGATCAAGGTGCCAGTAAACAATGGAACATACAAGGTCGAATTGTATGGTAAAAATCCTGACGGTTCGTTTACCAATACCTATACTAAGAATGTAACTGTAAACTACAGTGGAAGAATTAGTAATGAGGAAGAAGTAGAGCTGGATGAGCTAGAAGAGGATTACCTCACATCGGCTAACATCTATCCTAATCCTATAGAACTGGGTAGACCATTGAACATAGACTTTACAAGCAATGAAGCTGATGAACGTCTGAGAGTGGCAGTGATCAATCTTTCTGGTCAAGAAGTCTTTACCGGAGAGTTCATTACTCAAAAGGGAGAAAATCAATTGACGCTTGAGACTGAAGACCTAATGAGAGGCTTCTATATGATCAAGTTGATTGGATCTGATCATGAATCAATGTTCAGAATCATCATAAAATAGTTTGACTAAGTTAGTTTTTATCTGAGCGAAAAAGCTGCACCGTTGGTGCAGCTTTTTTTATACTTTCATCCCCCATATTAGACCAGTCTTTACACATAATCTATGTCCCAAAAAGACTAAGACCTTTCACTAAGGTCGAATCCTTTCGCCCTAAAAATCATTGCTTTTGAATGTTGGTAGTTGACAGATGTATGGTTTAAGAATGGGAGCTTCTCGACATTTCATTGTAGTAGGTTGAGGAAAGAAACAAGGATCGATCAAACACCCGAAACTGGCCTACAGAATATATCAAAGAAATGGGATTATGATATGTCGACTTTAGACGAAGTGACACCATCGAGAGGCTGATATTATTCTTGAGTTACCTGTTTCTTAACACCTTAATGGTCTCTACCTTATCATTACCAAGCATCCTGAGGAAAAACACATGACCGTCCAAATCCAGTGTTGTGACATCCCATTCAATAGTCTTGTGAGAAGATAAATCAGCCTTCACTGCTATGACCTTACCCAAAGTATCCATCAAAACACAGGAATCATAGTTCCCTTCAGAATTATCGATATGAATCACATCCCTGAACGGATTAGGATAAACAAGCAGTGGTGATTTCGAATCAGACAAAACAATAGGTTTTTCTACCTCCACGCTGAAGGATGCCTTCAATTCCTCGTCACAACTATTGGTATAGGTACACTCATACTCACCGGAATGCTCAGGCTGAATAGCATAAAATCTGATGGTTCTCGAAGAGGATTCAAAGCCATTAGGCCCTGTCCATTTCCAATCTCCAAAGTGAGCCGGCATATCAAATGCTATTGGTGATCCTGCCATCACAGTGGTATCAGTAATAGGTCTCCAAGCGCCAAATCCTGCTCTGATACTAGGTCGAATGTTTTTAATATCATCACAGGGAACAGACGCATCATCAGGATTGTACACTACTATTTTCACGTAATTCGTTCGTCTTGCAAATTCCGAAACATGGGTAACCTCATAGGTTCCCGCATCCGAATACGTTACAGCGTCAAATGAGATAGAATTCCCCTCATGGGTAAGGTCATTTGGCCCTGACCATGTCCAGTTTGTTTCCCCTTCACCATCATCACCTAGGATAGTCAGTTCATCTCCGGGCTTGACAGCAATGCTCTTGGTAGACTTCCATTCTTCTTCATTGATCTGACAGGTGATACTCATGTCCTCAAACGCTCGTGCGAATAAGAGTATGGCGTTGTTATTTTTTACGGTATTACTTAGCCCTTTATTGTACCGATTCAACTGCAAATAGAAGGGATGTGGTTGGGTACCGGAACCTGTACCATCAAAACGATAAGCGTATTCGTCTCCCTTCTTTACTATGTGCACCAGCGTATTGGCAATCCTAGCCATAACGTCATCATTCACCTCTGGATACCGACCAGACCTGTGCAGCGCCCCCCATTGGCAGATATCATTGGCGCCATGGCCAATATCTTCTGAGTTGGGTCTTTGATAAGCATAAGGGTAGTCTAAGACTTTGATACCGAAATAGGTGTATTTATTCATGGAGTCCATCCAAGTATCTACCGCAGCTTGATTGATAGATTCAAATTCTTCGAGTTTGTCTGGGCGAATACCCAACTGCTCAAGGCATGGAATCAGATAGCATAACAAGGTCTGTGTGTGCCCCACCCTGTTGAATGCACCATAGCCACCCTTCTTACGCCAATTGTCCCTGTCACTAGGTGGAAAATTGAATTGAAATTGCTGTCTGCAAGTCACTGGATCAGTAAAATATTGCCTGAAAGCATCTACAGCATCTATCGATTCATCGATATAAACCAACGCACGCTGAAGGTAAGTATAGTCCTTATCAGGTACCAATTGATGCCAGATATCAGGGGTCTCTACGATCACCCGTGCCGCTATGGACATATAGGCCGCCCCTATGACCAACTCACCTCCATCTCCACTATTTACCTTCCGATTTTTGATATCTAGCTCTTCATAATGCCCATTCCTTGGCCATCCTGTCGTGATTTCACCAATCGGCCTGCTATTGATTGCGTCCCATCCTATGTACCAGAGATCTCGTTGGTCTCGGATGTTATTCGCCAAATAAGCAGTCTCAGCTATACTCATCAGGTTGTTGACTATCCTGATGTCGCCAGACATATTGTACACCCAGTACTGCATCTGAAAATCAAAATAGCGAAACTGCCATTTGTTGTTTTCCCAATTGGAAGAATCCGAGGTTTTCCTGTTTGTCGCCCATTCTCTGAAAGAAGCTTTTTCCGTATCAGTTAGCGCTCCGTTTTGCTTTTGGACAGTCTGCGCTTCTACATTGTACGTGACAGATCCAGCGCACATTCCTAACAACAATCCTTGGGCTATCCAATATTTGAACTGCTTCATCTTGACTTCAATTTTCGAATGGAGTGAATTATTTGGCCTTAATATTTTTGATCCATTCAGGCAGATAGCCCAGGCGCAGTTCCATTTGAGCTTCATAAAGTGACTCTGGCTCTACTTTGGTTCCAATAGATTCAAATTGCTCCAGCTGATCTGTCTTGAAAGTGGTGCCACTTCCGTGAAAACCTACGATGATTGGAGGCACAACCTTGCCATATTTAGAGACACTTGACCAAAATTCATAATTCTCCTCAGATTCGTCGGTTTCGTTGTAGTTCCACAAGACGAGTTCCTCCATGTGATTAGGCAAACTACCAATAGCTCCTCCAAGTCGGCCGAAGATAAAACCTCCCTTGGCGCAATCATACAAGGTAGTCCTTGGCTGTGAGGCGTGAGATTCAAAACTTGTAGTAGCCGCGTGCTCATTTCGCCAAAAGACATTGCCAATGGATTCGTTGGACACCCCGTAAGTATGCCACTGTCCGGCCATATCTTTATTCATGCCGGCAAGGACATTGGTACAAGCAGGAAGTGATATTCCATTATGCCCACCATTGCCTAATATGACATTATTGATAATCGTACCATTCACTCCGCTCCTAACATGGAGGGCTCTGTTGACATCCGTAAACGTACAATTCATCACCGTGAAATTGGTCACTGCAGTTAGCGATAGCATCGAATGACCTCCGTCATGGACGAGATTTTTATGATGTTTGAAAGGCTCCTTCCATGTACCTGTAAACTGCAAATCCTTAATGACCAACCCATCATGATAATCGACCGAATACACTTCCCAATTGTACTCGGAATTGATCCCTTTTAGTAAGCAAGACTTTAAGGTAATGGTATTCCCGTCTACACTTTCCACCTGATGCACCGCCTTGATCTTAACGCCTCCTTGTACAATTTTTTTCCAAGTTGGACTCAATGGTCTGTCTTGCAGTTCGTCCAACATGAGCTTAGGGTTTTTGCTCACTAGTGAAAGCGCTATCCAGTCATTTGGTTGTATATCATTGGCTTCTTTCACTACTATGGTTTTGCTCCCCTGGATTGCGGATTCTTCCACTGTTGTGATCAATGTTTCCTTTTTGTTGCCTTTGAATTGGATCATGTAAGGTGTAGACCACAGCTTGTCTGGAGTAGGTGATGGCAGTATGTTCTCCATGAAAATCTCAGTGCCCTCTGCATGACCTTGAAGGGTAATGGGGAAATCACCAAGTTTGATTATCAGTGGCTCAGGCTTATCATCAGCAGTGTTGATGTCCAATCTACCCTTCGGAAATATTACTATCCCTCCAGATTCCATGGCTGCCATGATCGCCTTTTTAATGGCCGATCGGTCTGATTGGCCATCATCGGGAATAGCTCCATAGTCAACCACTTTAAACTCCGTAAGATTGGTCTGCTCTAGTTGGATTTTCTGACCGTGATCTACGCCTGCATAAGAAAAATTGGGAAGCATGGCTTCTCTGTTTTCCTGCTGCGCCTTGACGTAATCGTCAAATATTTTAGAAGATTGTGAGTAGGCATTGTTTGATAAACCTAACCATACTATGACCGCCAAAAGGCTGCCTTTACTTATGCGATTGTTCCAATTCATGTTCAACATTTTTCAGTTTTTATATTCTTTAAGGCCTTTTCAAAAGTTATTATTGGTTGTCAGGTTGAGCCTGTCGAAACCTAAGAATGTGATCGAGAGACCACATTTCGACATGCTCAATGTGACACTTCATTTAAGTAGCAGTAACTTTTGAGATACCCTCATTATCACTATTCCACACTAATCACAACTCAATCTTGCGAAATGAATTTCACAACCTTATTATCTACCCGCAGCACATAAATTTGATTCTTGTTTAGCGCCACATTGATCAACGCTTCATTAGATTCAAACTCAACTTCACCATTATAAACACGCCGACCAGAGATTGTATATATCTGCACCAGCTGCGATTGCTCGTAAACTCCTATTAGGTTAAGAAGTACTCCATTATTTTCGACCCCAACAGACAAGATTGAACCATCACGAGCTAATGATTCTCCAACATCAAGGAGATTATCCTCCTCCTCTTCTTCTTCCTCCTCTTCTGTCTGGCATTCTTTCAAAGCACATATCCATTCCGGCAATGCACCCAGCCTTAGTTCTATTTGGGCCTCATACAATGACTCGGGGGATACTTTTGTTCCGTGAGACTCCTGATGTGAGATTTGGTTACTTACAAAACTGGTTCCACTTCCGTGGAATCCAACTACGATAGGCGGTACTACTTTTCCATACTTGGAAGTACTCGACCAAAACTCATAGTTGCTCTCTGGCGCATCAGTTTCATTGTAATTCCAGAGCACGAGTTCCTCCATGTGGTTGGGCAAACTGCTTACCGCGCCACCGAGGCGACCAAACATAAAACCGCCCTTGGCATTGTCATACAAAGTGGTTCTTGGCTGGGAGGCGTGTGCCTCAAAACTCGTGGTAGCGCTGTGTTCATTTCGCCAAAACACATTCCCGATGGATAACCCAGATACGCCAAACGTATGCCATTGTCCCGCCAAATCTTTATTCATACCCACAAGTACATTGTTACAGCCTGGAACTGAAATACCATTATGCCCACCATTGCCCAAAATTTGGTTATTGAGGATGGTTCCGTTCACGCCATTGCCCACATTGAGCGCTCTATTGACATCCGTAAACGTGCAATTCATCACAGTGAAATTGGTCACAAACTTCAATTGAAGCATGGAATGACCGCCATCATGAATGATGTTTTTATGATGTTGGAATGAATCCTTCCATGTACCCGTAAAATTCAAATCGGAGATAATCAATCCTTCGTGATTAGCTTTAGAATAAACCTGCCAAGGATAGTCAGGGTTCACTCCTTTCAACAAACATGATTTTAAGTGTATGGTATTCCCATCTACGCTTTCCACTTGGTGGACAGCTCTTACTTTGACCCCATCATTGATGATTTTAGTCCAAGTATCTTCAGCAGTCATACCTAAAAGCTCTTCAGCTAAAAGTTGAGAACTCCTACTAGACAATGAAAGCAATATCCAATCGCCAGCACTGATACTTGATGCATTCTGCACTACTATGGACTTGCTGCCTTGATCAGCTGATTCTACAATGCTCGTTAGTGACCGTTCGGTTTTACTTCCCGTGAATTGAATCATGTAGGGCGTAGACCACATTTTGTCCGGTGTGGGTGATGGAAGGGTGTTTTCCATATATAGTTCCGTTCCATCAGGGTGACCTTTTAGTGTGAGGGGGTGATTTCCCAAAGTGAATTTCATAGGCACCTCTGGATCTGATGCCGTATTGATATCCAATCTGCCGGCAGGAAACTCAACAATTCCCCCTGAAGCAATCGCTGCGTTGATAGCCGAAGTTATAGCGTCTCTGTCAGACAAGCCATCATTTGGAATAGCACCATAGTCTTCCACTTTGTACTTCTGCTGGTTGGTCTGTTCTATGAACAGTTTCTGCCCATGATCTACCCCAGCATATGAAAAATTGGGAAGGACAGCTTCCTTGTTTTCATTTTGAGCTGTGACGTAATCTTTAAACAATTGCGACTCTTGAGCAAAAGCATTTCCTATAAATACAATAGACAATAGGGTGCTCATAAAGCCCTTGGTCAATAAGTGCGTTACACCAATATATATCTCAGTGTGTTTCAAATTATTTTCTTTTGTCTCTCAACTTCTTCATTCCATAGGCACCACCAGCTAGCAAAAGCAGCGATAGACCGCCATCTATCGGGGTGGCTGGTGGGTTAAGTGGTTGAGCCATCAATACTGTCGTGCTGCACACAGCAGCGATAAGCAAAATAATCTTATATAAGTCTTTCATAATCTTCTCTTTCAATTACTGATGAGTGACGTATTAATCGTTCAAAATAAATTTCACCGATACATCCTCAATTCGTAGTACATAGATTTGATTTGGCTTCAGTTCAGCCTCAATCCAAGCCTTGTTCGATTGGAATTCCACTTGCTCATTATAAACCACTCGACCATCCAGGGTATAAATCTGTACAGCTTGGGACTGATCTGATTTGTACAGAATCTCCAACCTCGCGCTATTGCCAAACACCTTCAATTCACCTTTCAGGTCTTCTGCAGCCAATATGGCTTGCTGTATCAGCACTAATTCAAATCTTCCGTCCGAAAACAATTCATTGAGCGTAAGATTCACTTTAGCATTTTCGGTGAGATCATGGCTGATCCCTGTTAGGTTATCCTTGAGCTTGATAATGTGAGACGTGCTCAATGTATTGAGCTTGATTTCGTAACTACCTGTACTAGTCACTTGGAATCCCAGTGGAATAGTCAACTCATCCTGCCAAGGCAATGCCTGAATGGCAAAAGGAGCTTCATCTATTTTGGAGTAGAATGAAACTGACGTGTTCATCAGTTTATTCACATCATAGCCTGGATCCAGACCAGCTGTAACATCGTCTCTTAAATTAATCAACAATTCATCACTATTGAATTCATTGCTAAGAGTTAGCCTGATGTGCTGCTCTTTTGCTTCTCTGTAATATCCAGCATCACTATTTGATCCTGCTACAGCTGTCTGCATGCTAGGTTTAAATGTTGCTGTTGGTGAAAGATCTGTGCTTGAGTAAACGAAGAACCCTTGACCTGATCGGATATTGCCATCGAAAGAACCATTGGTAACATTACCGGCTACATCTACAGTCACATATGATCCATCTCGGCTATTGCCGGTATTGGTTCCACCATCATTCCACAGGTAAATAGCACCATCAATGTCTGAACTGTTTTCAGTCACAAAACTAGATCGCATAATGGCCGCCGCATACGGATTGGCAATCAGATGAAAAGCAGAGCTGCTAGTCAGATCATATTCAACCTGCCCACTGTTGACCATTCCTTCAAAACTGACAGTTCCGCCATTATTGCTACCTACAAAATATCCTTGTCCTGGAGTCATGGTGGTACTGGTACCAGTAAGGTTAGCTGAGAAACTTGCGCCATCATAGCTAAACACATGCCCAGCTTGTGGTGCGGTGGCATCTACAGCAGCATCAGCCACCGGACTTCCCACAATACTATACCCTCCATTGCCCAACACATTGCGATTAATCACAAAATTACCATCGCCAGTTGCTGATCCGGATATCACCAATGAAGCTCCAGAATTGACAGTCACCATACCACCATCAAGAACCTCAATATTATTAACAGATTGCTCATCTGTTATGACAGGCGAATTGCCTGAGACAGAGCTTACATTGGGAATCTGCACATCGTCACTACCTGCCGGTACTGAGTTCGTAGACCAGTTAGCAGCTGTGTTCCAATCTGAAGAAGTAGATCCAGTCCATTCGATACCTTCACTGGAAGACCCCAAAGTGATCCATTCTATATCATCAATATCCAGCTTGTGAGCGGGCCCACCAGCGTCCATTGAATTCTTAATCGAGATGATGACATCTCCTGAGATATTCAATCCATTCACTGAATAGGTTTCCGTTGAGCCCCCTATAGTGCCAAAACTTCCCAGGGATTGTCCATTGACAAATATTTCAATTGTTCGATTTACCGAAGTTGACGGATTTTTATATTTTACTGAAATGGCAACAAGTCCTCCTGGAATCGGCTCTGAAGTGAGCGCGGCTTGTGCTTTTAAGGTGAGCGACTTCCCGTTTATCACGGTGCTTTCTCTTCCCTCCATAGATACTGTCCAGTCGATTCCATTGTCTCCCGTAAATGTAGTAGTCCCCCAATCTGCCAAGTCAAGATTGGTCAAAGTCTCAGTATATGTGGTGCCGCTTGGAGCTGTGACAGTGACCAGGCTTGTGTCTGTGAATCCTCCGTCTATAGTCGTAACAGTAATGGTCGCGGTACCTTCAGAAATAGCCGTCACTTTGCCATTTTCATCCACAGTGGCCACAGCCTCATCGCTCGATGACCAAAGTAGTGTTTGAATGCTAGCATTAGCCGGGGTGGTGGCAGCTGTAAGGGTCGCTGTTTGTCCCAATTCGATAGTAGTGGTATTTGCAGACATGCTAACGCCTGTCACATTGACATTTGGGGTACATCCATTCGTACTGTTGTTGGATTCGTTGATGCCGGATGCTAAAGTGGTTCCGTTGCTTACACAATTATTATAAACCCCACCATTCTTCTGAGCCAATGCATTAAAAGCATTGAAACTCGCTGCTAGTTCTGTGCTGGCAGTCACATCTCCAGTCAAAATATTATTGTTCTCTATGACACAAGATTCATTGATTGTATATCCATCATCCAATGAAGTCCAAGAGTTGATGCCAAAATCATTGAAGGTATTGTCATGAATCCAAATGTGATCATTGGCTTCATGCCAATTATTAGCTACCCTTATGATGATGCCGGAAGTATTGAAGGTACAATTTCTGATCTCAATGTAATTAGTTCCCTTGAGCTTGATGGCATGCCCGGAAGCATCCGTGGACCAACCGGTTACGGTAGTAGCTGTCACTGTGACGTACGCGGCGTTGTGAATGTAGATGCCGTGATCCTCATGATCATTGGAGGTGCCAGAATTAGGATCTCTGGTAAACGTACCTCCTATGATCTCATGATTAGTAGTAGGATCAACAAGCATTTCAGCAGGAGAATTGTCATTACGACCTGTACTTACTCCCAATGCAGTGATCAAATACCCGGTAATAGTACAATTGATCACCTTATGATTGCTACCTCCATCAAGGTTGATCCCTCGGCCAAATTTACCTTCAGTGCTATTGTTCCAATTCAAATTACAACCAGAAACAACATTGTCGCTCCCTCCTCTTATCACTAAAAATCTTCTTTCATAAGATTTCTTATCTCCAAGCGTACTATAGTTTGGATCACTCATGCTTATACCGGTGACTTTAGAATCGCTACATTCTTGATAGGTGATTCTAATGTTCTTGAAATGCAGGTTTTTTAGCTCTATGTCATTTAAATTATTGAACGTCAATTCCTGCATATCCGACGTGGTGTATTGGAGAATAGCCCCATTGGCAGTAGCGCCCTCAAAAGTGACATTGCTTTGCATATAAGCTCCCCAAGTAGTCAGGTCTGTCCCGCTCACGGTATATATCCCATCTGCCAAAACATAAGTGGAATTGGAACTAATGTTTGAAAGTTGATTAGCAAACGTACTCGGCGTAAGGTTAACTGTGGTCTGCGAAAACAATGTATGGCTTAAAAGAATCAACACTGACGTAAACAGATATGAAACCGACCTACTCGTAAGCCACTTAGTATTAAGTAAATTTTGAATCATAAGGTGAATTTTATCCTGCTCGGAAGACCAGTCTCAATAACTACACATTCCAAGTAAGGATAAACATAGGCGTTGTGACATTCAACCTATCATCCACTCACATCATTGGTACAATTGTGCAAAGAAGTTGAACTATTTTAATGGGAGCGTGAGCACATGGAATTCAAAGTCCAATCATGGTTCATAATTTTTAAGACCAAAAGATCATGCCGCAGTCATCATGGCATCATACAATCCGCTCAGAGTTACCGACAGAGAACTCTGAGCGTTTTGGCTACTGCAATATTTACTAATCCTTGCTTGCAAATGACTTTGGGCAGTTACCATAGTCTTACATATATCGACCAGTATTCGTCACATAGCAGCAATTTCCTCTCACGGAGCACAAAATCTACTATAACACAAAAATTCAGGAAATGATAAAAACGACCCTCACATGGTCAAATGAGACCACATTCTTGTCATAAAGTTCAATATTGGTGCACTTACGTACGGTAGTAAGACCAATTCTTGGCTGCTCTGTAGTATCCTTTGTTATTTCAATGTTGTAATTCTAGAAGCCGCTGGTGGTGGAGTTATAAACTGAAGTCAAAATATGTTGACCGATTGATTAAGAACCAGTCAAGTTTAAGATTCACCAAAGCTCATAATAGAAATACAAACAAAGAATTTTTTGGGCCTAGATTGGCTAATAACTTAAAACAATAGAACAATGCTTATGAAAAAATTTACTTCAAAAGTTTTATTAACTGCTCTGGTGGCATTACTGTCAGTGGGAGTAGTAAGCGCCGCGGATGTCACCTGGACAGGTGCGGGAGATGGCGGCTCTTGGGATGATGCTAGTAACTGGGATGCAGGTATTCCTACTGCTGCGGACGTAGCAGTATTCAGTTCTAATGCTACCATTACAGACGGTAATGCCACTGCAGTTCCTGTTTCGATAACCGCGGGTACTCTAACAATAGGTTCTGGAGTGACGGTAAATACGATAGGTGTAGCGTCATCTACATCTGTAGGACCTGTGACAATCGCTTCAGGTGCAGAACTCGTTGTAGATGGTACTCTGAACGCCGAAGCTGTCCATGCTACTGCATATAATAGTGGCCAGATGGCATTCAAGGTTACTGGAGGAACAATTACGGTATCATCTACTGGTACTATAGCAGTTTCGGGTCCAAACCGTAGAGGATTCGATACAAATGCGGGTTCTCTAACAGTAGCAGCCGGTGGTACTGTCACAATAGGATCAGGTTCATTGCAGCAGGCAATGCTTATCAAAGGTGGTTTCAGTGTTACTAATAATGGAACAATTAACCTTACTCAAGCGGCATTAGAAGCAGATCGAGGCGAGATGATTGCCTTGCCAAACAGTGCAGTATTTAATAATAACGCTGGTGCAACACTGAATCTTACAAATAATTCTACAGTCGCATCCAAGACTATCGCAGGGAAAGGGACGACAGGGTCATTTATGAACGCAGGTACAGTTACCGTCAGTGGATCTGCAGACAATCTTGATTCATATGAAGGAACTTTCACGAACGCTGCAGGTGCGACTTATACTACAAATGGTGATATAGAATTGGTTGCTGGTGCAGTAGTAACAAATAACGGAAGTATTGAAATAGGTGGAGACTTAACTGGTGGAGGTACAATGACCGTAGGTTCTGGTGGGTCTTTGGTGACAATGGGCGCAGTAACAGGCGGTCATACTTTCACTCGCAACACAACCTCTGCAGATGGTAAATATAGTGCTGTAGGTTCTCCTATAAGCTCAGGAATGACCTCTTCTTTGGGCTCATTGGTATATAAGTATGATGAGTCTATCGCTTATGTAGGAGGTTCTGAACGATTTACAGATATTAGTAATTCTGCTGAAGCTATGGCTCCAGGAGATGGGTATTTCACAGCATTTACGGGCGGTTCTATATCCTTTACTGGTACCCCAAATACCGGCGCAATAAATGCCTCAATAGCTAATGCAGGATACAACTTGGTATCCAATCCTTACCCATGTGCTGTTAACTATTCTACTTTCATTGCTGCTCAGATTGGCGTAATTGGAAGTTCTATCTACATCTGGGATGATGGTGGGTCAGATGCCGGTCAAAGAACAAACAGTGATTATATCACAGTAAATGATATGGGTACGGCTGGAGCAGGGTCTGGAAGAGCTAGTGACTGGAATGGTCACATTGGATCTGCTCAGGCATTTATGGTCAACACTTCAAGTACGGATGATATCGTATTCACAGACGCTATGAAAGTATCTGGTATGAATGCTGACGCCAATTTCTTTAGAACTGCTGAGTATCAAAAAATCAAATTATCTTTGACAAGTGCTGCTTCTGACTTTAGCTACACTACTTTGATAGGACTGGCTGAGAACGCTACTTTAGGTATTGATAAGCAATTTGATGCTTTCAAAATTGGCTCAAACACTGAGTTGAACCTTTATAGCCTTATTGATGGTGAAAAGTTCGCTATCCAAGGATTGCCGTTTGTCGTAGGTAATGAAGAACTAACTATTCCACTGGGAGTGGAATTTGCGGAAGCGGGTGAATACACTTTGAATGTGAACGAGTTGACCAACTGGAGATCTGACCTTATCGTTAAGCTTCAAGACAACTTGTTGAACACATTGGTGGAGCTTACACCTGAGAATGGTTATACATTCACTTCTGATGGTATCGCTGATCAAGGAAGATTCACTTTGAGACTATCTACTGCAAGCGTGCTATCTGCTAGCAATAGCCAGATAGGTTCTGACTTACAAATCTTGCCAAATGGTATCCAGCTAATGGCTGCTAAAAACGCGGGATCAGTAGAGATCAACATCCTTGATATCTCTGGTAGAGTATTGTTTAGCAATGTGGTAAGTGACATTAACACTAACCAATTGGTTCCGTTCAACTTCTCTAAGAATGAGATTTATCTAGTGAAAGTTGGAACAAGCGAGGGTGTTTCTATCAACAAAATCATCTTCAAATAAATCATTCGATCACGATAAAAAAATATAACTATGAAAACTGAAAAAGTAATATTGATAGCTGGGATCCTTCTGTTTAGCGCTACGGCATTTGCACAAGGAGCACCTCCCGCTACTCCAATTGACGGTGGGCTAAGTATCCTTTTGGCAGCAGGTGGCGCATACGGCCTCAAAAAGCTAAGAGATAGTAAGAAAAAATAACTGATAGAGTTATTAATTTAGTGCGGAAAGAGCTGCTCCTTATGGGCAGCTTTTTTTATGCCTCATAAAGTCCCCTCTTGAGAGGGGATTTAGGGGTGTGTCTCTCACAATAACAAGGTGACCTGTCCTAAAATAGGATTACAGTTTAGAAACAACCTTCTCAACCTTACTCGCGGACAACATTAAAGTTTAAAGGAAGGCATACCTTAGGCATCTTGGCTGTATTATGAGAGTAGTTGTTACTGCCAAGACTACCACTGAGTGACTATTCGATGAAGTCAAACTAGATGACAGGTTGAGTAAGATGTACGTCCCTATAAGATGACTCTGAATATCAAAACAAACCCCTTGCCCCTCTCAAGAGGGGAAAAACAGAATTAACTTCTTTCCCGTCCTAAAATAGGTTTACAGTTTAGAAACTGCCTACCCATACTTACTCCCAAAGAACATAGGCTTTATCGGAAGGCATATTGGCTGTATTGCAAAAGTTCTTTGTAGGTGACCTTAACGAGAAATACATACACCAATAACTCCCCTCTTGAGAGGGGAAACAGGGGTGTGTATTTTAAAAACAGAATTAACTTCTAACACTTCACAGACGCTTGCTGGAATACAAGCTCCAAATCTTTTTGTCTAGCTAAGATCTGTCTGGATAGCTCTATCTGACTCATAGCGCGACGTAAGTTTTGATCTGGATAGCTTGTTTTGAAGTAGACATCATCCAATAAATAATCAGTCAAGAATCGAACACCTATGACATATGAGATAGCAGCACCAGAAAGTGGCAAATATTCAATTTCAGTAGGTTCTAAGATGCCTTGAGCACCTTCCAGGTAACCCTTTGCGAAAGCATTGTAACGTCCTATATTAAAATGAACATTGTGCAAGTCCTTCTCATCTTCAGCTGCTGAATTAGTTGCTGTTCTGATACCATCACCAAAATCATAGTGTACTATGCCTGGCATGACAGTATCCAAATCTATAACACAGACAAAGCGTTGATTTTCGTGAAGCAGGACATTGTTGAATTTGGTGTCATTGTGCGTGACACGCATTTTAAGGGTCCCGGATTGCTTCATTCGCTCTAGTTGACACATAGTGTCAGCCATATTCATCACTTGCTTCAAAAGAGCCTGAACCTCCATCCTACGCTCCTGATTGCCTAAAGACTGAGCCTTGTTCAGTTGCTGGAGTCTGACCATCACATTATGAAAGTCTGGAATGGTAGTTGATAGTTGTCTAGGATCAAAATCGTCGAGTTGCATCAGGAACTTACCAAACGCCAACCCTCCTTGAAAAGCCTGAACCTCAGAAGTAACTAAATCGAAAGTGGTAGTATCAGTCTTAAAATCGAATATTCGCCAATAATTTCCCTTCTGATCCTGATAGAATAGCTTATCCTGATGTGTATGGATCAAGTCTAAAGTTTCGTAATCCGGCTTCTGCTTCAAGTGAGCCGTAACTAGATCGATGTTTTTCATCAATGCAGGCACATCAGGAAATACGCTATGATTGATTCTTTGGAGCAGGTAGTCCGGAGCAGTAGTATCTGAATTAATGATCCTGAATGTGTCATTGATATGACCTCCTCCAAAAGGTACAATCGTACTCACAGTCCCAGCAATTTTAAACTGGTCAGCGATATGCTCAATATTATCAACCTTGACGCTCATCACACCCACAACTTTTGAGGATATGCACCTTTATTAATCATTTCACTGATTCGTGCCTTGGCTATCGGCTTGTCTTCTTTGTAAGTCACCCCGAACCATTCCTCTTCTGAGAGAATTACCGGAATCTCTACACCCAATTCTCTCACCTTATCGAGAACCGATGGAATGAAGAATTCTGATTTCAATTCAGTTCCTTGACTTTCTATAAACTCCACAAACATTTCCTTCATCAATTCAAACACTGGCGAAGTAAACCCCATCAAATTCATGGAGACAGTTTCTCTTCCTGACAGGTCAAAGCGCTGTTCATCTTCTTCATAGAAAGCTCCTCCCCCGGCATTTCGATGGATGCTGGTGCGCTCGGTGATACCATTCAATATATGATTTGAGGAAACCTCACAGATTCCTCTAGCCACAGACCCATGATCCGAGAGCGTATTCTCTAATAAAAACCCTACAAGGCAAGCATCCAAATGCTGATTGTCCAATTGGCTCAGATGTTGATATAAGGTGACTAGCGATGACCTTCCATAAAAATCATCTGCATTGATGATGGCGAAGGGCTCATTGATCTTCTGGGCAGCAGTCAGCACGGCGTGTGCAGTACCCCAAGGTTTCACCCTACCTTCTGGAACGCTGTATCCTGTTGGCAGCACATCCAATTCTTGAAAAACATACGCTATCTCTATATGATCCGACAGTTTACTCACAAAGACTTCTTTGAACTCTTGCTCTATGTTTCGTCGGATCACAAAGACTACTTTCTCAAACCCTGCAGCTATCGCATCATAGATTGCATAGTCCACTATGGTCTCTCCATTGGGTCCAAACGTATCCAGCTGCTTTAAGCTTCCATATCGACTGCCCATTCCGGCAGCCATTACGACCAATGCAGGCTTCTTAGACATTATTCAATATTTAATTTGTTCCTTAATCTGAAGAGTAGGTAAAGTCCCAATCCGAATAATCCCAGCAAAATCAAACCATACTCGATATTTCCATACACCAAGTTTCCAATTCCGAAAAGCGCAGAATAAATGGCGAAACAGCCAATAAATACACTCAACAAGCCATGAGGCAAATCCCACTTTTCATTTAAGTTGTCATGATTGCCTTCGCTGATAAGCTCCTCACGTACCTTCTTCCATCCCGGCCCTCCCGGGTGAGTCAGTTTATAGAATCGCTTTAGCACTTCATCGCTCTCAGGTGAGGTCAAGTAGGTCACCAAGATCCAACTTACTGTAGTGATTGCTGTGGCCAGCAACAGCTTCATGGTAAACCCATCCAATACTTCTGTAGCTACTGCTTCATCTGGCACCACCAATACAAGTATCATGGCTGTAATTGTTGCGACAAGCATTGCTATAATCTCTGTCCAAGCGTTGATCCTCCACCAAAACCATCTAAGCAGATAGATCGCACCAGTACCAGCACCAGAAAGTAGCAGTATATCGAACGCCTGAGTGGCATTCTCCAAGATGGTCAAAGCAATGATCGCTGTGAGGACCATTAAGGTGACCGTAGATATACGCCCAACCAAGACGAGCTGCTTCTGAGTAGCGTTTGGCTTCACAAATCGCTTGTAAAAGTCATTGACAATATAGGACGAACCCCAATTCAGATGAGTGCCGATAGTAGACATATAGGCCGCTATCAATGAGGCTACCACGAGCCCTAACCAGCCTGGGCCTAATCTCGTCAGCATTGCGGGATAAGCCACATCATTGCCCAAGTATTGATCAGATATCTGAGGAAACTCAGACTTGATGGAGGCCAGATCTGGGAAAATAACGAGAGATGCTAACGCCACAATAATCCACGGCCAAGGTCTTAGTGCATAATGTGCAAAGTTGAAAAACAAGGTAGCGCCAATTGCGTTTTTTTCATCTTTCGCTGATAACATTCGCTGGGCGATATATCCTCCTCCTCCAGGCTCCGCTCCAGGATACCATACAGCCCACCATTGCACAGCAATGGGGATGATCAATAAGGTAACCACGGCTGACCAATTGTTCATATCTGGCACGAATGACAACTTATCTACCACAGCTGGATGAGTTAATAGATTTTGCAACCCTCCTACTTCTGGCTGCCTCACAGCAATGATCGCTGCATAGACGGCACCCAGCATGGCAATACTGTATTGGAAAAAATCAGCCCAAATCACCCCTTTTATTCCTCCAAGAGAGGCATAAATCACAACTCCCACTGAGGCACCAATCACTACAGTCAACGGAGGCAAACCAAACATCACAGCTCCAATCTTGATCGCTGCTAAGGTGACAGTACCCATGATCAAGCAATTGAACAAAATCCCTAAATACAACGACCTAAACCCTCGTAAAAACGATGCTGCCTTTCCGCCATAACGCAATTCATAAAACTCCAGATCTGTACTTACATTGGACCTTCTCCAGAGCTTGGCGTAGATAAAAACGGTAATCATACCTGTGATCAGGAATGCCCACCATGCCCAGTTTTTGGACACACCATCTTCACGCACCATACCAGCCACCAGATTGGGCGTATCAGCCGAGAAAGTACAAGCTACCATAGACACACCCAACAGCCACCAAGGCATTGACCTTCCTCCCAAGAAAAACTCATCCGTATTTTTACCAGCGGTACGTGATGCCAGCCAGCCAATGCTGATGACAATGAGGAAAAAAACGCCTATGATTAGCCAGTCAATGTTTTGTAAGATCATATTGTATAAGATTATCGAATTAATCTGATCGTCTGATGCCCAAATGGCGACAAACGACATAATGCAATCGCAAGTCTACTATTAATAATGGTATCGTACGAATGCTTCCATGGCTTCATACTCAGTCAATCCCAACAGATCATATTCTTTGGCGGTTGCGCGGTTTCTATCCTCGGCTCTTTGCCAAAATTCGCGTGGATCAGAGCCCGGAAATACCGGTGCATCCTTTTGAGATTGATGTTTGAATATCGCACTTCTCTTCTCCTTCAAATCTGATGGACTCAATGGAATGGCCATTTCGATCTCATCAATTGGGAATTCGTGCCATGCTCCTCTATACATCCACAACCAGCAATCCTTGATCCAAGGTTCGCCCTTCAACTGATCAAGGGCTGCCAAGATCACATCAAAACAAACCTTATGGGTACCATGAGGATCTTTGAGATCTCCTGCTGCAAAAACCTGGTGCGGTTTTACTTCTTGCAACAACTCCGCTATGATGGCCACATCTTCAGGCCCGAGTGGTTTCTTTTTCTTGGTTCCAGTTTCGTAAAACGGGAGATTCAAAAAGTGAATATGATCGTCATCAAGCCCTACAAATCTGGCTCCTGCCGCAGCTTCTCCCTTGCGTATCAATCCTTTGATAGTCCTTACCTCATCCGTATCCTTGGCCCCTGTCTCTTTGTTGGCTAGACTTTGCACTACCGAATCATAGAATTGATTCATTTTATCATTTTCAATGTCCAAAGCCCCCGCTAAATCCTTTGCAAACTCCGCAAACCTTCTGGCGTCATCATCAAAAACAGCGATATTTCCTGACGTTTGATAAGCAACATGCACATCATGACCCTGATCTGCTAGTTTGATAAATGTCCCCCCCATGGAGATCACATCATCATCAGGGTGTGGACTAAAGAGCAATACTCGCTTCTTCTCAGGGAGCGCTCGCTCTGGTCTGTGTTCATCATTGGTTTCCGGTTTACCTCCCGGCCAGCCCGTAATGGTTTGCTGAAGAGAATTAAAAATTTTCACATTCAGCTCCTGACTATCTCCCTCATAATTCACCAAATCACCTAGCCCATTCTCGCGGTAATCTTCCTCAGTCAGTTTCAGGATCGGCTTGCTGAGCAGTTTGCTCAACCAAATAACTGCCTTCTTAGCCAGCACCTCATTCCAATCTACTACAGAAATCACCCATGGATACCTAATCCTAGTCAATTGAGTAGCAGCATGCTCATCGATGATGAATTTTACATTGGTGTGATTTTGTAAGAACGTAGCTGGTGTATCCTCAGTGATATGACCTTCTACTGCTTCAAGAATGATAGGCGCCTTATTTTCTCCCCAAGCCAACAAGTAGACTTCTTTGGCCTTCATGATGGTAGAGATTCCCATGGTAATAGCCCTTTTGGGAACTAGTTCTTCCCTTAAGAACTCACGCTTCGCATCTTTGATCGTTATCGGATGAAGTTTCACCAATCGAGTGGTAGAGTTGAAATGGGAGCCGGGCTCATTGAAGCCTACGTGACCCGTTCTTCCTATCCCGAGTAGTTGAATATCCAGCCCCCCGAGTTGATCGATTTTGGCTTCATATTGACTGCAGAACTCTGCCACTTCCTCTTTTTTCAATTCACCATCCGGAATATTGACGTTTTCGCTCGGTATATCCACATGATTGAATAGATGCTCATGCATGAAATAGTGATAACTCAGCTTTGAGCTCTTAGAAATGGAGTAGTACTCATCCAAATTGAAGGTGATCACGTTTTTAAAGCTCAAGCCCTCCTCCTTGTGCATTCGTACCAACTCCTCATAAACCTCTATGGGAGAAGATCCAGTAGCCAATCCTAAAACTGTGGGATTGCCAGCGGTGCCCAATCTTATCTTTTCAGCAATTGCCTTTGCTACCAATAAGCTCCCTTCAGACTCACTTGAAACTATCTGCACAGGTACTCTCTCTAGAGAGGTTAAAGTATGGTCGGCTTCCATGATCATAAGTCTAATGTTTTGATTATCCCAACAAATAAAGGCCAGAAAAAAATCAAATAAAAGTGATTTAGAGAATATGTGTTCGAACACATTCAATACACAAATACTATTTGTTATTATATTAGCACCCCAAAGTCACGCCATGAAGTCCTACACGATAAAAGATATTGCCAAACTTGCGGAGGTTTCCCCGGGTACTGTAGACCGAGTCATTCACAACCGGGGAAAAGTCTCTGAGAAAGCCCTAGTGAAAGTAAAAGCAGTACTAGAGGAGATCGATTATGAACCTAATGTACTAGCGCAATCGCTCAAAAATCAAAAGATCCTGCTCATTGAGGTATTGATGCCACATATACATGAAGATGAATATTGGAAGCAAATCCATGAAGGAATTCAGGCATTTAGCCAACAATACAAAGGCTTTGGACTCAAGATTTCAGTACATCATTTTTCCTCTCTTGATCCATCTTCTTTTGTTCAGGTGGCCAATGAAGCGCTCAAAAGAGGAGTAGATGCATTTTTGATCACCCCGCTCTTCCTCAATGAGTCAATTGCCTTTGAGAAGGAGCTACAAAGGCAAGGTATTCCTCTCATCACCATCAACAATGAAATTAACGATATCAAGCCATTGACTTTTATTGGTCAAAACCTTATCGAGAGCAGTAGAACGGCCGCCAACCTTATTGCTCAATGCTCAAAAGATCTCAAAGACATAATTATTATTCACATCTCAGAAGATCCTTTTAATGCCTCGTACCTAAGTACAAAAGCGCAAGGGGTCAGGGACTATTTTAAGGGTAAGGGTGTCGATATCCATGAAATCACTCTGAACAATCCTGAAAACGATATTCAGAACCTTATCCAAATGTCCAAAGATTTATCCCCTAACCCGGGTTATTTCATTACCACCTCTAAAGCGCATCTTGTCGCAGCTGAGCTCAGAAGGCATTCTCCTAACTCTGTCATTGTAGGCTATGACCTTATTCACCAAAATATTGACTTACTAGTCGATCATAAGATCAATTTTCTCATCAATCAAAACCCATACAAAATGGCTTTCGAAGGATTGGCAAAGTTTGCAGACAAATTGGTTTTCTCCCGTAGTTTGGAACCGCACTATTATCTCCCCATAGATATCATCAATTCGGAGAATATTCATTCTTATATCAAGTAGCTAACGGTGAAAAATTATACAGCCAAATATTCAGATTCGAATACGCTGAATTGGGACAAGGCTGAAGTCTTAACGGACTTTGTTGACCCTTGGAGAAATATCAGAACCGATAGTATTCGCTTTCGTGCCTTGCATGGCGATAGCGCGCTTCATCTTAAATATGAAGTAGACGAACCCTCTCCGATAACGCCAGAAGGACAAGACGTCTTGAGTACTGTGGGTAACTCAGATCGAGTAGAAATTTTTTTAACGACCAATAACCAACTAGATCCATATTACGGCTTAGAGATAGACTCCCTGGGGCGAATACTAGACTTCAAAGCCAATTATCATAGGCAATTTGACTATCAATGGAAATGGCCAAAATCGGCTTTAACCATCGAAACAAATATCTCATCCTCTTGCTATTGCGTGATCATCACATTGCAAAAAGATTTTTTGGAGGAACTTAAACTCATAAAAAACAACCAGATCCAATGTGGAATCTATAGAGGTAGACCTACAGGTCACGGGGATTTTGAGTGGTTCACTTGGATAGATCCTAAAACAAAGATTCCAGACTTTCACCTTCCAGAGTCTTTCGGCACCATTTTATTGTCTGAATAGAAGGCTCTATTTAGAGGGTCAATTGACTGCCCCATAGCTACATTTAGGTTTACTCATATTACCTATTACCCGCTAATTGCCATATGTCAGTTGGTTAATTTTTCCTGAATAGCGGTTGGTAGTTTCAACCAATTATATATCAGAAAGATTCATTAATTATGCCGTCAAAAGCGCAGAACTTTTAGATGCTAACCACAAGACGTTTTCAAAAATTTATTTTGGGTGATATCAATGTGATCTCAGAAATTGATCAATCCAGAATCTTGTTTTTGGCCCGAACAATCGTTGTAGTTATTGCCATATCCATCTTTTTTCTCGGTTATGATCTGTTCCTGGGCTATCCTAGCAGCCTCTTCATTTACATCCCATTCGTCATCATTTTCGGGTTTGCATTACATCTCCTAAAAAGATTCAAATATGACCATGGGCGTGTCATCTTCCTGATTGCACTCAATTTTTTTGTGTACATCATCATGTCGAGCATACCAGAAGACTCCATGTCTGCCTTGTTTTATCTCGCCATCATAGTTGTAGAATATGTGCTTCTTGGTCATGAAAGAAAGTATTGGCTGATCACCTTACTAAGCCTTACATTCTGTTTGTACCTATTTGATTCTTATAGTGACATTTCGCTTCTTCCCATGCGCCAATATGATGAAGACACACTGTATATCAACAAGATTGTGGATTTTGTGATTTGCATTATAGGTGTACTGATGAGCATCAAATTATTAATTGACTACCTCCAGCATATCATAGCAGAAAGAAACAAGGACAATGAAGCTCTTAAGCAAGCCAACATTCAGCTCGACAAATATTCTTACCGAATTACCCACGACCTCAGAGGTCCTATTCATTCAATGCTAAGACTTATAGAGTTGCCTAGTATAGATAAATCAAATTATGACAATCACATTGATGATATGAAAGAAAACCTTCAGCATATCATGCATATGATCAATGAGGTGACGGAGCAAGCGCGGAATAAGAATCTAGATATTCATAAGGAAAAATTCAATGTATCTCAGCTAGTCAAAGTGGCGTGGGAGCTGGTAAAATACGCACCAGAAGCAAAATCAATTAATTTCCTCTTTGACATTCCCCTTGATCTTGAAATAGAAACGGACAAAAGAAGGATGAGCGGAATCCTAAACAACTTGATCACCAATGCTATCCGTTATCATGATACTTCTAAAACCTCTCAATACATCAAGCTAACAGCGTTTGTAAAGGAGGATTGGTTTCATCTGAGTGTAGAGGATAATGGGCTGGGAATCGACAAGAAATACCAGCAGAAGGTGTTTGATATGTTTTATCGAGCCTCGAATATTCTTGGTGGGTCTGGTCTTGGACTTTTTATAGTCAAGGAATCCGTTGAGAAACTATCCGGGAAGATTAAAATCGAATCGTCATCTGGGAAAGGAACAACCTTTAGCCTGAAAATCCCATTGAATGACAATTCAAATTGAACCCTATTGAAATCCCCAAGCTAGTTCAAACTTACATCTGACTTTATTTCTTCAGGAAAGGGACACAAGGTGATTCGCACGAGCTTTAGATAAGTCTGAAATGACTCAAACCTAATCAAGGGACTTAGCAAATCATCGCTTCGAGCATACCATGACTCTTTAGAAATCCCTATTGATTCAGAAAATCGACTACTTCACTTCAAATTGATTGCTGGAATTCAAGCAAACTCCTACCTCTGTATAGTACCAAGAGTATACTCAGCATTAATCTGTAGAATATTTTTTAGCTCTTGGATTACAAACCAAATGAATTCAACCATGCAACTACTTACTTCATTATCCCAAATTGGTCACTTAGAAAACGACTCTGTGGACCTTAAAATCCAGAAAAGTTTCCTGGTATATCTCGCCATCTTTATGAGTTTCGGCGGTATCGTCTGGGGTACCATCTGCTTGATGTATGACCTCAAGATTCAGTCGGCAATTCCCTATGGGTATCTGGTCATCAGCCTCTTCAATATGATCTTATTCAAAACCACGAAGAACTTTAAAGTGGTAAGGTTCATTCAGTCTTTCATCAGTTTAGCATTACCGTTCATTTTTCAATGGTCATTAGGTGGTTTCAGTTCATCTGGTACCATTATGCTTTGGGCTATATTATCCCTCATCGCTTCACTTTCGTTTCAGAGTATCTCCACCTCCATCAACTGGCTATTTGTTTACATCATTCTCACAGGCGTAAGCGCGTTTTTCAATGATGAATTCAGGGCGATGAAACCGGAAGTATTGCCTGACAGTTCCATATTATTCGTGTCCATCAACCTTGTGCTGATTTCGTCTATAGTTTTTGGGCTTGTGGTATTCTTTGTACAGCAATACAAAAAGGCAGAATTGGAATTGCAAATGGAAAAAGAAAGTCTCAAGCAGGCCAATGAAATGCTGGCTAGATCAAGTAACACACTCAAAAAAGCATACAATAGCTTGAAAAGAGAGCAGCAAGAACTTGCGGAACAACTTGATTCATCAGGAGAAAACAGTAAGGCCGATTTTTACGAAAACATCCTTAAACAGCAGCGAAAACTTATTACTCAATTTGACCAACAAGCCAACAAAACCAAAGTACAACTTGCCAGCTAGTACTTCATTGAACAGATTAAGTTTCACTTGCTCTGCTCTTGATGCTTCAACCCTTAACGCTACATTATCAATTAGAAAACCCGTTCTCAGAATAAACCGCTAAAACTATAGCAACACAATCCAAGGATTGTGTTCTCACGAAATCTTAAGACATGGTTCTTATCTTCACGAACCAACCCGTAAAGGTTCGACTATACTCGAACATTGGCTTAAAGAACCTTAGCCTTGGTACGTGTCCTCACGAAACAACCCAGTTAAATTTAAGAGGACTCGAACCTAGCCGAAGAGCGACTTTCTCACCACCGTCACTCCCTGAATTGCTAGAAGAAATGAGAAAATACATGGCGGCCATTTCGCAATTGTAGGGGAGTCTCGCTATGCGAATTTGATGAACAAGCTACGAGACTTTATGTGCTGAATTTAATAGTTATAAGCCCAATAAGTTTCTATTAATGTCTGATTGAGGTGCGTATTTATACTTAGAATGACTACCCAATGACTGGTATTTTGATCTAGATAAGCTGCCAAAGACATTAATGTTAAAAAACACACGATTACTTTAGAATAAAGAATCGAACGCTATGCTATTTTTCAAATCAACTCTCAAAGGCCTATTTTTTCTATTGGCGATTAGCTGCCTAAACTCTTGTGGACTTTTTTCGGAAGAAGAAGTTAAGCCGATGGACAATTCTGAGTTAAGTGCATTCAAGAGCGGCAATGGATTTGTAGAAATCGCCGTTTTGAACCCCAAATTATTGAATCAAATCAAAGGGGTTGGCGGAGGATTTAGAGACTCATATTCCCTTGCAGACATGACCATATCTGAAGATGGTAGCACACTATATGTGGCTACATGGGAAAAAAGTGCACATCAACTCAGTAATTTCGGTGTAACTTTCGATAGACTCAATGTGAACTTATCAGATGGTAGCATAGATTCAGTACCACCGATTTCATGGCGGATTGATAATAACCTTGGAATTAGATTTCTACCTTATTCTCAAAAGATGTATCAGACAGAAACTACTTATAGTAATAACGGAACCAGTAAGTCTTATGTGCATGGAGATTTCAGCTATAGCCGTTCTTCAGGTGGCAGCTACGTTAAGCAACCAAGGGTTACTGTAAATGAAGAAATTGTCGAAGAAGTATATGCAGATAATATTATATTGAAAGGAGGTAGCTATCGCAACAGGCTGTTCTTCATCTATCAAAATCGTGATGCAACACAAAGGGAATATTCCTTTTCTAAGTACCCTGGAAATTCAACTTCAACGGCTATTTATTCAGCCGTAATAGAGCCAAAAGGCATCAATGCAGAGAAATTGATGATGTTAGGTGTTTCCGAAGAATATTTGTATGCGATAGAGATTCCTGTTGATGCAACGCTGGAATCTAACACCAGTTACATTATTCCAAGTGCAGTGGATAGCATTCCAATTCCTGAATCATGGACGAAAGCTCAACTAGCAATCAGGATAGCCGAAGATCAAAAAAGAATAGGAATTACTTTGAGAAACAGTGTCGAGCCTTTTGAGTTTACCACTGCTTCTTATGATATGGAATCTAAAAAACTAACCATCAATAATGACAACCTTGCGATCCCGAATTATGGAACGGGTTTGATCAATTATGATTTTGATGAAAATGGGAATATTTGGTTTGATAATTATGGTAATGAATTTCAGGCTGATAGCATAATCTCAGTCTACAAGGCCTCCCAAAATAATTTCTCAACAGTTGGTGAAGATTTATTAGCAGGAGGAAGCATTACTAGTTTCAGATACCTCAAGGGAAAAATCTATGCAATAGTCAATTATGGATTTGAAGAAGGTGGGTTCAAGTACCACCGAATGTCAATAATTAGAGAGCAATAACTTAGCTGGTGCAATTGCATCTAAGCTTTGCTTCGTATCCTCACGAAACAACCCAGTTAAATTTAAGAGGACTCGAACCTAGCCGAGGAGCGACTTTCTCACTACCGTCACTCCCTGAATTGCAAGAAGAAATGGAAAAATACATGGCGTCCATACCGCAATTGTAGGGGTGTCTCGTTGTGCGAATTTGATGAACAAGCTACGAGCTTGATCCATTTTCTCCACAAGTTACGCTTCGCTAGACTTGCGGGATTGGGGGCATTTTGCTAAAATCACCGAATTGATAATATTGTATTCTCATAAACCTGCATAATATCTCTATTCGTAAGACACGAACTGTAATTAAACAGTTAAAGGAAAAATAAATACATTTACATGGAAATAATATTATCCAGACTTATTCTGTTCCGATGAAGATATTCCTATCGCTTATTTTACTTTTCAGCATTTCTTACGCTCACGCCCAGATAGATTGTGAAAACATCAAAGTAGCCGTCCAAGGTGATAATGTTGTTTCTGGCTCAGGGGATCAGTGGTTCACTTATACTATGAGCAATGATAATCACAGACTAAAAATCGATAATATGCCCGCATCTACAGAACAGATAATATTTTGGTATAATAACAGTTGTGATAATCTCAATTTACTTGACAACCAAAATCATTATCGTGATAGCAATTCAGGCGATGTATTTTTTATCAAAATTACTGTCACAGATTGGACCTTGAGAATATGGGAAGAGCCCATCCTAGATGGAACGAGGTGTCATCTTGCTTTCCCTGCTGTTTTCGGTGAAAATGAGTACGACTATGCTTCATCTAACTATTATTGGTATTCTTATACCATGAAAAATGATTATTACAGACCCGCAATCAACGAATCTATACCTAATGAGATCTACAAGAACTCTTGTGAGCAACTTGAGCTTGTAGGTTATTTAGATACGTTGCGTGCAGGAGAAACTGTGTATTTCCGAAAACGATTCGGGGATACAGGGACTTTTACTTTGAGCGAGCAACCACACATTCTCCAAACCGGTGAAGTCTGTGCATTGGCTAAACCAGCACAATTAGGGGAGAATATATACGAAACCAGTCACTCAGTTATTTGGTATTCATATACAATACAAAATGACGATCATTATCTAAAAGCAAGGTCTAATACGTCGGTCCGTGTTAGTTTATTCGCCAATAACTGTGGAGTTCTTGAAAGTTTAGGGACGGGTCATCCATATGCATCAACCGATGGATTAAAGGCTGGTGATGAAGTGCTCATCCGCTGGAATGGTGGTATTCATTATTCTAATTTTACTTGGAGTTTGTTCGAAATTCCAATTGATCAGCAGGCCACAGACCAATGTGCCTTTGCAGTGCCTGCTCAATTGGGATCGAATATCATGACAGATAGTGTTGGTTCACACTGGTATTCTTATACTATGACCTATGACCAACTTATCATAGAACATAGTCGAACCACCGGCTCTCATAAGGTAAGTGTATATATTAATTCCTGCGATAATCTTGTTTTGATGGGCACAACCAGTTTTGATCGTTTAGCTAGTATTGGTACTTTTTCAGGGTTCTCACCAGGAGAAGTTGTCTATATTCGCTGGCATAGTGGGAATAAAACTTGGTATCTGAAAGAAGGAGTTACCACCTCTCCAAGAGAGCCAGCCAATAGCTGTCAAACTGCCACAACAGCCGTTCAAGGATTAAATACTGTTCCGGTTACTAGCAGTCAGGATTATTGGTACACCTATACCATGAATGATGTGCAACTAACCATAAACTCACCACAATCTGACTCCCATTTTGCAGTGTATACTAACAATTGTGACAGTCTAGTCCAGCTAGGTTGGGGATATAAAAAGCTTACCCTTTCAGGGTTAACTCCCGGTGAAAAAATATATGTGAAATGGATTAGAGCTGATGGTTTTGACTGGGAATTAAAAGTGGGACTTAATTCAGATTACATACCAACAGGGTTGAGTTGTGAAGATGCCATAGAGGCTTTGGTTGGGGAGAATAAACTTAGGAATAATTATTGGTTAACCTATGTCATGAAGAATGATAATCATCGGTTGACGCTCAATGGAGAACGAGAACCTTACGCTGGACTAGTAACCGTTTATAAAAACAACTGTGATAGCCTAATAAAAATTAGTACACGCCTTGACGACATTAGTATACCAGAATTAAATGCCGGAGAAAGAGTGTATATCAGATGGGTTGGTGGTAGAAGTAATACTTGGTCCTTGAGTGAAGAACCACAAAACCTTGCTCCTAATATCACTGAAATAGAGGATCAGACCATTGATGAAAACAGTAGTACCGCCGAATTGGATTTTAGTATCTATGATATAGAAGATGAGGCAGGGAGTATTACACTGATAGTCAGCTCAAATAATCAATCCATAGTCCCAGATGATAAAATCATACTTGGAGGGTCCGCTGAAAACAGAACATTGCAGATTACACCCAATGAGTATCAATACGGAAAAGTATCGATCTCAATAATTGCCACAGATACAGATGGACATTCCAATGTTAGTTCATTTGTGCTCACAATTAATGCAATAAATAATAGCCCCGAAATAAGCACCCCATTGGAAGATGTGTATTTGGTATCAGGGTTTGATTCAAGTCAAGTAGATATTAGTAATGTGTTTAGTGATGCAGATAATGATGTGCTCAATATTGAATCTATTGCGAAAGAGCCAGGAGTAGTTGATGTTTCTGTTTCAGGTAATATCTTAAATATTAATGAAGTTGGGGTGGGAACAGTGGAAGTGGTCCTCATAGCTGATGATGGAATTGGGGAAGCTGCACGTGATACCTTTAGTATTAATGTTTCACCTGTTTTGAGTGCTTCTTATAATCCAATTGATTTTGAGCTTTACCCTAACCCCACATCCAAATATTTGAACTTTAGAATAAGGGAAAATTATGGATCAATTGAGATAAAGATTTACAACATGTTAGGGGTGGAAGTTTTTAGTCAGCGGCTTAATAATGCTGTCGATAAAATTGACATCTCCAAATTGTCCTCAGGAGTTTATTTTTTGAAACTTAAAAACACACAAAAGGAGAATGTTTATATTTTAAAAAAGGTCATAAAATTATAAGAAACCCGTCTACACATTTGCAATGCGAACCTTTTCGCTATTCTAAGATTTAATATCCAGCAAACTAAGCCTTGCTTCGTATCCTCACGAAACAACCCACACAAGCTCAACCATACTCGAATCCAGGCATAAACTACTAATCCTTATAAACCACGCCTGCTTTCATCACAAAGGTCACTTTACTCATCACCGCCATATCCTTCAATGGATCCCCATCTACAGCCACTATATCTGCTTTCATTCCTGCTTTGAGTGAGCCTAGCTCATCTGACACCCCCAATATGCTCGCATTCACAGATGTAGCGCTTTTAATTACCTCCATAGCAGGCATGCCACCATCAACCATGTATTTGAACTCTTTGTAATTCTCTCCGTGTGGAAAGACTCCTGCATCTGTCCCAAAGCCAATTGGAGTACCATTTTTATACGCTTTTGCGAATGTTCCACTAATCTGCGGCCCAATCACTGAAGCCTTCTTGGCTACCATATCAGGATAATAACCATCTATTTTTGACAACTCTGCCACTGCCATTCCAGCGGTTATCGTAGGGATATAATAGGCATTCTTCTCTTTCATCAGTTTCATGGTAGCCTCTGACATATAAGTGCCATGCTCTATGGTCTTCACTCCTGCTCTGACGGCTCGTTGCATTCCTTCATCTCCATGAGCATGCGCTGCTACGTGAAAACCCAGGTCATTTGCTGTTTTTACAATTTCGGCCATTTCCTCTTCGCTGAAGTGTGGACCGCTTCCATCTTTAGCCACACTAAGCACGCCACCTGTCGCTGTTATCTTGATCAAATCCGCACCATTCTTATAACGTTGCCTCACGGCTTTTTTGGCATCATCTAGCCCGTTCACCACACCATTTTTAGGCGTTGGGTCACCCATCAGGTCTTTTCTATAACCGTTGGTCGGGTCTGCATGACCTCCTGTGATGGCCAAAGCCTTGCCAGCTGTAAAGATTCTAGGCCCCACAACCGTTCCTTTATTGATGGCATTTCGAAGGGAGATATTCACTCCACTACCCCCCAAATCTCGAACTGTTGTGAATCCAGCCATCAATGTTCGTTTTGCATATAGTGTTGACTCAAAAGCAACATCTGCCTCGTTCATGGTGAATTCTTTTAGGTAACCATCTTTACTGGTTTCTCCTTCTAGGTGCACATGCATATCAATCCAACCAGGCATTACTGTTTGAGATTTCAAATCGATAACCACATCATTGTCTGTTGGTTGAGTATATCCAGCTTTGATTTCTAAGATCTTCCCTTCTGCAACCACTATGGTTCGTTCGGTCAATGCCTTGTCTCCTACGCCATCAATTAGCGTCCCCACGTGCAGTAAACTTCGCTGGGCTAACAGGTTGAAAGAAGAAAGTAAAATGGATAAGAATAATAGCTTTTTCATGAATTTCAATTTTGATCAAGATAGATAAAATCGAAATTAATCGCTGAATGCAGTTGGCTTATTCTGTAGGAAATACATTGACTCTATCCACGACAAATCGAGCTTCCGCCTGTGGATTAACTACTGGCATTTCGATACCACCGGTCAGTTTCCAATCAAGTTTAGAGTGTTTCCCGAAATAAGTAGAAGGTGCGCTCTCTGGAATCTGAATGGTTACCGGCCAAGTCTTCTCATCATTGGCATTGAGCTGTACGGTCTTCTCCAATTCGACTTTTTCTTCATAGATGGTCTTAGTAATGGCTGATTCTTCAAATGCCTTTACTATGACATAGACAGACTCACTGATGATTGTTTTGTCCTTGGCCTTAATCGTCAGTGATGCCTCTAATTGACCATCTTCATCGACTACATCATTGACCAAATTGAGCGTTACATCAGCTTGTTCGCCCATGATTGAATCTTTAATATCTTTCAGAATGCCCATTATGCTATGTCGTTGATGGTGTAGTTCATTTTTTTAGCAACGATGAGTTCTACCCATCCACTATCAGGATCATTTCCTGGCATATCTAATCCTGCCTCAGCCTCCCATTTGAAAAAAACATCTCGACCATGAAATGTTGCGATAGGGGAAGAAGGCAGCTCAATCTCAGCCAACCATTTATCACTTTGGCCTTTGCTAAGCATTATGTCTTCAGCCAATATTAGCTCTTTAGTGAAGTGGTCTAGATGTTCTGTCAGATCCTCATGATATGTGGTCGTATGTCCATCGTCATCAGTTCTTTTGCGCTCGTGCCTTTTGATATAGGTTTCTCTAGCTCTGAAATTCAAATAGACCTTCTTAATCTTACAATCGTCATTGGCTGTAGCGGTCACAAAGAGCTTGACAGGCTTAGAGCCATCTGTAATCGGCTCCTCATAGATAATAGCAACCTCGGCTGCCCCGCCAGTGATGAAGTTCTTAATCTTCGAAAAAAATCCCATAGTTGAACAATGATGTTAAAAGATAAATCTCGCCATTTCGACAATGACATCCATCAGTGCCAGAGGGTATATATTGAACTAATCAGCTTTCAAACGCCAGAACATTTCAAACCTTAACACATTAACACTTCCCAAACATTATCACCTAAACACATTGACACCCTCCGAACATTAACACTCACCAAACCTTAACACATTAACACCCAAACACCTAACTATCCAAATACTCAAACGCACTATGATAGAACCCTCTGGTCTGCAGATCTTGGATCAGTTCATCAAAAAATTCATTGGAACTCAGCGTAGCAGAATCACCAACCATCACCAAGAGGTGCCTTGCTCTGGTCATAGCTACATTCATTCTTCGAACATTAGATAAGAACCCAATTTCTCCTCTCGGGTTGCTACGCACCAACGATATCATCATAATATCCCTCTCCTGACCTTGAAACGCATCGACAGATTGAATCGTGATGTTTTTGAGGACAGCCTCAGAGTAATCAAAATGCCTTAGTTGATTCTTCAACACCTCAGCCTGGGCCTTATAAGGAGCTATAATCCCGATACTCAACCGTTCCCTTTCGTCATCAGGCAAGCTTTCAAGTGTTTTTTCTAATCTTCTTAAGACAAAACCAGCTTCCTCTTCATTGTAGGTAGATAATGTTTCCTGATTGAGTTTCTCGTCATACCCACATCCTGCAGTATCGATAAATGCTACAGGCTCATCAAATAGCATTCTTCTTTGAGCAATTATTTCACCACTCTTCAATGCTCCATTATAAAATTTCTGATTGGAAAACTGCATAATATCATCATGCATTCGATACTGCGTGTCCAACATCACATCAGCGTCCCATTTCTCAATCACGCGCTCAAAAATAGTCTCAGAAAGACCCTCCTTGGCCGCTTCTATGCTCTTCACTGTGGGTGGAAGTTGCCAATGATCTCCAGCCATGATGACCCTATCGCACTTCATTATTGGAATCCAATTCGCAGGCTCCAACGCCTGTGAGGCTTCATCTATAAAAAGCGTCTTGAAGGATCTTCTATTTAGATATGAACTATTAGCACCCACCAGCGTGCACGCAATCACCTCGGCTTTATTCAACTCATCGTGAATCATATGATCCTCTAGCATTCGCGCATCATCCTTAATATTGCGAGCCTCGTCCAGTAGCATTCTTCGCTGCTCTCTTTCTGCTCGTCCGAAATTTCGCTTATGTTTCAATCCCATCGTACGAAACTCCTCCGCCTTCTTCCTAAGGTCTTTCAGCATTTTGGCATCATCATGATTGGCCAATCGTGCGTCCATGGTACAGGATACCACTTCGTCAGTTACTCTAGCAGGGTGCCCTATTCTCAGTACTCTGACCCCACTTATCGTCAATTTCTCTGCGAGCAAATCCACAGCGGCATTGCTAGCCGCACTGACCATTACTTGCTTCTCCCTGTCTACTGTATATTTGATGGCATCCACCAAAGTGGTCGTTTTCCCTGTGCCAGGTGGGCCATGAACAAGTGCTACATCTTTAGCAGACTGTATTTTATGTAAAGCATCATTTTGGCTTTCATTGAGACTTGGTAGTGTGATCTTGTGTGTATCAATAAAATGTGGCTCATTGTGACCCAACAAAACTCCAACCAACTCCTCAAGCCTACCTTCCTTGACACCAGCCAACTTATGCATAGCCTTCTCCATCTCGTCATAAGTGCTCTCATCAAAAAGCAGATCTATACCTAAGCGACCATCCTCAAGCCAATCTGGCGGATCGTCTCTATTAAGCACGATGGTCATATATTTTTCATTGACCTTGCTGATAATACCCGACGCACTTAGGCCTTTCTTAGCGTCGTTTAGAAATACGCTGACTGAAGATCCAACCTGAAAAAAATGTCTTTTTGAATGGTCGGTTGTGCGCTCCATCATAAGCGTCCATCGTTCTCCCGTGCCTATGTAGGAGCGGTTAACCATAGCAGGATACCAGGTCACCCCTTCCTTCTTTCTATCCTCCAGTGAGCGATTGCGAATTTTGGTTTCGTATTGCTTTCGATCCTCTACCCTTTCCTTTTTCAACAAAAGCAAGCGTCGAAGAAAATGCTCCGAATGATCCATGATGTTATTTGAGGTACTGCTGTATGGTCTTTTTCAGCACAGACTTGTCTGCTGATATCTCTGGGTTGCTGTATATTTTGAGCATCAGTTCAAGCAATACATCTTCCTCATAGCCCAATTTACTAGCGAGCTTAGCGCAGAATCGAATTTCTTCTTTATACAGCCTTCCATCTATCTTCATCAATTGTACAATGTGATAGATGTATTCATACTTTTCATCGTCCGAAAGACTATCCAAGTCCTCGATCAATGATGGGTCTTCAAAGCAAGAGGTAATTTCCACTGAAGACATTCCATTAGCCTCCCCTATCTGCTTGATCAGATCTATTTCATCCTGCACGACTACACCGTCCACTTTAGCTAATTGCACCAGCAAGTTGAGTTGTGTTCGGATCATATTTGATGAGTGTGAGTTGATAATGTTAAGAGTTTAGCGCTGGTTACAAAAATATTTCTAAACTTAGGTTAAAATAAAAGCCTAACAAAACTTTTTTCACAGAGCATGAGCCCTAAATGAATTTTCTAGCACACATATATCTTTCAGGTAATTCGCATGATGTGCTGATAGGAAATTTTATCGGCGATTTCGTCAAAGGAAAGGAATGGGAAAATTACAATGAGGAGATTCAGAAGGGAATTCATCTCCATCGCGAAATTGATCGATTTACAGACTCTCATGAAATAGTGACCCTTACCAAAGAACGGCTAAGACCAAAATACCATCACTATGCCCCTGTCATTGGTGATGTGTTTTATGATCATTTCCTTGCCCATTTATGGCCCTCATATTCCCAAACTCCACTTAAAGAATTTACACATCAGTTCTATTCGCTTACTGGCGAGTATCGCGATGTGATTCCTCAAAAGGCTCGGCATATGCTCACCTATATGAAGCGTGACAATTGGCTTTTCAATTATCAATATGTAGAAGGCATCAACCGAGCACTTACAGGCATGTCCCGAAGGACTAAATTTGCCTCTAAAATGGAGCATGCTTCAAAAGATCTGGAAGCCGACTATGAAGATTATCAAAGGGAGTTTGAAGCGTTTTTTCCAGAACTAATTAATCACTCCAAAGAATTTTTAAACACATTATGAAACAATTGTTGCTTGTAGGCATAGGCGGTTTTTCCGGAAGTATACTCCGTTATTTGATGGGACTCTACAGCGTCAAACTGTTGGATTCTAGTTTTCCTTATGGCACTTTATCGGTCAATTTGATAGGCAGCTTACTTATTGGTTTACTGGCGGGATCATTGATCAAAACAGAAAGTCAGTCACTCCAATTACTAATGATCACAGGATTCTGCGGAGGGTTTACCACCTTCTCAGCATTTAGCCTAGAAGGTCTCAAGATGATCAAAGAAGCTCAGTATTTTCACTATGCGGGTTACATAGGTATAAGTATTCTTGGTGGATTATTGTTGTGCTTGATAGGGTTTTGGCTTGCACAGAAAGCGTTCGCCTAGGACAATATTGATAGTAATTGGCGTTTTGCCAACAAGGTCAAGTTATAGTCAAATGATATGGCTACACATTACAGTATTCTAGGTGTTTCGGATAATGCTTCAAGCGACGAGCTTAAATCTGCCTTCAAAAAATTAGCCGTCAAATTTCATCCCGATAAAAACCCCAACAATCCGGAAGCAGAGGAAAGATTCAAACAAATAAACCAAGCCTATCAAACCCTCTCTAACCCATACGAGCGAGCAAGATATGACTTACAGCTCCAGTATGGACAGCAAGCACCCAAATTTGATTTTGATCCACATAGCCGCAAAACCCCAACATACGATCAATATACTTACAAGCGACCTCCAATACCTGTCAGGAAAATCAACTGGCGCAAAAACTGGATTGCAACTGGTTATGCATTGGCTTTTACATTCATCGTAGCAGCTATTGCCATGTCTGTCTTCTGGACATTAGATCACCTCGAACAGGTTCGAATTCAAGAGCTCATCTCGGCCAGAAGAGCCTCCTTCAATCGTGCCCAAACGCTCATCAACCAAGGTCAACTTGATTTGGGTCTTTCCACTCTCGACAGCCTCAAATCATTTATGTCAATAGAAGCTGACATGAAGGAATTCAAAAAAGATCAAATGAATTTTTTATCGGTTAGCGCTGAGCGACATTACAATATGCTCCAGTATCAAGAGGCTATCTATTACTACGAATTAGCAGAGCGATACGATCCGAGTTTTCCATTGGATCTCCAAGAGCATCTGGCACATTGCTATCGAGCAGCAGGGTTACCACATCATGCACTCAAAAAACTCACAGAATTGCTATTAGAAGGATTTCAATCCATGACTATCTACCTCGAGAAAGCAGAAATATATCGTGATAACCTGAACAATGCTGAGGAATCCTTAAGGCATTTCAAATTAGCCAGTGATGTAGCCATACAGCAATACAAGTCCACCTATGGTGAGGGTTATCTCTTGGTGATGTCAGGTGCTAATCTGCCAAAGCACCATTACCGCATATACACGGGATTAGCAGCGCAATATCTAAAGTTGCAAGAGTTTGAATTGGCCCGAAAAGCTACCAGTTGGAATATCCGCATGTGGCCTGATAGCATTGAAAATTATGTTTATGCTTTTGAAGCCAACAAACATCTCAACCTAACTACTGACGCATGTGAAGCACTAAATGCGGCAATAGCATTAGGTTACTCAACCAAAATCAACTACCAATGCCAGTAACAAAACCTGAAGGATATTCTCAGACACCATTGTCCAAAAAACTTGGTATTAAAGAAGGACAAAAATGCCTTATCATCAACACACCCCAAAACTACCTTGATCTTCTTTTTCCGATTCCCGAAGGTGTGAAGTTCACAATCACACCTCGTGATCGTGAATATGAATTCATCCATATTTTCATCTCAACCTACTCCGAATTAGATAGACACTGGGATCAGCTACAAGATGTGCTAGCCAAAAATGGAAGCCTTTGGATATCACACCCGAAGGGAAGTTCTAAACTATCCAAAGACATCAATCAAAATCAGATCCGAGAATATGGATTAATCAAAGGATTGGTCGATGTTAAAGTTTGTGCTATTGACCATGACTGGTCAGGATTGAAGTTTATGTATCGGAAAAAAGATCGTTGAGCCTTTGATCCCCTTTAGATAGATTGGTCTCATATCGCTGGCCAGCCAATAATGGAAAATCTTCAGCCAAAACAAATTCACTTTGGGCTTTTTCCATCTTATTGTGGGCATCAGACTTCAGTTTCTTTCTTTTAATCACCTCAATAAATCGCCTAATCTCTTCCATAGATTCTAGCTTCAGAGGGGGAACCTTGACCAACTGATTGTCATCATTCTTGGCCACCATGGTGAAATAACTCGTATTCGTATGCTTCACTGTATGGTTCTTCACATTCTCAGCAGTCACTTGAATCCCTATCACCAAACTTGTATTGCCTACATGATGTACAGAAGCTCTTAGGTGCACCAATTCACCCACCTCTACTGGGGCCAGAAATTCGACCTCATCCACAGACACAGTCACACAATACTGACCTGCGTGCTTACTAGCGCAAGCATAAGCCACCTTATCCATTAGAGAGAGCAATATTCCTCCATGAATCTTACCTCCAAAGTTGGCATAACTGGGTATCATTAACTCAGTAAGAGTTGTTTTTGAAAATTCTACAGTTAGTGCCTCCATGCTATTGATTGATTAACCCACAATGTCTCCCGAATTAATTCGGCATTGCTTGATTCTTTTATTTAATGTCAATTTCCAGAAAGGCCCCCTCGTGAAAATCAATTTTAGATTCACTAAGAAGTTATTACGTTCTAATTCCTTTTGACCCGGACTCCCTGGTATACCCGCGGGCTGTAGTACATATTCAAATCCCATCTTCCGAGTAGCTTCTACCGCACACGGATTACCATAAAGCGTCCCTTCAGATCGTTCCTTATAGATATATGAAATCTTCTTGCGCTTCGGCTGATTTACAGAATTGTTAGCATCCTTTTTGAACTTAACATTCTCCGTCGGGAAATGAGTAGTGTACGAATTATCAATGACGTTTTGAGCCAAGCCACTGACTACTCCTAGGCACATCAGTGTGAAAAACAAGGTTCGAATCTGTATCAATCCTAAAGAATACTTTGATTAATTAATGACACTTAAAGATAGTGATCTTAAATATCTTTGTCGACTTAATAAATCCACAGAATCACCTATGAAACGACTTATTAGTTTTCTCTTACGCAAAGTTCCTAGGAAATATTTGCAACTGGTAAGTCATCATGGTCTGAGGGTTGCAGCTCTTTTTTACAAGGGCAACAACGTCGAATGTCCTGTCTGTAATGCTACCTTTCGCAAGTTTCTTCCTTATGGCAGAGAGTCTAGAGACAATGCTCTATGCCCCAATTGCTTAGCTCTTGAGCGCCATAGACTGATCTGGCTGTATCTGCAGCGCAAAACAGATTTCTTCACAGCTTCCAACAAAATGCTACACATCGCTCCAGAATTAAGTTTTATGGATCGATTCGAAGAGCTACCGAATCTCGATTATATCACTGGGGACATAGAATCTCCATTGGCCAAAGTGAAAATGGATATTCACGATATTCCTTTTGAGGATAACACCTTTGACGTGATCTTCTGCAATCATGTGCTCGAGCACGTAGAAGATGACCTCTTAGCCATGAGAGAAATGAAAAGAGTTTTAAAGCCAGGAGGTTGGGCTATTCTTCAAGTTCCATTCTTCTATCCGCTCAAAGAAAGTACTTATGAGGATAAATCGATAACAGCGCCTGCAGATCGTGAGCGCGAATTTGGTCAAGATGATCACGTCCGCATGTTTGGGAAAGACTATGGAAGCCGTTTAGCCAGTCAAGGATTTAAGGTGACCGAAGAAAAGCTTGTTTTCGAATTACCTGAAAGTGAGGTAAAAAGATTCGCCCTGCCGGCAGAGGAAATTATTTATCGAGTTGAGAAGCCATAGCATACTATTGATCTATTAGTATAGATCAATATATTTTGTGTTTGGGTCGATACCTCTGAGTTTTCTGACCCACTCATACACTAGACCAAAGCCATAACCTGTCATTTGTAGCAATGTCATTACTGGTGTTAATAATGCCACTCCCAATGACTTAGTCTTAACCACACATTCTAAGAGCACAAGAAGTAAATACGCCAAATAACATCCCAATCCTACCCATGCGATCCATCCCGAAATGAGGAACGGAATCAAAATAGAAATAAGTAGCCCGAACGAAAATACTGTCGGAAACAAATGGAGCAAATTCACTTGCCCCTGGTGAAATCGACTCAGATTAATTCTAGCCCTACCAAAATACCTCAACTGCTTGAAGAATTTCAAAGGATCAGTTCTTCGCTTATGATAGACAAATGCTTCTGGGATTAGCGCTGTTTTAAAACCCTCTTTGAGGATCCTTGTACTAAACTCCATGTCTTCCCCCATGAATGGTATTCGGTATCCCTTAGTGCGCTCATATACTTTGCGGCTCATGCCCATATTGAAGCTCCTAGGATGATAAGTGCCGATATGGCTCTTGTTACCTCTAATCCCCCCAGTGGTAAAAAAACTCGTCATGGTATGACTGATGGCCTTTTGTACGTTGGTAAATGAAGGATGTGCTGCATCCGGCCCTCCAAAAGCATCAACCTGATGCTGTGATATATAATCATCAATAGACTGAAGGTAGTGACTTGGTATCAAACAGTCTGAATCCAACACGATTAGATATTCACCAGTTGCTTTCTTAAATCCATAATTTCTTGCGAAACCCTGTCCTTCATTGATTTTAAAATAATACTTGACGTTGATTTTTGAACGATGAAAATCCACTACTTCCTCAGCTTTGACAGTCGAGCCATCTTCCACTACGATGACCTCAAAATCTTTGAAAGTCTGCTGATCTAAGGTAGCCAGCAATTCATCTATTTCATCCGGACGATTGTACACCGGAACTACAATAGAATATTTAGGATTCATTTTCGGTACGCTCAATGACTAAGTAGTCATTCTTTCTCGGATTTACCTGTATGATCATCTCAGCGATAAACCCAGTCAGAAACAGCTGAGAACCAATAATTAAAGCGACTAATGCCAAAAAGAACAGCGGCTGATCCACAACATCTCGAACTGGCAATTTTGAATAGATATTGATAAGCTTATCAGCAATAAGATAAATGGTCACTATCACACCAAATATGAACGATAGAGTGCCTAATGTTCCAAAAAAATGCATCGGATTTTTCCTGAACTTATAGACAAACGTTACGGATATTAGATCAAGAAACCCATTAACGAATCGTTCCAGACCAAATTTGGTAGTTCCGTATTTACGCTCGCGGTGCTGCACTACCTTCTCACCTATCCGATCAAATCCATTCCATTTCGCAATCAAAGGGATGTAGCGATGCATTTCACCGTACACATCTATGTTCTTGATCACATCTCTATGATAAGCCTTCAAGCCACAATTAAAATCGTGTAGTTTAATTCCCGAAACCATTCTGGTAATGGCGTTAAAAAATTTAGATGGAATAGTCTTACCAAGAGGATCATGTCGCTTTTGCTTCCATCCAGATACCAGATGATACTTGTCATCCAATATCATTTTCACCAGACTAGGAATCTCATCAGGACTATCTTGCAGATCAGCGTCCATAGTAATTACCACTTCACCCTTGCATGCCGCAAATCCAGTTTGCAAGGCGGCCGATTTACCGTAATTCCGGTTAAACTTGATCCCTTTGGCTCGCGAGTCGTCTTTGGCCAAACTCTTGATTACATCCCAAGAATTATCTCTACTTCCGTCATCAATAAACAGGACTTCCAGCTGGTAGCCCTGTTTATCAACAACTTTTCTTATCCAATCAAAGAGTTCGGGTATCGATTCCTCTTCATCAAAAACTGGTATTACAATACTTAAAGAGATATCCTTGGTAGACACTATATTTATTCAAATTCAGGTCTTGCCTTTTTGGTAATAGCGGACACAATCAAAGAGATGATGAATCCGAAAAAGACACCACCTATTATTCCAAAAATCAAAATCGCAGTAGGTCCAGAGAAGCTTTCAGACATTTTCAATGCCTGCTCTATCTGAGCATCAGACATCCCTTGTTCTTCCATTGCGACTATCTGTTGCTCCTTCATGGTATCCAAGAATGAATCATTGATATACGAGATATAGATATAGGTGAATATGCTAGAAATTATTGCCGACACTAGAGAAAGCAAGGTTCCTAATCCAAGGCCTTGTCCATAGTTCATAAATCCATCTCCATCTCTGATGAATTCTTTCTGAGCCAAAAACATAACTATTGCTGTGAACAATAGTCCTACCATACTCAATCCTTGATTTCCCGCATTACCAGTGAAATCTAGAACTAAGAAATACGCAATTGCGATGATTCCATTAATTACTCCGTACTTAATGGCTACACTTTTCATTGAAACATCTTCAGTCTCTTCCATAATTAGATCATTTAGGTTGTTTCCTTAAAATTATGGATATAACCGGTGTTATAAAGAATCCAGCCAATAATTTTTTGACGGTGGCACTAATAGCCAGATCCGAAGCTGTGATTTGATTAATGGAGTCCATCTGCTGTTGAAAACCCTCAGAACCGAATTCTTCGGTATAGAATTCTTTTTTGGAACTTAAAAATTCCAGCGCCTCAGCCTTATAATTAACTAATGCTTCGGTGCTCACTTCGAAGTAAATCAAAAACAAAGCTGAAAAAATAAAGGTGGCTACTGTATATATTAAGAACCCAATCGTCATTCCTTGCCAGAAATGAAAATACTGTCCAGCATGGTATGATTTAAACTCCTTCTGCCCAAAAAATATAAAAAGCCCCAATATCAACAAATCAAAAATCAAATGACTTACATCAATGAGGGGATTTGAGTCAAACAAAAAAGAAACATGAAATATGATAGTTAAGAATATGCCGCAAATCGACGCATACTTCAGTGCCACTTGAACCATACTATATCTCGTTTCTATGAAGTTTTTTGCCATCAAATATGCCCGAGCAAAAGCCTTGAATCTCTTTATTGAAAAAAGGAGAATTTCTGGACTTTGATGGATTAGTTGCGTTGTTCAACGTCCACCTTCTTTTCGGATCAAAAATTGCAAACTGAGCAGCATTTCCAACCTCAATAGTACGGTGCTCCATTCGAACAATGCTCCTTGCTCCTGCACCGAACTTGTTCAAAGATACTTCTAGAGGCAATTCAGGTTCTAAAGACAATAACGCTCCGAAAACGATTGGTTGAAGGTTCATCCCACAGCTAGCTAAATCAAACTCTAATTCCTTCGATTCTGGATCCAATGGCTGATGAGAAGATACAATTGCATCTATAGTTCCATCTTTTAAACCACGAATAAGAGCTTTTCTATCTTTTTCGCCTCTTAGTGGTGGGTCAACTTTATAGTTGCAATCATATTCTTCGACATGACTATCATTAAAAAGCAATTGAGGAAGAGCCACATCACAGGTTACTTGTAAGCCTTCTTTTTTTGCTGAGCGTATCAAACTCACTCCATTAGCAGTACTCAGATGTGTAAAATGAAGCCTTCCTCCTGCATAACGTAACACATCCAAATCTCTCTTAATGCTCAACTCCTCTGAAATGGAGGGCTCCCCTTTTAGTCCCAGCATAGTGCTTGTTACTCCTTCATGCATCTGAGCATATTGAGACAGGTGAATATCCTTGGCTCTATTGATAATCAATCCGCTAAATTTGGAAACATATTGAAGAGCCTTCAATAGCAACTCTGTGTTCCATACAGGCTTTAATCCGTCTGAAAAAGCCAAAGCACCAGCCTCATTCAGGTCTAATATTTCAGTGATGTTCTCGCCATTACATTGTTCACTCAATGCCGCAATCACATGCAAGTTCACTCCATTAGTTGACCTTGATTTCACAAACTTGACACTTGATTTTGATTCAATGACAGGTGAAGTATTCGGGATCACACATACATCCGAGAATCCACCGAATGCAGCTGTCCTACAACCTGAAGCTAAATCTTCTCGGTACTCGGTACCTGGTTCGTTGTAGTGCGAAAACAAATCGAACAACGAAGGAGTTAATATCTGCCCCTCTAAATCAACAACTTTGTGGCCGTCCAAACTCTTGGAGATCTCAGTGATTATTCCTGCTTCTACCTCAACAGCACACTTTTTCCCATGATACTTAGACCCTATATCATTAATAGTTGCATTGGCAAATACCATCTTCATTTCACAAACCTAAGGATTAAGGATTCAATTGTTACAAACAACAAAACCAAAAGTAGAGCATATTTCCAAATAGCCTCATTGTTATCTTTTTCAGTTCTTTGTTCATCACCCAATATTTCCATGGGCTTAATCTTAATATGGGAATATCTCCCTAATAAATTCTCCAACTCCTCAGAAGAATAAAACTCCATTAATGACTCCTCTTTTGCATTATTAAAACCTAAAGTAGCAATGGAAGAATCATTTAGCACAATGTTATAGAACCCTGGGTCATTCATCATTTCTGGAATAGAAATACTTAATTCGTCATTTCGGATTGAATAATTTCCAATAAAGGACTCCCCTTCTTTTAGGAATTTTAAGACACTTTCAATTTCAATCAAACCACTTTTCAAAGTAATACTTTCAGTTCCATTTCTAATATACAAAGGAGCCGTAAAATTAGATTGTGCCAAATGATACATAAGGGGTAGAAAGAGTGCATGCTTATGGAAATTGGTTAAGGAATCCTGAAAATCCGTTAACAGAAAATAATAGCCGGCCTCATTCCGAACCATAACTGGTAATGTTGATTCCAATTCCAAAATAGTCTCATATCTACCACTTATCTCTAAAATGGGCTTAAAATAAGGTAGAGTTGTATTGATAGTATTATCGAATACACCCTTCAATAAAGGAGTTTCTAGAGATTTCTCCGACAAACTAGCGACATCAATATCTTTTTCTTGAATATTAAGACTCAAAAACTCCGAATAAGAGTTTATATCACAACCCACCTTTGGCAAAACAAGAAGCTTAGTTTTAGAATTGTTCAATTGCATATTCAACCAGTCGGGAATTTGATCAAGCCTATTTAAAACAACAAAATCAGAATTATTGAGAATTTCCATGTCAATATCCGACAATGGATTGATGTTTAGATTAAAATATTGTTCATTTTCAAAAACATTTCTGATATAAGTCGTTTCTGAAATGGTGCTCGAAATAATCAAAACATTAGTCTTAGTTCCTTTTGGTAAAGTGAAGTAAAAAGTATTATCAAAAGTCACATACTCATCTACAAGAGTCACTAAGTACCGACCTGAAAGATTCTCGCTTGAGTTTTGCTCTATTACGTATGTATAACGAGCGTTAGGATCAAGATTGACTGTCATTGAGCTAAGCTGCACCGAATCACGATCTACTCTTAACAAAACGTTATTTCTACTTGTATTTCCGCTGTTGACTATTTCAATGCTAATAAGATTTGAGGTTGAATACCCAATTGGATAATTAAGCCAAACACTGTCAACATAGATGTTACTGCCGTTTTCTAAGGACAAATTGTGAACCAAATAATTCGAGCTAGAGTCTCCGACTAAATAATCAAATCCATCAGAGGAAAACTTTTGAAAATCTGAAATTAAATGAATCAATTCCGGATTCTCTGTTTTTAGTCGCTGAATTCTTTCTGACAACAATAATGATCGATTAGAAAATTTCAATCCAACCTTTTCTAATTCTACACTATTGTAAATCAACCCATCATTATCGTATACAGACCATTCATTTTCTGATTTTTCAAGTTCTTTTTTCACATATCTGTGAACTTCATATAAGGCTGGTTTACCACTTTTGTCTAGTATTTGAGTGCTTAGGGAATTATCAATCGCGATAGCCCCTTTAGAAAATTGAAACTCTTCATCCAATTTTGAAAATTGAGGTCTAGCAAACGCCACAATCATAAAAAGAAGAAGGAGTAACCTACTAATTAGAATCAAGAGTCTTTTAAGTCGAGAAGTAGATTTGTTTTCTCGAGTTAGTTCAGATAAGAAACTGAGATTTGTAAAATAAACTTTCTTGTACCTTCTTACCTGAAAAAAATGAAGCAAGATTGGAATAATCAACAGAACTAAAGCCCATAATACATTTGGGTACAAAAAGGTCATAGAATCATATCCAATTATTCGAACTCAAAACTAACCAATTATAAATACCCAGGACAATCACTTTTCAATTAGAGACGAGTGAATAGTAATTAGCGAAACCACATTTTTAGACACAAAAAAACCCTTATCGGTTAAGATAAGGGTTTAGTTTAAAAACTGGCGACGACTTACTCTCCCACCTTTTACGGCAGTACCATCAGCGCTGATGGGCTTAACTTCTCTGTTCGGAATGGAAAGAGGTGGACCCCATCGCAATAATCACCATAAGCTCTTTGTTACCACTTTTGGTAACCGGTTACATTTCTATTGAGTAGTGAACATGTATTCCTACAATTATTACTACCAGTCATGCTACCATAATTTCTTATTGACATTTATAAGTGAAAGATT